>JBBDMX010000029.1:0-33110 GCA_040878035.1 Phycisphaeraceae bacterium | reverse complement strand
ATGGTTACGAAACGGCGATCTGGGCACGTCATCGCCATTTCAATCACCCTCACCTCAACTCTCCCTCAGAAGGGAGAGGGACCGGAAAAGCCATATGCAATTACCCTGGTCCGGGGTCTGGAGTGCTTTGCCGCTGGCGCGTTGGTGACTTACGATGATGGGCTTGCATGAAGGTTGAAGTACGTCATCGTCTGTTGGGCCAGTGGGCGCGGCTGGTCAGTCGGCATCCCAAGGCCGTGTTGGGCAGTGCCGCCGTGCTCGTGGCGTTTTCCCTGGCCCTGGTGTTTGGGCTGCTGCGCCCCGTCGGTGTGCCGGCGCTGGGCTTTCAGTCCAATCGCAATGATCTGATCTCCAAGAGCCTGCCGTGGAATCAGCGATTTATCGATTGGCAGGAGAATTTCCCCGGGTCCACGGACCTGGTGGTGGTGGTCGATGCTGGCGACGAGCAGGGGCGGGTGACGCCGGAGCGAAGCCAGGGCGCTCGGCGGATCATCGACCAGCTATCGGAATTGCTCAAACCGGAGAAAGACGAACATGTGGAGTGGGCGGTGTGGGGTGCCTATTTCAGCCCGCGTTCAATTCGCCTGGGGTCGCTGACCCAGGTGCGCCAGGAAGCCCAGCGCATCACCGAGGCGGGCACGCTGTTGGGCAGCGCCAGCGCTGCGGCCCTGATCGACCAGGTCACCACGGAATTCCGCAAGGGGGAGGACCAGACCGAAGAGGAGGCATTGGTCGGCCTGCGCGAGCTGGGCAGCGTGATCATGCAGATGGGGCGCACGCTGGTCGATCCGGAACATCGCTTCAATCTGGACCCCGCAGCCGTGTCCGGCCCCGCGACGGTCAAGCCGGACAACGCCGCCGCGGCACTGGGCGAATGGAATTACTTCACCAGCGACAACGGCAGGCTCTATTTCATCCGCGTGACGCCCCGCGCCGATCCCGCGGCGCTCAACGCCCTGGCGGCGGCGATCAGCAACATCCGCGGCATCATCAACAAGGTCAACGCCGAGCACCCTCAGTTCGACGTGGGGATCACCGGCATCGAAGTGGTCGAGGCCGACGAAACCGACGCGGCGACGTGGGACGGCACCTGGACGTCGATCCTGGCGGCGGTGCTCATCACCGCCCTGTTGTGCCTGGCGTTCCAGAGCTTTCGCACGCCGTTCCTGGCCATGCTGGCGCTGCTCTTCGGCGTCGCCTGGGCCTTCGGATTCGCCACCCTGGTCGTCGGTCACCTCCAGGTCATCAGCGTCATCTTCACTGTCATGCTGCTGGGCTTGGGCATCGCCTACGGAATCTTCATCGCCTCGCGCTTCGAGTTGGTGCGGCACAACTACCCCGACACCCCCGAAGGCTTTGAGGACGCCATCGCCGACACGCTTCAGACGATGGGGCCGGGCATTTTCACCGGCGCCATCACCACGGCGGCGGCGTTCATGACCACGCTGCTCACCGACTTTAAGGGCGTGGCGGAGATGGGGTTGATCGCCGGCGGGGGGGTGCTGATCTGTTTCGTGTCGATGATAAGCGTCTTTCCCGCGCTGCTGCGCCTCTTTAAGCCGTACCATCGGCACATCCCGCCGATGCATTCGCGCTGGGTGCATTTCTACGAGGAGCGTTGGTCGCTGCCGTTTTCACGGCATCCCTGGATCGTGGCCATCGCGGCGCTGGCGGTCACCGCGGCGTCACTGGTGGCGGTAAGCAAGATGCGTTTCGACTACGACCTGCTCAAGCTCCAGCCCGAGGGCGTCGAGAGCGTCGAGTGGGCGCATCGTATCGTGCGCGACGGCGGCGAGTCGATCTGGTCGGGTGTGAGCATCGTCAACGAGACGGTCCAAGGGGCGGAAAACCCCAGCGCCAGTACGCTGGCGGAGATCAAGAAGCGCAAGCGCCAGTTCATGCTCAAGTCCACGGTCAGCACGGTGCGCGGGATCGGCTTCCTTGACCCGGACATGAACGACGAGAAGGTGGCCGTGCTGAAACTGGCACGGGAGAAGATCGAGGGACCGCTGAGCCAGGCGCTGTCGCAACCCGTAGGGGTGGCCAACCAGGAGTCGCCGCCGGACGTGCTGGGATCGATGGGCCGGCTCAAGACGCTGCTTTCGGCGGCGCTGCTCTTTCGCAGCGGCGACATTCCCCCCAGCATTCAGGACGAGATGAACGGCTTGATCGCGCTGATCAGCCAGATCACCGGCCAGGTGCAGGCGCTGCCGGGCGATGAGCGTCAGGCGGCAGCGCGGCGGTTGCACGAGCAGTACCTGGCGTATCGCACCCGGACGGCACAGCGGATCGACCTGATGCTTGATACCGCGCCGATGACGCTGGCGGACCTGCCGCGCGACCTGATGTTGCCCTACGTCGGTAAGGATGAAGCAGGTCGGCCGCGCTATGTGATGGAGGTCTACCCGGAACTGCCCAAGGGGCCCAGGGCCGCGATGGAAGGGCCGCTGAGTCCGCATTTCCTGCCCCAGTTCATCTACGACATGCGCCAGGTTGACCCCAAGGTGACGGGTGTGATCGTGCAGATTTTCGAGTCGGGCGATCTGATCTGGCGGTCGTATCTGTGGGCGGGCGGCTACGCACTGGTCGTGGTGTTCGTGCTGGTGCTCATCGACTTTCGCCGCATTTATGACTCGGCGCTGTGCCTGCTGCCGGTGGCCATCGGCTTTGCGGCGACGTTCGGCCTGATGTGGGCGGTGGGCATCCAGATCAACCCCGCCAACATCATCGTCCTGCCGCTGATGTTCGGCATCGGCGTGGACGCCGGCGTGCACATGCTGCATCGCTACCGCATGGACAGCAAGGACCGGCCGCTGGGACTGACCCAGGGCACCGGCAAGGGCATTACCATCACCAGTCTGACGACCATGATCGGCTTCGGCTGCCTGTCGCTGGCCAGCCACCGCGGCATCCAGAGCCTGGGCCACACGTTGACGGCGGGCATCGGCTTGACCATGTTGGCATGCCTCATCGTCATGCCGGCGTGGCTGGAGCTTAGGCAGCGGAGGATTGAACGCAAGGCGGGCAAATTGTAAAGGGGCCACCCTATGTCGCTCGTGAGCTATAATGCCCCCTATGGTCATCTCAATTCACAAACATCTGCATTCGGATACCATTTACTTGCCGGAAGTCGCTGCGCTGGTAGGTAAGGACGTGCGCATCATTGTGGTGGAGGAGCCCGTGGATCGTCCACCGCGGTCGCTTGACAAACTCAAGCGCCTGGCGGGCAAGATCGACTATGACTTTGACGCCCTGGACGATTTACGGCGTCGGAGCATCGTATGATCCTGCTCGACGCTTCGGTACTGATTCCCTATCTCAAGACGGGTTCTCCAACCGTTGAGAAGATCTTGGATTCCGTTAATTGCGGCATCTGTGGTGTGACGCGAGCAGAAATACTGCATGGTGCTCGCACTCCGCAGGACGCGCAGAAACTGTGCAGCGCCATCGATGAACTCGTGCAGGTGCAGATTCACCCTGACACATGGGATCACTTGGGATCCCATCTGGCATTGTTGCGACAACGGGGTCTGCCAATACCTTTTCAGGATGTGCTTCTGGCCACTGTGGCGATTGAACACGATGCGGAACTCTGGTCCCATGATTCGCATTTTCGAGTGATCCAAGGCGTGCTGCCGCAGTTGCGGCTGTTTGTCGGTCCAACCGAGTAGTGCATGGACGGCCCTTGATCCCTCTTTACCCCACCATCCACGACTCCACCCAAATCCCCCCAACCAGGGCCGCCAGGCAGCCGAAGTTGAGCGCGATCATCAGTCGGTCGATGCGCTGGGCGTCGAGGCGTTGGCCCACCAGTTCGCGCAGGTATTGCTGACGCCAGGCGATTGAGCCGTGCCGCCAGCTTCGCCGATGCGTGCGGATGTTGTTCAGGTCCGCCACCGCCTGAAGGGCCTGCACCATGGTCAGCACGGACCCGGCGTCAATTCGTGGCTGGGTGACAAGCTCAGCCTTGCGAGTCCAAGCCCGGCCATGCTCGTCTTCGAGCTTGGCCGGGATCTCTCCTTGCCCGGGATTGATCGCCGATGTCACCCCCCTCCCAACCTCCTCCGGAGAGGGGGATGAGTTGAATAGCAGCCCCTTTACGTCGTCATTCTCCTTCAGCCGCTGCCGTGCCAGGTGCTGCACCGCGAACGTGTCGGCCTGCCGCTCGAACCGCCGCGACATCCAGCCAAACACCTCGATCCACGACAGCCCGCTGGCGATGATCACCGCCAGCTCCATCGTGCCCGGGTCGTTGAGCCAGCGGCGCAGGTCGAAGCCCAAGCCCGCGATGGCCGCGACGCTCGCCGTGTCCTGCTGCTGGAGCGCCAACGTGAAGAGGCCATGCCAGAACAGCGACAGCACCTGGAAGCACGCCAGCGCCGCCACGATCAGCCAGGCCATGTGCCGCTTGCGAATGTGCGCCAGCTCGTGCGCCATGACCGCCTCGACCTGCCTGGCCGGCATCGTCTCCAGCAGGCCGTCGGTCAGCAGGATGTAGCGCAGCGGCGCGACCAGGCCCATGACCGCGGCATTGATCATCCCGCCGAAGGTGCGCCACAACAGCAGCTCGCGCACGCCGATCTTGTAATGCCGGCACATCTCCATCAGCCGCTCGCGCAGGTCGCCCGGGGGCAGCGGAGCGGTGTCCCAGATGTGCCGCAGCATCACCGGCGCCAGCAAAAACACCACGGCACTGCCGCCCAGAAGCATGAGGTTCTGCGCCGTGAGCCCCATCCCCACAGCCCGGTCGGGCACGTACAGCCGCACCACCTCGTGCCAGATCATCAGCACCAACAGCGGAGCGCCGAGCAGGGCGACCTGATGACGAAGCTGAAGCACCGTGTACTGGCGGAGGGAGAGCACGGGGTGGACGGGCAGGCCAGCGTCGAGCCGGCTGAGCACGGAGGTCTGCCGCAGCCGCCGGTCGATGGGAAAGTACGCCAGCCAGCTCCAGGCAACCAGCGCCAGGGTGGGCGCCATGACCAGCAGTTCATCAACGAGGATCCATCGTTGCATGCCCAGCGTCTGCCGCAGCATGACCAGACCGCCAGTCGCCAGGATCGTCAGGTACAGGCCGGCCGCCAGCAGGCGATAGGCGATGGTGATGTGGTCCAGCAGTCGGATGGCGCGGACGCCGGCGCCGCGCTGCATGCGCCGCAGGGTCAGCCGGCACAAGAGGCCATACCCGGCCGCCAGCAGCAGCGGCGCCGCCACCGCCAGGCCCAGCCACGGCCACAGCCCCTCCAGCGACACCGTCGGCGGGCCCAGACCCTCCTGGTCGTGCAGCACAATGCCGATGGCTAAGACGAGTATCAGTATCTGCATGGTTATTCAGGCCCCCTCTCCCTTGGGGAGAGGGCTGGGGTGAGGGGATCAACGGATGAATAGGGCGCGTTGATCCGCGCAATCTCCGTCGGTCACCGTCATCATCACGCCGCGCTACTCCGTGGCTCCCCTCACCCGGCCTCGAAGACTCGGCCACCCTCTCCCAGGGGGAGAGGGGCCAATCACATCCGCCGCATCTCTTCCCGCGTCAACGCATCGGCAGCCGTCGCCGCCTCCCTGATATACGCGTCGTCGCTCTGCTTGGCGTCCGCCAGAATGCTGGCGATGGCGCGGGCGTTGCCCTTGCTCCCCGGGGCGAACTTGGCGACCCCCAGCCGCAAGATCGCCTCGACCCGAAACGTCCGGTCCGGATCCTTCTTGGCCAGGTTCATCAAATCGCCCATCGGCGCCGACAGCGGTCCCAGAACCTTGCGGTCCTTCTCCTCCCAATTGCTCAGAATCGCCCGGGTTGGCTCGCGCCAGGGCTTGCCGCGATCATCGCCATTGGCCTCCATCACCGCCGCCGTGCCTTCCATGATGGTCACGCCCTGAAAGCGCAGGTACAGCCGTACGCTCTGCGTAAAGAGCCGGTGGCCCAGGGCAAACAGCGCCTCGGACGCCGCGGTGGCACGCTGCTTGTCCGACTCGTACAGGTCAACGATCCGCATGCCCACCGCGTAACTGATCGCCTCGATCGCCGCCTCGAACTTGGCAGCACCCTTGTACTTCATCTCGATCTGGTCATCGAAAAACGGCGTCTGCACCTGCCCGGCATTGCTCGCCTTGATCAGCAGGTCGATCACCTGGTCCACCTTCGCCATGTTGGGGTCTTCAAAGCCCAGGTCGCTCTTGTTGGCCATGTAATAGTCAAAGAGCTCCTGGTACGCCTGGTTGGCGCTGGCGCCGGGATCACTGGGCTGATAAACCGCCGGCAGCCCCGAGAGCAACTCCTGCTTGGCGACGGCGGCCCCCATGGTCAGCCCGGTGGGGCTGTCGGCAATGCCATAGGCGGTCACAAAGAAAACCGTGCTCAGCAACAGCACGATTACGACGGAAATAACGATGCCGATTTTCATAGGCGATCCTCAAGCCGGTAGGGGGGCGCAAAATCAGTCGGGCATGATACCGCGCGGCCACGGGCCCGCGCGGTGATCGTCTGCACGCCGCAGAAGGTGGCCCAGGACGACGCCCGCCGGGCCCTGCGCATGTTCCAGCAACTGGAGATCGAGGTGCTGGGCGTGGTCGAGAACATGAGCTACTTCATCGGCGACGACGCCAAGGAGTACGACATCTTCGGCAAGGGCGGGGCGCAGGTGATGGCCCGGGAAATGGGCGTGCCGTTCTTAGGTGCGGTCCCCATCAACATGCGCCTGCGCACCAACAGCGACCAGGGCAACCCCACGGGCAACTTCGAGGACGACCAGCAACTGGGCCGCGAACTCGAAGCGGTGGTGAAGAACCTGGCCGGCCAAATCAGCATCCGCGACATGCAGGGGGCGCTGCAGCAGCCGACGATTAGTGTGAGCTACTACGGGAAGCGGTTTATAGTTGACACCAGAATATTAAACAAACTTCTGGAAACACCGTTACGTCTGACACGACGCCCGACTTCTATGTGTCGCCTATAAACCGCTCCCCTTAGTAATTCATTCGTTTTTGAGACTGCGGTGGTTGACTGCACGGGAGGGTGGCGGATAATGGCGGAACCAGTCCATAGCAGCAGATGGATTACAGATGAGCAGTGGGGCTTTCGGTATGTCAGACACATCTCTCACGACTGACGAGAAAAGACCCGACATCGCGGAAAAGGTTCGTTTCTGGGAGGAGCAGGACAAGATTAACCAGGCGATCATTCCACGTGTGATCGAAATACACGAGGCCTTGCGCGATCTACACACGCGGACCGCCGACATCAGTAGCCAGATCGCCGCCGCTGAGGCTCGCGTGATTCAGCGTGTGCAGAAGCAATTGCAGACGGTGCGTCTTATCGCGTACACGGCCTTGGCCTTGTCAGGCATTGCCTGTGCTTTCGCAGTATACCAGTTACTGACGTAGCCATGCAGTCGATCAACTTGATTCCCGAGCTGGAACGTGTGCCCCTGCGAGCAGCGCACGGCCGTTATAGCTGGACCGACGTGGCTCAGAGATCAATGCAGATGCGTAACGACCTCTTCGCCATCGAAGTTGCGGCTGGAGTTGAGGTCGCCTGCTCAGGTTTGTTCGATGCGCGAAACGTGCCCGACGACTTGTTCGAGGCCTTTCGCCTTGGATTTCCCGTCGTATCGGTGAATGTTTCGCTTCACGATCGTTACTTGGATATGGTCGAGCGTGGACCAGAAAACATCACTGGGTTTATCAGCAACCTCAAGGGGAAACTAGCTGAACTTCAGATGCCGGATCGTTTGCAGGAAGAATTCCCTGGCTATTCGTTCAGTATTGCCGCCAGTCAGAACCAGCCGACTTGGGACATCGTTGGCACAGCACCTGACGGCGGGAGCCAAGTGCTGATTCAGGCGAAGGTCGGCAACGCGGGGTATGCCGGTGACGTGCTGGCGAGAATGCATGAAGACCCTGATGTTGCTTTCGCCGTGAGCAATGAGATTCGGTCTGCGATACTGGACCAGCACCCGGAATTGGCCGACCAGTTTCTGAATCTCGATCTATCCAACGACGAGTTCACATCCGGCGTGGAGGATGGTGTCAGCCTCTTAGCTGAGAACTTCGGAATCGACGTTCCTGATGCATTAGGTGATCTGCTTCCTTATGTCACGGAAGTCGTCTTGGGAATTCGCATCCTTTGCGACGTCGTGCGAACGGAACGCGACTTTAGGACTCTATCACTTGATGATCGCGGACGTATGCACGCGATGAAGGCGCTGGTTTTATTTCAACGGTTTGGCATTTCGTCCGTGTGTACGGCGGCCGGTGGTGCAGCGGGGACGGCCATACTGCCGGGCTTGGTGACTGCGGGTGGGGCTGTAGGTGGCGCCCTCGTTGCCGCCTACCTGAATAAGAAGCTCCGTCCCCACACATTGGAACTAGCGATGTGGCTACTGCGTGTAACGGAGAGTGACCTTTTCTATCTTCGCAACAAGTTACGGATTGACCAGATCGGTGCCTCACTTGCTCAGACTGCGAACGGCGTGTGTGGTGCCTGAATAGGCCTCCGGACCGGAGAAAGGAGCATCATTAATTAGTCAAGTTGCACTGAGGTTGCCGGGGTATTCCCGCACCGCCAACGCCTCTGCTGCCCCCTGCCGGGGCAGACTTTGTTGATGCGCTCCTTTCCACGGGTTGCGCTCGCCCTTGCGGGGCTCGCTCCACCCGCGGCTACATTCTGTCACCCCTTCGAGGTGAGGCAGTCGACTCACTTACCGGGTTCGCCCAATGGAATCTACAGACTCAACCTACTGATAGGGCAGCGATACGACCGGCCTTCCTCTGCGTCCTCTGCGGCCTCTGCGTTGAATCTTGCGAGTTAGTAGCTGTTCTGCTTGCGGGTGGGCAGCGACTTGAGGTTGACCGTCGTCAGCAGGTCGGCGATGCGTGGGCCGGTGTGGCCGTCGCCGTAGGGATGGCCGATGCGTGAGCGGTTGATGGCCAGGGCTTTGCGGGTGGCGGCGCGGACGGGAGCTTGGCCGTAGGCGGTGTCGATGACGTTGCTGGGTTTTTCCCGGCCGCTCTGGCGCGGGCCGATGTTGACGCAGGGGATGCGCAGGGCGGCGGCTTCGATGAGGCCGGCCGAGGAGTTGCCGATAATCAGGTCGGCGCCGGCGAGCATGGCGAGGAAGCGTGGGCGGGGCAAGTGAGCCACCACCTGTTCGCCGACCAATGCTCGGCGAATGCCCGCGCTGCCCGGGTCGCTGTTGGGCGTCAGGATGATGCGGGTCAGGCTGCGCGTGGCGGCGAGTGTCGCACGCATCTGGCGTTCCTCCTGTGCGTCAGTCGCGCCGATGGGGTGCTGCATGATGATGGCCTGCGGTGCTGTAATGCGGCGCACCCTCACCCCGGCCCTCTCCCTCAGAAGGGAGAGGGGGGCGGCGGCGGGCGTCACATCGTGCAAGCCATCGACGGCCGGTGAGCCGACGTTCCACACCCATTCCGGGGCCTCGCCCATGCGGATGAGCCGCTGGCGGCTTCGCGCTGTCGCGGCAAAGTGCAGGTGCGCCAGTTTGCTCACCGCGTGGCGCATGGCTTCGTCGGCGACGCCCTCGGCGCGGTCGCCGCCGTGGATATGCGCCAGGTGGAGGCCGCCGACGTGGGCGGCACATGCGGCGGCGAGTGCCTCGATGCGGTCGCCCAGCACGAGCACGACGTCGGGCTGAAGCTGCGTGAAGGCCACACCCAGGCCGATGATGCCGCGGCCCAGGGCGCCGACATCGGCGTGCCGGCCGATGTGGCCGCGCCGCTGCATCGGCACGCGCGCGGCGATGTCGAAGCCGGCATCCACCACGTCGCGCCAGGTGTTGGATGACAAGTGCGTGCCGGTGACGACGACCTGGAGGCGCAGGCCGCGCCGCGCGGCGATGGCACGCATCACCGGCGTCAATAGGCCGAAGTCGGCGCGGCTGCCGGTGACGACGGTGATCCTCCGGCCCCCTCTCCCTTGGGGAGAGGGCTGGGGTGAGGGGACTTGGGACTGAGTATGGCGCATGTATGCAACCTGATCGATCGACGGTCGGCATTGAAGGCTTAGGCGTCGTTCATCTATCCAAGCACTTTCTCATTCCAAGGTCCCCTCACCCCAGCCCTCTCCCAAGGGGAGAGGGGGTCAGAGCGCATCAGCGCCTCGGCCACGATCAGGTCCAGCGGGCTATCGATGTCCATCACCTCGCCAGGCTGGGTGACCACCGCGCGCCGATCGCGGCCCAGAAACCCATGCGGCTCACCTTCGACTACCGTGAACAGGCTCGCTCGCGTTACCACAATCACTCCGCCATCGAGCATGTACACCGGCGGCAGTTCCTGCCGACGATAGATTGCATTGTCCTGGTACATCAACAACGTGTCGCCCGTATCGCCACCGATCCGCTTCATCCAATACGGGTGCATCTTGCCTACCGGGCAGACACTCTGCACCGAGTCGCAGCCGGTCTCCGCAAGCTTGGCCAGCGCGCAGTCAGTCAAGTCCGCCGGTCGCAGGGGCACATTGCCATACAGAATGACCACTGCGTCGCAGCGAACACCGGCCTGTGCCTCGGCGGCGAGCACCGCGTGCCGCGCAGCACTGTCCACGGTTGCCATGTCGCCGGCCAGGTCGGCGGGACGCTCGATCACCTCGATGCTATGGTCACGGCCCACCTGCGCAATTTCATCACCGTCCGTGCTCAGCACGATGCGATCCACCCGGCGCGAGCCTTGCGCGTGGTCGATGGTCCAGGCGATCATCGGCTTGCCCGCCAGGGGCAGCACGTTCTTGCGCGGCAGGCCCTTGCTGCCGGCACGTGCAAGGATGATGCACAGCGTGTTCATGGGCGGTGCCACTCCGAGCAGCCGGCGCACACAGGCATCGCGTCCCATTGCTGCTGGCGATGGGTGTCGCGCGGCTGTTCCATTTTTCGCCACAGATCGGCGAGGGATTCGGATCGCACATCGCCCAGCGACGCGCGCCCCAGCCAATCCTGATCGCACAGCGCCACCCGACCGTCGCTGTGAATGGTCATGCGCCGCTCGATCTGTCGGCAGCTTCGCCGCCGCGGCGGCGTCATGTTGACCGGGGAGAGCAACGGCATCAGTCCGCTGCCCGTGGTCGCCGGCTCGATCACGGCATGGCCGGCGTAGTGCAGCCAGCGGTCGAAAAACGTTTCCATATCGCCCAGCGTATCGGCGGTCTTGACCAGTCGTGGCGCCAGCCAGGGCAGGCCGACCACGCCGCTTCCCCCGGCGCTGCGGCGGTTGCGCTGATTGAGCAGCCATTCCAGGTTGCCCGCCACCTGGGCGAACGCATCGCTGCCCATGACCTTGCGGTACGTCGCGGCGGTGTCGGCGTTGAGGCGCACGCTCACCAGGTCGATGGGCAGATCGAGCAGGCGGCGCAGGTCGTCCTCTTCGCAGAGCAAGTCGGTTTCGATGCCGATGGTGAACACGCCGGCGTGATGGGCACGCAGCACGATGTCGTGCCAGTGCGCGTGCAGCAGCGGATCACCCAGCCCGCCGATCAGCAGGGCTGTATCGGGCGATTGCGCCACCTGCTCGACGATGCGAGTCGCCAGGTCCAGCGGCATGTCGGAGCGATCGAAGGTGACATGATGCTGCGCCGTGATGGGGCCGGTGACGGCGCGGCGCGGCGTGATCTCCAGCGTGATTTGCGTGGGCAGCGGTGACGGCTCCGCATCGCATCCCGCGCCCATGTCCATCACCGCGCGGGCGATCGTACCCGCATCGGCGGAGGCGAAGCTGTGACCCAATCGCGCGGCCAATGCATCGATCATCGCCGCGCTTCGCGGCGTGTCATAGATTAAGCGACGACCACAGGACCGCACCTCGGCGGCCACCTGCACGCACACATCGCGCCCGATCGGGTCGGCCTGCGGGTGCGTCGGCACGTAGCTGAGCATGTGGCCAAAGGTGCCGCGCTTCTGGGCCATCGTCTCCAGCAAGGCGCGGCCCACGGCGATGCCCGCCAGCCCCGGCGCCGCCTGCGTGAAGGTCATCTGCATGGCCTGGGCATGCTCGCGGTGCAGCGCCAGCGCCGCCTGGCACAGTTGCGGATCGACCAGAGGCCAATCACCGCCGACCAAGAGCGCCGACTCGGCGTCATGCGCCTGCATCGCCGCGACGAGCGGGTCGGCGGGCAGCAATTCGTCGTAGCAGGTCATGCCGCCCACGCCGCCGCGCCAGGCGGTCAGCGACCACTTGCGCGCCGCAATACGCATGGCGCGGTCGGGGTCGGCGCTGTCGCCCTCGATCGCAAAGCCGTGCACGCGCTTGCCGCCTATGGTGGCGTCGATGCCCGCCAGGGGATTCTGACCGGCGGGGTGCATCACCACCAGCGCCTGAACCTGCTCCACCATCGCCACGCGCCGCAGCGTGTGCTCCAGCGCGGTCGCCCCCGGCAGCCCTGCCACCGCCGGAAGCCGCCGGGCCGCCAGCGACAGCAGGCCCAGCCGGCTTCGCTCCATGTCTATCGGAATCAGGGCAATCACGTCAGGCATGGCACCGAGCTTTCCTTGATGGTTGGCCGCGGTTCAACGCGCTCCGGCGCAAAGATGGTCAGGAACTCATCGCACGCCTGCTCGAGCCACTTGAGATTCTCCAGGTCGCGGTCGAGCCGGCGACGCTGACGGTCGAATTCCTCCGACTCGGTGTGGTGGATCGACCGGTCGGCCCGCGCCCGGTTGAACGTGCCGATGGTGTTGAGCTCGCCCACCAGTTCAAACGCCTCTTGCAGTTGATCGACGCGGGCCTTGTTTTTCTCGACCTTGCGGAAGAGGCGCTCGACGCGCTGGTAATCGCGCTGGTGTTCCTGGATCTGGCGCAAGAGCGGCGCGGTACCGCGCGTCAGGGCACGCAGCTCGCGCACCTGATCCACCCGCCGTTGTAACTGTGCCGTGGTCGCCTCGAGCCGTGCCGCATTCAATTCGCGCCCGGGCAGCGGCAGATGCGGCACAGGCCGGGTCGCATGCCGCTGTAGCGCCTCGGCCAGCGTCATGCGCATCGTGTGGTCCTTCGGCAGGCCGCCTTCGCTGGCGTCGATCACCACTTGCGGCGCCTCGGCAAAATCGCGCTCGAACTGCTTCAAGTACGTGATCATCTGCTCGTCGGAGTAGATGGGCCGGCCGTGGATGTCATCGAGCTTCTGAAGATGGCCACGGTGGCGCACGATGCGCTGCCATTCCATCATCTCCAGGGTGTTGAACGGCCCGAGTTCCGGCGCCCAGACATCGTGAATCGCGGTGCCCGGGCAATAGTACAAGCCGTCGGAAAAGCCCAGGTCCTGGCCGATGAGGATGATCGGGTCGCAGCCCAGATGCTGCGCGAGGTAGAACGACAAGTGGGCGACGGTGGCGCCGCTCCTGATGGGCACAATACGCGGCGCTGCTGGGCCAAGCAGGCGCGAGAGAAAGCCGTCATGGGTCACGCGGATCGGACCGGGGAAACTGGCGAGGATCGACTCGTGGGCCTTGGGCTCGGCGATGAGCGTGACCGTCGGCAGCTCGGGCAGTCCCTCGTAGAAGCGGCGCGAGATTTCGTGGTAGTCCAACGCGGTGACGAAGTCAGGTGTGATACCGCGATCCAACAGCGGCTTGAGCGTCGTCTGCGCGGTGATGACCACGACGTTGGCGCGCAGAGCCGGATCGCGCAGCAGATCGACGTTCTTCGCCAGGCTCGGTCCCGCGCCGACGCACACGGCCGGGTAGCCGCGCGCCGCCTGGTGCAGGTCGTTGGTGTTGGCGCCGGCGGCGTAGTAGCGCAGGTTGCTCGCCAGGTTGTGCACCGTGCGCGCCGCGTTGACCAGGGCCGTGGCCACGTGCGTGCGGCAATACGCCAGCACCTCGGTCACCAACTCGCCGAAACGCTGGATCGACTGCGGATGAAGCTGCCTTGTGGGCGGATGCGCCACCAGCACGGTGCCCTGCGTGAGCATGGCGGCAAAGCGATCGACGCGCGAGAGCAGTTCGCCGCGGTCGGGCTCACCAGTGAGCAGCACGACGTTGGGCAGGCCCAGCCAGCCGGCGTGATCCACCGTCTCCAGCACTGCGCGGAGCATCGCGATGTCCGGCTCGTACACGATGAGCATCGTGGTGTTGTTGAGGCGAGCCGCGATATGGGCGACGTGGTAGCCCAGTCCCATGCCCAGGACGAAGATGCCCGCGTGCCGCGCCAGATCGACCGACGCGGCGGTCTTGGCGGCTTCCGCCAGCGGATCGAATCGACTGGCCAGTTGCAGTGGTCGGCCCTCATGCTGCACCGTCGCGCTCAGGAGGCCGCTGCGCGCGGGTTGGAACTGCACTTCCAACGCCGAGGTCTGGTGCAAACGCGCCACCAACGCCGGGTCGGACCGGGCGAGCGCGGCAAGATTGGCTTCCAGGATGGCGCTGGAGTCTGGCATGAGCACTGCAAGGGTTATCGGAACGCACCGGGGTTGAGCTTGAAATCGGGTCATGCCCCCTTCTCCCCCAAGCCGGGCCAGAGGCTTTGCGCCGGCCCGGGTCCGCATGCGCTGCGCAGAACCCGGGGCGACGCAAAGCCTCTGTCCCGGCTTGAGTGGGGGTTTGAGTTGCCTTGTGCCCAATCGCGTGTGATCATCAGGTATGCCCCAGCCGCCTCCCCTGCTGCCGCATCTGCTCTTTGAGCAGCCGGTGCCTCTGCTCATCGTGCTGGGCGCCGCGACCCTGGCACTGATTCTCATCGCCCGGCGACGCAACGATCGCCGGCTCCTGGTCTGGGCCGGCGGCGTCACTCTGCTGGCGCTGGCAGTAGTCGTGATGTCCAAACTGGTGGTCACCCAGCGCGAACGGCTCAACGATCGCACCCGCGAACTGGTCGCCGCCACCGCCCCGCTGGATGTCGCCCATTTGCGAACCCTCTTTGCCCCCGATGCCGTGCTGCTTGGCCCCGAAGGCCAGAGCCTGGGGCAAGGCGAGGAAATCCTGGCCCGCCTGGACATGCGCATCAGAATCGATCCGATTCAGCGGCAAGACGTACGCAACGTGCAGGCCCAGGTGCTCAGCGACCGCGAAGCGGTGACTTACCTCGAGCTCAAGACCACGTTCAAAGGCGGCGAGGTCACCGACGAGCATCCCACAACCTGGCTCATCACCTGGACGCGCCAGCCCGACGGCGCCTGGCAGATGCGCAGCGCCCGCTGGATGACCTGGCGCGGCCAGCCGGCGCCGCTCGGCTGGTTCTGAGACGACAGCTTCTGGGGCTATGATGGTATAGCAAACGCAGGAAAAGCAGAAAAGACAGATAATCAGCAGTGGCGCATCTTTGCCTTGTCCAATTTTCTGCGTTTCTGAGCTTACTGCTTTTCTGTCTTTCCTTCGGAGCACGGACGTGTTCGCATCGACCTATCCCACATCCATCCGAGGCGTGAGCATCCTGATCGTGCTCGCCATGGCGTCCCTGTCCGTCAGCGCTCAGTCGGCCGCGCCCGCCCCCGCCGCGGCGACGGTGACGATCGACCTGTCCCCTCAATTCGTGCAGGGCCGGACCACGCACTACGAGTTCTGGTCCCTGCGGCAGCACTCGGGCGTCACACGCATGCCCGATCTCCAGCCCATGACCTTCACCAGCGCCATTGAGATGACCGGCCAGGTCACCTGGACCGTCCAGCGCGTCGCCGCCGACGGCTCGGCGATGTGCATCATGACTATCAACTGGGCCACCTCCAAGAACACCGACAACGAAGGCACGACCACCGCCGCCGACAGCCGCCAGGCCAAGTCCGACGACGAGCACGCCCACAATTTTCTCAAGGCCATCACCAACGTTCCGCTGACCGTGCAGGTCGCCGCCGATGGATCGATCACCAAGGTCACCGGCGTCGATGCCATCAAGCGTAAGGGCGGGGAGGACCTCAACGAGCTTGACGAACTGGACTTCATCGAAGTCGCATCGGACCTGGCCACGTTGCCCGGCGGACCTTCGGAGCTTCCGGGGGCGGCGGCGGTCGGCAAAACGTGGAGACAGGACTACACCTGGAACCACGACATGGGCAAGGTGCACCAGCCCATGCGCTACACCGTCAGCAGCTACGAGACCATCGCGGGCATCGGTCTGGTGACAGTTGACGGCAAGGCCAAGACCCGCTTCGAGCCCAAGAAGCAGGACGATGAACTCCCCGTGGACGTGCGCATGACGCGCGGCCAAGTGACCACGCAGATCATGTTCGACATGTACCGTCACGAAGCGGTGGGCCGCAACACGCTGGAAAGCCGCGATTTTGAGGTCAAGGTGAAGATGCCCGACAACGCGATGATCACCAGCACAGTCAGCGAGACGGTGCAAGGCCAGGTGCTGCGCATCGCGGAGAAGTAAGCCTATGGAGTGCGGCGGCCGTGACGCCGCTTTGGCTTTTCGCGGAGCGAAGACGGCTGCGCCGCAAGTGAAAGCGGTGTCGAGGCCACCGCACTCCAAAAAGATAGCGGCCACTCTCGGTGCTAAAGCGGCGTCTTGACACCCATCGCCCGCAGCGCACACCAGCCGGCCCAGCCCTCGTAAATCTGGAAGACGCCGCAGGCCGTGAACACCCCCGCCGCCAGATACATCCATAGCGCGGCGCCAACGCCCATGAACGCCAGCACCGCAAGCGTGATGCCGACAAGAGTCGCCACGATACCGCTGATCAGTCGCAAGGCGCGACCTCTGGCGTCAATGTTGCATGATGATCGTGCGTTGGAAGCCATGACCAATGATATGCGCTGATGCCCTATGTTGGAAGGCATGCCAAAGGCCAACATTCATATGACACATGCTTTGACACCAGCGGATGACTCGGCCAGGACACAAAAAGGAAAGGACACAAAAGGGGGCATCACTGGTTATTGACGGTGGGACCGGGACCGGTTAGGCTTGGCGGCATGCCTCGTCGAGCTCGGTCCATCCAAGCTGGCCTGATCTACCACGCACTCAATCGAGGCAACGGCCGGATGAGGCTATTCCATACGGACGCCGATTACGCTGCGTTCGAGACGGTCCTGGCCGAGGGTCTGGAACGCTACCCCGTCGATCTGCTGACCTACTGCCTTATGCCTAACCACTGGCACCTGGTGCTGCGTCCCCGCCAGGATGATGCGCTGGGCCGGCTCTTGGGCTGGGTGGGCGTGACGCACGTGCGCCGCCACCATGCCCACTACCACAGCCGCGGCGGCGGCCACCTGTACCAGGGCCGGTTTAAGAGCTTTCCGACCCAGGACGACCGGCATTACCTGACGCTCTGTCGCTACGTGGAGGCCAATGCGTTGCGTGCGGGCCTGGTGCAGCGCGCCGAGGCGTGGCCCTGGAGCGGCTTGGCGAGTCGGCCGGCGGCTCGCAAGCGTGAACTCAGAACGCTTGCCTGTTGCCCCTGGCCGGTGGACCGCCCGTCCCATTGGCTGGCACTGGTGAATCAAAGCCTGGCCCCGCAAGACTTGGAGCAGCTGCGCACCAGTGTGAACCGCGGCCGGCCTTGGGGCACGCCGCAGTGGGTGGCGCGGACGGCCCGCCGGCTGGGCCTCTTATCCACCCTGCGCGACCCGGGCCGACCGCCCAAGACCGCCACGGCGGCGCGCAGAGGATCATGAATAAGTGATGTCCCCTTTTCCGCCACCCGCTTCCCCCGGCCACTTCACTCCCACTCCTCATAATCCCTAGAAGCGGCCCCGACACCCAGCGCGACACCTCAGGTCGCACTGCACAAGCGCACGTCTTGGACGGTGACGGGCGGCATGTGCGGGAGTTTGAATCCGCCCCTCCCCTTTGAGGGAGGCAGCGCGGGGCCGTATAACCGCGCCAAGGGACATCTGCGCCGCGCGAACTGAGGTTTGCGCCGCGCGAACTACAGTGTTCGCCGCGCGCACTCATGTTCCCGGACCGCGCACAGCAGCTTCCCTGCGGTAAACTTCAGTTCGTACGCCGCGCGGCGGCATCCCTGATCCCTCACCGTCTCCTCCGCCCACCCCGGTATCACTGCCGCCCGCCAGAAGCCGCCACCGCGGCCAAATCATGCGTCGGGGGGGCGCCTATATGACTCCCGACCCCTGTGCTCCCGTCAGCAGCGCCATCATGCGTTTGACCACGGGGGCGCTTTCGGCGGCGATGTTGCGCTGCTCGGCCGGGTCGGCGGCCACGTCGAACAGCATGGGCGGCGCGGCCGCGGGGTCGAAGGGCAAATGGGCAAAGCCGCCCGACATCTGCGGATCGAAACCGGCCACGAGTTTGTAGTGCCGATCACTGACCATGCGCCAGCAGCCCAGGCCGCTGCGCACCTGGGGTCGCGGACCGGCGCCGCCTTGCAGCGCGGGCCGCAGTGACCGGCTGGTCATCGCGGGTGCGGGTTTGACCCCGGCCAGGTCCAGCATCGTCGCGCCTACGTCGATCAGGCTTACCGGGTCGTTACAGACGCCCCGCTGCACGCCCGGACCGGCGAACACCAGGGGAATCATCACCGACTGCCACCACGGCCGGCTCTTGGCCCAGCGGCCGCGGTCGCCGAGCATCTCGCCGTGATCGCTGGCGTACACCACCACCGTGCGCTCCATCTGGCCGCGCGCCGCGACACGCTCCAGCAGTCGGCCGATCCAGCGGTCGATGATTTCGATCTTGGCGGCGTAGTTGCGCCGCACTTCCTGGTCGTGCTCGGTGGCCGGGGCGTTGGACGGCGGCGGCAAATCGACCGGCGGATCGCGGTACCAGCGGTGCATGTCGGCCGTTACGTCCATCGGCTCGTGCGGGCCGGTGAAGTTGACCACCAGGTGCCAGGGCTGATCGGGGCCCAAGGCGTCGATTTGCTCCAGCGCATGACCGCCGATCCAACTGTCCTGGTAGGCGTCGTCGGGCAGCGGCGTCGGGAAAGTGCCCTCGTAATTGTGGCGGCGATGAAAGTCGGCGATGTGCTCGGTGATTAGGCCGCGCTGCTGGAGGTGCAGCATGTACGGATCCAACGGCTGGCCGTTGCCAAAGGTGATGCCGTCCCAGCCGCCGGCGCTTTCCTGGCCGTCGGTGAAGCCCCAGGTATGCAGATGTTGCCGGCCGTCCAGGCCCCAGTCGCCGGTGGACTTGTGCAGGTCCAGCTTGCCCAGGGCGCCGACGCGATAGCCGGCGTCACGCAGCAGGCGGTAGTACGTGGTCCGATCGGCCGGAAAGTTGAAGTCGTGGTTGGGCACGCCGCACTGCTCGTACTCGACCCCCGCCGCCAGGCACGCCCGCGAGGGCCCGCACAAGGGCGACGCGCAGTGCGCCCGCGTGAAACGCAGGCCCCGCGCCGCCAGGG
This sequence comes from Phycisphaeraceae bacterium, assembly GCA_040878035.1. Taxonomy (GTDB): domain Bacteria; phylum Planctomycetota; class Phycisphaerae; order Phycisphaerales; family Phycisphaeraceae; genus JBBDMX01. The sequence goes on along the minus strand of JBBDMX010000029.1, from coordinate 13,870 downwards.
CGTCGATCTGCGGTGTGCGGATGGGCACCCGCCCGGCACAACCCAGCCAGTCGGCCCGGTGCTGATCAGACAGAATGAACAGGAAATTAGGCGGAGTGGAGCTTGAACGATGCACAGCGGTCATGACCTTCCTTGTAGCAGGCGCAACAGCCGGCGGCAAATCATCGGCTGGAGCAGCACTGATAGGAAATTTGGTTTCTTGGAGAGCCGCAAACGGGACAGGTACGTTTACGCCGGAATCGCAAAGGAGCCGTTCACGATCTCCGCGATTGGCCAGACAGCATCTCCAGCCGCCGCCGGGGGCCCATGGCGGTATGGAGCACGGCCCAGACGCCGATTACAGACCACCACTGCACCGGACAGTTGGCTCACCCCACCTCGCGCATCGGTTTGACGGTTGACGGGGGCAGCGGGCGGCCTTCGGACTGGAAGTGAGCGATCACCTCGTCGATGGTCTGGCAGAGTTCTGCGTAGACGCGGGCCGGGTTGTCGCCGTGGATCCGGTGATCAGGTCGGGGCAGCGGCCGATGTGCACGCCGTCCTCGTCGGACCACTCAACCCACTTGTGGTATTGGTCAACCAGCTTCATTGGCGATCTCGATGGCTCGTTTGACCTGGCGTTCCTGGTACGGTTTGGCGTCGTCGCCCGATCTACCGCCGCAGCACATCCAGCAACTCTGTCGGGGTATACACTCGGATCGGCGCCTGGGCAAAATGGCGGGGATTGCGGGTCACGATTCCCTGCATGAAATCGGTGATGGCGCAGGCTGCCTGAAGATTGTCCTCAAAGTCTCCGCCGGGAATCCGTCTGGCGGCCACGATACATTCGCGATAGAGCGCGCTGACTTCAAACGCCTGGAGGCAGATGTCCACCGCTTGGTCGGCAGCCGCGCCTCCGGCGTGTCGTTGGCAGATGTAGTGGATCGTGGGCACGCTGAACGATGCGATGGCGCCGTCGAACACTCCCTCGTCAACCAACTGCCATAGCCGGGCGGACTCCTGCACGAACGGCTGGCGATTCAAGAGCACATCAAGAACGATGTTGGTGTCCAGGAGTATGCGCATCATCCGTGCTTCTGCACGCGGTATTCTTCAATCCACAGTCGAACCGTGGCGTCGTCAGGCGGCGGCGACGTTCCGACGGCAATCCCCAGGGCCCGCTCCAGCGTTCGCCGCGGTGCGAGCTGGCGCGACTGCTTGCGCATGTCGCGCAGGATTTCGTACGCCAGGGCCACGCGTTCTTCCATGGGCCAAGGCGTAACCTGGGCAATGATTGAGTCGATTTCCGTGCGGTGATTCATCACGAGAATTGTAGCTTGGCGGGTCTTTCCTCACCAGCGGGGACGGAAAAGGTGCATTCAGGCCCGGGCTATTTCCGGTTCATTCGGAGGAAAAGCCAGCCGGTGAAGTTCATTAACCCGACGCCGCCAGCAATTGCGGCCCCGGTCAACGGATAGGCGTCCCAAGCAAACGCGGCAGCAAGTAACAAGAACCCCGCCACTACAAAAAGACGGAGCCAAAGCCAGAAAAGAAAGTCCAATTGAGAAAGTCGATTCCGCACGATCATTCTTTTGGGTGATGCTTTCACGCCGGCTGCGGCGTCGTCACCGGCGCCACGCGCGGCGCATCGGCGTCCTTGCTGGCGGTGATGTCCAGCATGCGATTGAGGGCGATCAGCGCCCATTGGCGCACCTGCGGGTGGACGTTGATCTGATTGACCACCTTGCCCTGCACCAGGTTGTCCATGACCCAGAGCAGGTGCGGCATGTCGATGCGGTACATGGTGGTGCAGAGGCACTGGCATTCGGAGAGGATGCGCACGGTGACGCTGCGCGCCGCCGCCTCGCGGGCCAGGCGGTTGACCATGTGGACCTCGGTGCCCACGGCCCAGCGCGTGCCGGGCGCGGCCTGCTGGATCGCCTTCATGATGCCTTCGGTCGAGCCGACCAGGTCGGCCTTTTCGACGACCTCGTGAATGCACTCGGGGTGGACGATGACGTTGACGTCCGGCCAGAGGGCGCGGACCTGATCGACGTGCTCGGGGCGGAAGAGCTTGTGGACCGAGCAGTGGCCTTTCCAGAGGATAAAGGTGGCGCGGCGGAGGGCGTCTTGGTCGACGCCGCCCAGGCCGGCAGGGGCCTTGGGGTCCCACAGGCACATGTCGCGGTCGATGTCGTACTCCATCGCGGCGGCGGTGTTGCGGCCCAGGTGCTGGTCGGGCAGGAAGAGGATCTTGATCGTTTCGCTATCCTTGCGCCCCCCGGAAGTGCCCCCGGAAGTGCCGCCGGAAGTGCCGCCGGAAGTGTCCTCGGAAGTGCCGCCGGCCAAGGCCCAGCGGAAGATCTTTTCGCAGTTGGAGCTGGTGCACACCGCGCCGCCGTGCTCGCCGCAGAAGGCTTTGATGGCGGCGGTGGAGTTCATGTAGCAGATGGGGATGATGCGCACGGCCGCGTCGCCGTGGGCTTCGCGCAGTTGCTCCCAGGCGTCCAGGACGTCGTCGTAGTCGGCCATGTCGGCCATGGAGCACCCGGCCGAGAGATCGGGCAGGATGACGACGGTGCCCTCGGGGGTGAGGATGTCGGCCGACTCGGCCATGAAGTGGACGCCGGCGAAGATGACGTACTTGGCGCCGGATTGTTTGACCTGCTGGGCGGCGAGTTGGCTGAGCTTGAACGAGTCGCCGGTAAAGTCGGCGAACTGGATCACCTCGTCCTGCTGGTAGTGGTGGCCGAGGATGACGAGCCTGGAGCCCAGTTCGGCCTTGCGGGCGCGGATGGCGTCGGCCAGGGCCTGGGGGGCCATGGCGGTGTAGCGGTCGGGTAGGGAGGGTTGCCAGAGCATGGTGGATTATAGGGAAGTGGAGGGTGGAGAGTGGAGGGTGGAGAGTGCTGCTCAGATTGCGTCTTGGCCACGCGGTTGCTTGCGGCGCTGTTTGGCGGTTACGAGAATTCGTGCCAAAATCTTTCTGATGGATTGGGATTCTTCCATCAACGGCTGAAGTCTGGCGCTGGGGAGAACGCCGGCGGCATCCAGCAGCTTGAGCCAGTAATGCGTCTCGTGGGCTTCCTTGTGCGCGATGGACATCTTCGTGATGAAGTCGGCCTTGCTTTGCGCGCCTTGAGCCTCCTCAACGTTCGCGCCAATCGATGTCCCTGCTCGCAATAGTTGTCGGGCAATAATGCGCCCTTCTTCTTGCGTTCGAGCCACCGCCCGATACAACTTCACCACGCGCACGGCAAAATCGAAACTACGTATCTGAATATTCGGCGAGTCCATAGAAAACTCCCTTTCACTCTCCACCCTCCACCCTTCACTTCCCGTTCACCCTCCACTCTCCACTTTCCACTCTCCACTTCGCGCTCACGCTCCCGTGCCACTGAGCCTCCGCACTGTCTGGTCGAACGACTTGACCATGGTTTGGAGCAGGCCGTAGACGATGAGGCTGTACGCTCCGCCGGCGAGCAGGGCGGCGATGAAGAGGCTGATGCGGCCGAAGATCGGGTCGTCGCCGAATTGCGTGACGCGTTCCCACGGGTTCATCAGCATCGAGAGGCTGGTGGTGGGTGATGCGGCGTTGATGATGGGGCCGACGATGGGCACGTTTTCCGCCATGTTGTAACCGCAGAGGCCAAGGAACAGGGACAGCACGCCCACGATGGCGACGGTGGGGATCACCGCGCCCAGCACGCCGCGCGACTTGATGCTCCACCACATACCCGTGGTGACGCAGAAGGCCACGAAGGGCACGAGCATCAGCGGAAAGAGCAGAGCGGCATCGACGAGAAACAGCGGGCGCACGGCTGAGCCGCTCATGCTCATCGACATGGGGCTATAGCTGACCTTGGCGCCGGACAGGAGCTGGTAAACCGACAGGATCGCCAGGGTTACGACGGGCACGGCGATCAACAGCAGCAGAAAGCTGACCAGGCCACGCACCTTGCCCCAGACATATTGATGGGGCGTCACCGGCGTGGTGAGAAGCAGGTCCAGCGTGCCGTCCTCGCGTTCACGGCTGACCGACCCGGCGCTCATATAGATCGCCACCATGCCGATGACCGCCAATTCGATGGACATGAGGGCGAGCAGCGCGCCGGAAAGCTGCTGGTCGTCCATCGGCCCGCCGGAGAGGAAGGTGGGCCAGCGGTTGTGGTACGCCAGCAGGAGGTAGACGGCCGCCAGCCAGCCCAGGATGGCAAAGCCCCATCGGCCGACGATGCCCATGAAGCGGTTGCCGCGCGCGTTGGCCTCGCGCCAGGCGATGGGGTTGGCCCACACGGTGCGTGCCCGGCCGCGCCGCCGACCCTCGGCGCCCAGGCGCAGCCAACGCTTGACCGCCAGCATCACCTTGCCGTCGCCCTGACCGATCCGCCGAACCAACAGCGCGCTCCACAGCACTAGCGCCATACTGATCAACACGCTCAGCGTGGCGAACGCCGCCAGTGGCTTGCCCAGGTAGAAGCGCACCAGCCACGACCGGTCCGCCAGATCCTCGGGCGTCGGGGGCTGATAGTTGGCGCTGTTGAGATAGGACTCGAGCACCAGCAGGGGATGCAGCGGCGTCAGCACGGTTGTCTGCTTGGCGCCGCCCAGCGAGAGCCCCGCGCCGGGCAGATTGCGCACCAGCAAGTCGATGGCATAGCAGCTCACCAGGTACGCCGCGATGGTGATGACGAAGACATACACCGCCTTGCGGCCGCCCTTGCGCGACACCGACAGAGCGATGGCCACCGCGCCGACCACCATGGTCACCAGCGCCGCCACGGCGAAGGCGACGAAGATCGACGCCATGGGCACGCCGCCGAAGATCAGCAGCACGGAAAACAACGGCAGGCCCGAAAGCAACAGCGCCAGCACGAAAAAGAGCCGGCCCAGCAGCGAGCCCAGCACGATCTGGAGATTCGACATCGGCGTGGTCAGCAGAATGTCGTAGGTCTCGCCCGATTGCTCTTGTGAGATCGCCCCGGCCATGAACAGCGGCGCCAGCAGGCATACCAGGATGACTTGGCCGTAGCTGACGATGGCGAAGAGATTGGTCCCGGCCTTGGCCAGTTGGGTGATGCTGGCCTGCGCCATGCCGCCGCCCAAGAGCAGGCCGAAAACGATGAGCACGACCAATGCCCCCAGGTAGCCGGTGCGCACCCAGAAGTGCCGCCAGCGCCGCGAGCCGCCCTGGATGATGCGCTGAAAGACGGGGTTGGCGGGCAGCAGATACCACAGCCAGCGGTAAAGGGTGAGCATGGTGCACATAATATCCAATGCCAAAGCCAGGGGACCTGCGGCACCTCAGAGCCGCGCGGCGTAAGCCCGCGGGCGCTCGTCCGCAGGCTTACGCCTTGCGGCTCTGATCCGCCTGCCTGCCGCACCGCATGTTTGCTGGCTTTATGATGCTGTATCATGGACGGGCCGATGTACATCCTCAAAGCCAACAACCTGATCAAGCGATACGGCGCGCGAACCGTGGTGGATCACGTATCTTTCGACGTCTCCGAAGGCGAGATCGTCGGCCTGCTGGGCCGTAACGGCGCGGGCAAGACCACCAGCTTCCGCATCACCATGGGCATGATTACCCCCGAAGACGGGCAGGTGATCTTCAATGGCCAAGATGTCACCAAGCTGCCCATGTTCCAGCGCGCCCAGCGCGGCATGGGGTACCTAGCGCAGGAGCCGAGCATCTTTCAGCGGCTCACGGTCGAGCAGAACCTGATGGCGATCCTGGAGACCCGGCCCATGACCCGCGCCCAGATGCGGGCGCGGGCAGACGAACTCATGGCGCACTTCGACCTGACGGCACTGCGGCACCAGCGGTCGCTGCTCTGCTCCGGCGGCGAGAAACGCAAGCTCGAAATCGCCCGCGCCATGGTCACCGATCCGGCGCTCATCCTGCTCGATGAGCCGTTCTCCGGCGTCGACCCCGTGGCGGTGGAAGACCTCCAGCGCGAAATCCGCCGACTGCGCAACGACCACCACATCTCCATGCTCGTCACCGACCATAACGTGCACCACATCCTGGCGGTGTGCGACCGCGTGTATGTGATTTTCAACGGCAAGGTCTTCGCCCAGGGCACGCCTAGGGAAATCATCAACAACGAACAGGTACGCAAGCTTTACCTGGGCTCGACTTTCAAAGGCGATGAGTTCGACGAATAATACGAATGGTGAAGAGTCTACGGGTGAAAGCCCACCCGCTTCCGCGGGTCCCGCGGGTGGGTCCCAGCCGCGGGAGCGGCTGGGCTTTCCCGGATACGCTCCCCCTCGCCTGTTGCCCTGGCGCGCCCGGCTAATCGTCTACGCGATCCTGGTCGCCGCGGCGCTGGCAGCCATCGCGATCATCGACCGCCACGCCATGACGACCATGAAACGAATGCAGCATGAGCAAGCCTCGACGCAATAACCCCACCGGCCGCAAACTGCCCAAGAGCGCCGGCCGATCGACCGCCGCCCGCAAGCGCGGCGGCGCAGCGCCCGGGCGCCTCCGTCCGCGCGCCGGCACCGCGGCCGCCGCCAAAGGCCAGGCACCCCAGACCTACACCGACGCGGCGCGCGGCCAGCGCCTCCAGCGCGTGCTGGCGACCGCGGGCGTCGCTTCTCGCCGCGACTGCGAAGCCCTCGTCCTGCAAGGCCACGTGAGTGTCAACGGCGAACTGGTCACCGCGCTCCCCGCCTGGGTCGATCCGCTGCGCGACCGTATCGAGGTCGATGGCAAGCCCATCATCGGCACCGGCAAATCGCATCGCCCGCCGCAACGCGTTTACCTCATGCTCAACAAGCCGCGCGGCGTCATCAGCACCACCGAAGATCCTTATGGCCGACGCACCGTCCTGTCCCTCCTGCCCGACGACGTGTTCCCCCCGGGCACGCGCCTCTTCCCCATCGGCCGGCTCGACGCCGACTCCGCAGGCCTGATGCTCCTGACCAACGACGGCGAACTGGCCAACCGCATCGCCCACCCGCGCTATCAGATCGGCAAGGAGTATCACGTCTCGGTCGCGGGCCGTGTCGAGCAGTCGGACCTGGAGCGCCTGCGCAAAGGCATGTTCCTCGTCGAACGCGACGACGAGGGCAACCCCATCGGAACTCGCAAGGCCAAGATGGAAGAGGTCGCTATCGCCGGCTACGAACACGACCGCGAGCACGGCGACCGCACGCTGCTGCATGTCATCCTGCGCGAAGGCCAGAACCGCGAAATCCGCCGCATGTTCGCCCGTCTGAGCTTGAAGGTCCGCCGCCTGCGCCGCGTCGCCATCGGCCCGGTGCAACTCAAGGGCCTGGCGGTGGGGGAGTGGCGCCCGCTGACGCCTGTGGAGTTGCGCCGTTTGCGCCAAGCCGTGGCGGCGGCAGACGATTCAGCATGATCGGTCACCGGCCGGAGATTCACGGGTCGCGCCGCAGCAAGGGATCGAAGCCAGCCTGTTCGTAGTGATGATCAAATGCCAAGGCGCTGGTGATCCCATACTCTTGCATGACCTGGAAACTGATGCAGTCGGTCAGAGACCATGCCTTGTCGCGCCGCTGTTCGTGCAGCCGGATGCCCGCCTCGAACAGGTCGCCGGAAGCGTAGATAATCTGGCATGAACGATCAGTCCTAATCTCGGCGAGCATCCGGTGTACGATCGGGCGCTCGGCCGGGGCCGACAACTGGTTGATCGTTTCCCAGAGAACATGCTCGGTGACAATCAAATGGTCGTGCACGGCCTGCGACCAAGCCACGGCTCGCCAATGTAACTCATCGGCGGGGCGCAGGATCGCGATCAAATACCCGGTATCAATTAGGATCATGGCTTCTTGGGCAGCCCATAAAGGCAATGATCGTGCTGCGCCGCGCCGTCGGTAGGGGCATCGGGGTCGGGCGGCATGTCTTGGGCGAGTTTTGCCAGCCGCTGCAACAGCGACAGATCAGTGCCGCTCTCCACCGGTGTGACCTGCACCTCCAACTCCGGGCCGACCGGCAGGTCCACCGGCCCCGTGGGCACCAGCACCTTCCCGTCAAAGTGGGCTCGCAGATTAGTCATGACGGCACATTATATCACTCCGCTGCGCCCAACCGCCCTGCTACGTCGGCCCGGCAGTGCAGTAGAAGAGAATGCCCAGGAAGTGGCACGCGCTGCCGGCGAGCACCATGACGTGCCAGGCGGCGTGGAAGTGACGGATGCGCTGATCCAGTCGGAAAAAGATGGTGCCCACGGTGTAGCACGCCCCGCCGGCCACCAGCCAGAACATCAGCCCCGCGGGCAGGGCGTTGATCAGCGGCCAGACCGCCATCATCGGCATCCAACCCAGGAACAGGTACAGGGCGGTGGACACCGCGCCCATGCGCACGTTATGGGCGAAGGCCGCCTTAGACGCAAAGCCCGCCAGCGCCACGCCCCAGATCAACCCGTGCAGCACCCACCAAGGCCCGCCGCGCAGCCACGCCAGGGCAATAGGCGTGTACGATCCGGCGATGAAAAGAAAAATCACCGCCTGGTCGGTGATGCGGAAGAAATGCCGCTTTTTTGGGCCATGAAACAGGTGCGACAACGTCGAGGCCGCGTAAGCCGCCAGCAGCGTGACGGCATAGATGACGCAGGCGGTGATTTCCCAGGTCCCCCCGTGCCGCGCCGACGTGACAACCACCATGATCGCCGCCGCCAGTCCAAAGAAAAACCCCACAGCATGGGTCGCTGCGTTGACCTTTTCATCGTGTCGGTGCGTGGCTTGTTCGGCTGAATCGAGCATGGTGTGATTGTATGCCATCACGCGCCGCGAAGCGCGCCGGCGCCACCCTAGCGGCGGCAAGGTGCGCTGGCGCGCCGGTGAGCACCTATGGCCCAGCCGGCACTGAAGTGCTTGCCGGACCGGCGTGATCGGCAAGTATTCGGGCAATCTCGGGCGTGGTCGTCATGTCAATGGCGCGCCTGCCCTGCCGATCGCGCAGGTCCAGCCGCGCCCCATGATCGAGCAACAACCGGATCGTCTGTGCATCAGCCTGACCGTCCACGGCGACCATCAGCGGCGTTCGCCCCTGCCATTCGGCAACGTTCACTTTGGCACCGCTATCAAGCAGCAACTGCACGAGTGCCGGCTCGGTGCGAACCGCTTCGTGCAGTGCCGTGTCGCCATCGCTCGTCACTGCGTTCACGTCCGCTCCCGCGTCCAGCAGCCTCCTGGCCACATCGAGCTGCTGCGGATCGCGGTGGAACCACATGCTTATGGTGCCCTCCATGAGCGGTGTTAAACCGCCCGTGCCTCGGCTGTTGACGTTGGTGCCGCGGCCAATCAGCAGTTCCACGAGTGCGAGCGTGTCCTTGTGTACCGGACGTGAGGGAAGAAGCTGGCTGAATGGATCGTCCCCGTCCCAGTCTGAGCGCATCGCCCATACGAGCGGTGGTTCCCCCGGTGCATTGGCCGCGTTCACGTTGGCGCCATGGTCGAGCATTGCTTGGATCGCCGACTCAAAACCCCGTGCGCAGGCGTAGTGCAGCGGGGTATCCCCATAGTCAGTGACAACATTGACGCTGCCCCCAGCTTTCACCAGCAGATCCACCATTTCCCGGCTCCGGGCCAGATGCAGCGGCCGCTCATGCTGGAATCCGCTTTCATCAGCGCTCGTCCCGTTAGCCAGCAACTTCTGCACCTCCGCCACGTCGTCATCGAGCACCGCCTGATGCAGCGGCGATGGCGCGGGCCGATAGTTTCGCGGCAGGCTGAGTGGCCAAGAGACAGCCATGACCAGGCACATTATCAGCCCAAGACCAAGCAGCGCCGCTACCGCACCTCCCGCAATCCAGACGGTCCTTCGCCGCATGATGACTCCGACACTGGGGGGATAGGAAACTGGTACAGCACTCATTCAGTTGGACCAAGACAGTCTACAAGACACCAGGTGATCACGAGTGACGGCCAGGTGATGGGGGGTTGCATGGCGGTGAGTATCCGCCGGGGCCGACTGGACGTCAATGGCGGGGGAGATTCACCGCAGAGGGTACGGAGACCGCCGCGGGGAAAAGACCTTCCGGCCAGCTTGTTCCCGGCATTTCCACCGCTAGCCCTCCGCGTCCTCTGCGCCCTCTGTGGTGAAGCTCTTCCTCTCAAAGCAGTCGGTGCCCATCGATGTTTGTCCGCGACCAATGATCCGTGTCATTGCTAGATCGCGTGAGGCGGATTGGGCGTACCGGGGAGGCGATTGGGTTCGCGCTTGATCGGGCCCTGGGGCAGCACCACCTGGCGCTGCGTGGGGGTCAGACGTTCGAGCAGCTCGCGCGACGGGTAGTAGGGGTGGCGGAAGTTGCCCCACGACGGGCCGTAGCGGTACACGATGATGCGCCGCTGGCCGGGGTTGACGCGCTTGGCCGAGCCGTGGCAGCAGGCGTCGACAAAGAGCAGGGCGTCGCCGGCGTCCAGGTGCACCTCGATGGCGCCCGCGACGCTGTCGGCACTGGTCGCTTCGCCGGGGCGAATCATGTTCTGGCGGAACTGCGGATGTTCGAGGTTGGACTTGTGCGAGCCGGGGATGAGCATGGTCGCCCCGTCGCCCGGGCCGATGTCGCCCAGCGCCATCAGGACGTTGACCTGGCCGCACTGGAATTTGTAGTTATGGAAGCGGAACTGGCCGCGCTTGGTGTGCTCGTGTCCGCCGGAGTGGATGCCGATGGCCTCGCCGGGTCCGCGCAGGTTGGCGAAGTTTTCATCGATGAACAGCGGGCCGTGATGCCAGTCGAAGGTGTTCTTGCCGCCCACGAAGTGCTTGACCAGCTCGAACCAGTTGGGATGGTCGATGAGTCGTTCGAAGGGTTCGCCGGCCTCGTAGATCTGCTGGAGGTTGGTGCCGTCCTTGCCGCCGAAGCTGTGCGCGTGCACGCAGCCGTACCATTCGCCGGCGCGCAGCGGCGGGGTCAGCCCCATGATGTGGTCGAGGCTGCCGTTGAGCTGCGCCAGATGATCGCGGTCGAGGGCGCCCTTGAGCACGACATAGCCGCGCAGGTCAAAGAGGTACTCGAGCATGGCGTCCACGGGGCGGGCGGTGGCGGGAGCCGGGGAAACCGTGGGAGCTGGGGGAACCGGGGAAACCGGAGCGGGCGCCGAGGGCTGGGCTTCAATGGTAACGGTCGAGGATGGCTGTTTCATGATGCAACCATTTTAATCTGGCGCCGCCGTCGATGCCACAAGTTGGAAGGGTGCCAGAATGGTAGAGAGCAAAAGACCTCGCCAGGGCCATTCCGCAATAGGCTCATCCAGAAGCTGCGTAGGTGGCGCTGCAGAGCGGGCTCGGCGCTTCTCGCCCGCAGGGCCGGGCTGCGATGCTCGGTCCCCCGCACCCCCACAAGGCTGCAAGCAGGTTATTGAAGATCGCCCCGTCGTCCAGGGCGCCGTCGAAACCGGTCAGATCACCCGCCGTATTCGTGCGGCCAACCGAGCCGATGCGCCTGGGATTGGTCCATGCGTTAAATGCGGAGGTGGTTGCCGCCGTGGCGTCGGTGCGTGTGAACGCCGTGGCATCGCCTCCATCGATGTAGAGGGTGGCGGCGCCACTCGAGCCAGTTCCGAGGTTGTAGGAGACGACCGCGTTGTGCGCCTACGCAGCGCCATAGGCTTTCTAATGTGGTTGTTCATGTTCTGGCTTTGCGAGCATCGAGGCGGGTGCCTGACTCCGCTTCGATGCACCGCCACACGTCAAGCGGCGCGCCGGCGCCGGTACCCAACGAAAAACTGCGCTTGGCGACTTCCCCAACTTCCTTGCGGCTAGCGCAAGACTGATTCGGCCGGCCATCGTGATGAGCGTTGGGGTGTGCTCGCTGACATAGGCCGTCCAGATGGTGCCGCTCATGTCGGTGTCGGCCAGATGCAGGCCGACTACTTCACCGGCTCTCGCGCCGGTCAGGAGCATCACGTCGATGATGGCCTCGACCGGCGGGGCGAGGAATGGCCGGATGCTCCCTGTTAGACGCCGCGCGGCAATGCCGCGCGGTTTTCGTCGTGTTCAGGTCAGCATCCGCCACAAGGCGGGTAAGCGTAAATGTCGCTTCTGACTAGGTTTGTAATCGAATGGAGCCGATGGGGATCGAACCCACAACCTCTGCATTGCGAACGCAGCGCTCTCCCAATTGAGCTACGGCCCCGGTCAGTCAGTCCATGAATATATCGGCCATCGTCACGTCGGGCAACAATCGCGCGGCCGGCGCTTCATTCGGGCCAGCGCATGCGCACCGGGATTCGGCTGAGTTTGCGGTAGACGCGCAGGGTGTTGCGCAAAGGCCACCAGCCGTAGAGGTAGATTTCCATCGGCCGCCACATGGCGACCCAGCCGGCGATGAGCAGGCCTTCCTGAAGGACGTGGCTCCAGCCGCCGGGGTGCAGCCGCTCGAGCAGTTGGCCGCCCAGCAGGCACAGGGTCAGGAACACCAGGCCGATGATCAGGCTCGTCTGTCCGGTGCGCAGGAGTTGGCGCAGCTCGCGCCGCGCCATGCGCGTCTTATAGCGGAAGAAGTTCTGCACCGCCGCGGTCACCATGTCCGTGGGATCGCCGGCGGCGGGCTTCTGCGCCAGGTGAAGCACCAGCAGCAACGGCTGGCGCAGCGGAAACTCCTTGGCCCAGGAGACGATGAAGTCCTCCGCGTCGTCGTCCAGGTCCTTCTCGTGAAACGGCGCGGGGTCCAGCGAGTTGAAGAGCTGATTGACCTCGCGAAGCTTGAGGCCGATGCGCCCGACCTTGACTTCGCTGCTGCTCATCGGATTGCTTTGGTCGGATTGGAGATCAGAGCGCGGCGGAGCCGCGGCGCTTCGTAGGGACGATGCGGTCAGAGTTTCAAATCCCCCAGGCCGGTGCCCAGCATGTTGCCGGACATGCCGCCTTTGAGGTCGCTGCGTTTGCGCGACTTGGCGGCAGGCTTACCCGCGGGCGCGGCGACTTTGCCGGCGTCCTTTGTCACCGGCTGGCTGGCCTCTTCCACCGGCGCCGAGACCGCCTTGAGCGACAGCTTGATCCGCCGGTTGTCCTCGTCCACTTCCAGCACGCGGAATTGGTGCTGCTGGCCGATCTTGAGCACATCGGTCACCTGTCCCACGCGGCGGTCGGCCAGTTCGCTGATGTGCACCAGGCCTTCGAGGCCGGCCTCGATTTCGATAAACGCGCCAAAGTCGGTCGTGCTCAGCACCGTGCCGGCCACCAGGGCATGGCGCGGATACTTGTGCTCGGCGCCGACCCACGGATCGCCCGCCGCCTGCTTGAGCGACAGCGTCAGACGATGCTTGGCGGGATCGACCTGGAGCACGACGACGCGCAGGACCTCGCCTTCCTTGACGACATCGGCGGGCTTGCCGATGCGTTTCCAGCTCAGCTCGCTCACCGGCAGCAGGCCATCGACGCCGGGCTGGACCTCGACAAATGCGCCAAAGTCCGCCAGGCGGCGCACCGTGCCGGTCACCTGCTGGCCCACCGCCAACTGCTGGGCCGCGGTGTCCCACGGGTCGGGCGCCACCTGCTTCAGGCCCAGGCTGATGCGTTTCTTCTCCGCATCGAGCTTGAGCACCTTGACCTTGACCGCTTCGCCGGGCTTGACCACGTCGCCGGGCTTGTCCACCCGGCTGTAGCTCATGTCGCTCACGTGCACCAGGCCGTCGGCGCCGCCGATGTCCACGAATACGCCATACTCCATGACACTCGACACCGTGCCGTCGCGCACCTGGCCGACCTCGATCTCCTTCCAGAGCTTCTCTTCCTTGACGCGCTTCTCGCGCTCGAGGAAAGATCGGCGGGAGAGCAGCACCTTGCGGGCCTTGCGGTCGATCTCCTGCACGCTGCCCTGGAGCTTCTGCCCGATGAAGGGCTCCAACTCGCCGACGTGGTGCAGGTCGATCTGGCTGGCGGGCATGAAGGCGCGGATGCCGCCGACCA
>JBBDMX010000028.1:0-33213 GCA_040878035.1 Phycisphaeraceae bacterium | reverse complement strand
TGGCGCAGGGCGGCGCTGCGCCATCTTTCCAAAGCGCTGCGCCAGCGCAGCACCACGCGGGGCGATGTTTTCGACCCGCTGCGCTTGCGCAGCACCGCGCTGGGCCTTGCCGCAAGGCGCCCGGTCAGCACCCGCATCAGGCCTTCCATAAACACACCGTGCTTGACGAGGGTTACCCTGGCGATGCGGCCGCCTTTATCTTCGAATGTTCGTCGAAATCCGGCTTTCCGAGCGTGATTTGCCGCATCTTCGGATCGAAATCTGACGCCTTTTGCAGCACGGCAAATGCCTCGTCCTTCCCGATTAACGGCGGCTTCTTCGTCACGGTCTTGCAATCAACCAGCAATTGGGCAGGCCCAAGCTCGAGAAGATATCCGGCACATTCAGCCGTTTGCCCACGTCCAACTGCGTCACCGCCCAAGCTGTCTCCTGACGCAGCAGATCGATCACTGCAATCTCGTAATCGGTCCCGAAGATACCGTTCGTGGGGAAGACCACGGTTCATATCGCGTCATGACCCGGCCAACTCGCCATCGCCCCCGGCATCTTTGCCAGTGCATTCGATGACTTGGTGACCGTACGCGCGGAATTGGCAAGTGCGATGAAGACTATCGCAAGGATGAACTGGGAAATCTCGCCATCGATGCTTGATGTGCCCAACAACGGCTTGAAGCGGCCACCCCTGTCGGCGGAGGGCACGGCCTACCGGCGGGGCAGCATGCCAGAGGTAATAGGCACATTACCGCGCAAGAAAAAACGCCATACCGTTAGGTGAGGCGTTTGAAGGGATGCGGCCGAGCCGCTCATGCCCTGCGTGCGGGACGAAACTCGTCCTACGCCATTACTGTGACAAGGACAGGGAATCGTCGCTCAGATACACTGGTGTATAATCTACCACGTCCATAGGGGATGTTCAACTCCTATTTCGGGAAATTGCATATGGAAACTTCATCTTCGGGTCTGTCTGATGGCTACGTGTTGGGTCTTGACCTCGGTTCGCATTCGTTAGGCTGGGCGATATTGCCGCTTGACGCGGACAACAAGCCGCAGCAAATTCTGCGCGCAGGTGTTCGCATCTTCGAAGCGGGCAAGGACGCCACGCGCGATCAGATTCTACAGGGTCTGGACAAGCAGAAATCACGCGCTGCCGACCGCCGTCAGAAACGCCTGCCCCGCCGACAATTCTGGAGGCGGGCGCGACGCCGGTACAACGTCCTCAAATGCCTGCTGGCCCACGGCCTGCTGCGCCCGCCCGGCGACTTGGATATCCGACAGCCCGCCGACCAGGACCGCTTCCTCAAGTCCATCGATGCCGACTTGCACGCTCGGCTGCGCCAGGACGTGCCGGCCCAGAGGCGCCACCTCTGGGAGCAAGTATGGCTCTATGAACTGCGTGCGTCGTCGCTGGAACGCAAACTCGACCCGCTCGAACTCGGTCGCGTGTTCTACCACTTGGCGCAGCGCCGCGGCTTCCTGTCCAATCGTAAGACCGATGATACGGAAGGCGATAGCGACAAGGCCAAGAAACCCAAACGCAGGAAGAAGGCCAAGCCGGCGGATGCGGCTGTCAGCCAAGACCAACCGGAAGTCGCCAATGACCAAGATAAGAAAGAAGACCCAAAAAAGGTCAAGGAGGCCATCGAGAAACTGGACCGCGACATCGAGCAGGCGATTGCCGTTCCAACCAAACGAACCCTAGGGTACTACTTCGCTCGATGCGTCCATCCGCAGGAGCAACGTATCCGGCAGCGCTGGATCGGCCGCAGTGCCGCCGAATCGAAGTACAACTACGAAGCCGAGTTCAACGCCATCTGGGAGGCGCAGAAGGTCCACCATCCCGAGTTGCTCACCGACGACTTCCACCGGGCGCTCAGCAGGCGCGAGGAGACGACTTCGATCTTCTACCAGCGCCCGCTCAAGCCCGCCGGCCACCTCATCGGCCACTGCGACCTGGAGCCACGGCGCAAACGCGCCCCGCAGGCCATTCCGCTCGTCCAACGATTCCGACTCCTCCAAAAGGTCAATGACCTGATGGTCATGGACCCTGACGGTCGTGACTGGCGACGCCTAAAGACGGGCAAAAACGGGGATCCCAATGAACGCCGGACGCTCAACGACGCTCTGTCTACCCAAGGCGACATGACCTTCCACCAAGTCCGCACGCTTCTGGGCTTAAAGACCCGCAAGTTCGACAAGAAGACCGGCGAAGTCCTGTCCCCCGGCCACGACTTCAACCTCGAAACCGGGCCGGAAAAGGACAAAGGCCTCCCCGGTGACCGCACCTACAAGAAAATCGCCGACGCCGATGCTCAAGCCCCCGGCATCCTCGACCGCTGGAAGGCCATGTCTGAGCGACAGCAGGAAAACCTCATCCTCGATCTTCTGGAGTTTCGCAGCACGGCCGCACTGGCCGAGCATCTGATCGCTCGGGGCTTCTCTCAAACGCAAGCCACCGCGCTGGCCAAAGTCAAGCCCGAAGAAAAACGCTGTGCGTTGTCTCGCCGCGCGATTGCCCGACTCTTGCCGTTCATGGAAGAAGGATTGCCATTCGCCACGGCTAAGGAGGAAATACCACAGTATCGAGCGGTGCAAAAACGCCGAACGGATGTGCATGACTTGCTGCCGCGCGTCATGGCCACGGATCACAAACACCTTAAGGACGTGCCTGCCTTCAAGGGCGCACATGATCTGCGCAATCCCGCAGTGACCCGCGGCTTGGCGGAACTGCGCAAGGTCGTCAACGGGATCATCCGTCGCTATGGTAAGCCTGCGTCCATCCGAATTGAGTTGGGCCGAGAACTCAAGAAGACACCGACCAAGCGCGCCCTGCTCAGCAAGGACATTGAAGCGCGCCGCAAGGCCCGCGATGACGCCGCCAAATCCCTGATGAGCGATCACGGATTTGAGGAGTCTGAAATCCGCGAGGCCGACAAGCAGAAATACCTGCTGTATCGCGAACAGAATGGCCCGGCTGGTCCCGGCACGTGCCCCTACTGTGGACAGCATATGGACCCGTCGGGCATACGCTCGGGTGCTTTGCAAATCGACCACATCGTCCCGCACAGCGTCTGCCTTGACAACACGATGCTCAACAAGGTGCTCTGTCATGCCGACTGCAACGCCCTCAAGGCCAAACAAACACCGATGCAAGCTTGGGGTCGTGACCCGCAGAGGATGCGCCAAATCGAACTGGCCGTTGCCAAGCTTCCACCTCGCAAGCGCCAACGTTTCGGCTGGACTGATGAGGATCTGCACAAGGAATACGGAGACGACTTTACTCGCCGACAACTTCAGGACACCCAGTACGCCTCACGTCTGGCGGCCGAATATCTCGGCCTGCTCTATGGCGGGGTCATCGACGAGTCCGGTATCCGCCGCGTGCAGACTCCCTCGGGCGGTGTCACGGCCATCCTGCGCACCGAATGGGGCCTCAACGGCGTGATCCCCAGCCTTCCCGACAGCCCGGCATACAAAATCCCAGAGCAAATCAATCTTGAGGAAAAACTCCGCACCGATCACCGGCATCACGCGGTGGACGCCATCGTCGTCGCACTGACCGACCAGCGCACCGTAGGCTTTCTCAACCGCGCCGCGGCCACCATCGAGCAGGCCGAGCGCAACCGCCAGGATGTGCGCGACAGCAAGGGCCACGTTCGCAGGCGATTCGCCGAGTTCACCAACAGTCAAATGCCCTGGGGCACCACGCAGTCCTTCCCCGCCGAGGTCCGCACCGCCGTGGCGTCGATCAATGTGTCGCACCGCGCCAACCACAAACTCAATGGCCCCCTGCACGATCAGAGCAACTACAGCAAGCGCTTCGAGATTGCCGCGGCGGCGTCAACAAACACCTCCACAAAGCGTCGGCGGCGAAAGCCTCCGACCCCTCAGGTGGAGCGCCGCATCCGCGTGCCCCTGACCAAGCTGGCGGAGAATAACTTGGGTTCTATCGTGGATGTTCATGTGCGTCAGGCGATTAGCAATAAGCTCGAAGAACATAAGCAGCGCCACGCCTGCGGACAAGCCGGCAAGCCCAAGCCCGCCAAGTTTGATCTCACCAAAGTATGGGTTGCCGACACGGATTACCCCGTACTCGGCCAGACGCCCGACGGTAAACCCGTCTATGTGAAATCCGTGCGTATCCGCGTTGGCGCCAAACCCGTCACCCTCGCCCAAGGCTCGGCCTATGAGCGGCACGTCAAGCCCGGCGAGAACCACCATATGACCGTCCTAGCTTGCGTGGACTCCCAAGGCAACGAGCTCGAATGGGTACAAGGCGAACTCGTTTCCCGCCTCGACGCCATGCGCCGCAAACGTGCCGGGCAGCCCATCATCGATACCACCGAGCTCCCGTTGCGCAAGTTCAAGTTCTCGCTGCGCCCCGGTGATATCCTGGACATAACCAGAAGGAATCAGACCAAGCGCCTTCATGTCGTCCGCTCGATTTCCGATAAGCGAATCGAGTACGTCACCATCCAAGATGCCAGAAAGTCCACTCAGATCCAGCCACCGAAACGGGAAAAGGGCGATAAGTCAGGCCCGCGTAATCGGGCGGCGCTGGAAGCAGCTAATCCCAATCAATGGTTGATTACCACGGTTATCGACGATCTCCGACGTTTCAAGGCTCGCAAGGTGACGATCACCCCACTCGGCGAGGTGCTGCCCGCCAATGACTGACCGCATCCTCGACATCGCCGAGTCCCCGGTGTACCTGAGCGTTCGTAACGGGTTGCTCTGTCTTCGACCGCCGTCCGGTGACGGCGAAGAAGCCAAGGAAGTCACCGTACCGCTGAAGGAACTGGCGGCGGTAGTCTTGACCCATCCTCAGATCACCGTCACGCGCACCGTGCTGTCGGGCTTGGCCGAAGCGGGGGCGGTGCTGGTGGCCTGCGACGACCGGTTCATGCCCGTGGTCATGGCGTTGCCATTGACCGGTTACCATGCTCCCGCCCGCCGCCTGGCCGCCCAAGCCAATGCCGCCCTGCCCACGCTCAAACGGCTCTGGCAGCAGGTCGTCGTCGCCAAGGTCTGTGCGCAGGCTCAGGTGCTGCGCCAAGTGCGCCAGGACGACTTCGGCCTGATCGAAATGGCCAAGCGTGTCCGCTCCGGCGACACCGACAACATCGAAGCCCAAGCCGCCCGCATTTACTGGCTGGCCCTCTTTCAGGACGTCGACTTTCTGCGCCAGCCGGGCGCGGGGGCGGTGAATCAAAACCGTTTCCTGGACTATGGCTATGCCGTGCTGCGCGCCGCTGTTGCAAGGGCGATCTGCGCTGTCGGCTTGCATCCGGGCCTGGGGCTGCATCACCACCATCGCAACAACGCCTTCTGTCTCGCGGATGACTTGATGGAACCGTTTCGACCGCTCATCGACCGCGCCGTGTCCGACCTGGTCGCGGACGACATGGCCGATGCGCCCATGGACAAAACGATCAAGGCCCGCCTGATCGCGCCAGTCATGGACCGATATTCCTTCGACGGAGAGCAGCGCACGCTCTTTGACATCCTCGGCCGGCTCACCTCTTCTCTCGCCGGCGTCTTCGAGGAACGCGAGAGCCGTCTGAATCTGCCCGATATTCAATAGATGGCAGCCTTGCGTCGCCAGCGTCGTCGAGCGGTTCACCGCAGGCCGGCCACGCCGCTGTTTGATGACCTGACCAGATATGAGCGGAAGAAGAAACATCCGGGGGCGGGAACGACGAAACTTCCGGGGGTGCCTTCGGGGTATCAGGCTATGTGGCTTTTCGCCATGTTCGACTTGCCGGTGGACACCAAGACCGCCCGGCGTCAGTACGCGCAGTTCCGCAAGGCCCTGTTGCGCGAGGGGTTCTCCATGCTCCAGTATTCCGTGTACGCCCGCTACTGCCCCGGTGAGGAGGTGGCTGGGACGTACAAAGATCGCTTACGCCCGGTGCTGCCTCCTGACGGGCAGGTGCGCCTCCTCTGCGTCACCGAACGACAGTTCGGCAAAATGGAGGTCTATTTCGGAAAAGCACGCAAACCCGTCGAGGACGCACCGGCCCAACTGCTGCTTTTCTAGCGGGGAAGTGGCCCTAAATCCCCTAATACGGGCGATTTAGGGCCATAAGAGTGTATCCGAGCGACGATTCCCCGCAGGCCACAGCGCCGGGCACGGTGTCACGGCGCCAGGAATCAGTGTATCCGAGCGACGATTCCCCGCAGGCCACAGCGGCCGGCGCTGCGCCCATGGCTGTCGCAGCAGTGTATCCGAGCGACGATTCCCCGCAGGCCACAGCGTCGATGTTGCTGGGGAGAATCAAAGCATCAGTGTATCCGAGCGACGATTCCCCGCAGGCCACAGCAGGGCAGGCGGATGGTGGGGATGGTGCGCAAGTGTATCCGAGCGACGATTCCCCGCAGGCCACAGCAGCTCTTCAAGCGTGGCAAAACGTTTGGTTAGTGTATCCGAGCGACGATTCCCCGCAGGCCACAGCAGCCGGGTCGATGATGTTGATCATGGCAACAAGTGTATCCGAGCGACGATTCCCCGCAGGCCACAGCGTTGCAGTCGGCGATCGCCTGGTGGTACGAGTGTATCCGAGCGACGATTCCCCGCAGGCCACAGCAAGATTTGCAGCGGTTCGAGCTGGAGCGGCAGTGTATCCGAGCGACGATTCCCCGCAGGCCACAGCACGATGTAGGAAACAGCGCCAAGGATGGCCAGTGTATCCGAGCGACGATTCCCCGCAGGCCACAGCCGGTAGGCGCTGTTGGCCCCGCTGACGGTTAGTGTATCCGAGCGACGATTCCCCGCAGGCCACAGCCGAACGTTGGGCGCTGATTACCTGGAGTGGAGTGTATCCGAGCGACGATTCCCCGCAGGCCACAGCTGACGGGTGCTTTTAACCTGTCTGCGCTGTAGTGTATCCGAGCGACGATTCCCCGCAGGCCACAGCCTTACGGATCGTGGAGTTTGGGCAGCGTCAAGTGTATCCGAGCGACGATTCCCCGCAGGCCACAGCACGCTGCCCGTCCACCCAGATGGCCGGGGCAGTGTATCCGAGCGACGATTCCCCGCAGGCCACAGCTGGTAGAGCGGCATTAGTGCTAACTCGCGGAGTGTATCCGAGCGACGATTCCCCGCAGGCCACAGCCCCGCCGCCGCCGCGTCGGAGTTGGCGTTAAGTGTATCCGAGCGACGATTCCCCGCAGGCCACAGCGTGCTGGCGCTCTATGGCCTGCGCGTCTGGAGTGTATCCGAGCGACGATTCCCCGCAGGCCACAGCGGGTGAGCAGCGGCATGGTTACTCGACATCAGTGTATCCGAGCGACGATTCCCCGCAGGCCACAGCACGTAGACCACCACCAGAGCGACGACGACGAGTGTATCCGAGCGACGATTCCCCGCAGGCCACAGCGATCGAGCTTCCGGGGTCACGGCCGGCGTCAGTGTATCCGAGCGACGATTCCCCGCAGGCCACAGCCTGGTCAAGGTCTATCCCTACCGCCAGCGCAGTGTATCCGAGCGACGATTCCCCGCAGGCCACAGCACCCGGCACGGTCGATGCTCGGCGGCGGCCAGTGTATCCGAGCGACGATTCCCCGCAGGCCACAGCCCGTGTTGGATCGCGCCAAATCGGCGCGCGAGTGTATCCGAGCGACGATTCCCCGCAGGCCACAGCGGAAGGGGGCGGGGGGGGGGGGGGGGGGTGCTTCGCGGACTGCGCACCGGCCCCCCGCGGCCTTCGTTGCGGTTTGAGGCACCGCCGCGCAACTCAATGAAGATCGGTTCACAGAACGAAGAAAGAAGCCAGGGGCCCGGCGTCACGACTCTTATCGCGGAGACACCGGCCAAACGCAAGGGCAGTCTGAAGTGCGAAGACCATGAGCACGCTGTCTGCTGTCTCCTGCCTCACCCGTTCGCCCCGCCCTGCGGGGTCTCCCCGGGGCGGAGGGGGCTAGTCAAGCCGGTTTGCTCCGCCCTGCCGATGGCCCCTACAGTATCGCCATGTCATCCAACCAGAATAGTGCGATGGCCGCGGCGCCCGATGCGCTGGGGCGCTTTGGCGAGTTTGGCGGCGTGTTTGTGCCCGAGACGCTGCATGCGGCGCTGGAGCAGCTTTGCGCTGAGTATGAGCGGGCCAAGGCCGATCCGGCGTTCCAGCGTGATTTTGCGGCGCTGCTGCGGCATTATGTCGGGCGTGAGACGCCGTTGTATCTGGCGGCGCGGCTTAGCGATGAGGCCGGCGGGGCACGCATCTATCTCAAGCGCGAGGACCTGGCGCATACCGGGGCGCACAAGATCAACAACTCGCTGGGGCAGGCGCTGCTGGCTGTACGCATGGGCAAGAAGCGGGTGATCGCCGAGACCGGGGCGGGGCAGCACGGCGTGGCGACGGCGACGGCGGCGGCGGTGTTCGGGCTGACCTGCGATGTGTACATGGGCAGCGAGGACATTCGCCGGCAGGCGCCCAACGTCAAGCGCATGCGCCTGCTGGGGGCGCGGGTGGTGCCGGTCGAGTCGGGCTCGCGCACGCTCAAGGATGCGACCAACGCCGCCATGCGCGACTGGATGGAATCGAGCGATCAAACCCACTACATCATCGGCAGCGTCGTGGGGCCGCACCCGTTTCCGATGATCGTGCGTGACTTTCAGTCGGTGATCGGCCGCGAGGCGCGGGCCCAGTGCCTGGAGCAGATCGGGCGATTGCCCGACATCATCGTGGCGTGTGTCGGCGGCGGGTCCAACGCCGCGGGCATCTTCCATCCCTTCGTCAATGACCGCGCGGTGCAGCTTGTCGGCGTCGAGGCCGGGGGCAAGGGCGACGCCCTGGGCCAGCACGCCGCGTCGATCTGCTTCGGCAAGCCCGGCGTGCTGCACGGCTCCAAGAGCTACGTGCTCCAGGACCCCGACGGCCAGACCGCCCTGGTCCACTCCATATCGGCCGGGCTGGACTATCCGGGCGTCGGCCCCGAGCACGCCTACTGGCACGACATGCATCGCGCCAACTACGTCAGCGTCACCGATCGGCAGGCGCTGGAGGCGTTTACGAAACTGGCCAAGTGCGAAGGCATCATCCCCGCGCTGGAAAGCGCTCATGCGCTGGCACATGCGATGACGGTGGCGGCGACGCTGCCGCGCGAGGCGGTGGTGCTGGTGAACCTGTCGGGGCGAGGCGATAAGGATTTGGATGAAGCGCTGCGATTGCTGGGCGTGGAGCAGCAGGAATGATCTTTGACAACCCGGCGGCCGACCCCCGGCAAACCCCGCAGGCGGGGCATGCCGGGGCTTGACGGAGAGGTTCTCCCATCGGGCAATGCTTCACTGCGTGGGCGGGGTCCACAGCACCACGCCGGCGCGGGTCTCGAAGACCATCTGGCCCTTGTTGTTAAAGCCGCTGCTGGCGTTCTGGGCGCGTAAGCGGATATCGATCTCCTCCAGCACCTGGCCCTGGAGTTTCTGCCCTTCCTCGGCCACGGGGATCATGCCGCGCTGCGGGTCGTGGAGATAAAGGGCCTTGGGCTTTCTCTTGCCGTCATCACGGGACACCACCAGGAGCATGGCGATCTGACCGGTCTCGTTGAGTGCGTACCAGCGGATCTCCTCGATCTGGCCGCCGCCGCCGGGTGCAGGGTCGCCGACAGCAATGATGGTGCGCATCGCCTGGCCGTCGTGCAGTACCAGCGAATAGTCGTTGCGGGCTCCGGGGTCCTTCTTGTACCCGCCGTCGAGCACGCGCATGGCGACCTGGCCGAGGTTGTTGATGCGGATCATGCTGAATTCGCGCAGCCTCGGCGTCGAGTTGTCCGTGGGTGCTTCCGCCAGCACCACCGTCTGAGTACCGCTGACCAGGCAGACCGCGAGTTTTGCCTGCCTGAATTCAGCCGTCTTACCCAGGTTGGTGCAGAAGGCGACTTGGCCCTTGTCGTTGATCGCCAGTTCGTGGAATCCGCCGCTGTAGATGCGCCCGTCGGGACCGGGTTTGCCGGTCTGTGCCAAGGTTTTCTGGCCCTCGGCCGTGACCAGCGCCAGGGCATTGCGATACGGATCGCGGACATAGTTCACCAAACCGGCAAAAGCTGCTTCACCCTTGTTGTTGCCCACCGGATCACTGAAGTGAATCCATTGGGTGGGACCATCAGGGATGCGGCCACCAACCTTCGGCTCCAACGCCAGGTAGCGCGGCCCCTCGTCGCCGCCGAGAATGATCGCACTAAGGTTGCCACGGCTCGCCGGCCCGGCCACGTAGCCCTGTTTGCCGTCGAAGAGCACCTGGCCCTCGTCATTGAAACAAGGCGATTGCGAGAGCATGTAGACGTAGGTTTCCTGGTTGGCCAGCGGGCCCTGCCGCGCCAGCAAGTGCATCTTCTTGCCGTCGCAGCGGACGTAAGCCTGCCGATAGTTGTCGCCCTTCCACAGCGGCGAAACGGTCTTGTCGAAGTTGACCTGCGTCATGGCCCGGCCCTGGGCGTCGATTGCCATATGCACCGAGTTAAAGCCGCCCACCACGCCGTTGCCGTCGGGCGACGGTGCGCCCTTTCTCAGCAACACCTGGCCCCTGGCGCCGTCGATGCGGACGATGAAATCCTCGCGATGGTTGGGATGATCCTTCAGAGACAGGACGATCTGGCCGGCGTCGTTGATGACCGGGTTGCAGCCGATGGAGCGGGCGACGGGCCCGGGCACGCCGGGAAGAGTCTGGCCGTCACGCACGACCCAGCGCACCTGGGCGTCGGCGGCGTGCAGCGTGGCGGCGAGAACGAATAGCGCGATGATCGAGCAGAGTTTGGTGACCACGGTGCCTCCAAGAATTGAAGCACAGACAGATACCGCAGACAGCGGCGCGCTGTCAACTCCAGGCCATGGGTGCTGCCGCCAGGAACCAACGACGGGCAGACGTCGAGGCGGCCCCGCCTCGCGCTACGCTCATCGCGTCGCTGCCGCGGCCATTTCCGCCGCGTGATCGTAGTGTTCAACGCTGCGCACCAGCGCGATCAGATCGCGTGTCTGCTGAGTGATGGTGTCCATGGCCTCGGTCTGCCCAACGCTGGTCTCAAGTTGATCCGCCCGTTCGGTGATCGACGCAAAGCCGTACATGCCGCCGGCGCCCTTGAGCTGGTGCGCCAGCTTGCACAAGCCATCGAGTTGGCCGGCCTCCAGCAGTGACTCCAGTTGCGCCGCCTGCACCGGCAGGCCGGCGACGAATGAGTCGAGAAACTGCCGAAGATCATCATCCTGCAATGTGGAGGACAGCATGACATGATCCTGAGGTTGCCCCGTCGCGGAAGCATCGGGAGGCGCCTGGGCGTCCGTCGCGGCGCTGGCGGGCTCGGCCGCGGCGCCGGCCGCCACCCCCGGCAGGTGCCGCGCCACCGTCGTGAGCAGCTCGGCGCGATCCACCGGTTTGCGCAGATAGTCAGTGCAGCCGCTTTGAAGGCACTTGCCGCGGTCTCCCGCCATGGCGTGCGCTGTCAAGGCGATGATGGGGCCCTGATGGCCGTGGCTGCGCAACCAGGCCGTCGCGCCGTAGCCGTCCAATACAGGCATCTGCATGTCCATGAGGATGAGGTCGAAGGGCTGATGCAGATGCTGGGCTTGCTGGACCTTCTCGCAAGCCGCACGGCCGTTTTCGGCGATCTCCACGACGGCGCCGGCCTTGGTCAGCAGGTAAGACAACAGACGCTGGTTGTCGGGACCGTCTTCCGCCAGCAGGAGGCGGCAAGGCGGCAGGACGATGATGGCCGGTTGATGAGTCTGGGGTTGAGCCGTCAGTTCGTCGATGGGCGACGCCAGGGCTTCGACCATGGTGACATTGGCCAGCGAGCCGATGGGAAGAGTGAAGGTAAAGGTGGTGCCCATGCCGATGGCGCTGCGCACGGTCAGGGCGCCGCCCATCAGGTCCGCCAGGCGCCGGCTGATGCTCAGACCCAGGCCCGTGCCGCCAAAGCGGCGTGTCATCGAGTCGTCGGCCTGGGTAAAGGGCTTGAACAACCCCGCCACCTGGGGACTGGTCATACCGATGCCGCTGTCGATCACGTCGAAGCGCAGCATCGCTTCGCCCGTGCGCGGGCCGCCGGCCGATGCCTGGTCCTTGCCCGCCAGCCCCTCGACTCCGCCAGCGACAAGCCCCTCGACTCCCCTGGGGACAGCCTCCACCTGCATGACCAGCCGCACCGATCCCTGCGGGGTGAACTTGATGGCGTTGCTCACCAGATTGAGCAGAATCTGCCGCAGACGCATCGGATCGCTGGTGATTGTCTTGGGCGCTGGTCCGCGCTGCTCGACCTCGAACGCCAGCCGTTTCTCCGTGGCACGCACCCGCATCAGCGACGCCACTTCACCGACGATCTGCCTCGGCTCGCACTCTATATGTTCCACCGTCATCCGGTCTGCTTCGATTTTGGACAGGTCCAGGATGTCGTTGACAAGCGACAGCAGGTGGTCGCAGTTGCGACGAATGGTGTCGATGCAGTTAAGCCGGTCGGATGGCGACTGGCCCGGATCCAGCAACAGGTCGGCAAAGCCCAGGACCGCGGTCATGGGCGTGCGGATTTCGTGGCTCATGTTCGCCAGGAAGGCGCTCTTGGCCTGATTGGCGGCTTCGGCGGAAGCCTTGGCGGTCAGCAGTTCCTGCTCCGCTTCCTTCCGCCGGGTGATGTCGCTTTGCGTGCCGATGAAGTTGATCAGCCGACCGTGCTCGTCGTACACCGGCTGCACTTCCAGGTACACCCAGTAGATTCGGCCGCTCTTGGCGTAATTGGCGATCTCGACCCTGACCGCCTCGCCGGCGCGAAGCTGCTCGTTGATTTGCTGGGCCACGACCGGATCGGTCTGCGGTCCGTGCAGGACATCCGCCGGGTGCCGGCCCACCAGCTCCTCCAGGCGATACCCGTACTGGCGCAGGAACATGTCGTTGACCCAGGTAAACCGGCCTTGGGCGTCGCACACGATCACGGCACTCTGCGTTCGGCTGGCGATGATCGACAGCCTGCGGGCCTCGGCCTCGCGCTGGCGCAGCGTCTGCGCCACCTGCGCCGTGGCCAGCAACTGGGCGCGGAAAAGGTGCCCCAACCGCGCCAGCACCAGCAAAGTGAAGACGCCCGCCATCACCATGTTGCCGATGTGCGCCTGCCAGCGAGTCAGGCCCGGCATCAGGAACTCTCTGGCCAACTCCCAGA
The DNA here is from genome assembly GCA_040878035.1 of Phycisphaeraceae bacterium. GTDB lineage: Bacteria > Planctomycetota > Phycisphaerae > Phycisphaerales > Phycisphaeraceae > JBBDMX01. The sequence continues at coordinate 20,076 of JBBDMX010000028.1, read as the reverse complement.
AAAAGAACATACCCGTCACCGCCACCGCCCCACTCATCACCATGGTCTGGCTCAAGTAGCTGCTGGCGACGACTCGGCCGGCGCCGGGGTTTGACCCTAGAGCCGCGTTGCGGTCTACCGCCCGAACCATGTGGTCCGCCAGCACTTGCGTCTGATCCTGATTGCCGCTCAAGTGCCACACCGCTCCAAACAGCAGCAGACCAATGAGCAGGCCGCTGACGGGGATCAGCAACATGCTCAGACGTGCGCCGGCGGCATCAAAGGCATCAAGGGTGATGAACTCCAGGGTCCAGAGCTGCTGGCCCAGGGTCACCTGAACCTGCCGGGTCAGCGCCGGGCTCGAAGCGGTTTGCGCCAGGGTGGCATCGCCCAGCAGGATCGCCGCTGCGCGATCCGTATCGCTCTCCACCACGCCGTGGTAGGCGCGCATGGCTACCTGGGGCGCCAGTGTTCGGGACAGATCTCCCATCGTCCTGCTCGGATCGATGCGTGCGGCGATCCACCCCTGCAAAGCCGCACGCCGTTGGGCGACATTCTGGTGCTCTACGCCATTGCGATAGACCGGCAAGACGAGCATCACGCATCGTTCGGGCGTGTCGTCCCACTGGTCCATCACCGGCGGGGAAAGCACGGCCATGTCGCCATCTGCGGCCCGCTGGAGCGCCTGGCGAACCGGCTCGACTGTGCCCAGGTCGAAGCCCTGGGCACCTTCGCCAGGATCATGCGACGACAGAAACTGGATAACCTCGTAGGCGGCGCGTTGTCCCGGGGGGCTGAGGGTGAAAGCGGGAGCCTCGTCGCTGCGCGCGGCAACCAGATAATCGTCAAGTTGCCCCGCCGGTACATGGGCCACAAAACAGATCGCCTCCAGGCCCGGATAATCACTAACCAGAAACACCTTGCGGGTGAAGGCCGACCACTCACTGCGCTCGATGCTGCGACTGGCGGCATACAGGCCTTGGGCGCCGCGCAAGACCGCTCCAAAATGGTCCAGGCGATCTTGGAGCCCGGTTTGCGTGTTTTCCACCAGTTGCCCGATACGCGCCGTGTCCCTGTTTTGGGCGTCGTCATGCGCGCGGTGCCAGAAGTAACCGGTCACCAGCAGGGACAGTGCCAAGGGCACCCCCGCCAGAAGGTAGCGGCCAAGCATGCTCGGAATTCGCAATCGCATCATCATTTGTGGTCTTTAGGACCCTGCCTGACCGGGAACAAGACTGGCGACCGCCGCCGCGTCTCCAAACCGACCTGTGGCGGGCGGCGCAGCGCCGACCGCCCCCCGCGGCTCCCCGCCGCGTGCGACCCCATGGTTGCATCGACAGGTTTGAATGGATAAGTGAGTCTTTTATTTCCACTTTAATGGCGAAAAGGAAACCGTCGCGTCTGGAGAACAGGGCCGGGAAGCATCCGCCATTCAAACCTTTTGTGTCTTTTGATGTAAACTGTTGGCGCCTCGGCCGCTCATGGCCGGCAAGGAGCACCACTCGTGGATGATCATCGCATCATGCTTTCCATGCGGGAGATCCCGCAAGCCTGGTACAACGTTGCCGCCGACTTGCCCTGGCCCATCCCGCCCCACCTTCATCCCGCCACTGGCAAGCCGGTGACGCCCGATGACATGGCGCCGATCTTTCCCCCAGCCCTGATTGCCCAGGAAGTCTCCACGCAGAGGTGGATCGAGATTCCCGACCCGGTGCGCGAGGCGCTGTCGCTCTGGCGGCCGACGCCGCTGGTGCGGGCGCGCTTCCTCGAAAAGCAACTCAAGACCCCGGCCCGCATCTATTACAAGAACGAGTCAGTCAGCCCCGCCGGCAGCCACAAACCCAACACCGCTGTGGCGCAAGCCTACTACAACCAGCAGGCGGGCATCAAACGCCTGGCGACCGAAACCGGCGCGGGCCAATGGGGATGCAGCCTGGCGTTTGCCTGCCAGATCTTCGGCCTGACCTGCAAGGTCTACATGGTCAAGGTCAGCTATCAGCAGAAGCCGTATCGGCGTTCGCTGATGCAACTCTGGGGCGCCCAGGTGGTGTCTTCGCCTTCGCCCGATACCGCGGCCGGGCGCGGCGTGCTGGAACGAGATCCCGACACCACCGGATCGCTGGGCATCGCCATCAGCGAAGCGGTCGAAGATGCCGCCAACCGCAGCGATACCAACTACGCACTGGGCAGCGTGCTCAATCACGTGTGCCTGCATCAGACCGTCGAAGGCCTGGAAACGCAGAAGCAACTGGCGCTGGTTGGCGACAAGCCGGACGTGCTGATCGGCTGTGCCGGCGGCGGGTCGAACCTTGCGGGGCTGATTCTGCCTTACGTGCCCGAGGTGCTCAAGGGCCACGGTCCGCGCCTGCTGGCGGTCGAGCCCACGGCCTGCCCGTCGCTGACCCGCGGCCGATACGCCTATGACTATGGCGATGCCGTCGGCATGGCGCCCATGGCCCTGATGTACACGCTGGGCCATCGCTTCGTCCCACCGGGCATCCACGCCGGCGGCCTGCGCTACCACGGCATGAGCCCGATTCTCTCGCTGTTGCGTCACAAGGGCGTGCTGGAGGCGGTGGCCTGTCATCAGAACCAGGCCTTCGAGGCCGCAGTCTTGTTCGCTCGTAGCGAAGGCATCTGCCCCGCCCCCGAGAGCAGCCACGCCATCTGGGCCGCCATCGAAGAAGCCAAACGCTGCCGGGCCAGCGGCGAAGAAAAGTGCATCGTCTTCAATCTCTCAGGCCACGGTCACTTTGATCTATCGAGCTACGACAAATACCTGGCCGGTGAGCTGGAAAACTTCGACCTGCCGCAGGAAGCCATCGACAAAGCCCTGGCGGAGCTGCCGCAGGCGGCGCCCGAGGCAGAGGCGGTGGCGTGAACCGCGGCTTGACCCTGTGTTCCTATAACATGGTATTACTGTCGATCTATTGCAGAACTACGGGACTTGGGGAATAATCGTCTGTTCATTGGGGGCGTGACAGGCGGTGGCCTTGATGTCCTGGCCCGTGCACCGCTAGCGCCCACGGATGTTTGCTGAGGAGAAGATACGCATGGTCGGCGTCTGGAATAAGGCCATCATCGCCGCGGCGATGCTGCTGGCGCTGCTGTTGCAGTCACGGGCGGCGGCGTATGTCACCCTGGCCAACAACGGGCCGTCGTCCAATCGCGTGGACATCGTGTTCGTCGGCGACGGGTATCGCCAGGCCGACATCGACAGCGGCATCTACGCCGCCCATATTCAGACCATGCTCGACCACATGTTCAGCCCCAGTTCGCTCGACGGCTATTTCTTTGGCCGCTACGAGAGCTTCTTCAACATCTTCCGCGTGGATGTGGTGAGCGTGGACAACGGGGCTGACAAAGGCAACTACGGGACGACGCGCAATACCGCTCTGGACGCCACCTACTACTACGACGGCACGACTGAGCGGCTGCTGTACCTGAGCACCAGCAAGGCCAACACCGCGGTGACCACCGCCTTACAGGGCAGCGGCATCGTGGCGGACATGAAGATCGCCACCGTCAACGACACCAAGTACGGCGGCGGGGGCCAGGTGTCCTCCAATGCCTGGGCCGTCTACGCCGGCGGCAGCAGCAGTTCCGCGGAAATCGCCTTGCACGAGTTAGGCCACTCGTTCGCCGGCCTGGCGGACACCTATGCTTACAACACGGCGCCCTACACCGGGACCTATACCGGCCCCGAGCCCGCCAGCACCAATGCCACCAAGAACGCTACCGGCCTGAAATGGTCCCGCTGGGACGGCTACACCGATCCCCAGACCAACATCGAAATCGACGTCTACGAGGGCGCTGTTTATTACCAGCACGGCGCCTTCCGACCGTCCGACCGATCCAAGATGGACACGCTTGGCCTGGCCTTTGACGCGGTGAGCCGTGAAGCCTTCATCGACGCGATCTACGCCAAGGTCCGCCCCCTGGACAGCTATTTCAGCAACGCCACACCCATAACCGACATCTCGTCCCTGTGGGTAGACACGGTCGATCCCGAGGTCATCCTGGTCAACTGGTTCATCAACGGCATCCTGGCGGGCGCCGGCGAGAACCCCAACCTGACCGGCCTGACCCTGGCGCAAGGCCTGCACACAGTCGCCGCGGTCGCCTATGACAGCCTCCTGGACCACGACTTTACCGGCGACGGCCTGGACTGGTGGCGCCTGGACGACAGCCACCTGACGCAAACCATCGTCTGGCAACTGGTGATTCCCGAACCAGCCACGGCCATACTGCTGGGCGGTTTCTTGTTCGCGGCGATACTGCGCCGCCGGCGCTGCCCGGCATGAGTGAAAACTCTACTTGCCGCCAGGCATCTGCTTCTGCTCATCGCGGATGATGCGTATCTGCTCCACCGCGTAGAGCTTGCCCTGGCCGCCGTTGCCGGCGGTCATGCCGGGGCAGCGTGAGCCAGCGTTGACCCAGGCGCGCGGGCTCTTGAGATTGTCCGGCCAGAACGGCCAGGTGCGGCACTGCTTGGGGCGGACTTCGTAGATGCTGCACAGGCCTTTGCCGTCGCCGTTGCGCTTCAGGAAGATGCAGTCGTAGCCTTGCGGCGTGAGCTTCTCGCACAGCGACCAGCCGCCTTCGTGGCGGATGGCGTAACGCTGGCGAAAGTTGGCAATGCTGAGTTTGAGGTGATCAGCCATGGCCTGTTCTTCAGCGGCGTCGTACCAGACGTAGCCGGGCGGGCCAGAGCAGCAGTTGCCGCATTGGGTGCAGGTGAAACGCAGGCCGCCGGCGTACCATTCTTTGACTTGGGTAGACATCAGTCCGCCATTGTAGGCACTGCGAAACGCGGCACCCCGTGCATCATCGGATATACTTATCTGCTATTGAGCACCTTGGCATGGAGATCAAGCATGATGATTCATCGCACACTCGGGCGCACCGGCCTGCAAGTCTCGCCACTGGGCTTTGGCGCCATGCGCCTGCCCATGATTGGCAAGGGTGCGGATGCCACCGTGGATCGCGACAAGGCCATCGCGATGATCCACCGCGCCTTTTCCGCCGGAGTGAACTACATCGACACCGCTGTGGGTTACTGCAAACAGGAGAGCCAGCAGGTCGTCGGCCAGGCGCTCAAGGGCTGGCGCGATCGCGTTGTCGTCTCCACCAAGAACCACTACTACGGCGACAACGAGAAGGAATGGTGGACCAACCTGGAAAACAGCCTCCAGCGCTTGGACGTGGACACCATCGACATCTACAACCACCACGGCATCAGTTGGGACAAATACGCCAACCATGTTCAACCGCTGATGCACCGCTGGATGCTCAAGGCTCAGGCTCAGGGGCTGATCCGGCACATCGCCACCTCTTTCCACGACAATGCCGATGCCCTGCGGAAGATTGTGGACAGCGGCTACGTCTCGGTGGTGACTGTCCAGTACAACCTGCTGGACCGCAGCCTGGAAGACGCCATCGCCCATGCGCAGGCGCAGAACGTTGGCGTGGTGGTGATGGGGCCCGTCGGCGGCGGCCGGCTGGGTGTGCCCAGCGATGTGCTGAGCAGCCTGGTGCCGGGCGTGGTGCGCGTGCCCGAGTTGGCGCTGCGCTTCGTGCTGGCCAATCCCAACGTAACGCTGGCTCTGTCGGGCATGAGCACGATGGAGCAGGTGGCGGAAAACGTCGCCGTCGCCGCCGACCCGATGCCGCTAAGCGGCGCTGATCACCAGGCCATCGCCCAGCATCTGGAGCGGCTCAAGCAGATGGCGGACCTGTACTGCACCGGCTGCGGATACTGCAAGCCCTGCCCCAACGAGGTGGACATTCCCGAGGTGTTCGGCCTGTTCAATATGGGCCGCGTGTATGGCCTGTGGGACGAAGCCAAGCGCCGCTATGGCCACGTGACTCGCCAAGGCCACGGCAGCGACAAGTGTGCCCAGTGCGGCCATTGCCTGGACAAGTGCCCGCAACATATCGCGATCATGGACCGCCTGGAAGAAGCCCACGCCGCACTGCAGTAGAAGTCACCCCGGACCCCGCGGGCGCCACATTCGCGCGGCCCGCCACGCCGGGGCCCAGGTCCTCCGCGGTCCCAAGACCCGGATTTCCGGAAATCCGGACCTTCGCTGACTCAGGTCCAGCGTGGTGGTCCGATTGCGGTTGGGGGCTTCATTTGACAGCCAAGCGATCCTCCCTAGACTGTGCACTTCTTCGCAGGTGGGCCGACCGTGACGGATCGGCTGGCTGGTTGTCCCAGTCGGCGCGAACGGCACGGACAGGAGCTTTTCTTCACGACCGCCGGCCGTGAAAAGGTTTGAGCCTCTCGAAGGAGCCGTGCGTACCCTTCTGTACGCCGCTGGATCCAACTGACTCTTCCTCCTGGAGGAAGTGTGAATAAGCGACCCGGCAGCGCCAGGACACGACGGCTTGGCACGCCAGTAAGCAACGCCGTCGCGCTTGGCCCGTAGTGTAACGGTAGCACACCAGGTTTTGGTCCTGGGCGTCCTGGTTCGAATCCAGGCGGGCCAGTTTTCGTTGGAATTTCGGATTTCGAATTTCGGATTTACTTCAAGCAGTGAATTTGATGGACACGGCCATGCCCGCACCAAATCCGAAATCCAAAATCCGACGGCTTCAACAGCGCAAGCTAAATCCGACGGCTTCAACAGCGCAAGCTAAATCCGCGCCGCCGCAGGCGATTATTCTCGCTGCCGGTAAGGGCACGCGCATGGGCGGCGACGCCGGGAATACTCTGCCCAAGGTCGTATACCCCGTGGCGGATAGGCCCATGGTGTGGTGGGTGGTCAAGGCCTGCCGCGATGCCGGTGTGTCGCGATGCATCGTGGTGATCGGTTACAAGGGTGAGCTGGTGCAAGAGGCGCTGGCGGACGTGCCGGGCGTCGAATACGTCGAGCAGCGCGAGCAATTGGGCACCGGGCACGCCACACGCATGGCCGAACCGCTCTTGCGCGGGCAATCGCTGGACGTGTTCGTGCTGGCAGGCGACGGCCCCTTGATTCGCCAGGCGACGCTGGAGCAACTGCTGGACACGCATCGCCGCACGGGCGCCGCGGCGACGCTGGCGACCTCGGTGATCGCCGACCCGACGGGCTATGGCCGGGTGGTGCGCGATGCCGACGGCGGCTTTGGCCAGATCGTCGAGCAGAAGGACGCCACTCCCGAACAGCGCCGCATTACCGAGGTCAACCCCAGCTACTACTGTTTCGCCAGCGACGGCCTCTTCCGCACGTTACGCCAGTTGCGCAACGACAACAAGCAGGGCGAGTATTACCTGACGGACGTGCCGGCGTTGCTCAAAGCCCAGGGCAAGACGGTGACCGTCGAGGACGCTGTGCCCCCGGAGGATGTGCTGTCGATCAACACGCCCCAGCAGTTGGCGGAGGTGGACGGGATTCTGCGCAAGCGCTTGGGAATTTGGATTGATCCAGCCGCTTGCGGCTTCGCGCGGCAGTGACCACAACGCAAGCCCCCGGTTGATCGTGCGTTTGCGCGAAGCCGCAAGCGGCTATAAGACATTGGACTTTGGACGTTGGACAACGAACATGAGCCGATCGGATCGCGATGACATCAAGATTTTCAGCGGCCGCGCCAGCCGAGAGCTGACCGAGCGGATGTGCCGTCACCTGGACATCCCCCTGGGCCAGGGCCATACCGACATGTTCCCCGACGGCGAAATCATCGCCAAGGTCGAGGAGGACGTGCGCGGCCGGGACTGCTTCGTCGTGCAATCGACCTATCACCCGGTCAACGCGCACCTGATGGAGCTGCTGATCTGGATCGACTGCCTCAAGCGTGCCAGCGCCCGGCGGATCACGGCGGTGATCCCGTACTTCGGCTATGCGCGGCAGGACCGCAAGGACGAGGGCCGCACCCCTATCACCGCCAAGCTGGTGGCCAATCTGATCACCACCGCCGGCTGCGACCGCGTGCTGGCCATGGACCTGCACGCCGAGCAGATCCAGGGCTTTTTCGACATTCCGGTGGATCATCTGCATGCGGCGCCGGTGATCGTCAAGCACTTTGAAGGCATGCGCGAGCAACTGGGCCAGATCGTGCTGGTCTCGCCGGACGTGGGCAACGTCAAGCGTGCCAACCGCTATGCGACCTGGCTCAACGCCGACCTGGCGATCATCGACAAGCGCCGCCGCAGCGGTACGGAAGTGGTTTCCACCAACATCATCGGCGACGTCAAGGACCGCACCGTGCTGATGATCGACGACATGATCAGCACGGGCGGGACGATGTGCGAAGCAGCGCGCTTGTGCAAGGAAAAGGGCGCCCGCGACATCATGGCGGCGTGCACGCACCCGGTGCTGGTGGGCCTGGCCATGGAACGTCTTGCCGAGGCGCCCATCAGCCAGCTCGTCGTGACCGACACGATTCCCTGCGGCCCGCGCTGCAAGCCCATCGAGCACAAGATTCTCGAACTCTCGGTGGCGGAACTGCTGGGCGAGGCCATTCACCGCATCCACCACAATCAGTCCGTATCCAGCCTGTTCCGCAAGCAGGTTCGTAATGAAGAGTAGTTGCCTCGTTTTTACGTTTCGCACCAAGCAACCAACCAACTGACGGAGAGATCACCATGGCGACGACGACGATTCCCAAGATCAAGGTTCACAAGCGTGAGCGCACCGGCAGCCGCTATGCGGCCCGCCTGCGCGAGAAGGGCCAGTTGCCCGCGGTGGTGTACGGCCACGGCCAGGAGCCGCTGCATGTCTCACTCGACGCCAAGGAAATGGACCACCTGCTGCATCAGCACACGCACATCCTGGAGGTCGAAGCCGACGGCAAGACCGAGCCGTGCCTGATCAAGGATGTGCAATGGGACCACCTGGGCTCGACCGTCGTGCACGTGGACCTGGCGCGGGTGGACCTGAGCGAATCGGTGACCGTCGAAGTCGACCTGGTGCTGGTGGGCGAAGCCCCGGGCCTTAAGGAAACCGGCGCGATCCTGGAGCATCCAGTGGCAGTCATCGAGATCGAATGTCTGGCGACGCAGATTCCCCAGAACATCAAGGTGGATGTGTCGGCGCTCAATGCGGGCGACGTGATCACCGTGGCGGACTTGAAGCTGCCCGAGGGCGTGACCACGACGCTGGACGAAGACACGGTGCTGGCGACGGTGACGATTGTCCAGGAGGCGGTCGAGGAAGTGATCGCACCGGCGGCCGGCGGCGAGGAGCCGGAGGTCATCGGTCGCAAGCCCGAGGAAGGCGAAGGCGAGGGCGAAGCAGCAGCTGGCGGCGCCAAGCCCGCCGCAGGCGCCAAGACCGCCGCAGGCGCCAAGCCTGCGGCCGCCGCCCCCAAGGGCGACAAGAAGTAGCCCGACCCTTGGAGTGCGGCGGCCACGACGCCGCTTTTTCTCGCGGCGGAGCCGCTTTGGCTCGTCACGTCGCGAATCCATCGTGACACGGACGCTCCGCGTCGAGCCAAAGCGGCGTCGTGGCCGCCGCACTCCAAAAATGAGCCGGCAGCATGAAACTCATCGTCGGCTTAGGCAATCCCGGCACCGAGTACGCGCAGACCCGGCACAACGCGGGGTTCATGGCGTTGGATCGCCTGGCCACGCGGCACGGCCTGACCGGACCGCGCACCCGCTTCCACGCCGGCGTCCTGGAAGGTCCGATCGCCGGCGGCAAGTGCCTGCTTATGCAGCCGATGACCTACATGAACCGCTCGGGCCTGGCGGTGGGCGAAGCGGTGGCGTTCCACAAGCTCGAACCGCGCGACCTGATCATCGTGGTGGACGACGTCGCCCTGCCCTGCGGGCGCATTCGCCTTCGGGCCGAGGGCAGCGCCGGCGGTCACAACGGCCTGTCCGATGTCCAGCGCGCCCTGGGCAGCACGGCCTATCCGCGCCTGCGCATCGGCATCGACGCGCCCGACCGCATCCCCCAACACGATTACGTACTGGGCCGATTCACCGTGGTACAACTCGAGCAACTCAAGCCCGCGCTGGATGCCGCGTGTGACGCCATCGAGTGCTGGATCAAGGACGGCATCGACAAAGCGATGACGCTGTATAACGCCTGATTTCTGATTTCTGATTTGTGAAAGCTCCGGCATGCCCCACTTTGGGGGCTTGCCGGGGATCTGCGCCCAAGACAATCCCGGCCAAGCTCGAAGACTCGCATGGCCGGGCTTAATCTCTTAAATCAGAAATCAAAAAACAGAAATTTCCCCTACGCCGGGTGCGGGATCGCCCCGCCGGTGTCGGCCTCGTGATTGCCGGCCGCCGCCGCCGCCTTGCTCGCGGCCTTGCTCTTCTGTTGCTCGGCCTTGAGCAAGTCGCCCACCGTCGGCTTGTCCAGCGTCTCGCCTTTCATCAGCCGGTCTACTTCCTCGGCCGACAGCGTCTCAAACTTCAACAGCGCCTCGGCGATCGCGGTCACCTTGTCCCAGTTCTCTTCGATCATTCGCTTGGCGTCGGCGTAGGCCTCGTCAATGAGCCGCTTGATCTCTTCATCGATGAGCCGGGCCGTCGCGTCGGAGTAATCCTTCATCGTCACCAGCGACTCGCGCTGCTTGTCTTCGCTGAGGTTGATGAACCCGACCTTCTCGCTCATGCCCCACTCGATGATCATGTGCCGGGCATAGGTCGTGGCCATGCGGATGTCCATCGCGGCGCCCGACGACACGTCGCCGGTCTTCATCTGCTCGGCGATGCGTCCGCCGCACAAGAGCCGCATCGTCGCACCCAGATAGCGCATCGCATACCCGTAGCGATCCTTCTCCGGCAGGCTGATCGTCGCACCCATCGCCTGGCCACGCGGAATGATCGTCACCTTGTGCAGCGGATCGGCGTGCGGCAGCAGTTTCTGAAGTACCGCGTGACCCGCCTCGTGATAGGCCGTCGCTACGCGCTCTTCTTCCTCCACCTTATGGCTCTTGCGCGCCCTGCCCCACTTGACCTTGTCACGCGCTTCTTCCAGATCGTCCTGCTCCACCCAGTCCTTGCCCGACAACGTCGCGGCAATCGCCGCCTCATTGATAATGGCTGCCAGGTCCGCGCCGCTGAACATCGGCGTGCCCCGCGCCAGCTTCTCCATGTTCACGTTCGGACTCATCTTGATCCGCCGGCTGTGAACCTTGAGAATCTCCATGCGCCCGCGCACGTCCGGCAGCGGCACGTGAATCTGCCGATCAAATCGCCCCGGCCGCGTCAACGCGGGGTCCAGCACGTCCGAGCGGTTGGTCGCCGCCATCACGATGATCTGGTCGTTGGTGTCAAAGCCGTCCATCTCGACGAGAATGGCGTTGAGCGTCTGCTCGCGTTCGTCATGCCCGCCAGAGGTGAACCCGCTACCGCGCTTGCGCCCCACCGCGTCGATTTCATCCAGGAAGACGATGCACGGCGAACTCTCCTTGGCCTGGCGGAACAGGTCACGCACGCGGCTGGCGCCCACGCCCACGAACATCTCCACGAAGTCCGAGCCGCTGATGGAGAAGAACGGCACGTCGGCCTCGCCCGCCACCGCCTTGGCCAGGAGCGTCTTGCCGCAGCCCGGCTCGCCGATCAACAGCACGCCGCGCGGCACGCGCCCGCCCAGCCGCTGGAATTTCTTGGGATTCTTGAGAAACTCGATGATCTCGCCAACCTCGTCCTTGGCTTCCTCGATCCCCGCCACGTCCGAGAGACTAACGTTGCTGTGCTCCTTATTGGCGACCTTGTGCCGCGAACGACCGAAGGAGCCGAGCATGCCCGGCCCGCCGCCGGCGTTGCGAATCGTGCGGAAGACAAAGAAGTAGATCAGCAGGATCACCACGATGAACGGAGCCCAGGTGAACAGCAGCGGATACAGGATCGAGTTGTTGGTCTCCGACACGAAGTCGACGTGGGCCTCGCTCAGTTTGTTGAGATAGAAGTCCGAGGCACCGATGATTTTGACCGAGACTAACCGCTTGGCCTTTTCACTGGCGCCGGTGGATTCAACTCCCGGTGTGCCCTCTTTGAGCGTGCCGGTGATGCGGTCTTCCTTGACGACCACGTGACCCTCAAAGTCACCATGGGTCGCATAATTCATGAACTCCTGCCAGGTGATGTCCTTGGCGGTGTTGCCCTGGGCCTTGACCATGATGAGCAAGGCGATCGCCAAGCCGCCCAGGATGATCCATCCCAGGGCGCCTCGGGAGAGGAAGTTCTGCGGGCCGCGCGGAGCACCGCCGCGGCCAGGGCCGGTTTGGCCAGGCTTACGGGGCCGCTCGGGTCCCTCTTTTTGTGGTTCATTCGGACCAGCCATCAAAACTCCTTTGCACGTCGGCCTGCCCCTGGGGCTTGGGCATTGTATGCGCGTGCAGGCGTCATGCCTGTGTTATCGGCAGAATCGGGCGCCCGGTGACGTGGCGGGCGTCGGGCGACGCCACGAACCACGTCGCATCATTGTAGCCGCGGCGTCAACCCCTATGGCGTGAGGCGGCCACGGCGCCGCATTGGCTTGCCGCGCAGTGTCCTTGGTTCGGTACCCGCGCGATGATCCATAGGAAGGAGCGGCTCCGCCGCTAGTGAAAGCGGCGCCGTGGCCGCCGCACTCCACAAACACTCACCAGTCCGCGGCCATCGCCGACACAACATCCTCCGCCAGCCGCTGCACCGCCGCATGCTGCGCCGCGGCAAACCGCTCGCCGACTTCGCGCACCGGAATGTACCGCCCCACCGCCGCAAATCCCTTGCGATCACGCAGCAACTGGCCCGTCCGCACGTTGGTCCACTGAAACTCGATCGTCACGGTCACTTCCAATTCCTGCGGCAGGCCCGCGTCCCGCGTATACGTCAGCACACGCTGGGAAATATCCGTCACCGTGCCCCGCAGAATGGTGTCGGCATGATCGCTCGCCACCACCTTGTAGGGCGTGCGCCCCTCGATCTCCTTCACCAACGCCTCGCTCAAATCAAACTCCACACGCTGATAAAACGTGCGATTGGCGAAGATCGGCACCGATACGGTACGCACGTCGGTCGGGAATAGTTCCTTCTGCGTGTAGCCGCAGCCCCCCAGCACGAGCAGGATGCCGGCCATAGCGAGAACAAGAGGCAAGCGGGAATGACGCATGACGGAACTCGAATGACAAATGAAGTTCCAAAATCCAAGGTCCAATGGGATAGCCGCGCTATGCCCACATTCGCGGTCTTCCGATGGATCTTTGGTCATTGGGATTTCATTGGTCATTCGATTTAGCGTTCCGCTTTTGAAGCCGTCGTCATTGGTCATTCCACATCCTCCCCCATCGGCGCCGGCTCCACCGCTTCCCGCGCCTCCACCGGTTCGGTCGCCGCCGGCCGCGTCTCGGGCAGACGATTATCCTCCAAGCCGCGATCCTCGCGCTGCACCGGCGGCGCGACCACCGGCTCGCCCAGAGCCTTAAGCCGCTCGATCGCCGCCTGCGCCGCGGCCGTCTGCGCGTGATCCTGCACCACGCGCTGGTACACCACCGCCGCGCTGACCCTCTCGCCGCGGGCCTCGTACCACTGCCCGCTCAAGTATTGCTTGCGTGCCAGCGACTCGTCGATGCGGGTGAGCAGGGCCTCGGCGCCCAGTTTCTCCGCCGCCGCGGGAAATTCCCGCCGGTACAACTTGATGCGCTCGGCGGCCTCCAGCAGCCCGGTGGCGTCGAAACGCGGACCCTTGAAGATCGCCAGGTTCGACTGGATCAGCCGCAGCATCGCCGGCTCGCGATGTAGGCTGTCCGGGTAGTTGCGCAGGAACATCTCGTAGGCGATCGCCGCCCGCTCCATCTGCCCCCGCCGGGCATAGTGATCGCCCAGGAACAGGCTGGCACGCTCGCCAATTTCACTTCCCGGGGCTCGCTCCTGGATGCGGATGAGCAACTCTTCCGATTCGGTATAGGCCGAGAGAATCGGCATGCCCAGGAACTTGCGTTTCTTGCCCAGCGAATAGAGCCGGGCGATCTCGAATTCGCGCTCCAGCGCCGTGGTGAACTGCTCGGAAGCGGGGTACTGCCGCAGCACCAGTTCATAGTCGAACAGGGCCTTGTAATAGATGCCCTCGCCGACCCGGGCATCGCCGCGCAGCAGATACGCCTCGACCAGCATCGGATGATTGGGATGTTGCTCAATCCACCGATTGGCCAGTTCCTTGGCGTGCTCGTAGCGCTCTTCGGCGACAGCCTTGCGGATCGTCTGAATCTCCGCCTCGGGCGACCCCGGCTCAGGCGCCTGGGTCTTGCGCCACTCCTGCCCCTCGCCCAACTGATAGGTCTCCTGCCCCAACGCCCCGCCGACGGCCAACGCCACCACCATCAGGCCCGCCACCAGCCAGGCCGGGACAAAGGCTCCCCAAGTCGGAACAGAGGCTTTGCGACGCCCCGGACCCACCGGTCGCATCACCTTGGCACCACTCACGCTCAGATCGTTGTTTCTTGCAGAATATTGCAGCACCAGAAGCTCCAGGCTCACGCGGGCCACGATGATACGGGGCTGGCGTGTATCAGGCAATCAGTGCAGGAGGCCGTAGCGAGGACAAGAGGGAGAAATGAGGAATGAAGAACGAGGAACGAGATACAAGAAGCGAGAAACGAAAGCAAAGAAGCGTGAAAGCCAACCCGAAAGCCCGGCCGCTCCCACGGCCGGGTCAACGCCCGGTCACCATCCCCCCTCAAACCGTGCACACTGGACCTTGGACAACCCTCTCCGGATGGAAATTCCAGACATCCGGACTCATGTCCGTTCCCAAACCCCTTTCCCCAAGTGGCAGGGATCAATCCAACACACCGCGCTCCGACGTCACTCACCTCCACTGAGGGGCGATCCCTCACGCCAACTTGACTGCCCGCGCCCGAGCCGTAGGATGTGTGGCTCATGATCGGGCCAAGCGCTCGCCACCGCGGCGACCCGTTTGCTTCTGGATCATGGGCCAGGCCTCCCTAGCTCAATTGGCAGAGCAGCTGACTCTTAATCAGCGGGTTGAAGGTTCGAGTCCTTCGGGAGGCATTTGGCCCCGCGCAAGCGGGGCCTTTTTGTTGCTGCTTTTGCCCACACCAGGGGCGTCGCGGAGCGATGCAGCATGGCTACGGGAATAACCGGTAGAGGTTGGGCTCCATGCCTGTGAAACAGAAGTACCCGGTGCCGACAAGGGTCCAGAACAGGGCCATGAGCAGTTCGCCGGCGATGACTCCCACCGCCAGGGGCAGGACGCTGCGGTAGCCCCGGGCGCCGCCGCCGCGGACAACCGCGAGCTTGATCGCCCAGCCGATGAGGAACGAGGCGGCGAAGCAGTAGATGGGATAAGTGTCCCAGACGACAAAGATCAGGGGATGCAGAGGCCAGCCCGGAATGCGCAGACGGGCGAACATGAAGAGCAGAACCAGGCCCACGCCCACCAGCACCATCCAAGCCTCGGGAGCGGGCGACAGGGTCAACAAATCGCTCAGTTGGAAGGTGGTGGCCTGTGCGCTCTGGCCGGAGGCGGACAGTTCGGCGAGCATCCGTCTGCCGGTGTTGAAGGCCATGGGCGGCACGGATCGGCCGCTCCAGTTGTCCAGCACGCCCAGGCCCTTGCTGTGCTGGATCGTCAGCGCCGCCAGCGCCGCGACGGCAAAGCCGCCGATGAGCATCAACGTCATCCAGGGCGTGAGCCGGCCGGGCCGGGCCTGCGGGTCGATCTGCGCCATGCGTAGGCCGTTGACCACATAGGGCATCAGCAGCGTGCGCATGTCCGCCAGCACGGTGACACTCGCCAGCGCCAGCACCAGGAAGGCGGTGGGCCCGACAACCTCGATGCCCATGAGCGAGACCAAGACGCCCACGGGCTGCCAGCTCGTCTGGGCAAAGAACAGGCCCGACTCGGCCACCACGCGGGAAAGGACCAGATACATGAGCATCATCAGCCCCAGGAACAGGGCCGCCAGCGTGGCGGGCACGCCGACGCTGCGCAAGATCAGCACGCCCGCGATGGTGAACAGCGCCAGCAGGCGCAGTGCCCACACGGCATAGCGCGGCGTCTGGCGCTGGTTGCTCAGCCAACTGCTCTCGAGAACCAGCCGCGCCAGGTAGTGGCGGGCGGTGTAGAACATGGTCAGCGCCACGCCCAGGTAGGCACCCAGTTGGAGCATTTCCGGACCGCCCGGCACCAGGTCGCCGTGCTTGACCGAGATGCCAAAGCGCAGCAGAAAGGCGCCGGCGATGATGAACAGCAGATGCGAGATGCCCAGGCTGAACGCGATCTCCGTGGACAGGAAAAGGGCAAAGGCGATAACCGTGGGATAAACCGTGGGCTTGAAATAGGCCCAGTTGCCATACACCTGCTTGGCGTTGGGAAAGAGTTCGGTCAGGGCGCTGAAATCCAGTTGCGTCTTGATCTCCGGGATCGCGGGATACCAGGCATGCAGCCCGTTGATTCCGTGCAGGGCGACCATCGCTAGCAGGCCGACGAGGAAGAGCTTGGAGCGCATCAGGTCGGGCAAGGCCCGGCCGCTCTCGCGCTGGGAGATCAACTCGACAAAGCGTGCGATGGGATAGGCCAGCAGTTCATGGCGCGACCATTGCGGGTGGACGATCAGGGCCATGCAGATGGCGACACCCGACATGATCAGCGCCAGGCCGCCCCACAGCGCCAGCGTGGGAAACCACGCAGCCCAGGGGATTTCCCAAGGCAGCAGCCAACGTTGATCCTTGTCGCCCTGACGCAGGGCCGCCAGTTCCGGCGTGTTCCTGCCATCCATGAACAGCACGCCATGGCCCGGCGGCGGGGGCGACACCAACCCCGGAGCCCCCGAAGCCCTCGGAACCCCCGAAGCCGCGGCCACCAACAGCCAGCGATTCAGGAATGTCACGCCATGGTCATCCAGCGGCCCCTGCTCGGACTTGGCCAGCC
The DNA here is from genome assembly GCA_040878035.1 of Phycisphaeraceae bacterium. Lineage (GTDB taxonomy): Bacteria > Planctomycetota > Phycisphaerae > Phycisphaerales > Phycisphaeraceae > JBBDMX01. The sequence continues at coordinate 3,283 of JBBDMX010000028.1, read as the reverse complement.
ACGCGCGGCCTTCTTCGGAAAGCTCCAGCGAACGCAGCACCTGGCTGTCGGCGATGCCCGGATCGTGCAGGGCCTTATTGAGCGCGTGCCAGAGTTCACGCCAGTCCACGCGGTCCTCCGGCCCGGTACGCAGCAGCCGGTCGCGTTCCTCTACGGGCAGCGCATCCCAGAACGGCCGCAGCGGACTGCTCGCCTCATCGGCCGACTGGCGCAGGGCCGTCCCCAGTACCTGCCAGTCGCGCACGTGACCTTCGCCAAGTTCACCCGTTACCCCCGGCAGGTAGCTCATCACCGCCTGCGCCTGCCAGTCGGCACGCAGGGGCAGCATGGTCTGCGGCACGGCTGTGTTAGCCACGAAGGAGCGAAAGAAACCAAACCCCGGCCAGAACGCGCCGATGCTGCCCAGGAGCACCACCACCGCCAGCTCTCCGCCCCGCAACGGCGCCGAGGCGCGAATCAGCCACAGCAGCGGATTGACCGTCAGCAGCACCACCACCAGGGCGCCGAAGATCGCTACCGGAAAGTGATTGGCGACCAGGAAGGTCTGCTTGATCACAAAATCATTGAAGAAGGTGAACCCAGCCACCAACACGCCCAGCAACAATCCGATCACGACCGCTCGCAACGTCAAGATGGCTGCTCCTTTTCCGATTTTGCTGACCAGGATGACACCGCAAAACTCAGGTTGCGGCTATGCCGCTTGGTGATCCGTGGTTGCTCGTCTAGTGCCAGTTCGATTGAGTGACGCTGCTTTTCCGCATGGGCTTGCGCAAACGCCTCGACGTTCCCTCATGTGCTGCGCAGGTAACGGTCGCGGTCCATGGTGAAACGCAGGGGCTGGCCGCTGGCGTGCCGCCGCAGGTTGTCCAGGCAGATCAGTTGCATGTCGTCGATCTGGTCCTCGCTGCCGGGCATGCGTTTGACCATCAGGTCGTGGCAGGTCCACACGAGGTTGGGCCAGCGGCGGGCGGGATGGTCGGGCGGGAGATTCTCGGGCACCGCCAGCACGTCCAGGCCGGCCCACAATCGGCCTTTTTCCAATTCCGCAAAGAGCGCCGCCTGGTCGATGATGTCGCCGCGCGCCGTGTTGATGACCAGTCCATAGTCCGGCAGCTTGGCCAGGCGGGCGGCCGTAACCGACTTCTCCGTCTCGGGGCTCAGGCCCGCGTGGATGATCACCGCCTGCGAGATCGCGAACAACTCGTCGAGCGTGTCGATGCGCCGGCAACCTTCGGGCAACTGGGTGACATACGGGTCGTAGACCTGGATGATGCACCCCCACGGGCGCAGCAGTTCGATGAAGCGCCGCCCCGCCACCCCACAGCCATACACGCCCACTTGCATATCCTTGAGCATGTGGTTGTAGAGCGTTTGCGGCGGCTTGTTGGCGCCGCCGGCCACCGCTTCGATCCGCCAACGCATGTTCTTGGCGACAGTCAAGAACAGCGCCATCGCGCCTTCCGCCAGCGGCGCCGCCGGCAGGTCGCCCCAGTTGGTCACTGGAATGCCCGCTTCGATGATCTCCACGGGAATCCAGGACCTGAGCGTGCCGGTGACGTTGCAGATGTATTCCAGCCGGCCGCGGTCGTGCGCCAGCGATGCGGGCACCGCCGCCGTGCCCCAGCCGGTCAGCAGGATGCGGCACTGCCGGATGAGCCCCGCACGCTCGTCGTCCGACATGCCCTGGCCGTCCTCGACAATGGTCAGCTTGCCAAACTCTTTTTCCAGGGCTTGGATGAAAGCGGGAAACCACATGCGCCTCATCGCCTTGCCGGCAGTGATCGTCAGCAGATCAGTCATGCTTCACAACCTTGCTCATATCGATGGTTCGGGTTGAGGCAAGCGCTTTTCCGGAGCTGCTCACTGTCCTCACCGGGCGGCGAGCCGTGGGCCGCCAGCGGGTCGATGATGATAACCAACCGATCACGCCCCGGCACATCAGTGAAGCTCCAACCATGCGCTGCGTCACATTGCCCAGCGCGGCATCGTCGCCACCACGTCATTCTCGATGGCCCCCGTTGGTGCAGATAGAGGGAAACTCGGCATTGTTGTGGTCCCGGAAGTCGTCCCATTTTTGCCATTGCTTGTCCCTTTACGTATACTCTGCGTCATGCTCAGCGAACGCCTCACGAGCAGGGCAGAAACTAGCAGAAAGTCGACGGCAAGAGGCAAAAACTGTGGTAAAGAGGCCCGAATGACATACTGTAAGTGATTGGAAAAACATTATTTAGCTTGCGGGTGTAGCTCAGTGGTAGAGCGTCACGTTGCCAACGTGAATGTCGTGGGTTCAAGTCCCATCACCCGCTTTTGAATACGACCCGGCCGAGCCTTCGGCTGGGTCTCTGTTTTTGCTGCAAATTCCGGCTCATTCAGCAGTTGCGCCAGGCTTGGGGGTCACCATCGTACCCGGTGATGAGAATGCCCATCTCGCCTGGTAATGCCTCGTTTGGACCCCCGGAGCCTCCAGTCTGCTGCGCCGGCAGCTGCGCGCCGCCGGTGTCAGCATGAGTTTCGGGAGAACCGTCATCCGAACGTTTCAGGTCACCAAAGGGTGGCATTTGCGCCACCTGTTGCGCCACGGGCAGCAGGGCCTCATCCATGTACGTCGTGTCGGTGAGACGGGGATCAGCATGGCGCAAATGGGCCTGACGGATTCGCTGACTGACGCCGTTGGCGGTCATCAGCGTGTTGAGGGTCATGCGCAGTGCGTGAAGGTCCACGTACTCTTTGCGGCCGTGACGTTCGAGCGCCGGTTCAATCGAGTGCAAGCGTTGCAATGACCCGGGTGATCTCAAACCTTGGGAGGTCATTGGGCGCCACCCCGTAGCGCCGAATCAGCAGTTCGGCCACCGACAGCCATCGTTCGGGTCGGTCGGCGAAAAGGGGCTCCCACGTCGGATCGCTCAGCCGACGCCGAACTAGCTCAACCGCCGCCTTTGACGGAATCACCATCATTGCGGTACGGGCTGCCTGTACCGCGTTTTCGTATTCGTCGTAAGAGTGACGCTCGTCCTCCCAGAGCCGATCGGCTAACTCACGGACCTGCTCGTTCAAAGCTCGGAACGGGTAGCGGGGCCAGCGCGGCGCTTGGCCTTCCCATTCAGCGACACACTCATAGCCAAGGCGAGGCGAGCTCGGCCATTCATCACGAGATATCAGTTGTTTGCGGGCCTTTGCCTTCGTCATGGGCATGACTGTACACAGGATCGACGCCTGACCTCAAGACCCGGCTAGTGCATTGTCACGCGACCAATTTAGGATAACGTAGAGCGGCGGGGAAGGT
>JBBDMX010000027.1:0-33236 GCA_040878035.1 Phycisphaeraceae bacterium | reverse complement strand
CCCCAAACCGCTGGTCTGGACCGCCAAAACGCAGGACATCCTCGACAAAGTGCAAAGCGCCCGTGCGGCCTTGGATAATGTGCGAACAGCGTGACTCACTACGCTAGTCTCGCATGCCGGTGAGCACGAGCTGAGCGGCAAGGGCGGCGAGTATGAGACCGGTGATCTTGCTGAGGATCGCGAGGCCGCGGCGGCCAATGATGGCCTCGATCCAGGAAGCCAGCCAGAGCAGAACGGTCACGGCGGCGACGGCGAGCAGCAGGGCCAGGCCGCCCAATCCGCGGCGGGTGGGGTCGTCGATTTCGGCGCCCAGGACGAGTAGGGAGCCAATCGTGGCGGGGCCGACCATGACGGGGATCGCCATGGGGACGACGGTGATATCCTCCTCAGGCGTCTCGGCCACGGAGGTCGCCTGACCGTGGACAAGGCCGACGGCCGAAAGGAAAAGAAGCGCACCGGCACCGACGCGAAACGCGTCGAGCGTGATGCCGAAGACAGCAAAGATGCCATCGCCAAAGAAGAATAGAATGAGCCCCAGCGTGGCCGCGGAGGCGCCGATCCGAAGCGTGAGGCGTCGGCGAAGTACGTCAGGATAGCCCCGCGTGAGGCTCAGAAACATCGACAAGGCGAAAAACGGCGTCAGCAGAAAGAAGAACTTCAGGAAGACACTGACGAAAAAACTCCATTCGGCTGGCATCGGGTTAGTCAATCAGGGGTAAGGGCCTTGTGGGAATCGACCAATTGCATCCGGCGCAGGAGAAAATTCTCGCGAAGCCAACGGCCTGTGGGTGAGCCTGGCCGCCAATGACCGTAGTTTTCGCCATCGATCCAGAAGGCCATCTCACCGTCACGTTGTCCAGGCGTGTTGACCTTGATCATGTACTCGACGCAAATCCATTTGTCGCGTTCGAGCCGGGGCGTTTTCTTTGGATAGGCGAAGTTGTTGCCGTAGAACGCGCTGGGGCGACCGTCCGACTTGCCTTCGGGTGTCTGCCAACTGCGCATTTCATGCCAGTAGCTGTAGAACTTCCAGTATCCCTCCGGACCCTTGGGTGGCTCGAGGGTGGTCCCAAAGAATCCGTTCTCATCGCCCGGGGGACGCAGGCCTGCGCCACCACCCTCGCGGTATTTGTACGTCGGGCTGCTGCCGGCGACGTTGATGAAATGGTGGGGCATGGCGGTGTTCTTGTCGAACCGAATGTAGACGCGTACGAAGGCTTGTTCCACTCCCTCTTTCCACTCGATGCGCAGGTCGCCCCCTTCATCCTTTGCGCGGGTGGCGACGATCTTCGCAGCCGCCGCACCCGTCCGCGCCAGACCTGGATCTTTGACGACCGATACACCCCGCCGACGCGGGCGCAGGGGCGCTTGGATTCCAGTCTCAAAATCCGTGGCGTAGATCACGTCGGGGTAGGTGGAGATACCCTTGTCGCCCGGATACTTCGCCGCCAACCCTGGCCCTTGGGGCAAACTGATTTCGTCGTCATCGGCCCCCGACACCGGCGTCACATTGAGCATCATGGCAAACACCAGGCACAGAGAGAGAGTCAAAGGTTGGAATGGGTGGGCACGGTATTTCATGGTTGTCCTCAATGGGGGTTCAAGAAAGCAGGAGGGGTGGCAGTCGATCTCCTAATCGTCAATTGCTCGGTCCGTAGACTTCCACTTCGGTCAGCCACAGCAGCGGATTGAGGAAGGGCGGCCGCCGTACACGCAGGCGCTGCGTCGTGACTGCCGGGAAACAAATCGTCACATCGGCTGAGGGCCGGGATGAGTACGTGGCGGCGATGGGCTGGTAGTTTGTGCCATCCCACGCGTCAACAATCAACACCCGCGGCGTCATATAGACTCCATTGTTGAGCACGGGATAGACCCGTACCTTGGCGACCGGCCTGGCTTCACCCAGATCGATCGCAACCCACTGGTCCTCCCGTCCCGGACTGCCCGAGGCCCAGCTCGCCGAGCTGCCACCCTGCGGGTTGATATGCCCATCGGTCAGCGACGCCGGCGTATAAGGATCACGCTCATCCACATAGGTCGAGTCGACCAATGGTGCGCGATGCAGCGCCAGGTTCCGCTCATCGGCTGTGCCTGAATGCTCTGCCACCCCAAAGGACCAGGTCTTCTCCGCACGGTTGGGCGGTTTGGACATATCCGCCACCTGCAGGCGCGCCACCATGCGGCCGGGGGGCAGATCCTTCGACGGGTTGAATACTACATAGCCACCCTGCAACCGGCCCACTACCTCCGCCTTCACCCGGCTGCCGTTGAGTTCCAGCACCACCGCCTCGCTGTTGAGCCCGATGCCCAGATCGGCAAAGCCCGCTATCACCGCGGCGCGCGGGTCCACGTTCACATCCCCATCCAGGGGGAACACTTCGGTCACCACTGGGGGCTGACGATCCGGCAGCATCGAGCCGTCAAAAGAGAATGCGCCGCGACCGGCGAGAATCAGCACATCATCCACTGCAACATTGCCGCGGGTCCCTTCGGCGATCCGCACCGCGTCGAATCCACCTCCCCACATGCCCGCCAGTTGCCGCTGCTGCGACTCCATTACCAATCGGCCATCCACTTCCACCTTGAAAAGATTACGGTGGAGGTCTAATCGGATCACGTGTTCCTGCCATTGGCCGGGTTTGATGAGATTGACGCTGGAGATCGTCATCGGGTCATGAAGATTGAACACCGCTTCGTAGGCGTCGCGCCCCGCGTTCGCCTGCACGTGATGCTCAGGCGCGTGCGCCTGGACCGGCTCGAACGCCAGTTGCCACAAGGGCGCTGGTTCAACCGGCACCTCCGACATCCGCGCGCGGAAGCGGATATACACCTCGCGGATCGGCGCGGCGTGGGCCTTGACCCGGAAGCCAGATTCCGAATGGCTTTGGCCAAACTCCTCCCACGCCACGACCTGATAAGCAAGTGCCGAACCGGCTTGCCCGGCATTCGCACCGGCCCGCTCAGCGGCGCCGCCTGGCAGGTCAACCGCGGTCGCCACCGGCATTGCGTGACCTTCTTGATGAGCGGCACTGACATAGATCGCCTTGGCATCGCCCGCGGATATCAACGCGTGGTGGCGCGTCGCATCCCCGCTCAAGACACGATCCCCCGACATCCGCGCATAAAGGTGGTCGGAAAAACTCCATCGCACGCGGGCCGGCGAATCCGTTTCCACAGTGAGTTGCACCTGGCCGGCACCTAGGGCGCAGGCTTCCGTGGAAACGATACCGGGCGGGGGGGTGTAGGCCGTCGGAACATCGAGGAGATATCCCCGGGCAATCAGCGACTGGCGCACGGCGGGAATCAGCCTGGCCGCGTTCCACCAGTAGATATGGTTGAGCGTCTCCAGTGGAAGAGCCAGCCCCTGGATATTGATGTCGCCTCCGAAGAACCCGCGCAATCCGGGCTGTCGGGTTTCCAGCAGGCGGAACCAGTAGAAGTAGTAGCGATCCTCCTGGGAGTATTGCTCGTTGCCATCGGTACCAAACAGCAGGCGATCCTGCCAGCGGATCATGAAATGACGGAGGCGATCGTAGGAGAGCGTCTGGCCGCCGAAAGCCTGTGCGGTCGCCGCCAGGTCCACATACAGATTTGGATACCTGGTGAAATAGTCATCCAGGCGATCGAGCCACTTGTCCTGGGTCATCAACCAGAAGCCGTGGGCCATGATGAAGGTGGTTCCGGGATTGGCCTGAACATGCGCGAGGGCATGTGCAATCTGCGCCTCGAAGCGTTCGGGCGGCGTCTTGCCCGAAGGCGGATCGGCGATGTGCATCCCGATCACCGGCAAGCCGACCTCCCCTTGATGGGCCAGGCTGCGGCCGAACTCTTCACGGGTGATGACCTGGCTATAGCCGACCCATATCTTCATGCCCACCGCCCCGGCTTCTTTCAAGGCGGTCAACTCTTCTCGCGACATCCAAGGCGCTTGACGTGGGCCGGGGCGAGGCGCAAGCAATACCCGGCCTTTGGACTGTTCACGAATTCGCGACATCTGCGCCACCAAGTTGGCTCGTGGTGACAGCACCACCGCGACATCGATGCCGACCCGATCCATGATCGCGAGGCACTGCTCAACGGCCTGATCCGGATCGCGGCCGTTAAGGTGCATATGCACATCCACCCGCGGCATCTCATCAATGCCAAAGATGCGTGGCGGGCTTGGATTTGCGTGTGCCAGTGCCGTAACCACACCGCACAAGATCAAGGCCACTAACCCATTGCGGAGGTGCTGATGCCACATGCTGCAACTCTCGTCACGTCATCCGCATACCACACGGCGTCGCATGGATAATTTGATAACGCAAAGTGATTATACTGTAGTCTCGCCCGCCTTGCCACCCCCCCCAGGCGTAGCGAATTCAGTGACGCGGCGAGCGAGCGTGGGATCGATGCTGTTTGCATGCGACAACCTCACCCACCCCAGCGAAGAATGCGGACGACGATGGTTGTACTCGCTCCGCCACGTTGGGACGCTCGTAACCTCTGGATCAAGGTTTAGGAAGCAGGTTAATGTGGTAGCTGCCGTGGTTGCCTTCCACGGTGACGCAGGCGCGGATCTCGCCGTCGTGCGCGGCGCCCTTGTTGATGACGAACCCGTTGTTGACGACAGGACTCTTGGTGACGGTCATGCGTTCGGCCAGCGTGCGATTGGTGATGTAGGTTTCCCAGAGGTGCGGCCCGTTGGATCCTACACCATTAAACGCGGCGCGCGGACCACCGGGATCGACGTTCATCTTGTCCATCCAGCAGTCGGCGGCATAGAGGTAGTAGTGGCCGGTCATCTCATCCACGCTGCCGCCGGCGTTCCAGTACCAGATGAAGCCGGGGTTGTCGTTCTTCACATTGCCGCCGTAGGCCCGGATGCAACCCATGCGCCAGAACGTCGAGCGCCTTGAGCGCTGCCAGTGCATGATCACACGGACGTTATCCTGATTCCTTCGTGCCTGATTGGTGAATCCGACCACAATACCATCGAAAAACACATCGTAGTTGGTCTCGGTGGATTGCGCGAACCCCGATTGTCCGATGGTGTTCACATGCACGGTTTCGCCGGGATAGGCCACGTATGCCTTAGGATCATCGGATGATCCGAATCGGAACTGTCGTGCGGGCGTGGGTGTATAGCCGCCGGCGAACTTGGCGTCATCTTCGTCAAACAGCGGCGTCTGCCGGATGTAGCAGATTTTGTTTCCGCCGCGTTTGGAGTCCTGCAGGGCGGCGATTTCCCTGTAGGGTTTTTCCATCGAACCATCGGCGGTGGCGTCGTTGCCGTTGATCGGATCGAGGAAGATGAACTGCGACTTGCCGACGGTCACGGTCCATGTCACATCGACGAAAGACGGATCGGGGCGGTTGTGATCCTGATCGTAAACGCGAACCGTGAACGTATGCGGACCAGCAGCGGCATCGGCGGGCACGCCCCACGCCACAACACCGTAACCTTCGGGCACTTCAAATTTATCGACGCCGTTCCACTGCAGGGTTTCATGCTCCATCGCCGCGCCCTCGGGGCCTTCCAGCAGCTCGTACCGATAAGGCCACTTGCCGAACTGCACGCCAATTGGAATCTCATACCGTACCCCGGGATAAGCATGGCGGTGGCGGGCGTAGCTTTCGGTCTCGTTATCAGGCCGCGGGTAAACCGTATGAAGCGGGAAGTGCCCCTCATAATGCCCCACCTTCAATTGCCAGTCGGGAACCTTCGCGAGTTGGGCGGCGGACGGCGGTGCGTCCGGCTGTGTCACGCTTTGGGGTTGTGCCCGCGTCGCCTCACCGGATGCGGCATTGGTGCAGGCTGCCCCCGTTGCGACCACAACTACCGCGCTGCCCGTACGCGCGAGGAAGGTACGCCGATTCATCTTTGAGCTATCATGTTTTATAATCATAACACAATGTTAAAAACGAGGATCTCGCATGTCAAGGCCGCTATGGTTGCGTGCTCAATGGAACTGTCACGTTGCTTGTCGAATGCGTTGGACCAAGTGCGTGATTCACATGTAGTTTTCACTTCTGTATGAGGTTTCTTGTGCCTGATAGATGATTCGATTCCGAGTGTGCGTGCCTTGAGGGTTCAGGGCTGAGGGGTTTCCTGGATTTGATCCGTCGGTGGCCCTGCCCTAGCAATGGACGGTACTGATTGCGCCGGTTCGGGCGCAGCGCCGTTTGATTCTTTGCGGTTGAGTGTCTGATACAAGGATCAAGGTCAAGGAGGACCTGGTCATGGCGTCCACAAGTCTGTTGGAGGTGTTGGCGTTGCTGCCGGATCCGCGTCAAGCTTCAGGGCTTCGTCACCCGCTGCCGGCACTGCTGATGCATGCGACGGTGGCGATGCTCGGCGGCGCGCGCAGTCTGGAAGCGATCGCCCAGTTCGGCCGCGACCGTGCTTGGGGCGATCGGATGGTGCGGGAGATGACTGTGTCGACGGCATGAATGCGGGATCGCGGGGCCTGCTGAACCGATAACATCTTGGTCATGAGTGTCGCCAAAACCATTGGCAGGTTGATCGGGACAGTCGCGGCGGTGCCGTATGTGCTGTGCTATGGACTGGGCCGGGCAGTGCTGGGACAGGAGAAGGCGTTCATCGGGACCAGTGAGCGAGTGGCGAGGCCGGCGGGGTACCTGGGGGTGTATCTGCGGCAGGCATATTACCGGGCGGTGCTGACGCATGTCGGCAGCGACGTGTATTTCGGCTTCATGAGCGTGTTTTCCAAGCAGCAGGCTCGTCTGGGCGATCGCGTCTATATCGGACGCTTCTGCACCATCGGCTGGGCGGAGATCGGCGACGACGTCATGCTGGCGGATGGGGTGCAGATTTTGAGTGGGGGAAGGCAGCATCTAGGGGAAGAAGCAGAAAAGGCGGGAAACGCAGAATATGCAGGAAATCAAGAGCCTTTGAGTGCGGAATCCCCGGCAAGCCCCCAGAGCGGGGCATGCTGGGGCTTGGCGGAGGGTTCAAGAGTTCCTCAAATCAGAAATCAGAAATCAGAAATCAGAGATTCCTCCCCGGAACTGACCTTCACGCCGGTGCGTATCGGCAGGGGCGCGTGGCTGGGGGCGGGGGCGATTGTGATGGCGGACGTCGGGGCGGGCGCGATCGTAGGGGCGGGGGCGGTGGTGACCAAGCCAGTGCCTGCCGGGGCACGGGTCGGCGGGGTGCCGGCACGTCCGCTAACCTGAGGGTGGATTGACCTGGCGCAGTAGCCGATGTTAGACCGGTAGCCGCGGCTAACTCTTGTTTGGCATGATTCAAGTCCACGAACAACCTGATGCAGCCGTCGTGGCGGAGGTTGCGGCCTACGTCGCCGCCGCCGGAACTGAGACGGGTGCGTGCGAGGAGCACGACCCGCGCTGGCTGGCGGTGCTGCGCGAAGGGTTGGGGCATCGACCGATGATGCTGGTGGCGCGAGGAGACAGCCAATGCGACATCCGAAATCCGAAATCCAACATGCAGGGGGATACCAGACGCTGCGCCCAGAGCGGCTCAGCGTCGGCGTGCCGGGTTGAGAATCCGAAATCCGAAATTTCGGGCTATCTACCCCTGGCGCTGGTCGCCAGCCGGCTCTTTGGCCGGTTCCTGGTGAGTCTGCCCTACCTCAACCGTGGCGGCGTGGTGGCGGACGATGCCGCGACGGCGGTCGACCTGATCGATAAGGCTGCCGAACTGGCGGACCAACTCGATGTGCAGTACCTGGAACTGCGCCATGGCCAGCCCATCGCGCATCCCCGGCTCAATGCCCAGCGCGACGAAAAGAAGCGCATGGTCCTGGAATTGCCCCGCGACGCCGACGCGCTATGGAAAGACCTCGACGCCAAAGTGCGAAACCAGGTCCGCAAGGGCGACAAGCACGAGTTGACCCTCCGCTGGGGCGGTTTGGACGTGTTGGATGCGTTTTACGATATTTTCGCAGTCAACATGCGTGACCTGGGCACGCCCGTGTTCCCGCGCAAACTGTTTGCGGCAATTCTGACCCATTTCAAGGGCGAGGCCGAGTTGGCCGTGGCGGATTGCCAGAACCAACCCGTGGCGGCGGCTCTTTTGATCCACAGCCAGCGCGGCTCGACGCAGGTCCCCTCCGCCAGCGCCTTACGCCAGTTCAATCACACCAACGCCAACATGTGGATGTATCATCGCCTGCTGCTGCGGGCAATCGAACGGGGTAGCCGGGAGTTTGACTTCGGCCGGTCCAGCCAAGACGCGGGCACCTATCGGTTCAAGAAGCAGTGGGGCGCCGAGCCTCGGGAAACGGTCTGGCAGTATCATCAGCGTCGGGGCGACATCAACAGCATGCGGCCGGACAATCCGCGTTACCAGCGGCGCATCGCCCTGTGGCAGAAGATGCCGGTGTGGGCCACGCGGTTGATCGGTCCGAGCATCGTGAAGGGGATTCCGTGAGCGAAAGCAGTCCGGCAACATCGGCAAAGCACGAGCGGGAGATCCGCGCGGCCGAGGCACGCGTGGCGGCCTTGGCGGCAAGCCAGACGGCGCCGCCATCCGGACCGGCGCGGCGGAGCCCTCTCATCGGCCTGCTGCTCACCTTGGCGCTAGTCTGCATCGGCTGGTGGGGCACCTTCGCCTGGATGTGGGACCGCTGGTTCCCGCACTGGAAATTCGCCAACGAATCCCTGGGCGACCGCCTGACCAACGGTGATTCCTATTACACGCATGGCCCGTTGGTGCTGCTGACCGCGGTGGTGGCGGCCTTCTTCATTTACAAGCGCGTCGGCGCCCCGGCGGTACGAACCCGCTTGGCCGACACGCTGGGCTGGCTGGGGCTGATTTTCTGCGCCACGCTGCACCTGGTGAGCGTCTATGCGGGTGTTGGATTCGCCTCGGGCTTTGCCTTGATCGGCGTGTTGTGCAGTGCTCTGCTGGTCTGGGGCGGCTGGCCGTTGCTGCGCGCTTACTGGCTGCCCGTGCTGATCCTGGTCTTCATGGTGCCCCTGCCGGAAACCGCCATTGATGGCCTCAACTTCCGCCTCAAGATCATCGCCTCGCAGGCGTCGATCTGGATCGTCAACAACGTGATCGGCATTCCCACCGTGCTGTCGGGCAGTGATGTACTGCTGCCGCCCAATGCCGACGGCACACCCAAGTCCATGGTCGTCGAAGATGCCTGTTCGGGCCTGCGCAGCCTGATCTCGCTGACCTTCTTCGCCTCGCTTTTTGCGGTTGTATGCCGGGTCAAAGGCCTATGGCGCTGGTTCATGCTGCTCATGGCGGTGCCCGTGGCCATCGCCAGCAACGTGGTGCGCATCACCGTGTTGACCGTCGCTTCGCATCACCTGGGCGTGGAGGTAGCTACTCCCGGCGCGTCGATTCACGACCTGTCGGGCATCGCGGTCTTCGGGGTGGCGCTGGCGATCCTGTTTGGCCTGGAATACTCGATCCTGGGAATGGGCAAGTTGATGCGCCGCAACTGGGGCGACCCGCGGTTGATGGGCTATCTGGAGCGCATTCCGCGCGGCTTGGGCAGTTTGCCGCGCATCGGCCGACCCGCGTTCCTGGGTGTCATGGCCCTGGTAGCTGCCCTCAGCGTGGTCTACGCCCGAGAGCCGGCGACGGCGGACATGACGACCCTGGCACGCAACGTCTCCCCGGGCACCGTCACCCTGCCCGACGGCACCGAGTTTGTCGGCGGCTCGTATCTGGAAATGACCCGCAAGGAGATGGAAATCCTGGAAAACCCGTCCTATGTTTCGCGGCATTACGTGACCAAGGACCAGGGCCGGTCGTTCGACCTGATGGTGATTTTCTCCGCCAATAACCGCAAGGCGGTGCACCCGCCGGAGATCTGCCTCAAGGGCGGCGGATTCAACGTGATCGACAAGACGGTGCGGCCAATCGCCATCCCCGGGCGGTCGGCGGCGCCCATGCGCGAACTCTACACCCAGTGGGGGAGTAACAACACGTACTTTCTCTATGTGTACAAGAGCGGCGACAGCTATACCCCCAGCTTTTTCATGCAGCAGGCGACCGTGTTTTACAATGGCCTAGTAGGGAGGTGGTATGGCCAGAACTCGGCGGGGGCGCTGATCCGCATCACGGTGCCGGTGATGAATCAGTCGCGCGAGCAGGCGCATGCCCTGGCGGTGGCGGTGGCCGAACAACTGATGCCGCATTTGGATCGAGAATTGAAACAAGCTGAAGTTTCCGGGGGGAAGGAGCCAGTTTCCAATTTCTAATCTCTGATTTCTGATTTGGGAAGCAAGCCCCGGCATGCCCCGTCCGCGGGGCTTGCGGGGATCGCGGAGGGGGGTTTCTGATGGTTTTCCCGGAGGTAATCCGGCCAAGCTCGAAGGCTCACATGGCCGGGCTTGGTTCCGAAATTGGAAATCAGAAATCATGAATTGGGAATTGCCAGGGAGCGCTCGTTGAATCGGACCAGAATCATGTGGGTGGCGACGGCGGCTGCGGCGCTGGTGGTGATCGCACTGCTGGCGTGGCAGGTGCGTCATCGCGGGCCCAGCGCCGGGGAACTGGTCGCCAGCCGCGCGCGCCTGACCGCCGAGGACCCGCGTGTGCGGTACGCCGCGGCGGGCACCCTGCTGGCGGCGGATGTGAGCGATCCCGAGGCGCGGCTGGCGTATGCCGGGGCGATGATCGACCTGGGCATCTTCGGGCGGGCACGCGAGACGCTCCTGCCCCTGGCCGAACAGATCGATAGCCCCCATCGCGTGCCGGCCCTCAAGCTCAAGGCCACCAGCTTCCTGGCGGAGGCCTCGGGCATCCTCGCCGAGTCGTCGCCCGCCAATTTCAGCCTCGTATCGGACAAGGTCGAACCGCTCTTGTCCGAAGCCGGCGGAATCGTGCAGGCTCTGGCGGACGCCCCCGCTGCCGGCGCCGATTTGACCGTCACCCGCGCTCGTCTGCTCGATGCCCGCGCCGACTTGATGGAGCTCCAGCTCAAAGCCTTCTCCGGCGAGCTCAACAAGGCCCGCGCCATCGAGTCGGATGAGCAGATTCATGTCGCAGGCGTGCAGGTCAGCGATCTGCGTGACAAGCTCAAGATGACGCACGAGGATTTGCGTCAGGTCTGTGACAAGGCGCTGATCGAGTCGCCGACCGACAGCCGGCCGCGCGGCCTGCTGTTCCGCCTGTGGCTGCGCGAAGGCCAGGTGGACAAGGCTCGCCAGGTCGCGCACCTCATGATCGATCAACCGGCCATGGATCGCCGCGTCGCCGGCCGCGCTGCCGATGACCTGCTGAATCTCGACGCCCGCTATGGCCGGGAATCGACCCCCGCCGACGTGAAACTGGCCGACGCCCTGCTTCACCACTCGCACTTGATCAACGCTCCCGACATTCTCTACCGCCTGGCCTTGGTGGAGTTGGCGTTGCGGCAGGGCGATGCCGGCAAGGCCCAGACACTGGCCCAGGCCGTGCTGGACGACTATCCGGGCCACATCCGCACGATCTGTCTGGTCAGTCGTGCCCGCATCGCGCAAGGCCAATCCCGCGACGCGATCCAGCAGATGGCCACGCTCAACGACCGCACGACCTCGGGCGATGTCCGTTACACGCTGGGAATGGCCTACCTGCGCGTGGGCCAGGGCGGTCCCGGCCGCGAGATCCTTCGCCAGGCACTGGACATCCAGCCCGATCTTCTGCCGGCCCGGCTGCTGCTGGCCGAGTCGCTGGTGGACGACGGCTTCATCGTCGAGGCCGAGCCCGACATCCTCACCGCCCTGGCCATGGCGCCGGCTCATCCGGGAGTCATGTCGCTCTACGCCCGCCTGTTGATCGCCAAGAGCGACGCCAACGGGCTGCGCGCCTTGGTCGAACGCGGCCGCAAAGCCGCGCAGGGCTCGGCTTCCACGGCGGACCTGAGGGCTCCCGAAGGTCGGGATTTCCCCGATCAGAGCCGCGCGGCGTTAGCCCGCGGGCTTACGCCGCGCGGCTCTGATCCGGGACCGGCCATCGACGAGGTGTACCTGGCGTCGGCCTTTCTGATGGACGATGTCGCGGCGGTGCAGCGGCTGGAAAAGGCTTTGCGGCGTGACGATGCGGCCAGTATTCCCGGGGTAATCGCGGCCGGCTGGCTGGCGGCCGATGCCCGGCAGCGCGCCATGATCGCCACGGTGCTGTGCCTGGATGCCATCGAGCGCCTGGATGCCGATCCCCTGGCGCGGGCCGTCGGGTTGCCTATTCGCGTGCTGGATGGGCCGCCGATCATTGGCACTCAAGCCGGGTCGTCGCCCCGGCCAGGGGTTGCGCCGGGTGGCGCCGATGGCTCGTGGGCCCGCATGCGCGATCCTTCGGCACTACGGCGGACCTGCTTCGTGCCCTGGCCCCAGGAACTGGGCCTGGAAATGCTCGAACTGGCCCAGGAACGCTGGCCCGGCGACATCCAGTTCATTCGTGATGCGGTTACCTGCTGCCTGATGCTCGACCGCCGCACCCAGGCCATGGTCTGGCTCCAGCGCTGGCCGCAGGACCAGTTGGCGCCCCTGCGCGCCAGCGTGGCAAGCTTCCTCGAGGGCGGCGCCGTGACCCGCTCGCTGGATGATTCGTCCGCTGATGAAGGTCATGTGCTGCGCGACTGGATGGCCATGGCGTGGATCATCGAGCAGAATCAGGGCAGGCCGACCGATCCGGCCCGCGCCGCCATGCAGGCGTTCCTGGAGGAGCATCCTTGGAATGAGCAGGCGATTCTGCTGCCCCTGCGGGCCGCAGCCCAGCGCGACGACACGACGGCGGCGCAGACTTGGCTCCTGGCCGGCCGCCAGGTCAACCAGCAACTGAGTGAACTGGCTGAGGCGCGGTTCGACCTGGCGCTGGGCCGCGCCAGCGACGCCCTGCACACCGCCGAGCGGATGATCGGCAGCGAGCCGGGCGGCTCGGACCTGCGCGTGCAGGCGGGCGAAGTGCGGGCGCGCATCCACCTGCTCCAGGGCAACATCGAGATCGCCGCCGGCGTGTTCGAGAACCTGGCGCTGTCCACCACGTATCGCCGCGACGGCCTCCAGTTGGCGATTGCCGACGTGTATCTGGCGGCGCAGCGAACCCCCAGCGTGGCGGCGAGCATCACCACGTTCCTGGCGGACCCGCACTCCTTGCCCAGCCGGCAGGACAGCCTGCTGGCGCGGGCCGCGCAGGTCCTGCCGCCGCAGCGAATCGCCAATCTCGCCGATAGCCTCTTGCGTTATCATCCCGGCGAACCGATCCTGTTGGTGTATAAAGCGCAGGCCCTGATCGATCAGGGCGATCTCCAGGGCGCCGGGGCGATCATGCCGCGGCTGGTGACGTATCGACCCGATGCGCCGCGCGTGATGCTTCTGCAGGCGCGGCTGGCGCAGGCGCAGGGGCAGGTGGACCAGGCGATGCGGACGTACCAAAGGCTCCTGGAGCTCGGCGGCCGTTCGGCGGCGGCGGCGGGAGCTGATCTCCAGCGCCAAGTCGGTCGGCCCGATGGGAGGACCACAGAGCGATGATCGAAGAATATGGAACCAAGAACGAGGAACCAGGAAAGAGAAGCGCACCTGGTGCCGGTGCCGCGCGCCGGCGCGTTGGTCGTTCCTCGTTCCTCGTTCTTCGTTCTGCCGTCTTCGGCTTCGGCCGCAGGTTGGCGCCGCTGGTGCTGCTTCTGGCCGGGGCGCTTTTGCTGGGTGTCCTGGTGGTGCACAACCAGGCAGCGCCGCCCCAGCCAGAGCCGGCTGATCCGTTCGAGCGGGCCGTGGCCGTGGTTCGCCCTTCGGTGCTGGCGGTGGGCAGTTACGACGCCAAGGACCAGCCGTCGATCCGTTACTTTGGCACGGGCTTTGTCGTGGCGGATGGTCATAGCGCAGTGACCAATGCCCACGTGGTTCAGGGTATCCGCGCCGCCGACCGCCTGGATCGCCTGCGCGTGTACTTTCCGGACGACCAGGTTCAGGGTGCTAACCGCGGGCGCCAGGCGAAGGTGCTGGCCGAGGATACGGTGCACGATGTAGCGCTTTTGAGTTTCGACGGTCCACCCGCGGCAGCGTTGGAACTGGTCGATCGCGCCCCAGCGCAGGGCCACGCCGTGGGAGTGCTGGGTTACCCCATCGGCACGATCCTGGGCCTGGTGCCGGCGGCGCACCACGGCGTGGTGTCGGCGGTCGTCCCCGCCGTCCTGCCCGTGCCCACCGGCACACAACTGACCCCCGAACTGGTCGCCGCCCTGCGAAACCCCTACAAGCTCTATCAACTGGATTTGACGGTGTTCCCCGGCAACAGCGGCAGCCCGCTCTTTGACGCCCGCAGCGGCCAGGTGCTGGGCATCATCAACAAGACCCTGGCGCGCCGCACCCGCGAACACATGCTGGAAAACCCCACCGGCGTCGCCTATGCCGTGCCCGTCCGCTGGGTGCAGATTCTGATCAATGACAACCTTCGTACCGATGACTCGCGGAGATAATGCCATGAGTGAATGCAAAGTAAAAAGCAGAAAGCTGAAAGTGGAGAGTTCGGAGTTGGGATCGAGGCCTGGTTGGCGGCACGCGGTCTCCTACTTCTTACTTATCACTTTCTGCTTTTCCCTTTCCCTGATCGCCGGCTGCGGGGAGTCGGCGGACCATCGCCTGGACCGCGCCCGCATTGCCCTCCAGAGCAACAAGGCCGACGCCGCCCTGGAACTGGCCGACTCGGTGGTGCAGGAGCGACCGGAGGACCAGGAGGCACTGCTGGTCAAGGCTGAGGCCGAGATGCGCCTGCTGCACCTGGACGCCTCGCAGCAGACGCTGGAAAAACTGCTGACCGCCAACCCCCAACTGGCCGAAGCCCGGCGGAAAATGGTCAACTGGTCGTTCCACCGCATGCACAACCTGCTCAACCAGTCGGGCTACGAAAGTAACCCCAAGCTTCAGGAGCAGTTCCAGCAAGCCATGGACACCGGCAGCGCGCAGGCGGAGTGGATTCGCCAACACGACAACGGCGACGTCGAGGCCGACTACCACCAGGCGCGTCTGGCGTATCTGCATATGCGGAGCCTGGAGAAGCTGTTCGAGGCCCAGAAAAGGAGCCTCGCGAGCATGTCATATGACGACAACGGCAACCCGATCTACGGACCGGAAGTCGAGCTGTTGCGGACGCAGGCCGAGCAGCGGCGAAAGGATTACCTGGACCGCCTTCAGGCCGTGCTGGCCAAGGATCCGCGCCATTTCGACGCGGCCTCGATTTACCTGGCACAGTTGACCCAGATCCAGGACCACGCGCAGACCTGGGTGCTGGCGCAGAAGATCGCCAAGGAAAAGGACCTGCCCCCGGAACTGGTGGCCAACCTCGTGGTGGCGCTGATCGTGCTGCCCGACAGCATTCAGCCGCAGGCGGCGCGCATATCGGTGGCGCAGGACATGCTGGAGGCGGTGGATGGCAAGCGGCGCGAGGCCCCGCCCTACAAGCTCAGCCTGGCGCGCCTGGCGCTGGTGCGCAACGAGCCGGACAAAGCCCTGCCCCTGTTGGAGGCCGTCCTCAAGCAGCAGTCCCGCGACAGTGACGCCCGCTACTTGAAGGCCCAGGCCCTGTTCCTCAAGAGCGATTTCCAGGGCGCCCGCGACATCCTCAAGCAACTGGTCACCGAGGTGCGCAACCCCTCGGTGTTCCGCCTCTACGGGCAGGTGCTGGCACAGACCGGCGACAACCCGCAGGCCCTGGATTACCTCAAACAAGCCATCGATATGAACCCTAAGGACAGCTTGGCGCAGCGCCTCTTCATTGAGGTGCAGGCCAAGAGCGGCAACCTGGGTCTGTCCAACGTCGTCGAGGACCACTACCTGAAGAATCCGGCCGATGCCAACGCCATCCGCTTCAAGATACAGCGCGAAAAGGTCAACAACCGGCCCGGCACTGTCAAGGAAGTGCTGGAGAAGGTCGAGTTGCTCAAGCCGCTGAGCGACGAGCACGTGGCGATCCTGGTGGATGGTTACCAGTATCTGCGGGACCTGCACCGCGCCGAACGCTTTGCCCGTGAGCTGGCCCGGCGGCAACCCGACAAGCTCGAAAGCCAGTTGATCCTGGCGCAGACGCTGCTCCTTCAGGGCGAGGAAGATCAGGTCAAGACCATTCTGGCGGACCTGCATCGCAAGTTCCCCGACAGCACCAATGTCGAGCAGATGATGGCGCAGCTCTACCTCCAGCGTGGCAGCTACGACAAGGCGGTGGAATTGCTCGAGGGCGTGCTCAAGCGCCAGCCCGGCGACGATCGCGCCCGCCTGCTCCTGGTGCGCGCCTTGGCCAGCCTGGCGCTCTATGAAGACGCCCTGGGCCAGCTTACCCAATACCTGGAGAGCAACCCCAAGGACCCCGACGCCCATCTGCTGGCGTACCGCATCTACGGCAACATGGGCCGGGATGAGGAAGCCAATCAGCATATGGCCCAGGTCGAGATGGCCAACGTGGATGAGCGCAGCAACCCGGTGCTGATGGTGCAGATCAAGATTCGCGAGAACGATCTGGACGGCGCCGCCGACGTAGCCAATCGCGCCCTGGCCATGGGCAACACCGACGCGATGCTGCGGCAACTGCTGGCAGGCATCTATCTCAAGAAGGGCGAGCCCAAGCAGGCCGAGGACAACCTCCTGGCGATGGTGCGCGCCCAACCCGGCAACGCCTTTGGCTTTGCCGCCCTGGGCCGGTTCTATGTCGAGCAGAAGATGCTCACCAAGGGCCTGACGGAAATGGCCAACCTGCAGACCGTCAACGAAACCCTGTCGCGGCTGACGCAGTCGAGCCTGCTGCTCTCGGCCAGCCGTCCCGACGACGCCATGGCGGCGATCGTGCCCATCTATCAGCCCATGGTCCAGGCGCGCGACCCGCGCACCCTGGCGGTCGCCGACGCCATTGCCCGCATCAACCTGGTGCGTAAGGACGTTCCGGCCGCCGTCGCGGTCTACGACCCCCTGATCAAGGCCGACTTGAGCGCCACCCAGGCGCGCCTGCGGCAGATCGACCTGACCACCAGCCGCGACGGCAACGACGCCACGGCCCGCAAACTCGACGAACTGGCCGCCAAGCTTACGCCTGATGATCGGCAGATTCGTCTGGCGCTGGTGCAGCGCTATGCCAACCTGGGCAAGAGCCAGCGCGCCTTGGGGATCGTCGATGAGTGGGAAGCGCTGACGCCCAGCGACGTCGGCGTCGTGCGCGTCAAGGCCCAGCTCCTGCGCCAACTGGGCTCTAACGACAAGGCCCTGGACTACATTAAGAAGTCGCTTAAGACCTGGCCCGACGACGTGCCCCTGCGCAAGCACTTGGCGCAGAATTACCTGGACCTGCGCGACTTCCCCCAGGTGGAGGCGACGATTCTGGAACTGGCCCAGCAAGGCGCGGGCGTGCGCATTACGGCGTTGTCGGATCTGGGGCAGTTCTTTGTCGCCCTGGGGCTCAATCATCAGGCCGGCGAGGCCTTCGATCGCCTGGAGCGCGAAGGACGGGTGCACGATCCGCGCGTGCTGCTGGCCATGGGCCGCGCCATGGCGGCACTGGGGAGGCACGAACAGGCGCTGGTACGCCTGGAAGCTGTGCCCAACTACTCGCCCCAGTATCCCCCCACGCAGGTGCTCATGGCCAGTCTCGAACAGATGACCGGCAAGATCGATGCCGCCCGGCAACGGCTGGAGAAGCTGGCCGCCAATCCCAACTACGCACAGGTGGCGTCGCAGGAACTGCTTAAGCTGGACTTGCGCAATCAGCGCAGCGAGGACTTGCTGCGCTGGAGCCAGGCCAAGCTGGCGACGGGGGCACTGTCGGAGCAGGATCGCAGGGCATGGATGGCCATTCGCGTGGGCATTGCCGACAGCCGCGGCGAGGCGCCAGCGCTGCTCGATGAGTTGACGCGAATCGACAAGGCCTATCCCGACTCGATGCAGATCGTCGCCTCCCAGGCGCTGGTGTACCTGCTCCAGGACAAGCCCGAACAGGCCCGCCAGATCTACCTCAACACCCCCAAACTCGCGTCCACCTGGTATGGCCCGATGCTGGCGGCCATGCTGGGTGAGAAGGCGCAGACTCCGGCGGACTATCCGGCCCTGGACACGTACATCGTCGCCATGGCCATGGGCGACGTGGACCGCGCGCGTGCGGCCGTGGACCGGCTCACGCCCATCCGCACCATCTACGCCGGCGACCTGCGCGCGATCGTCGAGCGCAGCGACGCCACCTCGCCGAGCATGCGCCGCGCCTTTGCCCAACTGGCGGGCGCCCGCCTGGGGCTCCAGACGACCTTGCCGCAGACCGCCGCCACCTTCGCCAAGGCCGCCGCCAAGGTCATTCCGACCCTGGTGCCGGCCTACGGCCTGTGGGTCGAGGCGCAAGTGCAGATGGTCCAGCCCACGGACGAAATTCACCGGGCCTTGCTCAAGTCGGCGCCCGGTGCGAGCCTGACGCTGTATGTCGATGCGGGAATCAAGGGCAGCAACGGGGACTTTGCCGGCGCCGCCGCGGCGCTGGCGACCTTGGTCGAGCGCGAGCCGGCTAACGAGTCGGCCCGCTACTACTACAGCCAGATGCTCACCGCCGCGGGCCAGAAGGACAAGGCGATCGAGCAACTGCGCATTCTCTACGCCAAGCTGCCGGCGGCGCAGTCGGGCGGCGGCGCCGGGGCAGGGTCGCTTCAAGTGCCGGTGTCCAACGACCTGGCCTACCTCATGGCGGAACAGGATCCCCAGCAGGCGCAAGCCGCCTGGGAGATCGCGCAGAAGGCTTATGAATTGTCCAATCGCCAGCCGGCGCTGCTGGACACCCTGGGTTGGATCGCCCACTTGCGCGGCGATGACAAGCAGGCGATGGTCTACCTGACCCAGGCGATTTCGCCTCTGCGCGACTTGCCGGAGGTGCATTACCACATGGGCGTCGTCTACCAGTCGCTGGGGAACAAGGCCTGGGCGCGTTACCACCTTGAGGAGGCGGCGGCGGGCAAGAGCAAGACCACCGCCGATGCGGCCAAGAAGGCGCTGGCGGTCCTGAAGTAGGCAGAGGAGGCGCTTGCATGCCGGCCCTGAGTCTGCCAAGGCCCAGATTTTGGCCAGGAATGACGAATGACGAAATTCGAATGACGAATGAAGTTCCAAATTCCAAATGCCCATAAGCGGCTGCCATCGGTGGTCTCCCGTTTGATCACTGGTCATTGGAATTTCATTCGTCATTCGTGTCATTCGAATTTCGTCATTCACCATGAGTCCTTCGCGTCGCCATCATCATCGTCATCGCTCGCGCTCCCATCCGCGGTGGTCTGAGCCCTTGCCGCCGTACGACCCGTACCGGCGGGCCCTTGTCACTCTGCGCCGGCTGGTGATCGCACTGGCTTTGCTCACGCTCTGGCTGTTGATGTATCCACTCAACTTCGTCTCGCTGCCGCGCACGGCCTGGCTGGCGGAAACCGACCTGCACAAGCTCGACGTGCTGTCGAACCTGCTCCTGTTTGTGCCCTTGGCCGCACTCGCCGGTTGGTATGGCTGGGCGCGGCGGGCGAGCAGCGAAGAACGAAGAACGAGAAACCAGGAGCGAGGAACAGGAGACGCGCAGGACGCCATGCCCGCTTCGCCATCGTTCCTCGTTCCTCGTTCTTCGTTCTTCATTCCTTGGTCGGTCGTGCTGACCACCCTCGCTGGCGTCATCATGAGCCTGGCCGGTGAAACCGCCCAGCGCTGGCTGCCCGACCGGCAGAGCTCGGTGGTCGATCTGCTGGTCAACACCCTGGGCGCCGCGGTGGCCGCCAGCGCCGGGTATGCCCTGGCGCCGCGCCTGCATCCCCGGCTGGTGTTCTTCCTGGCGTGGCTGCGCCAGTCGCCGCAGGCGCGGCGGCTGCTGTGGCTGGTTGCAGCGGTCTTGATTTTGCGCCTGGCGCCGTTCGACATTTCCGCACAGACTCGCGAACTCAAGATGCAATTCCAGGTTTCCGCCGATACCGGCGCGCCCTTTTCCGCCACGGTCCACGCGCTGAAAGAAGGTACGTTCAGCCACGAGGTGTTGGGGGAACTGGCGCGTGCGGCGGGCAGCTTCTTGCTCTTTGCCGTGCTGGCCTGGGGCGTCGGCCGGGCGTGGCGCGAGCACTTGGAACGCCACGGCGACCGTTCGCTGCCGGGCTTGGCGATCGTCGTCGTCACCGGCGGCGCGGCTCTGGCGACCGAATGGCTCCAGTGGCCCATCCAGAGCCGCGTCATGGATGCCACCGACCTGGTGGGAGCGCTGGCGGGCGTCCTGCTGGGGGCCATGATCGACGCGGGGATCGGCCGGGTCGAGCCGCGCCCGCTTGAAGGAATTGCGGATTTCGGATTTCGGATTTTGGATTGGGAGAGCAAGGCGATCCCAGCCAAGCTCGAAGACTCGCATGGCCGGGCTTTCCAATCCGAAATCCGAAATCCGAAATCCGAAATTCCCCTGTCCCGCCGACGCTGGGTCACCTTTGCGGCACTGCTGAGCCTGTGCGCCTTTGGCGGCATGACGGCCCTGGCGATCGCCAATGATCCGGATGCCCCGTACAACCTGCGCGAGTTAATTGGCAGCGGGCCCGCCGGCCTGCTGCGCGGCGGCGCGGTGACGCTCGCCATGCTGCTCATCGGCCTGGCGCCGGCGGCCATCGCCCGTCGCGTCAACGAATGCCGCGATGCCCTTTGGCGGCAGCTCCCCGCACTGGCGGCCGCCGTCCTCGTCGCCGCCGGCCTCGTCACCCTGACCATGCCGCCCGAAAGCCTCCACGACCTCGTCGGCGCGCCCATCTGGAGCGCGTATCCGACGCTGGAAATCTGGCTGCGCCTGGCCGGGTTGCTGGCCCTGCCCATGTCGGCGCTGCTGCTGGCGGCTGGATTCTGGGACCGCGCCCGGAAGTTCGGGACACGCTCGGGCCTGCGCGCTACCGCGCGGCTCCTGATTGCCGCCGGTATCGCCTGGGTGCTGGGCCGCACTGTGGTCATCACTTGGGCCTCGACCGACAACCTCACCGAACTCATCCGCGGCGGCGGCGACCCGTTCCTGCATCGCATCACCGTCGCCTGGCCCGGCGAACTGTGGCTCGGCCTGCTCCTGCTGCTTCTGGCCGCCCACGCCGGCCTCGTCGCCGTGCAGGGCATGCGCCTGTCGCGCCGCGGGGCGTGGATCCTCGCCACGCTCCTGGCCACGCTCATCCTCGCGCCACTGTCGCTGGGCCTCTTCCAGGCGGGCACGGTCGGCGACCTCCAGAAATACGGCACGACCTTCTCCACCGAGCAGTTCCTGCTGGGCGCCAGTCGCCAGGCCACGCTGGGCCACGCGGCACTGCTGGCTCGGTGGTCGGGTCTATATATGGGCATGGTGCTGATCCTTGGCTTAGGCGGCATGCTGGGCCTGCGTCTGGTGCCGAGTCTGCGCCTGGATTCCAAAGCCGCATTGCCTTACGCCTCTTGGCGCAAGGTCAAGCCGACGCCGGAGGATCGCCGGCAATCCAGCGGCCAGGCGGCGCTGCTGTTTCTGGCGCTGGCGCTGACCGCGCTGGCGGTCTATGGCTCGCTGGTGCCGCTGACGATCCAGCGGCTGTCGTGGCACGAGGCGGTCGAGCAATACCGGCAGATCTGGTCCCTGCCGCACGTCACCGCCGCCAATCGCGCCGACCTGGTCACCAACATGCTGCTCTTTGGCGCGTTGGCGTTCGCCTGGCTGGCGGCGCTGTCGCCTCCGCAGCGCGGACGCCTGGCGCCGCGGCTGGCGGCGCCCCTCGTCACCCTGGCGGTCGTGGCGCTGGGCGCGGCCCTCGAGTTTGCCCAGCTCTACATTCCCCAACGCACCAGCAGCGGCGGCGACGTGGTGGCACAGATGCTCGGCGCCGCGATCGGCGTCGGCCTGTGGCTGACGCGTGGGCACGCATGGGCCGATCGCTTGCGCCAACTCGTCCGCGGCGGCGACGATGCCGATCCCGATCACGGCCGAACCCCCTGGCAGGCGCTCCTGGAGATCTACCTGGCCGGCTACCTCCTTTACGCGATCATGCCGCTGGACCCGGCCTTGTCGCTGACCGAGTGGCGCACCAAATGGGCGCAGAGCCAACTTCTCATCATCCCGTTCACCTATCCCTGGCAGGATACGAGCACAGCGTTCTGGGAACTGTTTACCGACATCGTGCTGGCGATTCCCCTGGGCTGGCTGCTGGCGATCTGGTGCAAGGACTCGATGCACCGCGCCATCCGTCTGGGCCTGCTCATCGTCATCGCGGTCGAGCTGGTCCAGCTCCCCCTGGTCTCACGCGTCAGCGACATCACCGATATCCTCACCGGCATGATGGGCATCGTCATCGGCCTGTTCATGGCGCAGGCGCCCATGCATCGCGTCGCGGGTTACGCCTCCAAGTGGTACGTCACCGCGGCGGGGGGGTACGCCCTGATGCTTCTGATCGCCTACACCTATCCATGGCGCTTCGATTTCCTCCACGTCAATCCTTATCAGCTCTACGACCGTCTGCTGGCGATCCCTTTTGTGTCGCTGTATTACGAATCAAGCCTGGGGCAAGTGGACCAGATGATCCGCAATCTGCTCCTGGCGATGCCCATCGGTCTGCTGGTCGGCTGGGCGGTGCCGCGCCGCGACCCGCGATGGTGGCCTCTGGCCAGTATCAGCACGCTCCTGTCCATGGGCCTTTTCACCTTCATCGAGGTGTGCCAGGCCTTTATCCCCCAGCGCTTCGCCGACTCGACCCACATTCTCCTGAGCGTGCTGGGGATGATGGCGGGGCTGGCGGTTTCGCGAGTGTTCCGCCGCAGCCGCCGCACCGGCGAGTCGCGCCTCGCCGCCTCCCCTCGCGCGCGTGCCTTGTGAAAGCCCACCGCTCCGGGGTCACGCGGGTGGGTTGCCGCCCCGCGCCTTTGACCCCCACGCCCGGCATGGCATAATGACGGCGGACATACCGCTGGCGGACCCGGTGGCGTCACCGGCATCACGTATCGCCAGCGTCCAGTTTCACCGCCATCGGGCCAGGGAAGGGTCTCGCCATGCCACGCAGGATGTTCGCCGCCGTTACGCTCGCAACGTCGTTGCTTCTGGTCGGCTGTAATGGGAACAAGCAGACGAAGGAGGCTCCGCCCGCCGACCCATCCGTCGCCGCCGTGCCCCCCGCGCCCGAGCCGGTCTCCCACGGCGGCACCATCACCATCCAGGAACCGGCGCCGAGCGGCTCCACCTTCACGCCCCAGCCGTCTGGCGCGGCTGTGCCCGGCGGCACCTACACCGTCAAGAAGGGCGATACGCTCTCCTCCATCTCCCGCCAGGCCTATGGCACCGCCGCACGGGTGAAGGACATCGCCGCCGCCAACAACATCAGCGATCCCAACAAGATCAAGGTCGGCCAGGTCCTCATGCTGCCCTGACGCAGCGCTAACCGCAGTCATCTGAGCAAGCGCTGGAACCGCGTTAACCAAAGGCAGCGCCGCCGGGCGCTGGTCCTGGGTTACTGTGGTTACTGTGCTTACCATACGGCCCCCATTTGCACCGCCTGCGCCAGCCGATCCAGATAGTCCTCGCGCCTGACTTCGACGATGCCAAACTGCTCCAGGTGCGGGTTGTGGAACTGCACATCCAATAGCACGTAGCCGGCGACGCGCAGGTGTTCGACCAGGTGGACCAGGCAGATTTTCGAGGCGTCGGGGGCGTTGCTGAACATCGACTCGCCGAAGAACGCGCCGCCCAGCGCCACGCCATAGAGGCCGCCAACCAACTCATCGGCCCCGCCCGCAACGGAACTGACGCGCCACGCCTCGACGCTGTGCGCCAGGCCCAACTCGTGCAGTTGGGTGTAGGCCGCGATGATCGGCGCGCTGATCCACGTATCCGGATCGGCCGCGCGCGGCTGGGCGCAGGCCTGGATGACCTGGGCAAACGCCCGATCGCGCGTGATGACATAAGGCTCCTTCCTCAGCGCCCGCCGCAGGCCGTGCGGCACGTGAAACGCCTCCAGCGGCAAAATCGCCCGCGGATCGGGACAACACCACCCGATCTCCCCATGCCGCGACCGCGCCATGGGAAACCACCCCTGCGCATAAGCCTGCACCAGCAGGCGCGGAGTCAAGGGCGGACTGGAAGATGGGTCACGCGGGCGAGTCATGCGCTTGCGCTAGCAGCAGGGGGTGACGAACGAGGAACGAAGAACGAGGAATAAGGAACGAGGAATAAGGAACGGGGAATGAGGAATGAGGAATGTGGAATGTGGAGTGAAAGCCCACCCGCTCCTGCGGGTGGGTATGCAGCTGCGTTGAACATTTCTCCCTTCACGGTTTTGTCTCTATCACCCAGCAAAATCGGATATCCGGACCATGTCAGTACCCCCTCCCCCCTGTCAAGGCCAGAATCATTTCAACGCATGGCGCAATCAATGGATATAAATGTCAGTACCTGATGTCAGTGTGACATTCATGCGTTTCGCGTCCGATTCCTGTAGTTTCATTCCCGGCATGACGTTGTATCGATCAAGGCAAGATTGCGCAATGTCAGTGGGACAAAATTGCGAATAAGCTGCCCGTATCTCGGGAAAATCCTTTTCGCCGTCGGCAACTCCTGGTGGGGCGGCATCTTTGGCGGGCTGGGCGAGCCTCCTTGCCGCGTTCGCCAACGTGATGTTGAAGTACATGGTTCATGAAGTTGATCTATCGATCAACATTATATCTACTGCAATGCCGCAAATCCAGTGGTCGCCCCGACAACAATCAATTACGCAGAGGCTTCGTCCTTGCCCCCGGTTTGAAGGCGTTCAACTTCGCTGGAAAAACCTGCCGCCAGAATGCCCGCAGGCAATGCGAACAGCCCAATGCCCAGCACCGCGATGGCGCCGCCCACGAGCTTGCCCAACGGCGTGATGGGAAAGGCGTCGCCGTATCCCACGGTTGTCAGCGTCGTGATCCCCCACCACAATGATGCAGGAATGCTGCTGAAAACTTTCGGCTGAGCCTCATGCTCCGCGTAATACATGAACGTGGCGGCGATGACCAACAGCACCGACAACGACATGAGAATGACCACCAGGTCAGGGCTCTTTTTCTTCAAGACCAGACCCATCAGCCGGACAGATCGCGAGTACCGTCCGATCTTGAACACCCGGAACACGCGAAACAGGTCAAGCCTGCCGCTCGCCGATCCCCGCCGTCGGCTGGTTGAGGCGGTATTGGCGGCGGTAGGCGGTGGGGGTCAGGCCGGTCTGGCAGTGGCTCAGCGGGCTCGATTGCGATACAGCCTTGCCACCTGGCGATCGGCGCGCGGCAGCACCAAGCGCAGCAGCGCCATGGCGAGCCATTCCAACGGCTTTAGCGCGAGATAGGCGGCGTCGGCGAGCAGCGGGTGGCGCAGCCGGCGCGCCAGGCGCGGGCCCAGGCGGTCATAGATGCGTCGGCAGAAACGCTGGGCGCGCGGGGCCACCACCGCCAACGCCAGTTCCGCCGCTTTGAGCCGGCGCATTTGATCGTTCACACGACTGCTCGTGCCGTGCGATAGCGACACTTCATGAGCGCGGACTACGCGGCCATGCCCGTGCGCGGCCGCGGTGCACACGTAGCAGTCTTGCGGTGGCGTCAGCGGCAGCTTGGCGTATTCGATCAGCGCCAAATGCACGCCGGCGGCCCAGCTTGCGCCCCAACCGCTAAGCCATAGGGGCCAGACCCACCACCGGCGGCGACCGGTGATCGGCGTATGCCGCAGGCGAACCAGCAGCAGCGCGAAAGCCGTCAGTGTCCAACACGGCGCCGTGATCAGAATGAGGAGTTGCATTCCCATCAGCGGCACGATGAGCAACTCCAGATATGCAAAGCTTGTGAGCACAAAGCCCAGCAAAACAAGCACCCATCCGAAGACCGCTCCAAGCGTAATCCCGATCAGGCAGGTCCAGCCGATTCGAGCTCGCCAGCGCCTGGTGATTCGGTACCTGTACCTGTTGAAGATCGTGACAGCGCCGATGGCAAGCAACACGACGAACACCTCGACGGCAGCAATGATTGAGGCACTGCCCAGCGCGCCTTCTGCAGAGGAGCATGCTTCGAACACGAGGTACTGCAATGCCAGTGGGATCCCGGTGATCACGCCCGCACGCAGATAGACGTTGCCGCCGAAGCGATGCGGCCGCAGGACGATCAGCGCCAGGCTGAGCATGGAAAAGAGAAGCCAGGGGTAGAAGACCCATGTCACCGACCCACGGAACATCAGCCACAGGTAGTCACCGAGTTGTCTCGATTGCCAACTCGGGCCGAGCAGAGCAAACCCAAGGGCAAAGCACACCGCGGGCAACAGCACCC
Organism: Phycisphaeraceae bacterium; assembly: GCA_040878035.1. Taxonomy (GTDB): domain Bacteria; phylum Planctomycetota; class Phycisphaerae; order Phycisphaerales; family Phycisphaeraceae; genus JBBDMX01. Next base: position 7,040 of record JBBDMX010000027.1, on the reverse strand, counting down.
CCGCCAGCAAATAGCAGGTGCGGCTGAATGCGGACATGTTCGCCAGCGTCAGGTCGTCGCGCCCGCCTTGACGTCGGGCTTCCTCGATCGACCAGGTGATCGAGGCTCCGCATTCGGGGCAATCCTGCTCGAGCTTGAGCCCGCGCAGGTTGTACCCGCAGCGCATGCACAGCGTATCGGCCGTCAGCACGACACCGGCTTGCGGCGCGGGTACATCACCGTTGGTGGGCTTGTTCCCGTCTGGCGTCGCGGTGGTCATCAGGAGCATCGTCAGCAGCAAGTGGTTGGCGGCGGGCACGAACGCCGGCGAGCATGATACCGTCGGAATGATGTTTGGACTGCGGTGGCCGCGACACCGCTTTGGCTTGCGGCGTAGCCGTGGGCTGCTGCAAATTTCGCCAGAAGCCAAAGCGGCGTCCAGGCCGCCGCAGTCCATCAACGGCGTGTCATCGGCCCTCGCGGTGGAACGTGGGCGCGTCCTCCAGCTTCGGCGGCACTGGCTGCCGCGCGGCATGCCCGGATATCTCAGCCGGGTTCAATGGCCAGTAGTCCGTCAGCCGGCGCTCCACCAGTTCCTGCACCACCACGTCCGGCTTGCCGTCCTTGACCCACTGCGGATCGAGATAGTCGCACCAATAAAAGGTCATTTTGCGGAAGTGCACCGCCAGGTAGGGGATCTGCTTCATCATGAACGAGTCGCCGACGCACAGGCCGGTGGGCAGGTCCCTGGCGGCGGCGTCGGTGCGGGTGATCGTGATCATGCCGTTGACCAGATCGGCTTCGGTGGCCAGGATGCCCTGCGGCGGGATCACGATGGGCTGGGACTCGAAGACCAGTTGATGCAGGGCCAGCATGCCCATCAGGTCGCCGCAGTAGGGGGCCTGCTCGATGGTGCACTGCGTCAGGTCCAGGGGCTGCACGGCTGGGAAATCGCGTTGCAGGGCCTGGCCCACCACGGCGGCCGCCACCGCGCTGCCGCGAAGGTTCCAGTGCGTGTCGGTCTTGTAATACTGCAGGCCATCGGCCTTGGCGGCCAGGAGCGCCGGACGCATGTCCAGCATGTTGACAGTCGAGTGCCGGCGCATCTCCGCCATGAGTTGGTCCAGGCGCGATTGCTCGCCCACGCGGTTGATTCGCTGCGGCAGGTATTCGGGGTAGATCGTTGCTTTGCCCGGCGCCAAGTAGTAATAGTAGCGCGTGCCGCGTTGCGCCAGCCAGTCGTGGCGATCCTGGAGGGCGGTTCGCCAGGCGTCGAGGTACGCCGGCGACATCAGATCGACGGCGCGATAGCTTTCGATGCTGCCATAGTCATCGTAGTAGTACCAGCCGTCCTTGCCGACCACGACCAGGTCGGTGGACAGGCCCAGCATCTGCACGCGCAGGCGTGCGTTCCAGCGGATGAGCATGCCGCGGCCGCCGAAGTTGTCCTGCCACCAGTTGCGGAACTGGCGGGGATAGTTGTTGAGCGCCGCCGTCGTCAGTGCCGGCCGGGGGAAGGGCTGCTTGGCGCGGTTCTCGAACATGCCCACCGTGGACTCGAGGCGCAGCGTGAGGATCGCCAGCGGGCAAAACAACGTCGTGATGAAGAGGACGATCAGCGCCCGATCGCGCCACGCAGGCGTGAGGCGGAGCGGCGTTGCCGCGGCGGCCGGCGGCGCAACGGCGCTCGTTTGCGCCAGCGCCCGGGCCACCGGTTCAGGATCAACATCGATTTCGGTCACGTCTGGACGCATGGTTTCGCTCGAACTTAGCCACAGATGGACACAGATGGACACAGATGGAAAAACACAGGAACGCCACTGCGTGACAAGCCTGCCGGGCGTTTCATACCAGTTGCCCGCGTTTTCTGCCTTTTCTGCATTTTCTGATTTGTCTCATCTGTGTTCATCTGTGTCCATCTGTGGCTAACTGTCTTAGAAACGGAAATAGATAAACGGGTTGTAGGTGCCGGCGGCGACGAGCATGATGCAGTACGCCAGGGTGGCCATGAGCAGCAGCAGTTCGAGTGCGGCCCAAGCCGAGGCCGCGACGGTCGCCGCGCCGGCGCTGCTGATCGCATCGCCGCCGACCATTTTCGGCCGGTGCCGGCCTTCGCCCAGCGCCCAACTCTGTCCGCGGCGGTACAGCATCGCCGGCACCGGCGTGGCGCCAATGATGCCCGCCAGCAGCACCGCCAGCACTTCGATGTTCAGATACATGTCCAGGTGGTGGACTCTCCCATCGGCGTGGCCAAGTCCCGTCATGACCAGCAGAAACTCGCCGGCCTGACCCAACGATTCGGAGCGGAAGAACACCCAGCCCACCATGAACACCAGCACGGTGTAGGCGCTGACCGCGAGCGTGGGCATGCGTTGGAGCCAGCGCCGCAATCCCAGGCGTTCGAGCACCAGGAACGAGCCGTGGAACAGGCCCCAGACCAGGAACGTCCAAGCCGCGCCGTGCCACAGGCCGCAGAGCACAAAAACGACCAGCAGGTTGCGGTACACGCTGGCGGACGACCCGCGGTTGCCGCCCAGCGGGATGTAAAGATAGTCGCGAAACCAGGTGGACAACGAGATATGCCAGCGCCGCCAGAACTCGGTGATGGACCGGCTGATGTAGGGGTAGTTGAAGTTCTCCAGAAACTCGAAGCCGAACATTCGCCCCAGCCCGATGGCCATGTCCGAGTAGCCCGAGAAATCGAAGTAGATCTGGAGCGAGTAGCAGAGGATACCCAGCCAGGCGACGGCGGCGGGCAACTGCATGGGATCGGCGGCGAAGATGTGATCGGCGGGCAGCGCCAGCGTGTTGGCGATGATCACCTTCTTGGCCAGGCCGATGATGAATCGGCGAATGCCGCTGGCGAACTTGGCGGTGTCCACGTTTCGCGCGATGATCTGCTGGGCCACGTCGTGATAGCGTACGATGGGCCCGGCGATTAGCTGCGGAAAGAGCGCGATGTACAGGGCGACATCGAGCGGGTTGCGCGTTCTGGGCGTGACGCCGCGGTATACGTCGATCACATACGACATGGCCTGGAAGGTGAAGAAGGAGATGCCGATGGGCAGTTCGATGCCCGGCTGCCGCAGTGGCGCCAGCCCGGCCTGCGCCAGCAGCACGTTGAGGTTGGCCACCAGAAAGTCGCTGTACTTGCAGACCCCCAGCAGCAGTAGATTGCCCGCCACCGCCAGGCTCACCAATATCTTGCGCCGCGAGGCCGACCGCCCAGCCCCCGGGCCTGCCCCCGGCTCTGCCCCCGGGTCCGCCCCCGGTCCCACACCCAGGCCCATCGCCCAGTTGAAGGCAATCGAGGCCACCATGACGAACACGAAGACCTTTTCGCCCCAGGCGTAGAAGAACAGGCTGGCCGCCAGCAGCACGGGATTTCGCCACGATCGGGGCACGGCAAAATACACTGCCAGCAGCAGCGGCAGGAACAGGAACTGAAAGGCCGGTTCGGTAAAGAGCATACGGAGGGCCCCCACCACGGGGGCCCATCATTATCCCGTAAAGCCGGCGGGAGGCAACGCACGCGGAGCGGCGAGCAGGTAAACGCATGCGGCTTGCCGTGCGACCGCGCCAGCCACCATTTTGGAGTGCGGTGGCCTTGACACCGCTTTGGCTTGCGGCGGAGCCGCCTTCGCTGACGCGAAAAGCCAAAGCAGTGTGAAGGCCGCCGCACTCTATAGGCAGTACGCGTTAGCCCCTGACGTTCCCCCACATCGCTGCCGGTCGTATCGTGATATGATGCTTGCTGGGCTCGAGCTGCCTATGCTTTTGCCTGATCTGGAGCAGATTTATGGGATTGCAGGACAGCATTGCACGTGACACGGTGTCGGAACTGCCCATTCGCGAGGTCATCACGCTGCCGGCGACGTGCACGGTGCGGCAGGCGATGAGGCGGATGCGTGCCCGGCGGCTGGGCTGCGTCATCGCGGTGGACGAGCAGGGCAAACCCGTGGGCAAGTTCACCGAGCGGCTGCTCATGCGCCTGCTGGTGAACGAAGCCGGCGGGCTGGACCAGCCCATCGCCAAGTTCATGTACGCCGACGCCAGTGCGGTCTCGCTCAGCACGCCGCTGGCGAAGCTGGTCGAGCAGATGCAGAGCCGGCACCTGCGTTTCATGTGCGTGGTCAATGAGCAGGGCAAGGCGGTGGGCCTGACGGGTCAGAAGGGGCTGATGGAATACATTGCCGAACACTTCCCGCGTGCCGTGCTGGTGCAGCGGATGAAGCCGTTCCTGGCCTTGGATGAAAGAGAGGGCGCCTAAATGACGCTGAGACCACAACGCAAACCGGTGCTGGATGCCGCCGAAGAATTCGTCGATCCGCTGAAAAACTACGCCCAGCGGGAGTATTCCGACGATCTGGAGCGCTCGCTGGCGGAAGACTTACCGGTGGACGTGATGACCACCCAGCCGGCCAAGACGGTGAGCACCGATACCACCGTCGGCGACGTCATGAGGATGATGGTTGACCTCAATATTGCCTGCGTGCTGGTGACGGACAACGATCGGCTGGTGGGCGTCTTCTCCGAGCGCGACGTGCTCCTGAAGGTGGCTGACCAGTATGACAAGGTGCGCGACTGCCCCATCAGCCTGGTGATGACGCACGAGCCGTTGGTGGCTTACGCGGATGACCCGGTGGGCAAGGCGCTGAACCTGATGGCGGTCGCGGGCGTTCGCCATGTGCCCATCGTGGACGTGGACGGCAAGGTAGTGGGAATCGTCGGCCCGCGGCGCGTGATCGATTATCTGGGCAAGCATCTGGGGCAGTGACGCTTGCCCCCTCTCCCCCGGGGAGAGGGTTGGGGTGAGGGGACTTGAGGATGAATGAGGCGCACGTATAACACGATCGCCATCGGTTGCGTTGATCGCAGCACGCAAGACGCCGCACTCCTCCGCGGCTCCCCTCACCCGGCTCCCCAAGCCTCGCCACCCTCTCCCCGAGGGAGAGGGGCGCGCCGGGGCCGGGACGGCCCGGCTCGCTGGGACGGCGCGCTTCTGGCACATCATTTGCCGCACTGCGTAACACCGGTTACAACCTTGCCTCATGCTCAAATTCGCGACCATTCTTGACAACCCCGGCGAGCCGCAGCCGGAAACCCGCTATCGCAATCCCGAGGAACTGGTGCGCCTGGGCTACAACGGCCTGGTGATCTATGAAACCACCGGCCTGTCGGGCGTCGATAGCCCCGAGTCCGTGGGCACCGGCGAAATGCGCCGCTGGGTCGAGCGGCAAAGCCAGAACGTCGGCGAGACGATTCACCGCGCCGCCAAGGCGGGCCTGGGCGTGTACATCGTTTACGACACGCTGAGCCTGCCGCGCACCGTCGTCGAGCGCCACATGAGCGACATGGTGTGCAAGAACCGGCCCACCACGCTCTGCCCCGCCAGCGAAAAGGCGGTGGAGTATTCCGTGCGGGCGGTCGAGTCGCTGATGGGGCAGTGGCCGGAGCTGGCGGGCGTGGTGTTGCGTTTCGGCGACAACGATGCGGCCCGACTGCCGTACCTGGTGGGCAACGACATTTATCAGCCGCATTGCGCCCGATGCAGCCTGCTGGGCCGGGCCGATCGCATCGTGCTCATCCTCGAACAGTTTCACAAACTGGTGGTGGGCAAGCTCAACAAACGCCTCATCGCCCGGGCGTGGAACGTGCGGCCCAACGGCATGCATGACTCGGTCGAGCTGGCGCAACGCATCGCCCCGAAGTTGCCCGGCGAGCCCAGGGACGACCGCTTCATCCTCTCATTCAAGTTCAGCGAGACCGACTTTTGGCGATACCAGCGCTGGAACCCGTCGAGCCTGGTATTCGGTGATCGGCCGATCATGTACGAGTTGCAGTGCCAGCGCGAGTTTGAGGGCAAGGGCGGCATACCGAATTGGCAGGTGCCGCTGTGGCAGCACGGCTATCCCGAAACGCTCGACGCCGAGCCGAGGCAGGGGCTGGCGATGGTGGCCGATCAGGTGAACCTGGCGGGACTGTGGGCGTGGGTGCGCGGCGGCGGGTGGGGCGGGCCGTTCACCAAGAATGAAGCGTGGATTGACGCCAATGTCGTGGCCGTGCCCCTCCTGGCGGATGATCCCAAGATCGACGCGGCCACCCTGGCGGACAAATGGATCCGCCAGCGCCTGCGCGTCACCGACGATCGTGCCGCCGAGGCCCTGGGGAAGATTCTCGCCGACTCGGCGCAGTTCGTGCTCAAGGGCTTTTACATCGGCCCGTTTGCGCGGCAGCGGCAGGTGCCCTGGCATCCCAACGGCGACTGGATTCAGGACGACTTGATCGACGTGCAGGCGGCCTGGCGCATGATCCAACGCTTGCCCGATAGCGAGCTGGACCAGGTCGTGCAGGAGAAGAAGGAAGCAGTCGAACAGGTGGCGGCCGACAGTGCGCTGCTCCAGCAGGTGATGACCGACAGCACGCGCAATGCGCTGGAGCCGCTGGTCAACACGCTGCACTATGCCGAGTCGCTCTTTGAGACGCTGCGTGATTTGCTGGCCGGGCTGGCGGCCTTTCGGCGCTACCAGCGGACGCGCGATGCCAGCCACGCCGCCACCGCGCGGCAACGCCTGCTAGCGGCGCAGAGCTACTGGAACCACCACAGCCAGCGCCACGGCTCGCTGCCCGGCTGCGCCACCGCCTTCCGCGAAGCCAACTTCTGGGATGTCACCCAACGCATCTTGAACGAAGTGGGCGAATTGCAGAAAACCTGATCACATCCTTCTAATGGCTTGTGGAGTTTGCGAAATCTGCGCGGGGCCACCCGGGGCCCACTACAGGGCAATCGCATTGGGTCGCTCTTACCCCCTCTCCCTTTTAAGGGAGAGGCTGGGGTGAGGGTTTGGGCACCAGTGTGACGAACGACTCGCGCCAGCCCGAGTTTGCCGCCATCCGATCGCCCTCACCGAACCTCTCATTCAGAAGGGAGATGGCCCGGAAAGGGCAAATGCAATTGCCCTGGGTCCGAGTATGGAAACGCCTTTGCGCGCCGGCAGCGGTACAAGGGCGTGACAATACTTTCGGGCAACTGGTGGCAGGCGGGTAGACGACTGGGGGTA
>JBBDMX010000026.1:0-33622 GCA_040878035.1 Phycisphaeraceae bacterium | reverse complement strand
ACGCAAACTGAAGTCGGTCTACCCTAAAATCATTGTGTGACAATGCACTAGGGCACCCGCCCCCGGCCGCGTCACGGCCGAAATGAGCAGGGCAGACGGAATCTACCAGGCCGAGGCGCGGCCGCGGTGGTTCTCCAGCCTTGACTTTGCGCATGGTGGAGGTATCGTATATATTGAACGACTCGCGAGGCCGGTGTGCACCAAAGCCGTCCTCGTGGTCCATCGCGTCCTGGATCGTTGGCCTCCTGGTCAGTTCCAGGATTGCCCAAATTGAGTGTCAGTCCCTGACATTTTCAAAATCCCTCTATTTGTGATGCAAGCAATGTTCATAACACGGCTTACCACTGATGGAGCGGATTGTCCGCAATGTCAGGCTAACACGCCACTGACATGGGGGCTGACATTGCGTAACTTCCGGGGGGATAAGGAGCAATCAAAAGATGACACCCAGGGGGGAGGGGGGCTGACACGCCCCCGGAAGTGTCCGGATATCCGGAATTGGTGGGAGAATCTTAAAGCCCACATCCAACCGGGCAACCGCAGCAATCGCGGATGGAACCAGGAAGGAGAAGCTGTCCGCAGATTGCACAGATTCGCGCAGATCAAGAGAAGAAAGCGCGCGGACATCTGCGAGAATCTGCGCAATCTGCGGATCAACCGCCTCGAACCCGGAGGATCTTTGGCTGACGCTGCGTTGATCTTGCTGTATAATCGCCATCAAACACCCTCGGGGACACCTTTCATGGCTATTTTCGCTCGTATCGGCAGACTGTTTCGCGGATTCGCCGGCCTCTTTGTCGGCGGTCTGGAACAACGTAACCCCGAGGCGCTGATGGAAGCGGCGCGGCAGGAGTTCCGCGACCGCATGGCGCAGTACAACGTGGCGCTGGCGCGGCTGGCGGGCGTCGCCGAGCGCCTCAAGGTGCAGATCAAGGCCAAGACCACCCGCGCCCAGGAGCTCGAACGCCGCATCATGGCCAATCACCACGCCGGCAACCTGGAGCTGGCCGGCAGCCTGGCGCGCGAGCTGGCGGAACTCAAGGCCGACCTGACCACCGATACCAAGGAGCTGGCGGACACCGAAGAGGGCTACCAGGGCAACGTGCGCCAGGCCCGGGTGGCGCAGAAGGATTTCGAGGAGAAGCTGCGCCGGCTGGAGCGGCAGATCTCCGACGTGAAGGTCAAGGAAGCCCAGGCCGAGGCGGCATCGGCGATCAGCAACGTGGCATTCAAGGTCGGCGACCTGGGCGACACGATGAAGACCGTCGAGGACGTGCTGCAGAAGCGCTACGAGGCTTCGGCGGGCAAGGCACGGGTGGCGCGGGACATGGTGGACATCGACCGCGTGCAGGAGAAGGAGACGGAGCGCAAGGCGCTGGAGCAGACGGCGCTGGCGGAGTTCCTCGCCAGCCAGGGCGTGCAGGCGGCGCCGGTGAGCGAGGCATCGCCCAGGACCAAGCAGATCGGCCCGCGCGAGAGCGAGCAGTAGGCGCAATCATGGACCAGCTTGGATCGGCGTCGAAGAGGACGACGACGGCGTCGCCATCGGAGCGGATGCGGCGGGCTTGAGGGGCTGATCCAAGGGAGTTCAGAGCTTGGCCCTTGGACGGGCTTGTCTGAGGCGTGCCGAAGGTGGGGTGGTATGCTGTTGGCAAGTTCATGGGTACTTGTCGGGGGCTTGTCATGCGCGACTTTTTCGCTCGAGCCGTGGGTAACTGGCGGAAGCTTGTTTCGGGGGCGCTGCTGATGGGGGCGGTAGCGGTGGCCGCGCCGTGGGCGCTCGGGCAGGCGCCGTGGGCGCTCGGGCAGGCGCCGTGGGCGCGCGGGCAGGCGCCGGTGGCGATCCGGGCAGCCGAGGAAGCCGCCCTGCCGCGAATCGAGCGCGTGAAAATCGTCTACGGCTACGAGCCGGGGGTGCGGCTGGTGCCGGCGGCCGACGGGACCATGCTCATCGACTCCGAGCCCGAGGTCTGGCATGACGACTGCGTGGCGCGTTACCAGGCCCGGCCGTTTGCGATGCCGCACCGCCGGCTGCGCCAGCACGGCAACACGAATGTGCAGTTCCAGAACCACGTGCCGCTACAGGGCGTGGACGCGCTGGGCCGGGCGTGGTTCGTCTACGCGCCGCACCGGGCCAAGGAAGGCCTGCTCTGGATGATCGCCGATGGCCAGCTCACGCGGCAGAGCATCGGTGAAGACTACGCCCAGTGCGACATGCCCCGCTGCCCGGCGCGGTGGCCGTGGGTCGGCCACGAGTTGCTGATCGATGACCAGGGCGGCGGCTGGGTGGTCGGGCGCGACAAGCTGCTGCGCCTGGACAAGAACGGCAAGGTGTCGGGTGAAACGGCGTTCCCCAAGCCCGGTCATGAACAGGACGAGAAAGACCTGCACGGCACAAGCCCCTACTGGTCGCACCAGGTCTATCGCCTGGGGGACAGCATCTGGGTGGTGCGGTCGTTCTACAGCAATTGCCGCACGCCCGGCAGCTTCGTGCTGCGTTTCCGCGACGGCGATGCGGCCCTCATGCTGCGCACCACGCGGCAGTACGTTACCGGGCTGGTGGCGCAGCGCGGCGGCGTCTGTGCCCTGGTCGAGGACCGGATCGACGATACCCGCCCCGAGCAATACAAGCCCGTGGAAGTGCTGCACATCCAGCTTCGCCAACCCAAAGCCCAGCCCGACCGAACCGTGGCGGCGCTGATCGCCGACTTGACCAGCGACAGCTTCCACACACGTGAGCGTGCCACGGCGGCACTGGGGCAGCTTCCCATCGCGCAGTTGCCTCTGCTGGAAACCGCGGCGAAGAATCCCGCGGACGCGGATCAGAAGGACCGGCTGCAACAGGCCATGCGGGCGGTGCGCGCGCTGGGGCCGGAGTCGGTCCAGCGTGCAAAACTCGGCGGCGCCGACGCGGCGCGGCTGGCGTTGGTGGATGGCAAGGGCCGCGCCTACCTTCAACTGTGGGATGGAGATTCGCCGACCCGGCAATGGCAGATCGGCCAGGGCGACCAGTGGCAGCGCCTTGAGGCCCCGTCGCCGCAGTTCACCATCGACTGCGAGAATCGCGACGGGCTGATCTATGGTCATGACGAACGGAGGCTGTACAGCCTCGAGCCGCAGGGCAAAGAACTGACACCGCTGGCGTCGCTGGGCGACTTGACGGGCTCGGAGGTGCGCGTGCTGACCGAGCAGCAGGGGCTGCTGTGCGTGAGCATTCCGATGAGCGTGGATGGCCGGGTCAAGCCCGCTCCCTTGTGGCTGGACCTGCGCCAGCCGGCGCAGGACCCGCCGCTGGTGGGTGCTGCCCTGGTGGATCGATTAATGCCGCACGACAACGCGTCGCGGCATCACCCCGTGGCCGTGGGCGACAAGGATCTGCTGTGGTTCGTGCGCTATAGTCGGCAACCGGTACGTGACGCGGCCCCGGGCGCGGCGCGCTACAAAGTCAGCACGCAACTGGCGCGCATCCGCGGCTTTGACGTCACCTGGCTCAACGAGCCGACCCCCACCAGCTTTGACCCCACGGTCTGGCCGCTGGGCCCGCATGCCGCCATTGTCATGACCATGTCGGGGAACGACGGTGTGGCGGGCGTGCTGTTGCATGACGAAGAGCGGACCACGGTCTACCCGGCGTTGCAGGAGTTGCTGGAGGCCGAGTATCTGCGTCTCATGCAGGTCATGTCCGACGGGGCCGCTTTCGTCGCCGGGGCGCATCACGAGCGTGCCTGGCTGATCCGCATGGGCGATGGGTTTTACCTGGAAGAGCAAGTGTACGAGCGGTTTCGCAATGGCGCGGGCTCATATGAACGCTCAGGCCTGTATCGCGCGGGGCAATGGGTCAAGCAGGACCGCGAGCGACCTCAGGGTCGCGACACCTATCAGCCGGTGATCAACCGCGTGATGGGCTTGGATGTGCGCACGCACCGCGTGCTGGGCTACTGCGACAGGTGGAAGACGCTCAAGTGGGTTGCGCTGGCGTCGGACTCGGCGCCGGAAGAGACGGTGGCCAGCGGCGCCACGCCCTGGGCCTGGTGCTGGTTCGACCAGAGCCCCCTGCCGCGCTTCACCGGCGCCTGGGGCCTGGCGCCCGCGGCGCTGGATCATTTCTACAAGGCGCAGCAGCAGCGCCGCGCCGAGGCCGAGGCGCGCGGTTCGGAGATGCCAGATTTCGACGCCCGCTATCACAAGCAGGACTTCCAGACCATGCGCCGCTGGCGCCAGGGCCGGTGGCGGGAACTGAACCAGTCAATGTATGGCGGAGCGGTGTGGGAGGACGCGGCGGGCGGCGTGTGGCACATGCGCACGCGCGAGGCGCAGATCATCTTGGGCGACGGGAGCGAGCAACTGCTGCCGCTGGACGCCGGCAGCCTCGACCAGTATCGCCTGGTGATCGAGTCCAAGATCGCCGTGTGGGTCGCCAGCCAGACAGCGCTGGTGCGCTACGAGTTGGCGCCGGATGAACAGGATGGCAAGCATATGTGGCAGGCGCGGCAGCGCTTCGCCCTGCCGCGCCTGGGCGTCCACTTCGCCGGCCCGTGGGTTGCGCGTAACAATCTCTACTGGATGAGCGGCGACACGCTTTATGCAGCACCGCTGGCCACCCTGCGCCAATGATCGATCAACCGCGAGCCTGCCTCGCGCACGCCATTCGGCGTCGGCTTCCCCGGCCCGCCGCGTTGACGCAACGTGTGCTTCAGTTCGCGACGATCCGCACCGGGGTCGGCCAGCGGGAGCCCAGCCGGGATCGCCAAGCACACTGGCGTGCCTCTTTGGGTTTGGGTCGGATACAATGCTGCTTCATCGGGATGTGGCTCCTTATGCGCATGGTCAGGGGACGGACAGAGGAGGGTTGATTGAGCGCCTACCCGGACTTGGTACGCCATGACGTGTTGAAACTGGTGCCGGCGGACGGCCAGGTCATCGGCTCGATCGGCTGCCACCGCGGCGCCACCGAGGCCGAGTTGATCAAACGGGGCCGGCAGGTGCATGGTGTGGATATCAACGCCGACGCCATCGCCGTCGCCGCCACACGCCTCACCTCGGCACGCATCGTGTCCCCCGACGATTGGCATCCCTTCGCCGACGCCTCGCTCGACGGGCTGATCCTGGCCGACGTGATGGAACACATCCCCCAGGCCTGGGACGCCTTGGCGTGTTTCGCCCGCATGGTCCGCCCCGGCGGATGGGTCGTCATCAGCGTGCCGCACATGCGCAACTTCTCGGTCCTATGGCACCTGATCCTCCGGGGCGATTGGCCCGAGCATGATCTGGGCGTCTTCGATCGCACGCACACGCAAGTGACCACCCGCCGCCGCCTGGAGCGCTGGTGCCGCGCCGCCGGACTCGTTCCCGAGCAATGGCAGTGGCAGTACGATGCCTGGACCTATGCCCAGTACCGCCGGCTACGAATCGTCAACGCTCTGACCGGCCGGCTCTTGAACTCATGGTTCATGCTCCAGACCCAGGTGAGGTGCCGCGTTCAATGATCACCGCCGCTACCACGACCCTGCCCGAGGCGCCCCTGGTTTCCGTGGTGGTGCATAACTACAACCACGCGCCGTTCCTGCACGAGCGCCTCGGCAGCATCGCCGCCCAGACCTTCCGCGACTTCGAACTCATCGTGCTCGACGACGCCTCGACCGACGACAGCGTGGCGGTGATCCGCGAACTGGAGCGGCAGATCCCCATGCGCGTGCAGTTGAACGCGAAAAACTCCGGGTCGCCCTACGCGCAGTGGAACACGGGGCTGCACCTGGCGCGGGGACGCTATCTGTGGATCGCCGATTCGGACGACCGCGCCCGGCCGGACATGCTGGGGCGACTGGTCCAGGCGATGCAGCAGCATCCGCGAGTGGGTCTGGCGTTCTGCCGCTGCCAGGTGATCGAGCGCGACGGTCAGGAGCGCAACGAGTTGATGCCCGCCGGCAATCCCCAGTGGGAGCACGATTTCGTCGCCGATGGCCGCACCTTCTGCCGCGAGCAACTGGCGCTGTCCTCGCTCGTCGCCACCGCCAGCGCCGTCCTGCTTCGTTGCCAGGTGATGAGACAGATCGGCGGCGCGGATCCGTCCTACCGCCTCATGGGCGATTGGCTGGTGTATGCCCTGATGCTCCAGCACTGCGACCTGGCGTATGTCGCCCAGCCGCTCAACGAGTATCGCCGTCACAGCGGCACGGTGCGCTCGACCACGCAGCAGTCGGCCTTGCCGCGGGAGGAGCACCGCCGCGTGGTCGAGGTGATCCGTCAACACGATGCGGCGCTGGGGCGCGCCTTCGAGGTCGGTTACCACACCTACTGGTCGCACCTGTCGCGCATCGCCGGCGACCGCCGACAGGCCCGCCACCACGCCTGGCAAGCCATCCGCCTCAACTGGCGAAAGCCTTACTGCTGGCGCATGCTGCGCGACAGTCTGTTCTGATGAAACGCGGGCGTGCCCCATCAGCCGGTGACGAAGGAAAAAGGGACATCCACGACTAATCGCGTTTTTGCGTCCGCTTCCTGGGGCCGGCGCGCCCAAGCAGGGCGGCCTCGATTCCAGCCCAGCCGCGGTTTGGTCCACCCGCCGCCGCTGCTGTCCCGTTTTCACCGCCGCCAATTCGCGCCCAGGCCTTACCCGCGATCGACGCCTGCGTTCCGCCAGGCCGTTTTCCGCCTCACACGCCCGCAGCCATCTTCTCCGCCTTCTTGCGCACGTCGTCGAGCGTGCCCACGTACATGAACGCCGACTCGGGCAGGTCGTCCGCCTCGCCGTTGCACAGGCGCGTGAAGCTGTCGATCGTTTCCTTCAGCGGCGTGTAAATGCCGGGGAAGCCCGTAAACTGCTCGGCGACGAAGAACGGCTGACTGAAGAACCGCTCGATCTTGCGTGCCCGCGCCACGATCAGCTTGTCCTCTTCCGCCAGCTCGTCCACGCCCAGAATGGCGATGATGTCCTGCAAGTCCTTGTAGCGCTGGAGGATCGTCTGCACCCGGCGGGCGACGCGGTAGTGCTCTTCGCCCAGCACGCCCGGTTCGAGGATGCGGCTGGTGGATGCCAGCGGATCGACCGCCGGGTAGATGCCCTTTTCCGCGATGCCGCGCGCCAGCACGACGAAGCCGTCCAGGTGGGAGAACGCCGTCGCCGGCGCCGGGTCGGTCAGGTCGTCGGCCGGCACGTACACCGCCTGCACCGAGGTCACCGCACCACGCTGGGTCGAGGTGATGCGCTCCTGAAGCTCACCCATCTCGGTGGACAGCGTGGGCTGGTAACCCACCGCCGAGGGCATGCGGCCCAGAAGCGCCGACACTTCCGAACCCGCCTGCGTGAAGCGGAAAATATTGTCGATAAACAGCAGCGTTTCCTTGCCTGACTGGTCGCGGAACTCCTCGCACATGGTCAGCCCCGCCAGCGCTACGCGCAAACGGGCGCCGGGCGGTTCGTTCATCTGCCCAAACACCATGGCCACGCGATCGAGCACCTTGCCCACCTTGCCGCTGGCGTCCTTGAACTCGGCCTCGCCCAGCTCCAGCCACAGGTCGTTGCCCTCGCGCGTGCGCTCGCCCACGCCGGCAAACACCGAATACCCGCCATGCTCGCGCGCGATGCGCGCGATCATTTCCTGGATGATGACCGTCTTGCCCACCCCCGCCCCGCCGAAGAGCCCGAACTTGCCGCCACGCACGAACGGGCAGAGCAGGTCGATCACCTTGATGCCCGTCTCGAGCATCTCGGTCTTGGGGCTCAGGTCCACGAAGGCCGGCGGCTGCTGGTGAATGGCGCGGTATTTCTGCACGTTGACCGGTCCCTTGCCGTCCACCGGCTGGCCCAGCAGATTGAACACCCGGCCCAGCACGCCCTCGCCCACCGGCACCTTCACCGATTCGCCCGTGTCAGTCACCTTCATCCCCCGCGTCACCCCGTCGGTCGCCCCCAGCGCCACCGCGCGCACCTGCCCGCCGCCTAAGTGCTGTTGCACCTCGCCCATCAGGTCGATCGTCAGGCCATGGTGCTCCGCCTTGACGTGCAGGGCGTTGTAGATCTCCGGGAGCTGGTCCTCGGGGAACTGGGCATCGAACGTCGAGCCAATGACTTGCGAAATGACACCGTCGGTAGGCATGGTGGTGGTTCCTGTCTGACTGGGGATCAAAAGAGCATCATAAGGTAGCGTGCCCCGATCCTGATTGCCAGCCCTACCTGAAGATCAGCCAGTAGCCCAGGATGAAGATCGCGATGTCGGCAAAGACGTGGCTGACGTAGGCGGCGTACAGGTTGCGGTAACGCAGGTACAGCCAGGACCAGGTCGTGCCGCCGACCAGGACGCCCAGCGAGGCCAGCAGCGTGATGCGCCAGTCGAAGTAGACCGACAGCGCGATGATGTGGTGGAGGGTGAAGAGCAGTCCCGAGGCGAGCACAGCCGCGGCCCGGGGCAGCAGCAACTCCAGGCGGATGAAGACGAACCAGCGCCAGACATACTCTTCGAGGATCGAGTTGACGGTGCACCAGTAGACGGCGCCGGCGAGGTAGATGGCCGGCGTGGTCAGGCCGACGGCCATGGCCTTGCGGCGCATCAGCTCGGGGTCGATCCAGGCCGCGCCGACGAGCCCGTAGCCGGCGAAGATGGCCAGGAAGATGGCGACGCCGGTGGCCAGCGCGGCGGTCATGCCGCGGCGGCTGGGGCGCGGCAGCGTGGGCCGGACGCGATCCATCGCCATCAGCCAGACGACGGGGAACAGGAGCAGCCAGGCCTTGGCGACCAGGAACACCGCCTGGCCGATCGGCCCGGGCGCCGCCACCATGGCGATGAACGTGCCAACGCTGGCGGCGGGCACGAGCAGCAACAGCGCGAGAATGGCGCGGCGACGCCCGGCGGCGGAGACAGGAGCCAAACGCATGGGATCGGGCGGCACGACGATATGGTACCGGCCGGCACGCATCCGCATGGCCACCGCCCATCGCCGCCGTCACCCTCGCCGCCGCCGACGCCCTGGACCAACGCTTCGGCCCGTCAAAACTCACCACCCTCTACCGCGACCTGGCCCGGCAATACCAAACCCACCGCCCCATCGCCTTTGACGGCGTCGTGCAACTGACGGAGAAATAGCCGCTCGCGGCTTAGCCTCTTCGCCCCATACCACTACACCGCGCCCGACGCACGCGCCCGCCCGCCATCCCGCTCCCACTGCTCGATGATCGGGCGAAGAGAGTCGGGAACACCGGCAAGCCGTCCATGCCACTGGTCGAGTTTCTTTTTGATCGCTGAAATCAGTTTTTCTTCTTCGGGTTCTTCATCCGCGTTCCAAGTGTAAACGGTTTCGCGGCCGAGAGTGGCATAGTGTGAGCCAATGTGTTCACGATTATTGAAGAAACTCTTGAGGCCGAATTCCGAAGGATCGTTTGTGAGACGTTGGATAATCATGGAGCGCAGAGTGGAATCGCTGGTGGGGCGAACCACACATGCCAACGAACAGGATTTGTCTGTTAACCGCAGGACAAGCTGAAGCCAATTCGTCGGGCCTACTTGGCTCTCGCGCCCGATCGGCGGGAGCAAATTCAGCCATCCAACAGGAACAAAACGGATTCGCTGCGATCCGCGTCCAAGGCAACGGAAGCGTGAGTCGTTCGTGATCAGCTCTTCTATGGTTTGAACGAACCTTGCAGGCCCGAAACCGATGTTCTCGAAAATCAGGTCCAACGCCTGCCGATGATTCTGATAAATCCTGCGGCACAGATCATCAATCTCCGGGTCATCCATGAATCGGCTCCCGATCAGGTTCAGATAGTGATCCAGAAACGTTCGCACATCAGCGCCGATGGCGTTCTCATGCGTCTTCCGCACGCGGCTCAATACGCGATGGATGTGCCTATAGCTGTACGGGCACCAGTCCTCATCACTGGCTTCATCCCCCTCGCGCGTCAGGAACACGTACAGCGCGGGCACGTCCTTGAACTCCTGCGCGACCGTGCGGCGGTAGCGATCCAGTTGGTCGCTGTGCTCGCCCGAATCAACCTTATTCTCGATGGCAATGACGAACCCCCCGGAACCCCCGAACCCCCGTGCGCCGGGGCGCTCGCCGTGGATCAGCAAATCGATGCTGCGCCATTCCCGGCGGATCTCCACGCCGCCCATGTCCGCGCCGTCAAGCTCCACCGGCGACACGGGCACGGCGATGCCCGCTTCGCGTGCCTGCTTCATCAGGTCCATCAGGATCGCCCCCAGAAACAGCGCCCCCTGCCCGTGCGACTCAGCCGGGTCCAGCAGCCAGGCCAGAAAATTGCTGTGGCGAATCTCGACGCGCGCGATGCCCAGGGCGTCGAAGATGTTGAACCGTCCGATGCGCTCCTCCAGCGCCAGCAGTTCGTCGTTCTCCACGACAAACCGCTCCAATTCCCTGAGTGCCTCGGAATGATCGTTCCCCGTTTCCGACATGGCGGCGATTGTACCCCTGTGCGCGTCCGAGGGGAACCAGGGCGAACGTATGTAGTCCTTTGGAGTGCGGTGGCTGTGACGCCGCTTTAGCTTGCGGCGGAGCCGCCCTTCGCTCCGCGAAAATCCAAAGCGGCGTCACAGCCACCGCACTCCAAAGCCAATCACGACCACTTCTTGGCCTGCTCGTCCTTGTAAGGTACCATTGTGTCTTGGGGTTCGATCCTTTCGCGGAGCACCGGGCGTGACCACCACCAGCACCGCCACCATCGCCGCCGCCGAGTTGATGCAGATGCTCGAGGTCTCGCGCCACCTGGCGCGGCCGTTCGATCTCTCCACGCTGCTCAATGAAATCATCAACTGTGGCCGCAGAGTCATCGGCGCCGACCGCGGCACCGTCTTTCTCTACGACCAAGCCGCACGCGAGTTGCACAGCGTCGTCGCCACCGGCTCCAAGGAACTGCGATTCTCCATCGACAAGGGCATCGCCGGCGACTGCGCCCGCACGCGCCAAGTCGTCAACGTGCCCGACTGCTACGCCGACCCGCGCTTCAATCCGGAGTTCGACCGCAAGTCCGGCTATCGCACGTGCAACATGATCTCCGTGCCGGTCGTCGGCCTGGATGAGCAGCTTGTGGGTGTGATGCAACTGCTCAACTCGACGCGCGGCCCGGCATTCGACGAAGGGCAGACGCACCTGGCGTCGATCCTGGCCGCCCAGGCCGCCGCCGCCATTCAACGCACGCGCCTCCAGGAAGAGCAACTGGTCAAGCGGCAGATGGAGCGCGACCTGGAGCTGGCCAAGCAGATCCAGCGCCGCGCCCTGCCCCAGGCCCTGCCCGAAATCGCCGGCTATTCCCTGGCGTCCTTCTTCCAGCCCGCCGACGACACCGGCGGCGACATCTACGACCTCTTCCCACTCGACCAGCCCCACGACGACGAACCCCCGACCCCCACGCACAACGGCCGCATGATCCTCACCCTGGCCGACGCCACCGGCCACGGCATCGGCCCGGCCCTCTCAGTCACCCAGTTCCGCGCCATGCTCCGCATCGGCTTCCGACAGGCGCCCGGACTCGACCGCATGTTCAACCTGGTCAACCGCCAGCTCTGCGACGACCTGCCCCAGAGCCGCTTCATCACCGCCTTCATCGGCGTGCTCGATGCCCTCGAGCACCAGATCACCTACCACTCCGGCGGCCAGGCGCCGCTCCTGCACTTCCAGGCCGCGACACGCTCATGCCGCTGGCTCGACGCCACCACCGTGCCCCTGGGCATCATGAAGGACCTGCCGCTGGCGCCGGCCCAGGCCATCGCCCTGGCGCCGGGCGACGTGTTCATCCTGCTCACCGACGGCTTCTACGAATACCAGAACGCCGCGGGCGACATGTTCGGCACCGAGCACGTCGCCGCCGCCGTCACCGCCGCGCACACCGGCGCCGCCCAGGACATCCTCGCCGCCCTGATGGCCGCCTTGAAAACCTTCGCCCACGGCGCCCCCCAGGGCGACGACCTGACCGCCGTCATCCTCAAGCGCGACGGGCCGAGGTGAGGGGCGGGGCGCAGGAGAGCAGGAGAGCAAGAGACAGGAGGCAGGAGACAGGAGTCAGGAGACAGGAGACAGGAGTCGGCAACTCACCACTTTCCACTCTCCACTCTCCACCCTGCACCCTGCACCCTGCACCTTGAACTCTCCACTCTCCACTCTCCACTTTGCACTTTGCACCGGGCGCTTCCGGCACACTTCCGGCGGGGGGCCGATAAAACCGGCCCGGCCGGTCTTCGGGGATGGTTGGCGGGGTTTGGGGGTCGGGAATTGGGCTTCCGGCGGCCGTCTGTAGAACCCTGCACGCCGCCTGTAGAACTCTACGCGCCGCGCCCGGAAGTCCATAGGTGGCTCGGGAACCCCCGCGCGCGGCGGAGGGATGCCCCGGCGCGGCGCGCACGTCGGGCCGATGAGCGACACCACAGTCGATGCTGCCTTCGTGCTCAAGCAGCGGGCGGAGATAGTGCGGCGCAGGATTGCGGGGCTCTTTCGTACGCGGTTGTGGCTCGACTGATTCTCATCCTCGCAGCGACTCGAGCGCGTCACGCATACGTTTGGCCAGCACAGGCAGAGCATAGTTGGCCAGGGCGCGTCGTCGGCCGGCGTCGCCCATCGCGCGGCGCAGCGCCGCGTTATCCGCCAGGCGGGTGATGGCCGCCAGCCATTCTTCCGGTTGGTTCACCAGCAGGCCCGTTTCCTGATGCGCCACCATGGTGCGGTGGACGCCGGCGTCGGAGCTGACCACCGGCAGGCGCGCCATCATGTATTGCAGCACCTTCAGGCCGCATTTGCCGCGCGTCCAGGCATCGTCGGGCATCGGCGCCAGACCGATGTGGGCGCTGGCCAGTTCGTCGATCTCGGTGGCGGCGCTCCACGGAACGGCCCCGGTGCGCAGGGGCGCCACGTCCAGATCGAAATCGGCGATGATCTTCAGCCGTACATCCTGACGCGCCTGACCCAGGCGACGCAGCACGGGAGTCAGCTCCGCCAGGTATTTCCGGGTCGCGCCGCTGCCGATCCACACCAAGTCCACCAGGCCGCCGTCGGGCGCGGGCCGGGCATCGCGGTACAAGGCGGGATCCACGGCGGTGGGCAACACCGTGACGCTGGCGTTGCAGCGCGCCGCGCATTGCGCCAGGTAATCGTTGCCCGCCCACACGGCGTCACACGTCCGCGCCATGGCGGCAAAGCGGCATCGGCGCGTCGGCGAATCGCTGCCATCGTCGCGCACGAACACGGCGTCGTCGATGTCCAGCACCAGCCGCCGGGCCATGGCCCGTAACGCTTGCCGGGTCAACCCATGGAAGGTCTTGCGTGTCACCACGACCACGTCGGCGCGGCGGACCTGGCGCAGCATCGACAGCCGCGCTCCCCAGCCCCGCTCCGCCACCAGGTGTCGCGGCTCCCAGCCCCCCTCGCGCAGGAAAGGAAAATAGTTCAGCGCCCGGTATCGCACCGACGGCGAACGCATCTCCTCAGTTACGAACAACACACGATCGTGCATGCGTCTTTCAATCCGTCAAGAGACCGGCGGTGGAGGATAGCCCGCTGCCGAGGCATGAACAAGGCGAATCGGAATGGTGGCGTCTCTTGGATATACTCAAGGCATGTTCGGCGATGGCTCGCTCACGCTCCGGGAATTTGCCATGAAGGAACCGCTTCCACTGGCCAAGGTCCACGACGCGGTGCTGGAGTTCCTGCGCCATCGTGACGACGCGGCGCTCTTCGGGGCGCAGGCGGTCAACGCTTATGTTGACGAGCCGCGGATGACGCAGGATGTCGATATTCTTTCCACGCGTGCCGGTGCGTTGGCTGAGGATATTCGCGCGCATCTGGCGGGATTGTTCCACATGGCCGTGCGCGTGAGGGAAGTGGCGCAGGGCCAGGGCTTCCGCGTCTTTCAGTTGCGCCAGCCCAGGAACCGCTATCTGGCTGATGTTCGCCAGGTTGATCAGCTTCCGCCGACGCAGTTGATCGCCGAGATTCGCGTGCCCCTGCCCGAGGTACTGATCGCCCAGAAGATCATCAGCCTCAGCAACCGTCTGGGCCAGCCCAAGGCCGATCTGGACCGGCGCGATCTGAAGGTTCTGCTCCTGGCGTTTCCGCATCTCAAGGCGGTGGCCGGCGCGGTGCTGGATCGCCTCCACGCCGCCGGCGCCGAGGATCGCGCCATGGTCCAATGGCGTGAACTGGTTGCAACGGAGATCCAGCCGGAAGAGGGCGCATGGTAGCGCCCGGTGTCGGCGTGCTTTTCGGTCCCATCGGTGAAAGGTTGACTGATGCCCGCGTCTGCGAAGGTGAATTCCCAAGTGGTGTTGTACGTCTCGCCGAGGGGCAGGGATGCCAATGGCGGGACGCGGGCGGCGCCGCTGGCGACGGTGGCGCGGGCGCTGCGGCTGGCGCGGCGGCTGAAGGGCAAGGGCGAGCAGCAGAGGCCGGTGCGGATCGTGCTGGCGGGCGGGCGGTATGAGTTGCGTCGGCCGATGGTGATTGGGCCGGGCGATTCGGGCGTGATGCGCGGGCCCAATGGGTATGAAAATGCGGGGAATCACGTGCATGGCCGGTACGTGACGCTGGAGGCGGCGCCGGGCAGTCGGCCGGTGCTCTGCGGCGGGCGGGTGCTCAAGGGGTTTAGGCCGGTGACGCTGCCCAATGGCGTCAGGGCCTGGGCGCTGCACATTCCCTCGGTGAAGCGCGGGAAGTGGAGCTTTCGGCAACTGTGGGTCAATGGTGAGCGGCGCTTTCGGCCGACGCTGCCGCGTAAGCCGCGAAGCCCGGGCCATCAGTTTCGCATCGAGGCGCTGCCGGACACGGACATGAGCAAGCCGCCGTGGCAGGCGCCGTCGCTCAAGTTCCAGTATGCCTCGGGCGACATCGCGGCCACGCTGCGCAACATCAGCGATGTCGAGTTCGTGGCGATGCACTTCTGGATCGCCACCCGGCGGAAGCTGGCGCACATCGACGCGGCAAAGCGGATCGTGACGCTCGATGCGCCGACGCGGCTGCGTCTGACTGATGATTACAACACGCTGGGCGCGCCGTATTACCTGGAGAACGTGTTCGAGGCGTTGGAGGAGCCGGGCCAGTGGTATCTGGATCGGCCGGCGGGCACGCTGTATTACATTCCGATGAAGGGCGAGACGCCGGGCAATGTCGAGGTGATCGCACCGGTGCTGGGCGAGTTGCTGCGCATTGAAGGGGAGCACGAGGATATTCCCAAGGATGATCCGCGTAACGCGCGGAATCAGGAGCGGCCGCTGGCGGCGGGAACGCCGGTGGACAGCGTGAAGTGCATCGGGCTGACCTTCGCCCACACGCAGTGGCAGGCGGAAGAGGCCGAGCAACGCGCCACGCCGCAGTCGGCGGTGCACGTGCCCGGCGCGGTGAACCTGACGCATGCCCGCGACTGCCATTTCATCGACTGCACCATCGAGCACGCCGGCACCTATGGCGTGGAGTTGAACGCCGGCTGCATGGATGTGTCGTTCTCGCACTGCGCGGTGCGCGACCTGGGCGCCGGGGGGATCAAGGTCTGGCACACCTGCCAGCGCATCGACATCGCCGACTGCCGGATATACGACGGCGGGCACCTGTTCCACACGGGCTGCGGCGTGCTGATCGGGCGGGCGTCGGGCTGTCGCGTCATTCACAACCACATCCACGACTTTGACTACACGGGCATCAGCGTCGGCTGGACGTGGGGCTACGCCCAGGCCGACTGCTTTGGCAACATCATCGAGTTCAACCACGTGCACGACATCGGCCGGGGCATGCTCAGCGACATGGGCGGCATCTACACGCTTGGCAACCAGGTGGGCACGCGCATCGGCGGCAACTGCTTCCACGACATCCAGGCGCGCGGCTACGGCGGATGGGGCATCTACACCGACGAAGGCTCGACCCACATCCTCATCGAAAACAACCTCACCTACCGCACCAAGCACCCCGGCTTCCACCAGCACTACGGACGGCAGAACCTGGTGCGCAACAACATCTTCGCGCTGGCGGCCGAGGCGCATCTGGCACGCTCGGTCATCGAGCCGCACGATTCGTTCACGATGGTGAACAACATTTTCTACAACGCGACGGAGAAAGTGCTGGCGGGCAAGTGGGAGTCGATCGGGGCGGTCATGGATGGCAATCTGTATTGGAACCCCGCCAAGGGGCATGCGCTGGATTTCGCGGGTAAGAGCTTCCGGGGCTGGCAGCGCATGGGCGCGGATCGACGCGGTGGCGTGGCCGACCCGCTGTTCCGCAATCCTCAAAAGGGCGACTATCGGCTCAAGCCCGGCAGCCCGGCGCTGCGTCGGGGCTTTGTGCCGCTGGATCTGAGCGCGATCGGGCCGCGAGCGGGGGGAAGACGCGCGGCCAAGACGCGGCTCGACTGAGTTCGCCCAGATCCGCGGCTGTGAAAGACTGCAAGCGATGCGCTGGCAATCGCCAGGAATATCGCCATGCGCAGTCACTTACGTGCCTTGTCGCCCTTGGAGGGTTTGGCGGAGGAGCTGTCAGTTCGAGGTTTCTCTGCATCGCGGGGTGGTGCCGGCGGTGGGGCTGGGCGCGTCTGCGGGCTGGTGGCGGGGGATGCAGTAGGGGGTGTGGCCGGGCGCGGGGCTGGCGGTGCCTGCGGGCGTGCGGCCGGGGATGCGGAGGGGGGCGGGGCCGTGCGCGGGGCTGGCGGTGCCTCATCGGTCCGGGATGGTCGCGGACTCGGGGATGCGGCGCTATCACGCGGCGGGCGTGCGGCCGGGGATGCGGGGGGGGTTGGGGCCGTGCGCGGGGCTGGTCGTGCCTCATCGGTCCGGGATGGCCGCGGACTCGGGGATGCGGCGCTATCACGAGGCGGGCGTGGTGCTGTGTCGCTATCACGGCGCGGGACCGGCGGCGGGGCTTGGGTGCGTTTGGGCGGGGAGGGTGCGGTTGCCTCTGAGCGCGGGGAACTGGTGCGCGGCGGCGGAGCCACGGATTCTGTCGGCGAAGCCTTGGGCGGCGCGGACGGGGCAGCGGGCTTGGCCGGCGGGGAAACCGAGCGCGGCGCAGGCGGCGCAGTTGGCTTAGTCGGCGTAGTAGCTTTCAACGGTGGCGAAGCTTTGGGCGGCGCAGCGGGTGCAGCGGGCTTAGCCGACGGGGAAGCCTTCGGTGACGATGAGGCTTTGGGCGGCGCCGACGGTGCGACGGGCTTGGGGCGTGGTGCAGCCGTCGGCGGCTTGGTTGGTGCGGCCGGTCGCGGCGGCGGGGTGAGCTTGGCGGGCAGCGGGGGCGTGACCGGCTTGGGGGCCGGGGCGGACTGCCGCTGCTCGGGAGCCGGCGGCGCGGTCTGGGGACGCATTGCGGGTGGCGAAGCGGATTCGCGCCGCTCGGGCCGCGGTGACGGCGCGGCTCCAGGGCGTTCCCGCGGCGGCGGGGGCGATTCGCGGCGCTCCTGGCCCGGTGACGGCGCGGCTTCACGACGTTCTCTCGGCGTCGGCGGCGATGCGCGACGTTCCTGTCCCGGTGATGGCGCGGCTTCGCGACGTTCTCTCGACGGCGATGGTGATTCGCGGCGTTCCTGTCCTGGGGACGGCGCGGTCTCAGGTCGCTCTCTTGGTGATGGGGCCGATTCGCGCCGTTCCTGTCCCGGTGACGGCGCGGCTTCACGTCGCTCTCTTGGCGCCGGGGTCGATTCATGGCCTTCACGGCCTTGCGATGGCGCGGCCTCGCGGCGCTCTCTTACCGACGGAGCCGACTCGCGTCGCTCCTGACCCGTGCGTGGCGGCGTCACGTTCCCTTCGCGGGTCGGCCGTTGCGGCGATCGCCCTTCGACCGCGGCTTCACGATGCACTCGATCCTGACGATTCTGGTTCGCCTGGCGGGTACGCTCCGTGATCCCGTGCCGCGCTTCGGTGTTGATGCGCTCGAACTTGACCGTGGCGTTCTTGTCGGCCGCGGCCCGATCCAGCCGCTGCGCCAGTATCGCGTGGTTGCGCTGCGTTCCAGCCGTGCCGGCGGCCACCTTTTCCATGGCGCCAAACGTCCGGGCTGGACGCAGTTCCTGGTGATCGCGGAAGTGCTCAAAATCACGCTTGCGATGTTCGGCCCAGAGGCGGTCGCTGCGATGGTGCCAGCGGTGATGGACCCAGATGGGGTCGTACCAGATGTGGCTACGTTCGCACTCGAACCATGGGTAGATGCCCACGCTGGCGTAGTGGCGATCGTAGTAGTCGCCAAAGTAATAGTGGGAGTAGCGCGGCCGGGCGAAAAAGTGCACGGTCAGCAGATCGACGCTGATGATGACGCTGGGGCGATAGACGCGGACATGGCTATGCGGCCGGAAGTACACGGGGGCAAAGAGCACGCCGCGACGTTCCAGCGGGTAGTCCCAGTGGCCGGTGACGAAGATGTAGCCGCGCGGCGAGCGCACGTAATGCGCAGGGGCCCAGACCCAGCCGGGCTGCGCCTGGAGCCAGTAGCCCTGGCGCAATACGTAGCCATCGTCATACCAGTAGTGGCAAGGCGGCACCCAGATCACGTCGGTGCTCGGCGGCGGAGTCGGCGGCACCACCTCGACCACCGGCGGCGGCGGATAGTACGTCACGCCCTGGGCCTCATTGGACCAGTAGCCCGGCACCCATTCCCAGCCCGCTTCCACCTGGGCCCAGTAGCCCGGCACCCAAACCATGCCCGGCGGCGGAACGCGCCAGCAGCCGCTGACCCAGATGAACTCCTCCCGCTCCTCATCCCACGACCAGTAGCCCGGCGCCCATACCACGTGCTGGCCCGCGGGTTTCTGGTCCGGGGGCTCCTCGGCAATATTCTCCGGCGGCTGCACCGGCGCGATCATGCCCGCCTCCTGCGGCTGGGCGTTCACCGGCTCGGCAAACGACTCGTGCACCGGACCACGCGTGAGCACCTCCGGCTGCTCCTGCGCCGGCTCGGCGGGCGGATCGTCCGGTTGCGGCGGCGCCTGCCCGGGGGCATGGGCGGTTACAGCCGTGGGCGGGGCGGCTGCCTGGGCCATCATGTAAGAGGTCACGGCCGGCCTGCTTACCCGGCTGGGCGTCCCGTAGATCACCAAGGGCGGCGAATCACACCCCGTCATCAAAGTGCCGCCGGCGACACACAGGCTGACAATGCCTGCACACAATCCAAGGGGCTTACGCATGACCCACACTCCTGGTCCAACCCATCTACTGGGTTATACGAGGGAGCGGCACGCTACATCCCCAGGTGCAGCAAGAAGGGAGATATGAAAGAGCAAGATTTCCCAAATAAGAAGGCCCCGATCCGGAAAATGCGTGGGTGCTGCGATTTTCTACGGGGGCGGGGGGTGGGCGAAGCGCCCAGTTCAAAGTGCAAAGTGGAGAGTGGAGAGTGGAAGGCGGGCGGGGGAGCGGGTGCGGAGCGCGAGGTGGAGAGTGGAGGCTGGGGGTTGGAGGCTGGAGGGTGTTGCATGTCTTGCTGTCTAACTCTCCACTTTGCACCCGCCACTCTCCACGCTTGAGAGAGCCCCCGCCTGCGGTGCGGAGGGGAACCACTTAAGCCGCCGTGCTAGAGCGGTTGGTTTTTGCCCTCGAAGAGGCGGTACAGCGCCGGGAGCACCACGAGGGTCAATGCCGTGCTGGTGATCAGGCCGCCGATGACCACGGTGGCCAGCGGCTGCTGGACTTCAGCGCCGCGGCCGGTCGACAGCGCCATGGGCACAAAGCCCAGCGAAGCGACCAGGGCCGTCATGAGTACAGGTCGCAGTCGGGTCAACGCCCCTCGGAAGATCGCGTCCTCGAGATCGGCGCCCTGGTGGCGCAGTTGGTTGATGAAGGTGATCATGACCAATCCGTTGAGGACGGCGACGCCGGAGAGGGCGATGAACCCGACGGCGGCGGAGATGGAGAACGGCATGCCGCGCAGCCAGAGCGCCAGCACGCCGCCGGTCATCGCCAGCGGGACGCCGGTGAACACCAGCAGGGCGTGCTTGACGTTGCCGAAGGTGCCAAAGAGCAGCAGGAAGATGAGGAAGAAGCACACGGGCACGACGATGGCCAGCCGGCGGCGCGCGGCGACGAGATTCTCGAACTGACCGCCCCAGTCCAGCCAGTATCCCGCGGGAATGCTCACCCGGTCGGCAATGTGCTGCTGAGCCTGGGCCACATAGGAACCCAGGTCGCGGCCGCGCACGTTGGCTCCGACGACCAGGCGCCGCTTGCCGTTCTCGCGACTGATCTGGTTGGGTCCTTCGGTGATGTGAATGTCGGCCACAGTGCCCAAGGGAATGAAGCCCGGACGATCCCAGGCGCCCCACTGGGCCCCCGGCCCCGCGGCCAGGGAGGCAACCGCCAGGCCCTCTGACTCATTGTCTGCTTCATGCGGCGGCAGCGGGATGTAGAGGTCGCGCAGGTTCTCGATCTTGCCGCGCAATTCATCGGGGAGGCGCACGAGCAGATCGAAGCGGCGATCGCCCTCGAAGACCAAACCGGCCTGGCGCCCGCCAACGGCGATGGCAAGGACTTCCTGCACGTCGGCGACGTTGAGCCCGTAGCGCGCGATGGCGCCACGGTTGATCTTGACTTCCATCACGGGGAGCCCCTCGGCCTGTTCGATCTTGAGGTCCGCCGTGCCGGGCACATCCGCCAGGGCGGCGGCGACCAGATTGGCGGTGTCGATCAGCATCTGGAAATCGTCACCGTAGACCTTGACCGCCACGTCGCTGCGCACGCCGGAGATGAGCTCGTTGAAGCGCATTTCGATGGGCTGGGTGAACTCATAGTTGTTGCCCGGCAGTTCCTCGACGATCAGTTGGATGAGCTTGACGAGTCTTCCCTTGTGCGTGGTGGCATCGGCCGCGTGCTCATCCTTACCGCCTTCTTCGTCGCCAGGGTCGTCGTGGGCTTGGGCGGCGATGCTGCGATCTTCCAACTCCGCAATCGCCGCATCGAGCTCCTCGGGCGACCGCCACTGTTCCTTGGGCTTGAGGATGATGAAGGTGTCCGAGACATTGGGGGGCATGGGATCGGCAGCCATTTCGGCGGTACCGGTCTTGGAATAGACCAAGGCCACCTCGGGGACCTGGCTGACGGCCTTCTCCACATCAAACTGCATGTCGGTGGATTGGGTGATGCCGGTGCTGGGGATGCGCATCGCGTGCATGGCGATGTCGCCCTCATCGAGCTTGGGGACGAATTCGCTGCCGAGCGTGGTGAACAGCCATGCCGATGCGGCGAACAGCGCGATCGCCGCCGCGACGACCGGGTAACGAAACCGCACGGCCCAGCGGAGCAGCGGGGCGTAGGCCGCCTTGGCCCAGCGAATCAGGAAGTTCTCCTTCTCGCGCACCTTGCCGCGAATGCCCAGGGCGATCATGGCGGGGATGAAGGTGATCGACAGTACAAACGCGCCCACCAGGGCGAAGATGACGGTGATCGCCATGGGGCGAAACATCTTGCCCTCGACTCCGGTCAGAAAGAGGATCGGCAGGTAGACGGTGATGATGATGGCCTGTCCGTAGGCGGCGGGCTTGATGACTTCGACGGCCGCGTCCTTGACCTCCGCCAGCCGCTCGCCCAACTCCAGCCGCCGGCCCAGGGCGTGCTGGCGCTGGGCCAGGCGACGCAGCGCATTCTCGACCGTGATGACCGCCCCGTCGACGATCAGGCCGAAGTCAATCGCGCCCAGCGACATCAGATTGCCGCTGATCTTGCCCTGCACCATACCGGTGGCGGCGATGAGCATCGACAACGGAATCGCCAGGGAAGTGATCAGCGCCGCCCGGATGTTGCCCAGAAGCAGGAAAAGCACCACGATGACGAGAATGGCGCCCTCAAACAGATTGCCCCGCACCGTCTTGATGGTGGCGTCCACCAGGGCTGTGCGGTTGTAGACCGTCTTGGCGATCACGCTGGGGGGCATGGTGCGGTTGATCTCCTTCATCTTGGTATCGACTTCGGCGGCCACGGTGCGGCTGTTGGCGCCGATGAGCATCATCGTCGTGCCGATCACCACCTCCTGCCCGTTCTCGCTGGCCGACCCGGTGCGCAATTCCCGGCCGATGCCGACGGCCGCCACGTCGCGAATATAGATCGGGGTGCCTTGGCGCTCACCGACCACGATGTCAGCGATCTGCCCGGCGTTCTCCAGCAGGCCCAAGGCACGCACGTTGTACGCCTCGCCCTTGTGCTCGATGTAGCCGGCCCCGGTGGCGACGTTGTTCCGCTCCAGCGCTTCGATCACGTTGTGGAAAGTCAACCCATAGGAAATCAGCTTCATGGGATCGGGCTGGACGTGATATTGCTTTTCATAGCCGCCGATCGCATCGACGCCGGCGACGCCTGTGACATTCTTAAGCTGCGGGGCGATGATCCACTCCTGCACGGTGCGGAGATACGCCGCGCGCTCCACCTCGTTGGTCAGCCGCTGTCCCTCGGGCGTCAGGTAATCCCCATTGCTCTGCCAGCCGGGCTCGCCGTCGTGAATCTCGGCCTTGTCGGGCGGCTCGAACTCGACGGTCCACATGTAGACCTCGCCCAACCCCGTGGTGATCGCACCCATGCTCGGATCGGCGCCCTCGGGCAGCGATTCCCTGGCCGCGTTGATCCGTTCGAGCACTTGCTGGCGCGCGTAGTAGATGTCCACACCGTCATGGAACACGGCCACGACCTGCGAAAATCCATTGCGCGACAGCGAGCGCGTGTAGTCGAGCCCCTCGATCCCCGCCAGCGCGGTCTCGACCGGGAACGTCACCTGCTTCTCGATCTCCTCCGGCCCCAGCGCCGAGTACTCAGTATTAATTTGCACTTGGTTGTTGGTGATGTCCGGTACGGCATCGATCGGCAGCACCGTCAACGACCAGACACCGAGGGCCGCCACGGCGATGGTCAGCAGCACGACGAGCCCGCGATGCTGGATGGAGAATTGGAGAATGCGTTCGAGCATGGATCGGGTCCTCATGCAATGGGCGTGTTTCGTGAATCAATGCTCGTGCGCGGCCCCGGCTTTGCCCAGGTCGGCCTTGAGAATGAAGCTGCCTTGCGCGACGTACGCTTCACCCTCGCTAAGCCCATCGAGTACTGGGACCATGCTTCCGATCGGCGGGCCGATCCGGACGACCCGCTTGGCGAAAGTATTGGCCTCGCCCGCGACTGGCACGAACACGCAGGTGTCCCCCTCGACGTTTTGCACCGCGACTTGCGGGATCGCCGGGACCGGCTCTCCAGCGGCGTCGCCCGTGGCGATCTGCGCCAGAGCGAACATCCCCGGGCGGAGCATCGACTCGACATCCCGCACCTCGATGCGAACGGGGATCGTCCGCGTGGCGGCGTTGAGCTGCGTATCGAGATAAGTGACCGCGCCCTCGAACCGGCGGTCGCGAAATGCCGGCACGGTCACCGCCGCCTTGGACCCCGTACGGATTTCGCCGATGTGCGCCTCGGGCACGTCGGCGATCACCCACAGCGTGCTCAGATCCGCCAGCACCATCAGGGCGTCCCGATCCGGTCCGACGGCTTCACCCAAGGTTGCTTCACGCTCGATGATCCGCCCGGCAAACGGGGCACGAATGACGTAATCCGGGTTGATCTCGCCCGTCTGTCCAAGTGTGCCGACCGCCTCCTGGGTCATGCCGAGGATGTGCAGCGCGTTCTCCGCGGCGGTTTTGGCGCTGCGGGCGGCGATCAGAGCACCTTCAGCGCCGCGAAACTCGGCCTCACGCTTCTGCACCTCGCTCAGGGCGATGCCCTGGCTCTCGTCGTACAGAGCCTTGGCTCGGTCGTGCAGATTCCGGGCGACCTTGACGGTGGCCTCGGTCGTGCCGATGGCGCTGCTTTTTTGCAAGTACTCGCTCTGCGCCTGGCCCAACTCCGGGCTGACGATCACCAGCAGCACGTCGCCGGCATTGACGTTCTGGCCCACGCGGACCTTGATCTGGCTGACCCGGCCCGACACCACCGACCCGATATGGGCGATGGCCTCGGCATTGAACGACACGCGAGCAGGCACGGTCAGCGTCTGGGGCAGTGCGTGCCGGGTCAGCGGCTCGGTGCGCACGCCCCAGCGCTTAATGGCGACTGCCGTGAGCGTCACCTCGTCGGCGTGCGCGGCGCCGTCGTCGCCTTGCTCAGCGTGATCGCCGGCCTTGCCGTGACCGCCATCGGCATCGTCGCCGTGTTGGTGCTCCTCGCTTGCCGGGCGTGTTTCGGCGGCGTGGTCATGGCCGCTGTGGTCGTCCCTGCAACCGCCGGCGACCAGTGCCGCCAGCGCGACCAGAAAGATGATGGGAAGCGTGCGCGGATTCATGGCTGCTCCTTACGGGGCGTATGAGGAATGGGGGTTGCTGTGGGCACGGTGGCGGCATCCGGTAATCGGCCCGGGCCGCCGACGGCTCGGTACAGGGCGACTAACGACTCGGCGGCGCGGCGCTCCAAGTCGATCAATCGGGTGCGACCGGCCTGGAGATCCTGTTCGGCCAGGATCAGCGGCGTCACGTCACTCTGGCCGGCGCGGAAAGCCGATTCAGCTTCTCCTAGCCGCTGCTGGAGTAGCGGGATCAGCCGGTCGCGGGCCGTTCGATACGCTTCGAATAGACGGGTATGGGAAAGGTGGGCGCTGCGAACATCCTCGACGACCTGCCGCCGCGTGGCCGTCAGACCGTGCAGCGATTCCAGCAAGGCCGCCTGGGCCGCTTCACGTTTAGCCTGGCCCCAGTCAAACAGGGGCAACGGGACCGTCGCGGCCGGCCCGAGCGACCACTCGCCCGCATCGCGCTCGGACTCGATGCCACCCTCGATCGGCTCGAACAGTGCCCAGCGGGTCAAGCGCAAATCCGCCCCCAGGGCCTGGATTTCCCAGACCTTGGCCTGTATCTCAGGGCGATGAGCCAGGGCGGCACGGATCCATGGCGACTCGTCGCCGATCGGTTGCTCGGGCAGCAGCCAGCGGTCAAGTGTCCACGCCGCGTCGGCCGAGGGCTGACCGATGAGTCGCGCCAGGGCCAGGCGGGCCGTACGTTGCTCGATCTGCCGCTCGGCGATCTCGATATCCAGATCGACGCGCTGAGCCTGGAGCGTGGTCATATCCAGCCGCGTTCCCTCGCCGCCTTCGAGCCGCTGTCGCGCCAGCGTGACCAGACGGTCCAGCAGCTTGCCACGTTCGTCCAGCACCGGTAACAGATCATCCAGCGCCTGGATTTGGACAAAGCGGTTCTGGGTCTGGGCCAGGACATCGAGCACGGCGGTTACGACCTGGGTGCTGGCGGCGCCAAGTCGTTGGTCGGCCGCGTCAATCTCGCCGGGCCTGCGCAGCAAGGAGAGCAGGTCGGCGGCGATCCCGGCCTCGACGGTCGGACTGCCGCCGGATTCGGACCAGCGCAGCACGACACTGACCACGGGGTTGGGCAGCAGCCGGGCCTGATGCGCCTCGGCCAGGGCGGCACGCACTCTGGCCAGGGCGATCTGAACACCAGGGTCATGATGCAGCGATTGCCTGATCGCTTCGGCCATGGAGAGTTGACCGTCGTGCGCCGCTTGGGCGTCGATCGGTTCACCTTCGAGGCGCAGCTCGATTGCACCTTCGACACCCGCCGCCTGCTCGGCAAGCTGTTGGGGGTTGGGCCAAGGCGGATTAACGGCGCAACCCCCAACGGTTGCGATCAACATCAACTGAGTCACCCAGATCATGCGCATGGGTTTTCACCATCAAAGGGGAGAAAATGGAGAAAAACGCCGCTGTGTCAGCGACTGACGCGCGGGCCTGCCGAAGGGCGCGGCGCCGGCCGGGTCGAGCCCGCTGAAGCGAGGCGCCGTCCAGCCGGCCAGCGCCAGCGCTGCGGCAAGCGTGCCGACAATGCACGATGGGCGCATATCGATGCTCCAGATCTCAGAATGCTGCGGGAAACGTGCAGCCTCCGCGGCCCATCGTGGACAGGCCGAGGCACGCCAGGGAGAAAGGTGATCCGACTAGATCAGCAGAACCATGTTGCGCCGGGCAAGGTCCCGACCGGCGCGCTGGGGTTCGACGCGCGCAGTCTGATTGGCAGGTGCAAACGAAACCAGGTCAACTTGAGGAATCAGCGGGCAAGCCGGCGGCAATTCCGCCAATTGGTCCCCCTGCTGCGCGTGCCTGGCGCGAACGGCAAGCATCTGCCCGCCCGCCAGCGTCAGATCCAAGCAGGTCTTGTGCGTGGATAACTCGGCTAGTTCAGTAGCACCATCGTCGCCCGTCTGCTCGCTCGCGCAACCGCCCTGAGCATGCGGCAACTCGATGGCCAGATGCCCATCAGCACCCACGCACAGCACGCGCGGGCTGATGGGGCAGAAGCCGACGACGACCATCGCCATCAGCGTGACCCAGGCAATGATGACGGCGCGTCCGCGTAGAAGCATGTGAAGTTTTTAGTACCGTTCTAAGCTCGTGTCAACCATGAGGTGGCGTGGGCATGGTCGATCGGCGCAGATGCGATGCCTGCTGTCGCCATTCAGCACGCCGGCCGGTTACCGCCACCGGGCCAGGATGGCCCGGCTATATGGAGGAGCGGAGGTTACTTGCCGCGCGATAGTTCGTTGCTCTTGCGATACGCCGCGGCGGCCTTGGGCCAGTCGTTTTCGTGTTCATAGACCTGGCCCAGCAGATAGTGCGCTTGGGCCAGTTTGGGATTTCGCTCGACCGCGGCCAGCAGTGTCTTCTTTGCCGCTACCCAGTCTTCCAACGCAACCAAAGCCTGGGCACGCAGCACATCGTGCTGGTCGGCGTCCCATACGGCGGTTGCCGCCGGTTGGTCGATCAGCGTCAGGGCCTCTTTCGCCTGGCCGAGCTGGAGGAGCGTGTGCGCCATGGCGGCCTGGAGTCGCGGCGTCGGGCCGCGGTCGCGGATCGCCTCGGCGAGCACCTTGCGGGCCCGCTGCGGCTGACCTTCCTCCAAGAGCTTCTGTGCCATCTGAATGTCCCATTCCGCCTGCCGCTGGGGATCATCGGTGACGATGCCGCTCTTGATCGCGTGCTGCTCGACGGCGTGTCGGTCGATCTTGCCGGCGGCAAAGTCGAGGTAGGGCGCCAGTCGGATGGCCAGGGACGCCGGGGCGCCGGCGATCGTCGCGACCTTCTGGCCGTCGGGCCGCAGCACGACCGTCGTCGGCCAGCCGCGCACACCCAGCTTCTCCGACAGCACGTCCGCTTCATCGGCGATTACTGGCCAGGGCACGCTTGCGTCACCACTGAGAGTCGTGGCTTGCTCCGCCGCTTTGGGTCCTGCGACGATCACCACAACCTCCACATCGGGCGATGCTGCGATTGCCAGCTTCACCTGCGCCAGCGCCTGCTTAGCCTGGTTGACCTCCGGCCCGATGATCACGATCAGGCTGGGCCGCGTCGTGTGGGGGAGAGTCAC
Organism: Phycisphaeraceae bacterium; assembly: GCA_040878035.1. Classification (GTDB taxonomy): domain Bacteria; phylum Planctomycetota; class Phycisphaerae; order Phycisphaerales; family Phycisphaeraceae; genus JBBDMX01. The sequence continues at coordinate 6,327 of JBBDMX010000026.1, read as the reverse complement.
CGCAGCGCCCTTGATGTCCTTGCCGGTCCACGGCTTGAACAGCTCATCGAGCGGCGTCCGTGCGATGGGCGCCGGCTGGGTGGTCAAGGGCGTGACCGGCAGCGGACTGTCGCGGTCGTAGCCGAACTGGAGGTGGCAGCCGGTGGTGCACGTGCCGCCGGTGTCGCTGCGCACAAAGCCGATGGGCACGATCGACTTGCCCAGCGTAAAGGAGTCTTGCACGAGGCGGTCATTCGCCCCGGCGTGGGTGTCGTGGCACGTGCGGCAATTGTGCCCGCGCTTGCCCGTGCTCACGTGCACCACATGCAGGTTGTTCTCGCCATTGCGGAACTGCGTCGGCGCCTTGGCGTCCTTCACCATGCGGGCATCATGGCACTTGAAACACAGGGCGTACTCATCCGAGTCCGGCGGCAGATAGAGCTTGTCGGAATAGGCGGCGTGCAGCAGCAGGTCGCGCTGCCCGCCGTGTACATCGTGGCAGCCGCCGCACTGCCCTTCGCGGATGGGGCCGTGCTTGAACGACTTGGCGTCGGCGATCTGCGCCATGGCCGCCACGGTTCGGCCGTCGTTGCCCCGGGGGTCGATCGCCTTATCGTGGCAGTTCATGCAGATCTTGGCGGGGATGTCCGCCATGAGGCTCGCCAGGTCGCCGCCGTGCGGGGTGTGGCAGGTCAGGCAGGCGCGGTCGGAGGTCACCACCGAGTGCTTGTCCCGCGCCTCGTCGATGTGCGTCTTCACCTTCTCGTGGCAAGTGAGGCACAACTGGCCGATGGGCTGGCGAATGGCCATGGGCTCGGCGGCGCCGTGCGGATCGTGACACTTGTCGCAGCCCTCGTCGATGGCCTTGTGATTGACCTTGGCCTTGGCCATGCGGGCGTCCAAGTCGCGATGGCAGGTCAGGCACAGGTCCACGCCGACGACATCCAGCAGTTTGGGGAATTTGGAGGCGTGCGGGGCATGGCAGGTGTCGCAGGCGCCCTTGGCCGAGGGCGTGTGCAGGAATTTGCGGTCGCGATTGATGTTCTCGTGGCAGCGGGCGCAGGTTTCGGCGGTCGTCTTGTCACGCAGCATGCTGCGCGCCTCGCCGCCGTGCGGATCGTGGCACGCCAGGCACTCGCCCAGCGTCACCGGCTTGTGCACGGTGGCCTTCTTCTCGGTGCTCAACTCGTGGCAGAAGGTGCACATCTCGGCGTTCTGGCGAATGAGCGCAAAGGTGTGCGCCTTGGCGTCCTTGAGTTCGTGGCAGGCGTCGCAGGTGTTGCCGGCGATGGGGCCGTGCACGACTTTGGAGGCCTTGACGGCGGCGTGGCATTCGGCGGTGACGCAGCCGGCGGGATCGGTGACGGTGGTGGGGCGCGCGGCGGGGGTCGCGGAATAAAGCTGCGTCGTGAGTGTGGTGAGCAGCGCAAGCGCGACGGCGCAGGGAGCGATACTACGCGGCAAGCCGCGGCGCTTCGTAGGGGTTGGCGTGGTTACTCGCATGATGCACATCAGCGCCGAATGCGTTCCAGCGTCGGTTTGCTCGATATCAAATCAGCAGGTTGCGTTGCAGGTAACTTGCCTGCATCAATCTCGGGCTTGCTCACCTTGTCACCGGGCCGATGCTCGGGGAACGTCACGGGCTTGCCCTCACGATGGCAACTGCTGTCGCCGCACGACGGCGCCTCGGCGGTGCGCAGCCCCGCGTGACATTGCTGGCACGCCAGATCCGTGTGGTCCTTGTCGAGCAACTGGCCGGTGCTGGCGTGATCGAACACCGGCGGCGGCAACTGGCCGTCCTGGTAATGGCAGTGATTGCAGCGCGCCTGGCGATGGCAACTGATGCACGGCTCGTGCGACGCCTGCCAGCTCCGCGCCGGCTGCACCGGGCGCGGGCCCGCACTGGTTGCCCCGATCTTCTGATGGCACGAGATGCAGTTGCTTTCGCGATGGCACGAGGCGCACTTGATGCCGTAGCCCACCGTGTGCTGCTTGTGACGGAACAGCACCTGGCCTCCGGCGGCGGGGGTGTAGCGCGCCTTGAACGAGCGCTCATCCGGCTCGGGGATGGGCGGATGCATGCGGCCGACAATGTCGCCCGGCGTCGGATCCTTCGCCATCGCCGTGCTGCCGTCACGCACCTTGTGGCAGATCAGGCAGGCGTTCTCGCCCATCCAGTCGCGGTGACAATTAAGGCACTGGCGGTGATAGGCGCCCTTGAGGCTGGGCATGTGGATGTTCGCATCCTTGGCGGCCACGGGATGGCAGGACTTGCAGGCGGGGGTGTCCGAGGCGTGATCCTGTGTGATGGGCGGAACTGTTACCGCCGGTTGCGTGGTGGGGACCGCATCGGCATCCGCGGCGGCAGCGGCATCAGCGTCGCGGCTGGGCGGACTGTGATGGCACGTCGAGCAGCCCCCGTGCATCTCCGCCATGGCGGCGTGCTTCTTGTGCTCAAAGGGCACCGGCTCATACTCGTTCACCAGTTCCTTGAGCATGACCACGTCCGGCCCGTAGTCCACCGGCGCCGTGGTGGGCGATGGGACCACAGCAGACGCCGCTGCGGTGGATGGCTCGGCGGTGGTTGGCGGGGTAATGGGGGTCGCCGTACCGGGCGGATCAGCGAGCGCCAGGGCGCAGAGCAGCACCGTGAGGCCCGTGGTCAGCCCGACGACCCACAGCATGATGTGGCGCCATCGGCCCATTATGCTCGGGCCCTTTCGCCGTGCTCGGGTTCGAGAATGGGCAGGTACGTCACCGCCAGGCGATATGCCAGGAGCAGTGCCGCCACCAGGCCGATGGAGAGGGCGAACTCGGTGAGCGAGGGGAAATAGCTGCGCGTGGCAAAGGGCGGGCTGTAGCCGATGACAAAGACGTTGAGGCGATTGAGGACGACGCCCAGGATGACCATCAGGCACGAGGCCGCCAGCCAGCGCTCGGATCGTCGCACCGTTCCGCGTGACAGCAGCACCAGCGGCAGCACGACGCCCAGGGCGACTTCCGCGATCCACGCCACGCTTTGCAGCGAGCCGTCGAACAGATAGCTGTACGTGCCGCGCCAAGCCATGTCGCCGACCTTCACCGCCAGGTAGAGCGCCAGGAACACCACGATGTACCGTGACAGCGGCGCCAGCACGTGCATCTCGGGCTTACGCTTGAGCGACCAGGAGGCAAAGAGAATGGTGAAGATCACCATGGGGAAGCCGACCATCATGGCCGAGAGGAGAAACAGGAGCGGCGACACGGGCGACCACCAGAGCATGTGCAGCTTGTAGGGGGCGATGACCATCAGGTTGCCCAGGGACGACTGATGGAACGCGGACAAGGTGACGCCCAGGACGAGCAGTGCGGGCAGGCCGCGCTCGAACCATTTGTGCGCGAAGCCCGCCCAGTGCGCCAGGCGTGGCCAGCGATTGCGCTCGCCCATGAAGCGCTCGCAGATAATCGGCGCCAACTCGGCGTACTGCACGTTCAAGTAAATCATCACGCACAGGCCCACTTCGAAGAGCACCGAGTTGCCCTGCCACATGGTGGGAATCGTGGGGTGCCAGATGTTGTACCACCGGCCGATGTCCGCCAGCAGGCCGGGGACGTAGAAGGTGTACCCGAGCAAGGCGGTGAGCAGCGCCGAGCGTGCCACGGCGTGGTAATGCTCGCGGTGGAAGATGTGCACCAGGGCCGCGGTGACGAATCCGCCGCCGGCCAGGGCGATGCCGCTGCCCACGTCCATGGCGATCCACAGGCCCCAGGGATGCTGCTGGTCCAGATTGGTCGTCGCTCCCAGGCCGAAGATGAATCGCCGCGCCAGCGCCAGCACACCGGCGGCCACCAGCGCCAGCAGGAACCATGTGCCCGGCGTGAGCAGCTTCGCCGCCACCGGCGCGGCGGCGGCATGCCCCTCTCCCCCCGGGAGAGGGTGGCCTAGGCTCTGCGAGGCCGGGTGAGGGTGCGCCAGAAGCCGCGGCGCTTCGGTCGCCGCAGAAGCCTGCGGCTGCCGGCTCGGTGCAATCGGCGCCATCTCGTGCGTCAACGTCGCCATCGCCGCACCGCCGCCATTCCCCGCAAGCCCGGCCATACGAGTCGCCGGGGGCGAGCTTGGCCGGGATAGCTCCAACTTCTCGTTGCCCGATGGCTGGCGCGCCACCTTCGCCCGCCGACCCGTATGCCACATCATCGTCGCCAGAAATCCATACAAACCCACCGGCGCCAGCCAATACTTGAACACCCCATGCTGAATCGCCTCGGTCAGCACCGGCGGCGCCTCCGAGCCGAGCTTGAGGAACCCGGCCTCCTCGAAGGGCACGCAAGACAGGTAAATCCACGATGTGCCGCCCACCTCGTGCTCGCCGTACACATGGTCGATATATTGCGTCGGATGCTGGCTGATGCGCTGATGGGCGACTTGCAGCAGGTCGTTGCGTTTGCCAAAGAGCAGGGCGTCGCGCGGGCAGGCCTCCACGCACGCCGGCCGCTGACCCTCGCTGGTGCGCGAAAGACAGAACGTGCACTTACGAACTTGCGGCGTCAGCACGTTGTCGTATTCGTACGTGGGCACCTGGAACGGGCAGGCCACCATGCAATACCGGCAGCCGATGCACTTCCAGGCGTCGTAGGTCACCGCGCCGTCGTCCTGCTTGTTCAGCGCCCCGACGATGCACGCCGACACGCAGGCCGGATGATTGCAGTGCATGCAGTTGATCTTGGCGTAGACGGGGCGCTCGGCGTCGTGCCGATTGGGCCAGGCATTGACGACGGTGTAGGCGTCGGGCGCCGGCCGGCGCATCTGGGCGAAGATCGCCGGGTCTTCATAGGCCTCATCCGGCCCGGGGTCAAAGCCGTTGCTCTTCTTGCACGCCTGCTCGCAGCGCCGGCAGCCGATGCATTGGGTCATATCGACCAGTACGCCCATGGGGTCCGCCGGTCCGCCGTGCCCCGCCGCCCCGGATGTCGCCGACGCCTGGGCCGGCCCCGCCAGCGCACAAGCCGCCCCGGTCGCCGTCAGCGACCCGGCGCAGCGCAGAAATTCCCGTCGGCTCAGTCCATCCACGACCGTCACACTCCACCGCGCAAGGGGGATGGCGCGGCTTAGATCAACCCTAAGGTAGCATAAAAAGATAGTTTTGTCTATTGATTGCCGTCCGCAGTTGTGACAAGGGCCCGAGCGGCAGGCTACACAAAAGATAAAAGGTACTTGATAACTTGATACGAGGGGGTATGATCGTCTTGCGTGGGGAATTTTGCGGTCGCTTTACCTGGGGACTTCCGGTCATGAAAAGCACAAGCGGGAGATGGCCAACGTTGGCGCTGCTCTGCGCAGGCTTGCTCGTCAGTTTGGTCGCTCTGCCCGCCGCCGGCCAGTACGACCCGGACATGATCCGCCGCTTGGCGGAAATCCGCGATAAGCAGAACCAGTCGAACACGCAGGAGCAGGGCGGCGCGGCCAAGCCTGCCGGCATCGACTTGGACAACCTTCCGGCGCTGCCCAAGGAATATCGCCAAGGCTTGGAAAAGGCCCGGCAGATGCTCGCGGGCAACGACCCGCATCAAACGCGTGAAGCTTTCACCGCCCTCTCCGAAGTGCGCCAGCGTCTGCTGCCGGCCCGCTACCCAGAGATCGACATCCCGCTCGGCCGCTTGGCCTTGGATGAGAATCGGCCCAACATCGCCGAGCTGTATATCGCCCCATACGCAACGGATCGCGCTGTCTATCGCCCACGCCTCTTCGACGCCTATATCCTCGCCGGCGACGTCGCCCTGGCACGCAACGACAGTAACACGGCCCTATCCATCTTCGATTGGCTGGTGAAACAGGAAGAAAAGCAGGCTCACGACGACAACGCAACTTCCGGGGAACGCATCGCCATCGCCGCCGAGGGCGCCGCCCGCGCCTTTGCCTCAATCCCTGACCTGGATCAGGCCGAGTACGCCTACAAGTTCGCCCTGGACTACGCCAACGCCAAGCTCGCCGACTACAAAAAGGAATACGCCTGGCTCTTCAAGCGCCTGCGCGACGGGTTAGCAAGAGTCCGCCGTGCCAACGCCATCCGCAAATACGGTGAAGACTTCGTCCTCTTCCGCGACGCCGAAACCTTGCGAAGAGAAAAGCACGACCCCAAACAAGCCCGCGAAATCTACCAGAAGATCATTCAGAAATACGACGCCCCCGGAAGGGGTGAGGCCAAACCCCCTCTCCCTCCGGGGTCTGAGGGAGAGGGCAGGGGTGAGAGTGCTTCGAATATCCTAAACCCCTACGCTGACGCCGCCCGCCTCTACGCCGCCCTCTGCCTCATCGACCAATACTGTCCGGGAAGTGGTCGGGTGTTCGGCGTTGGGGAGAGCGGCAGCTTG
>JBBDMX010000025.1:0-33897 GCA_040878035.1 Phycisphaeraceae bacterium | reverse complement strand
TACCCCCAGTCGTCTACCCGCCTGCCACCAGTTGCCCGAAAGTATTGTCACGCCCACTTTCACCCACGCGGGCAAAATCGCTGGACTGCACGTGAACGACCAGCCGCAACATCCAGGTGATTGTCAGTGATTTTTCATCAACCGGCGAAAAGCACTTGACGATCCCCATGGCAAAGTGGAGAATGCAGGTAGATTCAGTCCAACAGGGACGTGGACACTCGAACTCATTCGACTTGTCGAAACCGAGCGTCGAAAGTACCGACCTGCAAGAAAAAGTGGCTGAATCTTTTGGCCGGTCATGTAGGGCCGTCTGGCTGCGAAAATGACATCGCAACCACCTGACCTTGTGCGACCGGCCCTTTTTGTATTGGCACTTCCGCGCGGATTGCCACGGCGAAAGCCGTGCTGTCCCGACATCACGCACCTGCGCTACCTCCGCCGCCGCGGAGCTGCCGCCACGCAGCCAGAAACTTGACTATACTGGCGGTCCCGTACTCGCAGTGCGCGCCGCCGGCGCAGCGGCGCCGGGCTTGAATTCTCCGATGAACACTGATATTTCGTCATCACGCCCCTGGGCCGCGGGTATCGCTGCGGCCAAGGCTAATGTCCTGCCCGGCGTTATCCTCTGGATTGCCGGCGTACTGATTCTCCTTGCGTGGTTCACCTGGCCCCCCGCGCAGCGATTTCTCCAGCATGTGGCGGACCTCAAGGTGCACTACGGGTACCTCTACTCCGCGATCGCCACGGCGATTTTTGCCGGGGTGATCCCCGTCGTCATGCAGCGCCTCTTTGGCCGGCCACGCCAGCCCCAGGCCAGAAACATGCTTCTCTTCCTCGTGCTCTTCTGGGCCTACCGCGGCGCTGAGGTCGACCTGCTCTATCGCCTCCAGTCCCACTGGTTTGGCGACGGCTACGCCTGGCCCACGCTGGCGGCCAAAATCGTCATTGATCAGTTAGTCTACTGCCCGCTGTGGGCTGTACCGACCATGGCTTGGGCGCTGGAATGGGTACAAAAGGACCGCCGCGGGGAGGCGGTGCCCGGCGGCCCGGCGACCGGTCGCAAGGTGCCAATGGCATGGAGGCAGTGGTACTTGGTGAAAGTGGTGCCAGTGCTGATTCCCAACTGGTTTGTGTGGGTTCCGGCCGTGGCAATGATCTACGCCATGCCGCCGGCGCTTCAGTTGCCGATCCAGAACCTGGTGGCCTGCCTGTGGGTGATGATGGTGTTGTTCATGACCAAGCCCGCCGAGGCGCCGCCTGGAACGAGGCCGTTTCCTCTTGAACAGGCTTCCGCACCCGCCACGGCAGCGGCGGCAGCGCCGGCGGAGGGGTCCCCGGTTGCACCTGATCCGGCCTCATAGGCCCCCGACCGACTTTACCAGCCGATCTCCCGGAGTTGAGCCCCGTTTGCGATAGGGTGCTTGGCAAATGCGCCCAACCCTGTAGAATTCACACTATCGTGTTCCGGCACCTATCCCCATTCCCTTTCGTCCGGGAGTACATGTGATGTTCAGTAACTCTTCCGAAGTCTTGTTCCGTCGTCTGACCGGGCTCATTACCGTGGTGACCTTTATCGCGCTGGGCGGTGTCTGGGCCGCCAGCGTCCGCGCCGATGACGCGGCGGACAAGCGTGCCAAACTCACCGCCGAGGCCACCGCCGCCTACCAGGTCATGGCCGAGTCGTATGTGAAGAACGAATGGGCCGACCTGGATAACAAGATCAAGGAAGTGTCCCGTCCGCCTCTGGGCGCGATGCTGGACAAGCAGCAGCGCGACAATGTGGCGTATATCAAGAAGCGTCTGGCCGAGGTGCGCCCGGCGTGGTGGAAGAACACCCAGAGCCCGTCGAACATCAGCTTCTCCGCCAGTATCTGGGGGCGCAACTTCATGGCCAACTACGTGCCCTCGACGGAGCTGGGCGTGCAGGGCGTTCGGCCCGAAGGTGAGTACGTGCGCACCCGCGACGGCTATGAGCTGCGCATCACCAAACTCAATATCCTCGTCTCCTGGAAGCCCAGCCTGGTGAACAATCCCAACCCGGCGCAAGGCAAGCTCTCGGAGATGAAGGACCTCAAACTGGGCGACTTGGGGGAAACCATCGTCTGGCACGAACTGGGGCACAATTACATCACCGCGTTCCTGCCTCTCCCGCACGTGATCGAGTTGTACTCGAACCATGAGATGCTCTTCCACCATCTCCAGGAGTTCTACGCCGACATGACCGCCCTGGCGCACGCCAGCCCGCGGTCACAGCGCGTGCAACTGATGATCCGGCTCGACGGCCTGGACTATTACAACGAGGAAGAACCGCACACCCGTGCCGGCCACGGCATCGGCGCCATGCTTCTGGCGACCATTCTGGAAAAGCCCGAAGCCTGGCCCAGCGTTCATTTCCCGCCCAAGGTGCCCAAGGAGCAGGTCGAACTCAACACCATCATCTACCTCTACGAGCACTGGGACCCCAACTGGTCGCTGGCGGAAACCCGGGCCCTCCAGGAGCTGGTACACGACTTCACCATAAAGCAGGGCGCCAAGGTGCTTCAGACCAAGGGCATGATCCCCCTGCCCAATCGTCTTACCTTCAGCCTGATGGCGGCGCAGGACCGCGAACACCAACCCAAGCGCGATGACTGGGTCGCCAAGAAGCTCCAGGGATTGATCGACGCGGGCAAGGCCGACAAGCTCGAAGGCAACAAGAAATACGAGCCTCGCCGTCGGCAACGCCCCTCGGGTAATGTCTTCATCATTACCGACAAGAGCGACGAGGAAAACCCGCGCATCGACATCCCGTGGTGATCAAGGGAATTTCGATTTCCGATTTCTGATTTGAAGAATCAAGCCCGGCCATATGAGTCCGCGAGCTTGGCCGGGATCTGCCGACCGTTGTTCAACCAACCAGCGCCTTGGCAATCCCCGCGCTCGCGTTGGTGCCCTTGCCGCGCAGATTGCTGGCGTCGCCGGGGCCGGCTTTGAGGGATTCCTCCGCCGCCGTCAGCCACTTGGTGAGACGCTGCTGGGCGTCGGGCAGATATTCCTCCGCCGGCGCCAGTGTCGGCAGCCATAGCCGATCCCATTCGACGCTGACATAGCCGTCAAACCCAATGCCCAATAAGCGCTGCACGAAGCGTTCGACGCCCACGTTGCCTTCGCCCAGGGGAACAAAGCCGCTGCCTTCACCGATGTGGATGTCTTTGACCTTGGCCATGCGAATGCGCGAGTGCAGCAGCGGCACCGACACGCTGCCGCCGATGTCGTCGCGGCTGGCGGCCACGCTGTTGGCGATGTTCCAGCTCAGCCCCACCATCGGATGATCGAGCATGTTGAGCAGCCACCACCACTCCTTGGCCAGGGCGAACGACCCGGCATTCTCAAAGAGGACGCCGATGCCCTGCTCCCCCGCCACGTCCACCAGGGGCGTCACCGCGTCGGCCAGCGTCATGAGCACGGAGCGCCGGCTGCGCCCGGGTTCGACTTCGTAGCCAAACACGCGGACATATCGGCAGCCGATCGCCGCCGCCATGCGGATCGCCTCCTGGGTCTCGCGCCGCGCCGCCCGGGCTTTGCTCGCATCGCGATGGTGCAGCGAGATCGAGGTGGACAGGCACACCGGCTCGACGGCAAAGGCCTTGAAAATATCGTGCACCTTGGCGGGCTCGGACAGGGCCGGATCGCACGCCAGTTCCCCCGCCCCGCCGCCGAGTGTGCGCAGCTCGACCCCTGCATAACCCATGGTGCGGGCCTGCTCGGCGACTTTCTCGACGCTCCATTGCGGACAGGCCGTGGTGGAAAAGGCAAGCTTGATAGGCATGAGGGCGGAGACTCCGAATTGCTGATTTCTAATGTCTGATTTCTGAACGGCGAATTCCGCTTCTTATGAAGCTTCCCGGTTTGCCGCGCACCGGCACCCTGTTTCCACTCTCCACCCTCCACGCTCCACGTCGTCCCTCACCCCACGCGCTCGGGCTTGGGCTCCCGGCTCATCAGCATGCTGATCCCCTCGATGGGGTCGAGCCCCTCGAAGAGCACCTTCTGAATCGCGTGGGTGATGGGCATTTCCACCCGGTAGCGCTTCGCCAGGGCCACCACCGCGCGGGTTGTGGGCACGCCTTCCACCACGCCGGGGATCTGTTCGAGCACTTCCTCGAGTTTGCGGCCTTTACCCAGCAGTTCGCCGCAGGTGCGGTTGCGCCCGGTGGGCGAAAAGCAGGTCGTCGCCAGGTCGCCCACGCCGGTCAAACCGAAAAAGGTTTCCTGGCGGGCGCCCATGGCCACGCCCAGGCGGGTGATTTCCGCCAGGCCGCGCGACAGCAGGGCGCTCTTGGCGTTGACCCCCGCCTGGAGTCCGTCAAGAATCCCCGCCGCCAGGGCGATGACGTTTTTGGTCGCCCCCGCCAACTCAACGCCCAGCATGTCGGGATTGGTGTATACGCGGAACCAGTTGGTGGTGAATACGGCTTGCACCTGGCGTGCCAGGGCCTCATCCTCGCTGGCGGCACAGACCGTCGCCGGCAGGCAACGCGCCAGTTCCGCCGCCACCGACGGTCCCGACAGCGTCGCCAGCGGCCGCGGCGAGCGGTCCGGATGGTCCGGCCCGGCCTGCGCCAGCACATCGGCGATGATCTGCGTCGGTCGCAGCAGCGTCTCGTTCTCGATGCCCTTGGCGACCGAGACGATGGGCACGCCCGCCGGCGCGTGCTTGGCCAGCCGGCCCCACGTGCCGCGCATGTACTGGGTTGGAACCGCCGAGACGATCAACTCCGCCCCCACCAGCGCCGCGGCCGGATCGGCGGTCAGGCGAATCGACTCAGGCATGCGATAGCCCGGCAGATAACGCCGGTTCTCCCGCGTCTGAATCATCGTGGCGATGTGCTCAGCCGTGTGGCCCCACACCGTCACCTGCGCACCGCGGCTCTCGAGCAGCAGGGCGCAGACCGTCGCCATGGACCCGTCGCCGATAATGGTAATCCGTCGTGTCATGCTTGCTTCCCGTCAACGGCGCATGATACCGATTCCCAGGGGGCTCCGTGGGACGCTGCGCGTCACCCGCCAAACGTTTGTATTCTGTCCTACATATGCTTGACCATCCTTATACCGACCTCACCGCCGGACAATGGCTTCGCGGCAACCTGCACACCCACACCAACCGCTCCGACGGCAGGCGTCCCCCGCAGGACGTACTCGACGACTACGCGGCCCGTGGCTACGGCTACGTCATGATCTCCGACCACGACCTGTTCACTTCCGCCAGCGACTACCAGCAATGGGACGCGCGGGGCATGATCCTCATCCCGGGCAACGAGATCACCAGCAACGGCCCCCACCTGCTGCACGTCGATGCCGACCGGTTCATTGCCCCCAGCGCGCAGCGCCAGCAGGTGATCAACGAGGTGACTGGGGAAACCGGGGGCGCCGGCCAAGGGTTCATCATCGTCAATCACCCCAACTGGCAGGGTAAGTTCGACCACTGCACGATCGCCCAGATGCGCGAGTGGGTCGGCTACGTCGGCATGGAGATCTACAACGGCACCATCGGCCGGCTCGACGGCAGCCCGTACGCCACCAACAAGTGGGACATGCTGCTCTCCGAAGGCCGGCGCATCTGGGGCTTTGCCAATGATGACAGCCACCTGCCCAAGGACGATGTGGAACTGGGCTGGAACGTGACCTACGTAACCCAGCGCAGCGTCGCCGGCGTGGTGGCGGCACTGCGGGCCGGACGGTTCTACTGCTCCACCGGAGTGCGCATCAGCGACATCAGCGTCAGCGGGCGGCACATCACGATCCGCACCGACAACGCCCGCCGCATCGTGGCGCTGAAGAACATCGGCCAGCGCTTTGCCGTCGCCGACGGCAATACGATTGAAGTGGATTACCCCGAGGAGGCCAAGTACGTGCGCTTCGAGTGTTGGGGCGATGGGGAGCAATTCGCGTGGACGCAGCCGTTCTGGAAAACGCCGTGAACGTGCCAAGTGACTCGCCGGGCACTCTGGGGTCGCCAAGCTCGCCGACGCCAGTCCGCGCGTTCATCTTTGACATGGATGACACGCTGGTGGCGACCAGTGCGCTGTGGCGCGATGCCGAGGAGCACCTGTTGCTTGCGCTGGGGGCCAAGTGGTCGCCGGCGCTGGCGGCCAAGTACAAGGGCATGAACGCGCTGGACGTGGCGGCCACGATCTGGCGGGAGTTGGAGCCGCCGCTTGGTCTGGCCCAATGCCAGCGGATCATGCGTGATCGCTTGCTCGAAAATTTCCGTCGCATGCCGATCCGGGAAATCAACGGGGCTGTGCGGCTCGTGCGGCGTTGTGCGGAGGTGGGCAACGTGGCCATGGCAGTAGCGTCGGGCAGCCCGATGGAGGCGATTGGGTACGCGCTGGAACAATTGGGCATTGGCGATGCGTTTGGTTGTGTGCTTAGCAGCGAGGCGGTGCCACGCGGCAAGCCGCAGCCGGATGTGTTTCTCGCGGTGGCGCAACAGTTGGCGGTGGCTCCGCGGGCGTGCCTGGTGTTCGAGGATTCACTCATCGGCGCCCAGGCGGCGAGGGCCGCGGGCATGGCGTGTATGGTGTGCCCGTCGGTGTCGGCCGAGGGTATCGCCACCGTCGCCAGCAGCGTGGTGAGCGCGTGGGATCAGGTCAAGTCCGAGCAGTTGGAACAATACTATCTCGGACAGGCCCGCTGAAGCGGAGCCGCCTCCGGAGCGTCACTTCATGGACCAGGATCTGCGGGAATGCCTGGCGGGAGAGCCCCGAGCGTGGGAGGCGTTTGTCCATCGCTGGGCGGGCCTCATCCACACGGCCGTGCACCGCGTGCTGGCCGGCCGCACACGCGGTGATGTGGTCGAACTGGGCCAGGACACTGTGCAGGACGTCTTCGTTCGCCTAGTCAAGAACGACTTTGCCCTGCTGCGCTCGTTCGATCCCCAGCGTGCCTCCATGTCCACCTGGCTGACGATCGTATCGCGGAGCACCGCCTACGATGCCCTGCGCAAATGCTCACTACCCACCGAGCCCCTCTCGACGGTACACCAAGCCGTGCCCGCCCCGCCCTCGGATCTTGGCGACCCATCGGCCACGTCAATCGAATTACCCCCCGGCCTGCTATCGCCCCGGCAGACCTTGGTACTGCACCTGCTCTTTGACAAGCAGTGGGATGTGCCCCAGATCGCCCGCACACTCAATATCGCTGAGCAGACTGTTCGCAGCACACAACATAAGGCCCTGCAAAAGCTTAGGTTACATATGAAGCCCAAGCGACCCGAAGAATCTGACCCTGATGGGGATGTTTCGCCCTGATGCACCGTAGAACCTATTGAGGACCGATCATGAACATGCGGGATTTCCAACCTGAAGACCAGCAGCTTTGGCGGCGAGTGAGCCCGACGGCGCCGGGGTCGCCTCAAGCATATGTGCCGATCGACGCCAGCGACCTGGCAGCGTATGTGGACGGTAAGGCCGGGACGGATCTGGCGGAGCGAATCGAACAACGCTTGCGGCATGACCCTCAATTGCTCGATGAAGTGACGGCCCTGCGGCAGGTGGCGCTTGAGCCGGTGGTGCAGGCGCCCGCCGAGTCGATTCGCCGGGCCGTGGCACTGGTGAAAGCGCAGGCGGCGCCGGCGGACGATGTGATGGGCCGGCTGGGCAGCGAACTAGGCACAGCCCTGCGCTGGTGGCTGGGCGTGCGCTGGACCGCCGCGGCCACGCTGGTCATCGTGGCTTGCCTGGGCGGCTACGCCTTTGGCCAGTCCACCATGGCCGAACTGCGGCAAAGCGAAGGGCGCAGCATCGGCAGTGAGTTGCTGGACCTGGACAACGGTTCGGGCGACTCGCTGCTGCCGGATAACGGCGACCTGGCGACTCCGGGGACGACTCCGGGGAATGCCGGGAATCCGGGTGCGGAAGGAGGCCAGCCATGAAGCCGCAATGGGTCTGGATCCTGCTGGTGGCGTCGTTGGGTTTCAACGTGTTTTTCGCCGTGGGTTACTACAACGTGAGCCGCACAGCCCAGGAGATGAAGAGCTTTGAAGGCCGGGCCCGCCAATTTACCCAACAGTTGAAGTTGGATGACAAGCAGGAAGCGGTGTTCGAGCAAATGCTGGCCGAGACGAGCAAGGCCCGCGCCGCCGCCAAGCGAGAGCGCCTGCCGGCATTCAACACCTTCCTGACGGAACTGGCCAGAGAACAGCCCAACGAGAAGGTGCTGCTGGACTATGCGGAACAGGACTTCATGCGCGAGTACCGCCGGCAGAACGCCTTGCGCATGGCTGAATTCCTGGCGGTGCTGACACCGCAACAGAAGCAGACGTTCCTCAAGACCATGGAATCCAAGGCGCAGTCCGATACGCAACCCGTTTCGACGCGACCCTCACCCCAGTAGAAAAGGAGCTTGCCATGAAAACCACGAGACTCAAAATATGGACGGCAGCGACAATCACTGGAGCAGCGGTAATGCTGGCAGGCGCCGCGCCGGCATGGGCCGCCGACGGCCACCGCGGCGCCCGGAACGACCGTCACCGGTCGCATCCTGTAGTGGTCGTGCGCCAGGGCCATGACTACCGGCGCCACGGGCACGACTATCATCAAAGCGGCCACTACGGCAGCGGCGTCCGCGTGGGTGTCACCTTCGGCTCGCCGCAGGTCGTCACCGTGCCTTCCCAGCGATGGGTCGAAGGCTACTACGTGACCACGACGCAACGGGTGCTTGTCGAGCCGGGCCACTACGAGACCCGGCAGATCGAGCGCATCACGCGGACGTACTACCCCAAGGACGGGCCGGCCTACACCGTGGTGGTGCAGGAAGGCGGCACGCAGCAAGTGTGGGTGCCGGATCACTACGAGACACGCACGGTCCAGACCTGGGTGCCCGGGCACTGGGAGACCTACGGAACAACGGTGATCCATCGCCCGGCAACGCGCGTGAGCATCGGCGGCGTGATCCGGTTCTAAGGAAACCCGGGGCTTGGCAAACTCAGCCCCGCACGGAACAATATCACCAACCCCTCCGGCGGCTCGAAACGCATGTGGCGTCGAGCCGCCGGTTTTTCCGGAGATTCTGCGGGTATGATGTGGCGAAAGCCAGCCAGCATGGAGAACCATCATGCCCATGAAAGAGACTGCGATTCTACGTGCGGCCTGCTGCGTGGCAGGGCTGGACAAGCAGATCACCCAGGAAGAACAGAAGCTGCTCAAGCAACTGGCGATGAAAGCGGGCGTCGGTGAGGCCTCGGTCCAGGCCATGCTCGATCGCGCCATGAACGAGCCGGCGTACTACGAGGACCACTTCAAATTCGTGCGCACCGATCCGGATCGGACGATGAAGGCTGTCTTCGCCGTCGCGGTGGCGGATGGTCATCTCGATGTCAACGAGCGTGTGATCTTGCAGCATTTCGCCCAGCGGTTGGGCATGGAGCAGGAGCGCTTCGATCAACTGCTGCGTGCGGCCGAACAGTACGTGGAAAGCAGGCAGACGCGCGGGAGTTGATCTTCCGGAGCGCGGCTTACCGCGACGCTTCACATCAAGCGCCGCACTCGCTACGAAGCGCCGCGGCTTGCCGCGTCCGCGACATACTCGCGCAAATCCCGCCGGTCGCCCTCCATCATCGCCTTTCGTAAGCGCGGCGAGAACGCCCAGCACTCGGGTTTCATGTGCGACATATCGAGGTGATCGAGGATCGCGCTCTCCAAAGCGCGGAGGCCGTGGCCCGTCAAGGCGCTGATCACCAGATGATCCGATGGTGTTGCCGCCGGCGCCAGATCGACCTTGTTGACGACCCACAGATCCGGTTCGCGCGGCAACGCGCCGGCCTCGGGCCAGTCCAGCACCGGGTCACGCAGGGCGATGAGCACATCCGCCGACGCCATCACCGCGCCGGCGAGTTGAATGGCCTGCTGTTCGATGGCGTCGTCGCTGCGGCGCAGGCCCGGTGTATCGAGCCAGCGCACCGCCACCGCGGAATTGAGCGACGCGGGTTCGTGCGCCGACCGCGCCGCAATCTCGGCCAGACCCGCGACCCAGTCGCGCGTCGTGCCGGGCAGGTCCGCCACGACGCTGGCGGCGCGGCCAAGCATGCGGTTGGTCAGCGTGCTCTTGCCGACATTGGGCCGGCCGACGACCACCACCGTCGGCGGCGTCACCAACCGATCCAGCACCACCGACCGCGCCGACACTTGATCGCACCAGGCCGCGAAATCCTCATTCGCGCGCGCCTCGACCTGCCGCCACAGCGCCGGTTGCGCCAGCAGCACCTCGATCGCCGCGGGACTGGCAGCCTGCGCCAGCACCGCCAGCATATCGGCCTCCAGATCGCTCTTCGCCTCGGGATAGAGATCGCGCGGCGATGGTTCAGCGTCGTACTCGGCGCCCAGTTCGATGAGTAACGCGATGATCTTCCGCACCACGCGCGGCCCGCCATGCGGCAACAACTGGGCCCAGGCATCGGCCCCGGCGCGATGTTCCGTCAGCACCGCCATGCCGCGGTCAATGCCCCCCAGCGATGCCAACATCATGCGCCCGCTGGGCCAGTCGACGCGCTGGGTCAACTTCGTCAGCAGTTCCCGCACGCGCGGCAACGGCCCATGCAACTGCACAATGGCGATCGCGCCGGGCGTGCCGGCGGTAGTCAACGTCAGCAACACGCGGGTCGAGTCTGCCATGTTCCGCCCCACGGTCACGATAGGGCCGAGTTGTACATCGCACTGCCCGTGGGATAGTTGATCACTTGCACGATCATCGCCAGCACCACCGGAACGGCCCCAGGCCAGAACGAGCCACCGAACATACACCCGAGCAACCCCGCGAAAGCTGATGCTTCGCATAACGCCAGCAGCACGATGTTCCCGGTCACATAGCCTTGCGCGGTCACGGCGTCGCCGACCCAGTGACGCTTATATATCTGGCTGCGAATGAAGTAGCCCAGGGGAACCAGCGTCAGGAGCATCCCCGTTGAGATCAGCAGCATGAGCCGCGCCAACTCGGCTTCGGCCTGCACCGACTGATTACCGATGAGCACTGCAATCACCGCCATGAAGCCCACCTCGCCCATCAGCATCGCCAGCCAGATGATGCGAATGCCGATCAGCTTGCCACGTGTCTGGGTCGGCATTGATGACATGGGTGCGTCACTCCAACTCGTCAGCCTCGGCGGCTTCATTGGCGCGGCGCATGGTCACGGCCAGACCCAGCAGCGTCAGGTCGGGGACGATGCGTTCGACCAGCTCGAAGCCCTCGAAAAGCGTCTCTGAGTCACCGCCTGTGGCCACGACCATGGGAAAAGCACCGGCGATTTGGGCGTATTGCTCGACCAGCTCGCGCACCATGCCGCGCAGGCCGTAGTACACCGCCACGCGCATCGCCTCGACCGTGTTGTGCCCGATGGCCTCCGCCGGCCGGGCGAAGGTGACCTCGGGCAACAACGCCGTTCGCACGTGCAGGGCGTTAAGCATCATGTGCGCTCCGGGCCCGATCGCCCCGCCGTGAAACGTGCCTACGCCGTCGATAAAGTCCACCGTGATCGCCGTGCCCGCATCCACGACGATGCAGGCCTGTTTGAGCACATCGTACGCGGCGGCGGCGTTGAGCAGGCGGTCCTCGCCGACCAGCGCCTCGCGATCCAGTTGCCGGCCGATGGGAATCGGCAGGTCACGCTCGACGCGCAGCACGCTGCGACCCGTCTCCCGAGCGGCGATGGCGATCACCTGGTCCGCCAGGTTCGGATTCACCGACGCCAGCAGCACCGGCGCTTCGTCATTGTCCAGTTGCTCATAAGCCTGCTTCACCGCGGCGGGCAATTCCGCGCCCAGGCGGTCATTGGCGATCGCCTGGCTGGCGCGCAGATTGTCCTGCCCGAACGCCCCAAATTTGGTGCGTGTGTTGCCGATCGAAATGGCCAGAAGATCGATTGCCATGACGGGATTCTACTCCGGAATCGCGGTCGGATTCGGTTCGTCGTCGCCAGGTTCATCGGCGCCGTTTTCGACAGGGACGTCGGCGAGCTTGGCCACCGCCAGTTCTTCCCAGCAGCGTTCCAGCAACGCCTCAATCCCTTGACCTGTCGCAGCGCTGATCCGCAGCGTCGGTATCCCCAGTTCCGCTTCAATCATCTGGGCCGCGGCGTCCTGGTCCTCCTGCGTCTGATACAAGTCCATCTTGCTCAGCACGACGATCTCGGGCTTGCCCGTCAGCACCGCCGAATACGCGTTCAACTCCTGGCGGATCGCGCGATAGTTGTCGATCGGGTTGGAGCCGTCGGTCGGTTCGACCTCCAGGAGATGCACCAGCAGTCGCGTGCGCTCGACGTGGCGCAGAAACCGGAAGCCCAGCCCCACGCCATGCGAAGCGCCCTGGATCAGCCCCGGCAGGTCGGCCATGACCATTCGCCGCGCGCCCGGCAGCTCCGCGATGCCCAGTTGTGGCTCAAGCGTGGTAAACGGATAGTCGGCGATCTTGGGCGTCGCACGGGACACCCGCGACAGCAGCGTCGATTTGCCCGCGTTGGGTTTGCCTACAAAACCGATGTCGGCAATCAGCTTCAGTTCCAGCCGCAGCATGCGCTCCTGGCCGGGTGAACCGGGCTGGGCCTCGTGCGGCGCCTGGTTGGTCGGGCTCTTGAAGTGCTCGTTGCCCCAGCCGGCGCGGCCGCCCTTGCAGATCAGGTAACGCATGCCCGGACGATCCATGTCCACGATTAGCTTGCCGGCGTCCTGATCGA
Organism: Phycisphaeraceae bacterium; assembly: GCA_040878035.1. Taxonomy (GTDB): domain Bacteria; phylum Planctomycetota; class Phycisphaerae; order Phycisphaerales; family Phycisphaeraceae; genus JBBDMX01. The sequence goes on along the minus strand of JBBDMX010000025.1, from coordinate 21,191 downwards.
AGACCAGCGTGCCCGGAGGGAGTTGGATGATCAGGTCCTGGCCGTTATGACCGGTGCACTGCTTGACGCCGCCGGGTTCGCCGTCGTCGGCCTTCCAGTGGTAGGTACCGGAGAAGTCCAGCAGGGTATCGACGCCGGGTTGGGCCAGCAGGTAGACGTTGCCGCCCTGGCCCCCGTCGCCGCCGCTGGGCCCGCCCTTGGGGATGTACTTCTCGCGTCGGAAGGCAACCTTACCGTCGCCGCCGGCGCCTGCGCGAACCTGAATGATGGCTTGGTCGATGAGCATGGTCGTGGACGACTAACAAAAAACGGGCGCCGCGAACGACGCCCGTGTCGAGTCGAAATCAGGACGATGGCGCCGCCCGCGGTCACGCGGCACGGGCCGTCATCAGTTCGCGGCGGCCTGGGCCACCTGGCGCACGTGCACCTTGCGGCCTTGGAACTCCACGACGCCGTCCACCAGTGCATAGAGCGTATGGTCCTTGCCCTTGCCCACGCCGTAGCCCGCCTTAAAGGGCGTGCCACACTGGCGTACGAGGATGCAGCCGGCGCTGGCGGCCTGGCCGCCGTAGATCTTCACGCCGCGGTACTGGGGGTTCGAATCGCGCCCGTTGCGCGTCGAGCCTTGGCCTTTCTTATGTGCCATGAGTCACCTCAAAAACGGTTGTCATTGAATCGAGCCGCGTATTATAGCCGAACTCGCGGCAGGCGTGCAAACTACCACGTCCCTCGCGAACAGAAATCAGAGCCGCGCGGCTCTGATCTGACCAAACCGTCACTTGATCTGGCTCAGCTTCACCGGCGAACGGTGCCGGGCCGACTCGACCACCGCCTGCACGACCTTCTGCGTCTCATAAGCATCGGCAAAGTCTGGCAACGGCACCACCGGCGCCTTGCCGCCGATCACGTTGGCGATATCCGCGGCCATGTTGATGAAGCTATGCTCGTAGCCCAGAACGTGAGCCGTGGGCCACCACGCGGCGGCATAGGGATGCCCCGCCCCGCCGTTGGTCACGTTAATGATGGACCAGCCCTGGAGCTTGCGGTCGAGCGTGGCGTCGTACCATTGGAGCTCGTTCATGCGTTCGAAGTTGAACCGCAGGCCGCCGCCTTCGCCATGCACCTCCAGGCAGTTGCGGTTCTTGTCGCCGGTGGACAGGCGCGTGGCTTCGAAGGTCGCTACCGCCCCTCCCTTGAATCGCGCCAGGAACAGCACCGCGTCGTCCACGGTGCTCTTGCCCTTCTTGCGGAGCTGCTTGCCGCCCTTACCCGAAATCTCGCCGCCGCCTTCGCCCGGCAGGTAGCGCTCCTTGATGAATGTCTCCAGGATCGCGCCGTGCACTTCGCTGAACTCTTCGCCGGTGACAAAGCGTGCGGTGTCGATGGAGTGGGCACAGAGGTCACCCAGGGAACCCGAACCAGCGATGTCGCCGCGGAAGCGCCAGATCAACGGCGCATCGGGCCCGGCCCAGTCCTGCAAATAAGTCGCGCGCACATGGTAGAGCCGGCCGAGCTTGCCTTGCTTGACGAGCTGATGCGCCAGCGCGATGGCGGGGCAGCGGCGGTAGTTGTACCAGACGAAGGTCTTGCACTTGCGGGCCTTTCTGGCGGCCTGGGCCATGGCGCGGGCGTCAGCGAGACTGCCCGCCAGGGGCTTTTCGCAGGCCACGTGCTTGCCGGCCTCCAGCGCCGCCAGCGCCATCTCGGCGTGCATGTGATTGGGCACGCCGATGTCCACCAGGTCGATCGCGGCGTTGTTGACGGTGGCCTTCCAGTCGGTCGAGTAATTCTGCCAGCCCCACCGCTGCGCAAAGCTTCGCAACTGCTCTTGGTTCCGCGCCGCGATGGTGTGCATCACCGGCTCGCTGGCCAGATCGAAGAACCTGGCGACTTTCATATACGCGTTGGAGTGGGCGCGGCCCATGAACTTCGACCCGATCAAGGCCACGTTGAACGTCTTGCCGGCCATGCTGAAAGCTCCTCAGAATGAGTGAAACAGGGCTGCGACGACGATTGCGAGATACAGAATAGCGGGACGCACAGGTCATGCAATTCCGGTTAACATGAGCGCAGGCGACCAGAGGCTGATCAGGACGCGCAGCAAGGACGTTGCGCGTCTTTGGATTGCACCGACGGCCTCGAGAAACAAAGACCCCGCGCTTGGGGCACGGGGTCGTCATCGTTCCTGGGAGCTTGGATCGATCGCTCACGCCAGCTTGTAGCGGCTGCCGCGAACGTCGCCGCTCTTCTCGCGCTTGACCTTGCCGGCCTTGGCCAACAGCGAGAGTAGGTTGTCGGCCTTGCCCTTGCGGCCTTCCTTCTGCCAGTGCTTGTTGAGCTCGGCGGTGCTGGGGCTGCCGTGCTGCTTGATGAACTTGAGCACCGACTCCGTGCCGGTGACGGGGAAGGAGCCGCGATGGCGTTTGCCGCCGCGCTTGGCTTTGCCGGCCGCGCCCGGCTTGGGTCCGCGCTTGGCCGGCTTCTCGCCGCCGCCCAGCGCGATGCCGTGCCTGGCGAACATCTCATCAATCTCGCCGAGCTTGGCCTGGTGCCGGTCCACCGCCTCCTGGTGCTCGCGGCGCTGCCGCATCATCTTGTCCATCATCCGATCAAACTTCGTGGCTTCCGAAAGCTTGGGCATCGTACTCTCCTTAACATGTCAGTTAGCCCGCCCAGGGCTGGACTGGGAATTAGTATGGCTCGGCGCCGAGTCAATACCGTCATCAGCATAGGTATCTTTCGTGGTTTGTCCAATCGGAGGCGCCATTCCCGAGGGCTGGAGGCTCTCAAGGGCGGCCATCGTAATTCCTGCCGAACTACCGATACTCCTAACTCTGCGCGTCTCGCCGACGCTTGATATGATGCCACGATGGCCATGAACGTCGAACAAGCGATGGAAGGTCTTGGGCGGGGCGTGGAAGGACTCTACAGCCCGGAGGAACTGCGGCGAAAGCTCGAGTCGGGGCGAACGCTGCGCATCAAGCTGGGTATGGATCCCACGGCCCCCGACCTGCACCTGGGGCACAGCGTGGTCCTGCGCAAGCTGCGCCAGTTCCAGGATCTGGGCCACACGGCGGTGCTGATCATCGGCGACTACACGGCTCGCATCGGCGACCCGACGGGACGCGACACGACGCGGCCGGTGCTGGATGAAGCCGCCATCCAACGCAACGCACAGACCTACCTGGAGCAGGCGGGCAAGATCCTGGACATGTCGCCCGCCCGGCTGGAAGTGCGGCATAACTCCGAATGGCTGGCCAAACTCTCCTTCGCGGACGTCCTGCGCCTCACCGGCCAGGTCACCGTGCAGCAGATGCTCCATCGCGAGAATTTCGCCAAGCGCATGGAGCAGGAACGGGAAATCGTGCTCAGCGAATTCATGTATCCGCTGATGCAAGGCTATGACTCGGTCGCCATCAGCGCCGACGTGGAGTTGGGCGGGACCGACCAGACGTTCAACAATCTCATCGGACGGGACCTGATGGCCAAGGCGGGCATGGAGAGGCAAGTGGTGATGGTGCTGCCGATTCTGGTGGGCTTGGACGGCCGCGAGAAGATGAGCAAGAGCAAGGGCAACTACATTGCGATCAAAGACCCGCCCAAGGATATGTTCGGCAAGGTGATGAGCATTCCCGACCCGCTGATGTCCAACTACTACACGCTGCTGACCGACCTTCCCCGGGAGCGGATCACCAGCCTGCTGGACCCGCGCGAGACGCACCCGCGTGAGGCCAAGGACACACTGGGGCGAGTGATCGTCGAGGAGTTTTACGACTGTCACGCCGCCAATGAGGCCAGCGAGGAATTCCGTCGGCGCTTCAGTCAGGGCCAGTTACCCAGCGAGATGACGGTATATCAGGCGCCGGCGCCCGTGGTGAACATCGTCGCGCTGCTGACGCACGTGGGATTTGCGCCGAGCAACTCCGAAGCGCGGCGGCTGGTGGAGCAGGGCGGCGTGAGCCTGGACGATCAGAAGGTGACTGATCCCAAGGCGATGATCAATGTCACCGGCGAGCACGTGCTGAAGGTGGGCAAGCGGCGCGTGTGCAAGGTGCGGGCGGACTCGAGCGCATCGGGAGGCTGAGCCGCAAGCGGCTGGGCCGAGCCTGCTTCAGCCGCGCTGGTCCATGGGCACGTAGTCGCGCTTGGTCGGGCCCGTGTAGACCTGCCGTGGCCGGCTGATGCGGCTGTTGGGATCGTCGTGGATCTCTTTCCAGTTGGCGATCCAACCGGGCATGCGCCCGATAGCGAACATCACCGTGAACATGCTCACGGGAATGCCCATGGCCCGCATGATGATGCCTGAGTAAAAGTCCACGTTGGGGTAGAGCTTGCGCTCGACAAAATAACTGTCCTTGAGGGCCACTTCCTCGAGGTGGCGGGCGATGTCCAGCAACGGGTCCTTGACCTTGAGCAGCTTGAGGACCTTGTCCGCGGCTGCTTTGAGGATGTTGGCGCGGGGGTCGAAATTCTTGTACACCCGGTGGCCAAAACCCATCAGGCGCTTGTTGGAGTCCTTGGCTTTGGACTCCTCGATGAAGGCCTTGAGATCCACCTTTTCACGATGGAGGTACTCAAGCTGTTCGAGCACGGCCACATTGGCGCCGCCGTGCAGCGGTCCCCACAACGCGCACACCCCCGCCGAACAACTGGCGAATAGATTGGCGCCGCTGGAGCCGACCATGCGCACCGTGCTGGTCGAGCAGTTCTGCTCGTGATCCGCGTGCAGGATGAGAATGAGGTTGAGCGCCTGCGCCACATCCGGGTCGGCGGCGTAGCGCTGGTTGGGAATGGAGAACATCATGTGCAGGAAGTTTTCGCAGTAGGACTTTTCCGGACGGGGGTACATGATCGGCTGGCCGATCGAGGTCTTATAGCTGGCGGCGGCAATGGTGCGCACCTTCGACAGCAGCCGCGCCGCGGCGCTCTCGAAGGTCGCCTGATCGTCCATCTCGATCTTCATCACGTCGGGGTGATAGCAGGACATGGCGTTGATCATGGCCGAGAGAATGGCCATGGGATGTCCCGATGCCGGAAAGCCGTCGAACATCTGCCGCAGACCTTCGTGCAGCATCTCATGCCGGACCAGTTGGGCGCGGAAACTGGCCAGCTCCTGCTTGGTGGGCAGATGGCCCCAGATGATCAGCCATGCGGTCTCGACGAACGTCGAGTGTTCGGCCAATTGCTCGATGGGGATGCCGCGATAGCGGAGAATGCCCTTCTCGCCGTCAATGTAGGTGATGGAACTCTGACACGAACCGGTGTTGCCGTACCCGTCGTCGAGGGTGATGTAACCGGTCTGGGCGCGCAGCTTGGCAATGTCAATGGCGTGTTCGTTCTCACTGCCCACGACGACGGGGAATTCGTGGGTCTTGTCATCAATCTGTAGTTTCGCTGTTTCGCTCATGGGAAGATCCAAATCCTTCGTCGAGGCGTGAACAACAGGGCAGATTAGTGTAGGGACAAGCGTCGCATCGTGCCAGTGATGTCACACGCGGCGCGCCATCGTCCGCCCGCACCGTTGGTGCCGGGCTAACGGGCGCACCGGCGCGTCGACATCAGGTGGCAGAATCCCGCGGCTGCTTGACGACAAAAAAGTAGATCAGCGCCCCCACCCAGTGCGTCAGAACAATCACCAGCACCCAGATGACCTTGTCATTGCCCTCGCTGGGCATTTTGGTCAGGCAATCGACGAGCATCCAGATCCAGAAAGCCATGGCCAACAAGCCTACCGGAACCACGATCAGAGGAATGCAGCAGGGAAGGAAAGCAAAGAGTTCCACCGGGTGCGCCTCCACCGTAAGGTTCTGTGCCAGAGCAAGGTACGTGGTCATGGTTGCGAGTTCCCGCATGGATCGCAACCCGCCGCCATGTTACCAGCCAATCACGCCTGCGGCTTCCACTGGGCCTTGAAGTCCTTCATGGCCTGGGTAATCCTGGCTTCGAGGTCCCCGTCCAAGGCACGCTTCTTGACCAACTCATCGCGGACACTCGCAGCCGTGGTGCTGAAATACTCCACCAGCGCCTTGGCGAAGGCGGCGACATTCTTGATCGCCACGTCGTCCATTTGACCGCGCGTGCCGGCGAAAATCTGCAACACCTGATCGACCACGTCCATGGGCTGATACTGCGGCTGCTTGAGCAACTCGACCATACGGGCGCCGCGGTCAAGCTGGCGTTGGGTGGCCTTGTCCAGTTCGGTGCCCAGTTGGGCAAACGCTTCGAGTTCGCGATACGCCGCCAAGTCGAGTCGCAGCGAGCCGGCGACCTGTTTCATGGCCTTGATTTGCGCGTTGCCGCCCACGCGCGATACGCTGATGCCCACGTTGATCGCCGGGCGCACGCCGGCGAAGAAAAGTTCGGGTGTGAGGTAGATCTGGCCGTCGGTGATGGAGATGACGTTGGTGGGGATGTACGCCGAGACATCGCCTTCCTGGGTTTCGATGATGGGCAAGGCGGTGAGCGATCCGCCGCCGTTTTCGTCCGACAGCTTGGTGGCGCGTTCGAGCAGGCGGGAGTGCAGGTAGAACACGTCGCCGGGATACGCCTCGCGCCCGGGCGGACGACGGAGCAGCAGCGAGAGCTGGCGATACGACACGGCCTGCTTGGACAGGTCGTCATACACGCACAGCACGTGCTTACCCTGCCACATGAAGTACTCGCCCATCGCGCAGCCCGAGTACGGCGCGATGTACTGCATCGGCGCCGGGTCGGCTGAGGAAGCCACGACGACGACGGTGTACTCCATCGCCCCGTTTTCCCGCAGCGTCTCCACGGTCGCGGCGACCGTGGACTCCTTGCCGCCCACCGCCACGTAGATGCAGTACACCGGCCCGTCGCCGCCGGTGCCCTTGTGCGTATAGGCCTGGTTGATGATCGCGTCGATGGCAATGGACGTCTTGCCGGTCTTGCGGTCGCCGATGATCAGCTCGCGCTGGCCCCGGCCGATGGGAATCATCGAGTCGATGGCCTTGATGCCCGTCTGGAGCGGCTGCTTCACCGGCTGGCGCGCGGCAATGCCCGGGGCGATGATGTCCACCTTGCGCGTCTCGGTTGACTGGATCGGACCCTTGCCGTCGATCGGCTCGCCCAGCGAGTTGACCACCCGGCCCAAGACCCCCTCGCCGACCGGCACCGACATGAGTTGCCCCGTCGAGCGGACCGTCATGCCTTCCTTGATCTGCAAATAGTCACCGAAAATCACCGCGCCAATCACATCCTGCTCCAGGTTGAACACCTGGCCGCGAACGGTGTTTCCCGGCGCGATCTCAAAGTCCAGCATCTCCCCCGCCATCGCCTTGGATAGGCCATAGATACGGGCGATGCCGTCACCCACTTCGATGACCTGTCCGACCTGCGAGACTTCCAACTCGCTGGCGTAGGTCTGAATTTCCTGCTGAATGACGCTGGCGATCTCACTGCTGTTGATCTTCATATCGGGGCCCTGGGTGGGGTTCTAGTCTCTAATCTCGAGTTTCTGATCCATTGCATCACGCCGACGCTGAGTCCTCCGGGGGCCAAGCGTCTGGTATTCATGCTTCTTCAGTCACAAAACGATCAAAACCATTGCGGGCGCTTTGGCTCGCGGCGGCCACGAGTTGCTGTTCAATGCGGCGCAACTGCGTGGCGACTGAGCCGTCGATCACCTCATCGCCCAGACGCAGGCGCAGGCCGCCGATCATGCTCGGCTCGGTGTGCTGGGTGACGACGACCTTGCGATTGAGCTTACCGGCGATGCCGCGAGTGATGCGGTCGAGGGTGGCCTGGTCCAAGGGCTGGGCGACGTAGGCCTGCGCCTGCACCACGCCATGCCTCTCATCCACCAGGCGGAGGAACGCCTTGCCGATGCGCGGCAGCTCCTCGAAGCGATTGCGATTATTGAGCACGTGCAGGAACCGCCAGAGCAGCTCGTGCACCTTGTCCTTGAAGATGCGATCCAGCACCAGGCGGCGACGTTTGACGCCCAGCGACCGGCTGCGCATCAACTCCAGCAAGGCCGCATTCTGTTGGACAACCTCCAGCAACTGGCTCACCTGACCAGCGATCGGATCGACCTGGCCCGCTTTCTGCGCCAAATCCAGCAGGGCCCCGGCGTAGACCCGCTCGACCAGACTGAATAATTCCGTGCTCTCGGCCATGACGTACTCACTAACTGCGGGCGACGTTAGCCCAAGCACCAACGGTGCGGGCGGTTGGACTCCAGCGCCCCAGCCCGCACCGCCCCGGGGGTGGTGCTTGGGCTAACGATGGCTGCGCCATCACACTTCGGTCTTCTCCATCGCGCTCATTGCTTCCTCGACCAGCTTGTGCTGGTCTTCGGGGCGGATTTCGCGGTGGATGATTCGGCCGGCGATCCCCGTGGACAGCCGCGCCACCTGTTTGTACAAATCCGCCAGTGCCTGCTCCTTGGCGAACCGGATCTCAGCCTGAGCGCGCTTGCGGGCCTCGGTAATCTCGTTCTGCGTTTCATCCTTGAGTTGCGCCGCGATACGTTCGGCGTCGCCGCGGCCCTTGGCGATGATTGCCGCCGACTCGTCCCGCGCCTTGGCCAGTTGCTCCTGGTAACCCGCCAGGGTCGCCTTGGCCTGGTCGTTGGCCTTCTGCGCCTGCTCCAGGTCGGCCTTGATCTTGCCCTCACGGTCCTGGAGACCCTTGAGGATGGGGTTCCACGCCATCTTGTAGAGCACCACCAGCAGGATGAGAAAGACGATGGCGGCGGCGACGGACTGGGCGATCGATCCGGCCATGGGCGAGGTCGCCACATGGTGCTCGGCTGCGTCGCCGGGACTGGCAGCATGAGCGGCAGGATCGGGCTCGGTGGACGCCTGCGGCGCCGCCCAGGCGCCAGCGCCCAGTGCCAGCACCGCTACGACGATGATGCATAAACGTTTCATGAACGCGATCCTCGCAAGGTCAATTGATGGCGCGAGTCGGGGCCACCAAGCCGGGGCTGAGGCTTGGCAAAGCCCCGGATCCGGACCTTGGCAAACTCAGGTCCGGCGTGGCGTGATCACAACGTGAACTGAATCAACAGCGCGAAGAAGGTGAAACCTTCGATCAGCGCCGCCGAGAGCAGCATGGCGGTGAAGATACGCGCCGCGGCTTCGGGCTGGCGAGCCATGGACTCAACCGCTGAGCCACCGATGCGCCCGATACCCAGGGCCGCGCCCAGTACCATCACGCCCATGCCGATGGCGACGCCGAAGGCCTTGGTCTGATCACCCGAGGGGAACACCCACGAGCTGCCTTGGGCGACGGTGGGCGCTTCCTGCGCCATGGCCGGCGCCGCGGTGAACAGAACCGCCGCCAACGCCAAGGCTCCTACCACAACATACTTCTTCATCACAAGACTCCTGCAAGCGTGTACGCGGTGAGGGTCGCGTTCGTGATTATCCCCGCCCTCGTGGCTGTCCGGGGGCCGTCCGCGTCGCCTCACTCGACCGGCGCCGGGGGTATTGATTCGTTGCTCTACTCTCAAGAGGGACGCTGCGCGTCACCCGCTAAGCTTCTGACTCCTGCCTTCTGACTCCTTCTCAATGCGTGCCGACGATGTGCGACTCCTTGAGTGCGATGTCTTCCATCGCAATCGCGTTGTGCGGGTGCATGTGAACGCCGTGATCATCCGCGTCTTCCTCGTCGTGTTCGTGATGCTCGTGCGTCACCAGTTGCCCCAGGAAGAGACACGTCAGGAACGTGAAGATAAACGCCTGGATGAAGGCGACGAGCACCTCGAGCATGTTGATGCCCACGGCGCCGAGGATCGAGATGAGCGCGATGGGCGATCCGCCCAAGGTCCCCAGCGACCCGAACGCCGCGGGTACGAAAGACAGCAGCACGGCGATGACCAGATGCCCGCCAGTCATGTTGGCAAAGAGCCGGATCGCCAGGGCAAAGGGTTTGATGATGTAGCCCATGATCTCGACGGGGATCATGATGGGCCACATGAACCAGGGCGCCCCGCCCGTGAGGTGCTTGAGGAAGCCGATGGGGTCTTTGCGGACCGCGGCACCCATGTAGAACAGCGAGGAGATCAGCGCCAGGGCGCCGGTGACCCAGATGGATTGCGTCGCCGTGCCGCCGATGCCGTGACCGGACCCGCCGATACCCCAGATCAGCACCGCAGACAGATCGATGATGGGAATCAGCCCCATCAGGTTGCAGATGAGGATGAACCAGAAGAGCGTCCAGAGCATGGGCGTGTAGCGGTCGGTCTGGTCGCCCAGCACGCCGCGAAACACGTCGTCACGCAGATAGAGGCACACGGCTTCGACCAGATTGGCCCAAATGCCCTGGGCACGAAAGTCGTCGATGGTGCGCTGCTTGCCGGTGTCGATGCGCCTGGCCGCGGGGATCAGCACAATCGCGGTCACGATCGCGCTGAGCACCAGCATCAACGTCACATTGCTGACCCACCAGATCGATCCGTCGCTACCCAGGAACCAAGGCAGGCCCTGGCCGGTGGCGTAGATCGGCTTATCGGCGACGTGCTCGATGGGGTCGGAGGCGGCGAGCAGGAGCATGAACGAATTCAAGCGGACACCTCCGTCGCATCCGCCCGGCGGGGCAGCGACGACTGCCGACCGCGGGCGCTGGCATCGCGATGCCACAGGTGCCAACCCACGAAACCAGCCTCGGCCAGGAGCATAGGCAGATAGGGTATCGCCAATGCCGCCGCCAGGGGTGGGCCATCGACCCAACCGCGGCCGGTCACCACCCATGCCGCCGCCAGGCAGACGAACATGCGCAGGAACATGCCGATGAACCAGGCATAGACGGTGGGCATGACGCCAAACGGCGCCGCTGCCGCCACGCCCAGCAGACTCGCCGAAACGGTGAGCCAGACGACCGCTGCGCCAATCGGCGCCGCCAGTGCGTAGGCATTACCCGCAAAAAAGTGCGGCACGAGCAACCACGCCAGCGCCAAGAGCACTGCGCCCAGTGCGGTGATCGCCGCCAGAGCTTTGACCAGGGGAAATGGAGCGTGCGAAGTTGCCAGGTTCACGTGCCAGTCACTCGAAGAAGCGTTTACCGATTCGCCAAAGTTTGTACATCCCGCCGATCAATCCTATGGCCATGCCGCTGATCACGAGCCACGGCGCGGTGCCCAGTTTCCCATCCGCCCACCATCCCAACAGCGTGAGGATGGCGACGACCCCCGCAAACTCCAGCCCGGCGCCCGCCAATGCCGTCAGACCCTGCCGCGCCTCAGGCTTGACACGGTCCTTTTTCCCATCTGGCGGAGGCGGGGGCGGCTGGTGAACCATGGCCGATTCCCAGATCGCGTCACATGAACCACTTAGAACGCCTGGAGCGACCGACAACCTCACCTCTCTCGCACAGCACCGCCGCCGCACGCGGGATAGAAAGGTTACAGAGAGGTCTTGCGCCCGTCAAACCTCGCGCGAATTCTCCTCCACCAAGCCGGACCTGAGGGCCTTCGTGTCCGACGGTCCGGATTTCCGACAACGTCTCCCGCAAACCCGGGCCTTGGCAGACTCAGGCCCAGCGTGGAAGTCGCGATGGTCGATATTGGCAAAGCCTGCCGCCCTGACTATGATTGCACAGCCCCCTGCAAGGACGTTCATGAGTCGATCCACAGCAGACACCAAATCCGCCGACACGCAGAGCGTTTTTGCGCGTGTTGCGGAAGTGATGGAACGCATCCGCCCCGTCGTGCAGTCCGACGGCGGCGACATCGAGTTGGTGGATGTCACCAGCCAGGGCGTGGTGAAAATCCGCTTTCACGGGGCCTGCGTCGGCTGCCCCTCCAGCAGCATGACGCTCCAGATGGGTATCGAACGGAACATCCGCGATCGCGTTCCGGAAATTGTTGCGGTCGAACAAGTCCCCTGATTTGTGTACCGGCAACGCGGCCTGACCGATAGCAAGAAAGGCATCAGGCCGGCACCAATGCTCCGAACGCGTCTGTTTGCCGGTAGTTTCCACGCTTGCCGCCAGGTCACCGGATGGGCCTGGTGAATGGAGTCTCGGCTGCATGCTCGCACTTACGCGCCGCGTCGGCGAAGAAATCGTCATCGGCGACCCTAAGCACCCCTTGGGCACCATTCGCATTGTGGAAATCCACGGCGACAAGGTTCGCCTGTCCTTCGACTTCCCCCGCGACACGCAGATCAACCGCAAGGAACTGGCGGAACTCAAGGCCAAACAGAACGGCGAGCAAGCCAAGCCGCCTGAGAGCAAGTAAGGGCCGCCTCGCCGGACCTTAGTCCCTCCGTTGGGCCAAGGCCCGCTTTTCATCTGATATCCTGCACCCATGCCCACCAGCAAACTCGGCGACTTCACGCCCCAGGCTGACGCCTACGCTCGCACCCGTCCTGGCTATCCCGCCACACTGATTGACGACCTGATCGAACACGCAGGCGTGAAACCGGGCGATGCCGTGGCGGATATCGGCGCAGGCACCGGACTCTTCACGGCGATGTTAGCGCAGCGCGGCCTGCGCGTTACCGCCATCGAACCCACCGCCGCCATGCGCGACAAGGCGCCCCCCATGCCCAACGTCACCTGGCAGGCGGGAACCTTCGAGGCCACCGGCCTACCCGACGCTTCGCAAAAATGGCTCACCGCAGCACAGGCGTTTCACTGGGCCGATCCCGCCAAAGCACTGCCCGAACTGCGCCGCGTACTCATGTCGGGAGGTTACTTCACAATCCTCTGGAACAACCGCGACATGGCCGCCAGTGCCGTGCTGCGCCACACCCACGAGCTGATCCTGCGGCAAACCCCCAACTTCGACGAGCTCTACCGCCGCGACCAGGACTGGCCGGCGATCCTGGTCTCCACCGGCGGCTTTGCCGACGTCGCCCACTTCCACGACCAGCACGTGGTGTCAATGTCGCGCCAGCGCTATCTCGATCTGTGGCGCAGTCACAACGCCCTCCAGGTCCGCACCGGCCCGCAACGCTTCGCCGCGTTCCTTGCGGAACTGACCGTCTACCTCGATGCGCAAGGCCTCACTCAGGTGGACGTGCCGTACTACGTCAACGCATGGACGGCGCGTGGGGTGGCGCACCCTCAGTAAGAAACTCGGGCCTTGGCCCCCCGGAGGGACTCAGGCCCGGCGTGGAAGCCCATAATGCCAAGCGGACCACCACGCCGGGGCCGAGGCTTTGCGAAGCCCCGGGTTTCTTACTCAAGCGCTTACTCAAAATACCGCCCCCACAACACATGCAAGCGCTCGACCTCATCCGCTTCGATCGCCGCCTTGTTGGACCAGATCGCCAGCTTCAGCGCCTCGTGGGCCGGGCTGGTTTCGCGCTGCAACGGGGTGATATCCGCCAGCGCCGCCTTGATGAGCTTGAGGCTGTTGGCCACCGCGTGCTGGAGGTTGCCGATGATTTCCTTGAGCAGCTCGTGCTGTGACACGCCGGGCGCGTGCGGCCGCCAGCAGTCGTAATCCGTGGGCAGCGCGATCAGGGCGTAGGCGATCTCGGCTTCGCGCGCCAGCTTGGCTTCGGGCATAGCGGTCATGCCGATCAGGTCGCCGCCCCAGGCACGGTGCAGGTGCGACTCGGCCTTGGTCGAGAAGGCCGGGCCTTCCATGCACACGTAGGTGCCCTTCTCGTGCACGCGCACATCGCCCAGCCCCGCCGCGGCGCCCAGCAGCCAGCGGCGCATCACCGGGCAGAATGGCTCGGAAAGCTCCACGTGCACTGCGGCCTTCTCGTAGAACGTCGAGGGCCGGCGAAAAGTCCGGTCGATCACCTGATCGGCGATGACCACCTCCCCGGGACGGATGTGCTCGCGCAATGACCCGGTGGCGCCGGAAGCGACAATGTGGGTGACGCCCAGGGACTTGAGGGCGTGGATGTTGGCGCGATAGGGCACGAAGCTGGGCGGATGCACGTGACCCGGGCCGTGCCGCTGAAGAATGGCGATCTCATTGCCCTCCCAGCGGGTCATGACGATGGGCGAGCTGGGCTTGCCGAAGGGCGTGTCGGGCCATTCGCTGCTGCCGGCCTCGGCGCCCAGGGCCTCGCCCAGACCCGAGCCGCCGATAATACCGATGCGTATGATGTTGTCTGGCATGCTGGGCATGATAACCAGCGGTGGCGCCCACGCCGGACCTGAGGTCCGCCAGCGTCCGAAGGTCCGGTTTCCGGGTTTCCGAATGGGGCTGAAGGAAACCCGGGGCTTCGGACCCCGGAGGACCTCAGCCCCGGCGTGGCGGTCCACGAATCCGGGAATAACCCTTGATCCGGGCTGGTTTAGCTTGCAGATGGGAAAGGAGAAGCGGGGTTGAGTGTCCCGGATTTTCGCCAATTAGCGCTGGCGGAGATGGAGGCCGTGCATCGGCTGGCGTTCCATCTTGCGCGCCGGCCCGACGTGGCGGCTGATCTGGTGCAGGAAACCTACCTCCGCGCCCTGGGCGCTGAGACTAATTTCGAGTTGCGGCAACAAGGCATCCGGCCGTGGCTGTTCAAAATCCTGCACAACGTCTTCTACTCCCGCCTGGAGAAAGATCGGCGGGAACCGACGCTGGCGCAGGACCTTCGCCAGGACCAGGTCGCGGCCGAACTCGATGAGCCGGCGCCGTGCTGGGACTTGGCGACACTGGACTGGGAGCAGGTGGACGACCGGCTCAAGAAGGCCATCGACGGGTTGGAAGGCCGCTACCGCGAAGTCCTGCTGTTATGGGCCATCGAGGGCCTCAAATACCGGGAAATCGCCGATGTACTGACTATCCCGCTGGGAACCGTGATGAGCCGGTTGTACCGGGCACGGTCGATCCTCTCGGCGGAGCTGGGCGAATTGGCGACGGAGCATGGGATTAGTGTGGAGATGGGATGAAGAGTTTCTGATTTCTGATTTGTGTGGCCACGGACACCAGTCAGGCAATTCGGAAATTAGAGATTAGAGATTTGGAAATCAGAAATTGACCTATGCCTAAGTTCATGAACGACAAAGAGGCTCGCAAGTACCTGGCGGCGTTTGCCGACGGCGAGTTGGACGTCGAGCAAAGCTTGGCGGTGCTGGAGTACATGGCCATGCAGCCGCAGGCGACGCGGCGGGTGATGCACCAGCAGCAGTTGCGTGAATCGGTGCGCCGTTGCTGCGCCGCGCACACGCCCGCCATGCAGCCTTCGTTGCGCCAGGCGGTGGAACAGAAGCTGGCGCGTGCCGCTGCGGCGCAACGCCGGCAGGTCGTGCTCGGCCGTGTGCGACGATGGGTGCCGCTTACGCTGGCGGCCATGCTGGCGATTGTCGCCCTGGCGGCGCTGTGGAACTCGTACCAGCACCTGGGGCCGGGAACGCCGATACCCGGCGGTGCCGCCGGGCTGGTCTCCAATACCGAGCTCCTGCCCGCCTCCCAACTTGAACGTTTCGCCGCCAAGCACGAGGACTGCGCCCGCGCCATCGACGTGTTGCACAACCGAGCGCGATACCCGCGGCAGATCGCCCAGGTGCCCGACGCAATCAGGGATTTTCTGGGCCAGCAGACCTACGCCACGCTGGACCTTTCCTCGCTGGGCTACCAGTTTGCCGGCATGGGCGAATGCGGCACGCCCGGCGCCCGCGCGCTGCACTTGGTCTACCAACCCAGGCCCGGGAGCGATCTGCGCGACAACGTGTCGCTGTGGATCGCGCCCGATGACGGCCGGTTTGCCAATGTCACGCCCAATACGCCCTATGTTGCCACGAGTTGCGGTTCGGCGCATCCGCTGATCCTGTGGCGCCACAACGGCCTGATTTACTACCTCGTGGGTGACCGGGCCGACCATGCCCAGCAGGCGGTCGGCATCCTCGCCTCGCGATAGGTGGTTTCCGTTCCCACGTCTCACGCCCTTGCCCTACAATAGAACGCTTTCACCTACGGCACCGACCCCGGGCCCCGGCCTCCGGAGATCGTCGCATCGTGACCACGCAGACTCTCAACCCGTCGCGCCTCGACCTTGCGGCCGCCAACCAGCGTCTGGCCGACGCCGCGGCGCCCGACGTCGTGCAATGGGCCGCCCAGACCTTCGGCTCAAGCCTCATCATGACTTCAAGCTTCGGCGTGCAGGCGGCGGTCATGCTCCATCTGGTCACCCGCCACTTGCCCGACATCCCCGTTGTCTTCATCGACACCGGCTACTTGCATACCGAAACCTACAAGTTCGCCGACGAACTGACCCACCGGCTCAAGCTCAATCTCAAGGTCTACCAACCGGTGATCTCCGCGGCACGCATGGAAGCCCTGATGGGCAAGCTCTGGGAAAGCAACGACCGCGATTCGCTCATCGAATACGACCGCATCCGCAAAGTCGAACCCATGCATCGCGCCCTCCGCGAGCTGGGGGCCACCGCCTGGCTGGCCGGACTGCGCGCCAACCAGACCGACCACCGCGCCGATCTCCGCAGAGTCGAGCTGCAAGACGGCATCTACAAGGTGCACCCCATCCTCGGCTGGTCCAGCAAGCAAGTGCACGAATACCTCAAGCAGCATGACCTGCCCTATCACCCACTGCGCGACCAGGGCTATGCGTCCATCGGCGACTGGCACTCGACCCGGCCCATCACCGCCGAGGAGCACGAGCGGGCCGGCCGATTTAAGGGACTGAAACAGGAGTGCGGCCTGCACCTGCCCAGCACGCAGGCGGAAAACGAAAGCCGCGGCTCGGCGGATCTGTGATCGGACAGCCCCGCTCCGGAGAGAGCGAGAGTGACGCCGCGATCACATGCGCTGTTATCATCCACCCATGCGCGTGGCGATCGTTCACGACTGGTTCACCAAATGGGCGGGGTCTGAGCAGGTCGTAGCGCGCATGCTGGGCGTTTTTCCGGAGGCCAATCTGTATGCCGGCATCGATGTGATGCCCGCCGCTGAGCGTGGACCACTTGGCGGACGCACGGTGCGCACCTCCCCCGCGCAGAACCTTCCCGGGGTGGCACGCTGGCATGGCCACTATCTGCCCCTTTTGGCGCTGGCCATCGAGCAACTGGACCTGTCCGCTTACGACCTGGTCATCTCCAGTTCCCACGCCATCGCCCACGGCGTGCTCACCGGGCCGGATCAGCTTCACCTGTGCCTGTGCCACTCCCCCATGCGCTTCGCGTGGGACCTTCAGCATCAATACCTGGCCGAGGCGCATCTGCATCGCGGCCTGCTGACCTGGCCGGCGCGGATCATGCTGGCACGCATGCGCCGCTGGGACCTGGCGGCGTCGCGGCGGCCCGACCGTTACATCGCCGTATCCCAGTTCATCGCCCGGCGCATCGCCAAGTGCTATCGCCGCCCCGCGGACGTCGTGATCTATCCGCCCGTGGATGTTGCCGCCTTTCCGCTGCACCAGGCCAAGGAAGACTTTTACGTCACCGCCGGCCGATTCGTGCCCTACAAGCGCACCGCCCTGATCGTCGCGGCGTTTGCGAAGATGCCCGACAAGAAGCTCATCGTCATCGGCGACGGTCCCGAGCGCGAGCGCGTCAAGGCCAGGGCCGGGCCTAATGTGACGTTCCTCGGGCACGCGCCGGCGGCGACGCTCGTCGATCACCTCCAGCGGGCGCGAGCCTTCATCTTCGCCGCGCTGGAGGACTTCGGCATCGCGCCGGTGGAAGCCATGCTCTGCGGCACGCCAGTGATCGCCTTTGGCCAAGGCGGCGCCACTGAGACAGTGACCGACAACGTCAGCGGATTGTTCTTTGGCCAGCAGACGCCCGACAGCCTCATCGAGGCGGTGCACCGCTTTGAGTCACAGCGCCACCGCTTTGTGCCCGAGCAAGTGCACGCCAGTGTCGAGCGATTCAGCAGCGAGCGCTTTGACCGCCAGTTCAAGCAATACTTGATGGAGCAGATGGATCAGCCCCCTCTCCCCGGGGGAGAGGGGACCGGACGGGCTCACAAGATCATTTCCTGCTAAGATGTCCGCCCCGCCGCACCCCCCCTACTCTCACCCACCCCGCGGCGGCCAAAGGAATCCCCACCAATGCCCGCGTTTATCGACAACATGGCTGTGCAGAGCTACTGCTTCCGCAACTTCAAGGACAACAAGCAGGTCGCCGACCTGGTGAAGAAGATCGGCCTGTCGCGCATCGAGGTGTGCGGCGTGCACGTCAACTTCAACGAGCCTTCAACCTTCGACACCGCGATCAAGACCTACGCCGATGCCGGCGTGAAGATCGTGTCCATCGGCGTCGAGGGGTTCGGCGCCGACGAAGCCGCCGCCCGCAAACGCTTCGACTTTGCCAAGGCCGCCGGCTGCAAGATCATCAGCGCCAACTTCAAGCCCGACACCTTCCTGGCGGCCCTGCCCATCGCCTACAAACTCTGCGATGAGTACGGCATCAAGCTGGCCATCCACAACCACGGCGGATACCACTGGCTGGGCAGCAGCGAAATCCTTTCCTGGGTCTTCTCCTTCACACGCTGCTGCATCGGCCTGAACATGGACACCGCCTGGGCCCTGGACGCCCGGCAGAATCCCGTCGAATGGGCCGACAAGTTCGCCAAGCGGCTCTACGCGGTGCACCTGAAGGACTTCGTCTTCGACCGCGCCCGCAAGAGCACTGACGTGATCGTCGGCGAAGGCAACGTCGATCTGCCGGCACTCATCAAGAAGATGGAAGCCAACGGCTTTGCCGGCGAAGCGATCGTCGAATACGAAGGCGACGTCAACGACCCGGTGCCGGCGCTGACCAAGTGCGTCAAAGCAATCAAGGCCGCGGGATAACCCGCTGGCCACGGCAAGAAAATCAAGCCGGGCCTGATGATTCCCCGGGGTGAATCTCAGGCCCGGCTTGCTTGCGTTCCTGCATAGCGCGCTCTCAGCGCTGGTGGTAACCCACCAGGGCCAGGAAACGATTCTGGTTGAGCACCGGGATGCCAAAGCTGCGTGCCTGGCTTTCCGCCTGATTGTAGGCCTCGTAGCGGCGTTGCCGCGCCAGCCAGGCCTCGATCACGTCGGGTGTGGCGCCATCCTCGGCCTTGGGTTCCTGACCTTCGGGCAGCTTGGGCTCGATGCCCAGTACCACAAAGTCAGTGTCGTAGGTCAGCTTGTCCACCACCTGGCTGCCCCAGGCGGTGACCATCGCCTCGACGCGCTTGCGGTCGGAACTCGACGGGGCGCCGGCTCGGTCGATATCGAAATCGCCAAACACGTAGAACTTGAACGCCGTGTTGGGATCGTACACCACGTTGATCAACGAGTCGCCCTCGTTGATGGTGGCGCCGCGCGACGTGCTGACGATGCGCGCCACCGAGGTGTTCTGATCGACGCGGACGACCTCGACGGTGCCCTTGGCGTTGACGTATTCCTTCAGGCGCTCGTCCCATTCGGGGCGGGTATTGGTGTCGAACACGCCGAAGGTCAGTCCCAGCCAGATATGGTCCTTGCGGCCACGGTTGATATAGACCAGGTTGTCACCGGTGACCACGCTGAGGATCTTGGCGTCGAACAGTTCGGCGTAGCGCTCCGGATCGACGGAAACCGGCTTGGTCTTGATCATCAGCGACGCTATCTGCGCGTCCTTGACCCTGATGGCCTGTGCCTGCTCCTCGATTTTCTTGTCGGCGGTTTCCCGGTACTGCTGGTACGCCGCCTGGATGTCCGCCAGTTGCTTCTCGAGTTTCTGCTGGTTGTCGGTCACCGTGCCGGTGTAGCTCTTCTGCCGCGCCAGCAAGTCGTTGAGCTGCTTTTCCAGGCTGTCTTTGGCCTTCTGGAATTCCTCGGCGGCGGCGGCCTTCTGCTTGTCATACTCGGCGATTCTCATTTCGGCCTGCTTCCGCTCATTGACGGCCTGCTTGAGCAGATTCTGCCGGTCCGCCAGCTCGGCCTGTAGCTTGTTGAGCATGCCGATGGCGCTTTGCTCGGCCACATCCAGGCCGGCAGCCTTGAGCAGGTTCTGAATCGGCTGGTTCTTCTCATCGCCCAGCGGCAGCGTCTGGTCCACGCCCAGGAACTGCTTGAGTTTCCGGTTCTCGTCATGCAGCGTGCCCACCACCGACACCCGGCTGTTGGCTTCGCCGATGAGCTTCTCGATCGCGGGATCGCGCTCCTCGGCAGGCCGGACCATCTTGGCGTATTTCGCCTCGGTCGACGCCGCCAGTTGCTGCGCCTTGTCGATCTGCGTGTAGGCCAGAATCGCAAAGACCAGGCTGATGACAAAGAGGATGATAAAGATGACCATGCCGATCGCATAGCCTGTCACACCGGCGCCACGGGCACGTGCTGCCATAACGAATGCTCCTTGCCGACGAATAAGGATCACGGCGGTTGGGAAGGAACCAAGGCGGGCTCAGGAAGAACCCTGTGTCATAAGTTTCGTCTGCATCGGCCAGTTCGTCAAGCCGGGGGGCAGCCAAGTGGGGCGCATGACACGCCACGCGGGCCCCATAGAACGGAAATCCGAAGCCCGAAGTCCGAAATCCGAAGTAAGCCCAAAGTCCAAAGCCCGAATGCGGACCAATATCCCGGGGTCTTCGTACTCCGGACTTGTGATTCTGGGCCGTTCCGGATTCTGGGCTTCGGATTTCGGCCTTCATTCCCCCGCGTGGGCTGTCATGCACCCAGCCAGGTGGTCTGCCAGGAATTCCGGGGCAAGGGCGCCACGGCTTATCCGCGCAGCGACAGGCCGTGCGAATCACCGCAAGCCCCGATTCTCGCCATTGACCTGGGCAAATTCAAGAGCGTGGCCTGCCTGTACCTGATGCAGAGCGGGGAGCACACGTGGCGCACCGTAGCGACGACGCCGGCGGCGGTGCAGGATTTGATCGCCGAAGTCGAGCCGGCGCGGGTGGTGATCGAGATGATCGACGACCCCAAGCGGTTCAGGCCGGCGCTCAGCGGCGCCAGCGGGTGAGAAGAAGCCCGCTCCGCGGCCGCGGGCCGCCACCGGAAGGTCGGGGCGGCCAGGATAGCGCCTGGTGCAATGAATCGATCAAGGCAGGACGTTCGGCATGATGGCATACGACGACAGCCCGCCTGACATGTCAGGCCCCGAGCCTGAGGAAAAGAATGGGCGTCGTTCGCAGGAAAGCTGAATGGGCCGCGGCTTGACCGCGCAGTTCGGATAGGAGCCTGAACCCATCCGCCGAAACACCCCCTTGACAGACCGGCTTCCTAGGAGGTGTCAGGTTGATTTATCCGCCCGTGTTCGCCGGCAGGCTACCCGCCACCCTCTGCGACGTCATGAGAAATCAATCCTGACACGAATGGCACTTCCTGAAGTCATATCAGCTTGCTAATAAGAGG
>JBBDMX010000024.1:85861-142244 GCA_040878035.1 Phycisphaeraceae bacterium | reverse complement strand
GCCCGGACCTACCATCAGATCGTCGGGAACTAGAGTAAAGTGCATAACCAGATCTACTCTGGCCACGGAGTTCATCGGCACGCCAGGTAACCAATACGGGTTTGATAACACGGTTACGCCTCATTGGATCAGCACGGAAGCCAATACTTCCAAGACCACCCATCCGAGTTTGATCGTTCAACCGTCGTCCCGTGCAGGTGAAGTCACACTGAGTGCGGCGGACTCAGGTAAGATATCGGTTGCTCCTGGTCAAGTCGCGCAGTCTCCGCAGCCCATTGACCTGGCGTCGAAGATTTCCACTAAAGACATATCATCCATCTACGCATACTGGCCGCAATTCTCCGACGTGTATCCATATAACAAGCTGCATGTTGCGATCTATCCGATGCGTTACATGACCGTCGCTTGTCACATTATTGATGCCCCGGGTCTGACGCCGACCTCTAATCCAGGCACGCAAAGTCTTTCGCAGAATCTCAATACCATTTGGTGCCAGGCGGTTGTCTCAGTCAGTGTCAAACCTGTCGTCACTGATACCGTCAACTACGACCTGAATGGTAATGGCAAATTGGATCTTGTTGATAATGAGGAGCTAGCGATTATCAACGCGGCTCGCGATCCCACAGCACAGATCAATGTATATATTGTCAAAGCATTCGCGGCATTACCCGATGGTAGTGTGCCCTGGGGTTACAGAAGGGGAACGGGAACGGATATCTTTGTCCGTGATGGTTACCTTTCGAATACCATCGCGCACGAGATAGGCCATGTTCTTGGACTAGGGCACCCGACGCCCTCCGGAGACGGCCCAACCATGGCGCAGCAATTGCGGCAAGTGATGTATGGTGAACCTACCGACACCGGCACTGGCACGTTGCTTGTGAAGACCGAATGGGACGCCGTACACCCTTAACTTGGGAACCTCTTCATATGGAAAGACCTTGGACAATCCAGTTGACCGCGATTATCGCCACAGTGGTATCCATAGGCGCTGTTGGCCAAGCTCAAGAAGTGGCGAAGGCATCGGAATCTGCGCGCGAGGAATTGCATAGGCAGACTATTGATGAGGCCGTTGCGCAACTTCGCAAAGGAGACCTGGATGGTTTTTATGCTAAGACCAAGGGATTAGGGACACCGGGCAGTGTTGAACTGAGACGGTACCTTGAGGAACCCGATGCTGAAGTGCGCAAATGGGTGCTTATTCGAAGCATTGAGCTTGGTATGGAGCGCGATGGCAGCATTGCTGATCCGAATACCACCCAATTGCTGATTAAGCGACTGAGCGGCACAGATTCGGATTTGGCTGCCATATGCCGTTCGTATCTCGAGCGGGTGATGCCGCAGGCATTCGACCAGGAGACGCGCAAGATGATGCTGCCGCTGGTAGAAGAGCTTGAAAAGCAGCCCACCGAAGTGGTGCTGGCGATGGGCGTGGCGAATTTGGAGGAGGCCAAACCTAAGCTGCGGGAGATCGCCGCGAACCCGCCTCGCGGCAACCTCGGCATCGACTGGAACGCCAAGAAGGCGCTGGCCCGCATGGGAGACCAGCACTATGCGGCCGAAGTTGTCCGCAAATTCAAGCAGGAAATGAATCCAGACAAGAAATATGTGCGAAATCTGGAGGAATTGGCCTACATTGGTGGGAACCAGGCGATCCTGGCGCTAGGCGAAGTGCTGATGAGCGACGACAAGGCACCAATACTCGGATCAGAAAGCGATGTTCTGCACCCCGTTGCCTGTCGCGTGGCACCGGTCATGGCCAAGCTCATCGAGGATTTCCCAATCAAGAAGACGTGGTACAAGGAAGAGGACATGCCTCGCTTGCGCGAATGGTGGAGCGCCAATCGGCAGCGGTTCAAGTCGCCGCCTGAAGCGCCTGCGGCTGAGCCGGCGGCAAAGTGATATGGGATGGGAGAGCCATGAAATCCGATGTGTCTCGGGAGGCCGACATGGAAGGCCGCAAATGAGACATCGCTGGGGAAAGAGAAGCGGGACAGGTACGTTTTGAGGCATGTGATCGCTGAGGTAGGCTAACGGTTGGATTCTGCTTTCTCGCAGAGGTCTGCTCATGGCCCGGCCTTGAGGTTCGGATCGGCCGGCTGCGTGGCCGGAGCGGATTGTGACTCCGCAGAGGATCGCTTCTCGGCGATCTTGAGCGACGAACTGAGCAGGGCACGCATGTTGGGATTGTTCCGCGCCATTTCGTAGAGCGGATACTGGCTCCGCAAGGCAGGGGGCATCTCTTCCGCGGGGGTCCAGGAGATCATCACGCGGCCGTCCTTGTCCACGTAGGTCAGTTTGTAGACCGTGGCGCCCCCGCCGGGGGTCGTCTTTTCCATGTCGCTAAGGACTTGCGAATCGATATCGAAGCCCGGCTGAACGATCGGCGGGCGCGTGCCGCTCTGCCGCCAGGCCTCAAACGACCGAATCTCCACACGTTGACCGGCGGTCAGGTCGCGCTGGGCAACAGTCACCGAGGCCTGCCGGCCATCCTTGTCCATGAGCACGAACACGTAGACCGGCGGGTCCGCGGGCTTGCCATCGGCGGCCAGTACCACGCTCACGTCGATCACGATCGCCGACGCCTGATCAAAATCACCGTCGGTTGCCGGCCGCGGCTCGACCGCCCGGTTGCCATCGACGCCCAGGGCCGACTCGATCACCTTGGCGGCTGCCAAAACATTGTCCGGCGGCACGACCTGAATCTGCTCGGCGCGAAGTTGCAGCTCGGTAAGCGTGACCGCGCGCGGTTGGGCTCGGTAGTGCGCCAATACCTGATTGAACCCGGCATTGGCAGCGCGACGGACCGCCACGACGCCCGGCGCCGGCCCAGCCACGGGCATCGACGCCGGCAGCCACAGGATCACGCCGGCCAGCACCATTATCACGAGGCCGACGCCGGCTGCACCGCAAAGTGGGTCGCGTGGTTTCATGGTGAGTTCCCCAGCCTTCCGCCCCGCCTCAACGTCCTATAATGTACGTTATGTATAACTTCATCCATTCGGCGTTCTGGCCACCTTATAGCAGCCTGCCGGCCACCGAGTCCTGACGCCCGGCCAGCCGTTGCCGCGGCGTGGGTTTGCCGATCGTTCGCGTTTCTAAGGTCAGCAGCCGCTTCACAATCCTATGCGCCGCATCGGCGTGTCCCAGCCGGGCCACGTTGGCATGGATCGCCGCCAGCCGGGCCGGATCATCCAGGAGCTGGTCGATCTTCCACGCCAGCGTCGGCAGGTTGTTGCAGCGAATCGCCGCGCCTTCCTCCAGCAGGTGGTCGCTGTTGCGTTCCTCCTGGCCGGGGATCGGATTGACAATGCACATGACCAGGCCTTTGGCCAGGGCCTCGCTGGTGGTCAGCCCGCCGGGCTTACCCACCAAGATGTCCGACGCCGCCATGTACTGGTCCATCTCGCGGGTGAATCCGACGATATGCATCCGCGGCATCTCCGGGCGCTGCCCGGCCAGTGACGCCGCCATGTCGTCGAGTTTGATCTTGAGTTCCTCATTGCGGCCGCAGATCACGACCAACTGCACGCGATGGCGGATCTTCAGCAGCGACTGGATCAAGTGATCGATGGGTCCGACGCCGAAGCCGCCGGTGGCCACGAGGATCGTCGTCGTTTCCGGCTCCAGGCCGTAGTGCCGCCGCATGTCGGCCTTGGATTTGGGCTGGGCGAAGACCGGGTCGATGGGAATGCCGCTGACGGTAAGATCCCCTTCCGGCACGCCCATTTCGCGCAGATGCACCGCTGTCTCGTCGATGGCCACGAAGTAGTGCTCGCAACCCGGGCACAGCCAGTAGGCGTGCACGTCCATGTCGGTCACCACGGTCGCCAGCGGGCAGTTGAGGTGGCCCTTGCGTTTCTGCCGGGCGACGAGTTCCGAAGGCAGAAAATGCGTGCACACGGCGATGTCAGGCTGAAACTCCAGCAACATGCGGGTGAAACGCACGGCGTTGAGCTTATTTAGAATCTGGCTGAGCCGGCGATCGTCTTCCGGATCGTCCAGCCGGTCGTATAACCAGCCCAGGATGGTCGGAAAGCCGTTGACCAGTTTGATATAGGCGTCGGCATACACCTTGCGGAACATGGCGGTGGTGTACTGGAGCGTATCGACGTGGCGCACCTCGCGGGCAGCCCCCTGCTCGACAAACGCCTTCTCCAACGCCTCGGCGGCACGCATGTGCCCGGCGCCGGCGCTGGCGGAGAGGATCAGAACCTTGTTGAACATGACGGCTCCCGGTTACACGCCCAATACCTGTCTCGATTGTACCGTGGCGCGGAAATCGCAGCGGCCTCGGTCAATGAGGTTGACAAATATGACATTCCTGCCACCATGCCCTGCATGGCCGATGTGGTTGTCAGCGACGAGGCGCGGGAAGAGATGGACGACCTGCCGCTGTTGAGGTAGCGCCGCGTCGACCAGGTGCTGGCCCGGCTGGAACACTGGCCCCAAGTCAGCGGGGCCAAATGGCTCACCGGCCGGTGGAAGGACCGCGCCCGGATTCGCACGGGGGACTATCGCGTGATCTTCCGCGTCGCGGGCGACACGGTGTGGGTCCAGCGCGTGGCCCATCGCAGCGTGGCCTACGACGCGGACTAAGCAGGAGAATCAGCCATGACCATGACCATGACGATGAACGGCGAGAAGTTCGTGGTGCTGCCCTGGGAGGCCTATAGCCGGATGGTGCAGCGCCTCGAAGGCGAAGCGCCGGAGTATCCGGAGGTGGACGCCAAAGGCGGCCGACCGGCGCGGGCAACACTGCGGGTGTCGATGGCGCGGCAGTTGATCCGCCGGCGCACCGCCGCGGGCTGGACGCAGGAGCAACTGGCCCGCCGCGCCAAAGTGCGCGTGGAGACGATCAGCCGCCTGGAAAGCGGCAAGCACGCACCGCACCACGCTGGTGAAGTTGGAGGACGCGTTCAACAAGGCCGGTGTGTGAGGCGGCGTGAGTTCCGTGGACCGTCGCGGAGATTCCGGGGGGCGGAGCAGATAGGCGGAGATGCAAGCGGGAGTGGTACGTTTGCAACGCCATTCCTCCAACATCAAAACCTTGTTGAACACAACCGGCTCCCGGTGGCGGCGGTGGATGTCTGTGCTGATTGTACCGCCTGGGCAAGCTTGCGCCCTTGCCAGGACGAATTAGCCACCGATGAACACCGATTAGGAAAAACTGGAAATCAGAACAGCAGAAAAGGCAGGAAGCCGGTCTTCCATCGACCACCTATCTGTTTTTCGGCCTTTCGTACGTTTTCTGCATTTTCTGACTATTCCTATCTCTGTCTATCTGTGGCTAATTGTCCCGCTGTTTTGCGCCAAGGTCGGCGGCTAAGCGCGAGACGCCGATAGGTCGATAGTAACCCCGTAGCCACGTTTGGATGAGGGACACATGCAACTGAATGACATTCTCAAGACCGCCATGGGCCTTGGCGCTTCGGACGTGCACATTGTTGCCGGCCATCAGCCGCTGATGCGCCTGCACACCATCATGACGCCGATGGATTATCCCGTTGTGACGCCCGAGGGCGCCATGCGCATGCTCAAGCAGATGTGCAGCGAGGAGATGCAGGCGCGCTTCGAAAAGGTCAAGGACGCCGACTTTTCCTATGAAATCCCCGGCGTGGCGCGCTTCCGCGTCAACGGCCACCTCCAGCGCCGCACCGTCGGCCTGTCGCTGCGTCTGATCAAAGAGAAAATCCCCGCCTTTGCCTCCCTGAACCTGCCCGACGTCATCGAGCGGCTGACCTATCTCCCCTCGGGGCTGATCCTGGTCACGGGCGACACCGGCTCGGGCAAGAGCACCACCCTGGCGGCCATGGTCGACGCGATGAACCAGCGTTACCACAAGCACATCATCACGCTGGAAGACCCGGTCGAATACGCCTTCATGAGCAACAAGTGCCTGCTGGAGCAGCGTGAACTGGGCGACGACGTTCCCAGCTTCGCCAGCGGCCTGCGGCACGTGCTGCGTCAGGACCCGGACATCATCCTGGTGGGTGAAATGCGTGACTTGGAGACGACCGCCGCCGCCATCACCGCCGCCGAGACCGGCCACCTGGTGCTCAGCACCCTGCACACCTGCAATGCCTCGCAGACAGTCGAGCGCATCATCGACATGTACCCGGCGGACCAGCAGAACCAGATTCGCTCGATGCTGGCCAACACGCTCCAGGCGGTGATCAGCCAGACGCTCTTTGCCCGCAGCGATGCCAAGGGGATGGTTCCCGCGGTGGAGGTGATGCTGGTGACGCCGGCGATCCGCAACCTGATCCGTGAGAACCGGGTGTTTGAGATTCCCAACGTCATCGAGACCAACCGCGCCCTGGGCATGCGCACGTTGGATAACGCCATCTCGGAGTTGTACTTCAACGGCATGATCAGCCGGGAAGACGCCATCTCGCAGGCGGCGTATCCAGAGAAGCTCGAACGCATGCTGGCCGCGTAGGAGGAATTTCGGATTTTGGATTGCGGATTTCAGATTTGAACTATCGTCGCCCGCACCGTTGGTGCCTGGGCTAACGCCACAAATTCGAAATCCGAAATCCGAAATCAGAAATCAAACAGATGCCCAACTATCGTTACGAATTACGCACCCCTGCCGGGCAGACTTCGGTGGGGATCCTGACGGCCCCCAATGCGATGGCCGCGGCGCAGTCGTTGCGTGCCCAGGGTCACCAGGTCATGCAGTTGACCCCCGTGGGCGGGGTGGCGGTCGGTTGGGCGCAACGCCTCAAGAGCATCAATTACTCCTCCGGTCCCGGGCCGCGCGATATCCTGAATTTCACCACCCAACTGGCGGTGATGATCCGTGCCGGCATTTCCCTGCGCGTGGCCCTGGAAGGCATCGCCGATCAAACGGAAAACCCCAAGTTCAAGCAGCTTCTGCTGCGCATCAAACAGGATGTCGAGGCCGGCAAGCAGTTCTCCGACGCCCTGTCCAAGCATCCCCGCCACTTTTCGCCGCTGTACGTGAACATGGTGCGGGCCTCGGAAGTATCGGGCAGCTTCTCCAAGATGCTCGACCGCATCGCCTCCTACATGGGCCAGCAGATCGAGACGCGGCAGATGGTCATCGGCGCGATGATCTACCCCGGCGTGATCGCCACCCTGGCGGTGGCCACGACCATCTTCCTGCTCACCTTCGTGCTGCCGCGCTTTGCCTCGGTGTTCAAGGGCAAGGAAGCGGCGATGCCCTGGCCCACACGCTTTCTCATGGGGCTTTCCGCCTTCATGGTCGACTGGTGGTGGGCCGTGGTCATGGCGCTCATCGCCGTCGTCACTGGATTTGTCTTCTTCACGCGCACCGAGGTGGGCGGCTGGTGGTGGGACAAGATGAAGCTCAGCGTGCCGTTGTTCAAGAAGCTATTCCGCGCGCTGTACATCAGCCGGTCGCTGCACACCATGGGCGAGCTGGTCAACGCCGGCGTGCCCATGCTCGACACCCTGCACATCACGGGTGAAGTCAGCGGCAACCGCCTTTTCCGCCGGATGTGGCACGGCGTGTTCGCCTCGGTCAAGGAGGGCAAGAAAATCTCCTACCCGATGACCAAGACCACCCTGTTGCCCAAAGCCGTGACCCAGATGATCAGTGCCGGCGAAGAGTCGGGCAAGCTCGGCGAAGTGCTCGATGAAATCAGCGCCTTCTACTACAAGCAGCTCCGCGAGACGATCAAGACCGTCACCTCCATGATCGAGCCGGTCATGATCATGGTGATGGGTGGCATCGTCGGCTTCATCGCCATGGCGATCATTCTGCCGATCTTCAAGCTCTCGACACTGGTCAAGTAAAAGGAATTTCGGATTTCGGATTGCGGATTTCGGATTTGGGGGATCTGTAGCGTCTGGGGAAGTTGGCGCGACACCGATAGCGGTGTCGCGAATGGCATTGCGGCGGTGTGAATCGTACGTCTTGCTATGGGTTAAATGCTATGTGCCGGACCAATCCGAAATCCGCAATCCGACGGCTTCAACAGCGCAAGCTAAATCCGAAAGGGTCGCGCCGTGGCTTCACCCTCATCGAAGCCGCGCTGACCACCGTCATCGTCGGCACCGGTGTGCTGGCGATTGTCGCGGCTCAGCAGGCCTACCTGAAGAAGAATGACTGGGCGCAGCGGACCGGTACAGCCGTGCTGCTGGCCAACGAAATCCGCGAGCTGACGCTGACCCTGCCGATGCACGACCCGCTTACCGGCAAGCAGGTGCTGGGGCCCGAAGCAAATGAACTGAGCGTGTCACAGTATGACGATCTTGACGATTTTGCCGGTGTCGTAAACGGCGGCCTGGGCGCCGGCGTGTCCTTTGCCCCCCCCATCAACGCCCTGCGGCAGCCGATCGCCGATCTGGATCGCTGGACACAGGAAGTGCAGGTGACCAACGTCCTGCCCTCGAACATCGGTTCGACCCTGACTCAACCGCTGGGCACGACATCGCTGATGCGGGTGACCGTCACGATCAAGTACCAGGATCCGACGCTGCCGGCCGACGAGCCGCCGATGACGATCACGGACCTGAGCTGGGTGGTGGGAGAATGAGCATGGGAAGTTCAGATAGCGAATTTCGGATTGTTGTAGCCGCTTGCGGCTTCGCGCTGGCGCAGGAGCAATCCAGACGTGCCGCCTCACACAGTTGCGCGAAGCCGCAAGCGGCTATTTCAAATCCGAAATCCGACATCCGCAATCCGCGATCCCTGAACCGTCGCGGCGCCGCGGCAGTCCTTGCCATGATGTTCCTGGTCATCTTCGGCTCCCTGGCGGCCGCCATGGCCATCGTGGCGCAAGGCAACCTGGCCACCGCCGACTCGCACCTCAAGATCAACCGCACCCTGGCGGCGGCGGAGACCGGGCAGCGCTTCCTTATCTACCGCATCAACCAGGTCACCGCCACCGTCAAGACCACCGCCGGCGAGATCAGCACGACCAACGCACCCACCCTTTGGGACCAGGTGCGCGCCGGGTTGTTGACGAGCTTGAGCGGCGAACTGCACAGCGCGGGCGAGCCGTATCCCTGCAATTGGCCAGACATCAATACCCCGGCGCCCAGCGGCCTGTCGCTGCATGTCGGCCCCATCACCCTGGCGCCGGGCGCACCCACGTTCACCGCCGTCATGACGCCCCACCCGATCGCCGGTGAGAACTACAACGCCGCCTATTACCAGCGCCCGCCCTACTCGACCATGACGCCGGCGGTGTCCAACGCCAGCCCGCTCGACTCGACCTGGGTGCGCATGCGCGTCTGGGCTTCGGAAGGCCCCAGCGGCCGCCAGGTGACCCGGGCGATTCAGATGGACTTCCAGATCCAGAAGAAGATCCGCTATGCGCTCTTGTCGCGCAGCCGCGTCATGATCGGCAGCAACGTCATGATTGAAGGGCCGATCGGCAGCCGGTTTCTGGACACGCACTTGGCCAACGGCCACCCCATTCAGATGGTCAGCGATTTTCGCGGCCTCAACAGCCAGCTCGACACTAAGCTCGTCGAGTTGACCAACGCCCTGGCGACCAACGACCAGAACGGCGACAACCGCCTCAATGTTGACGACTCGCGCGAGATCGAAGGTATCGATGATGCCCAGGCCCTGGACAAGAACGGCGACGGCTTCATCGACGACTACGACTTCTTCATGGCCCATTACGACACGCAGGACAAGGGCTACGTCACGGCCCTGGACATGAACGCCGCCGGTGACATCCACGCGGCGCAGCTTCTACAGATGATCGACACCTTCGGCGACCCGACCCGGACGGGCTATGGCGACGGGCAGATCGACGATTACGACCGCTATGCCAAGGTGCGTGGCGAGGTGAAGATGGCGGCGGAACTCAACGGCTGGCAGGACGGCGCCGCGGGCGGTACCTATCAGTCCTATTTCCAGGGCCCGATCGTTGCCTCGCACGATGACGCGCCCCTGAGCTTCCAAGCGTCGGAACTGTCGGTGCCGCAGTTCGGCCCCGGTGATTTCGACGTGACCACATTCCGCAACCTGGCCACCGGCGACCTGGCGGCCCAGGCGGTGGCGCAGGCCGCCAACCACGATCCGAGCGATCCCAATTCGCCTCAGCCCCTGGGCACCCAGGTGCGCGAGGCCGTGCCCTACGGCGCCGCGCATCCCTACGACTATTACGACCGGCCCGTCTATGAAAACATGACCTTCACCAACGTGAAGATCCCCAAAGGCAACAACGCGGTATTCAAGAGCTGCAAGTTCATCGGCTGCACCTTCGTGGAAACCAACACGAGCAACACCGACTCCAACTACAACTACGTGGGCATGCAGGAAGCCGACGGCATACAGAAGTTCCCCACGCTCAAGGCCACGGTTAACGGCGTACAGGTCAGCAACACCAAGCCGCTGTCGAACAATCTTCGCTTTGACAACTGCACCTTTGAAGGCGCCGTGGTCAGCGACGCGCCGCAGCAGTTCACGCATACGCGCAACAAGATCGCCTTCACCGGGCGCACGCGTTTTATCATCCAGGACTCGCTCGTGCTTAACGCGACGCAGAAGGCGCTGTTTCGCCGCAGCACGCTGCTGATGCCTCATTATTCGGTGGAAATGGGCTCATTCATCAACCCCAGCGCGGCCAACGAAACCGTGCAGCTTTCCGGGACGATCGTGGCGGGGCTGATCGACATGCGTGGCCAGGTGAAGGTGGAGGGCACGGTGCTTACGACCTTCGAGCCCAAGGCCAACACCGGGCCGGTCATCGGCGACACCAGCCCGCAGTTCAATACCACGCTGGGCTATTTCGCCTCGCTCGACGGCGACCTGGAATCAGAAATTCCCACCGGCGGGCGCGGCGTCATCCAGTTGCGCTACGACGCAACCCTGCCCCTGCCCGACGGCATCCTGGCGCCCATCAGCCTGGCGCCGAATTATCACACCTACTTCGAAATGGGAGCACAGTGAGGAATTTCCCTAAATCAGAAATTCCCTTCCGCCGCGGCCTGTCGCTGGTCGAAGCATTGGTGTCGCTGGTGATCGTGGCCATGCTTCTGACGGCGACGATGGTGGCGACCGATGCCTCGTTCCACGCCTACGCCAACGCCGCCGAGCAGGCCAGCTCGCAGGCCGCGACGCGCATGGTCACCAACCGCCTGCTCATGCTGCTGCGCACCAGCACGGCCCACGGTCCGCTGCTGCCCGACGCGACGACCACCCCGGCGGTGACCCTTAGCGGCGACCTGCTGACCGGGCCGTACCTGGAGATGATCGATCCCTCGAACAAGCTGGTGCGAATCGAGTATCACACGGACGCCAAGGAACTGTGGATGACCCGCTCGAATCTGGACGGCAGCAATTCCGTCTCCCAGCCCTTAATGGGCGGGGTGACGGCGGCAAGCTTCATGTGCCGGCGGCGCCGCAACGACCTGGGCGTATGGATTCTCGACCGCGGCACCATGGACCTGACGGTGCAGCCCGGCGGCGACACGACGCTGGAGTTGGAGACCGCTGCCGAATCCGAGCCGATCCGCGTCATCGCTTCCACCATGCCGCGCAAGCTACAGGATCAATAGCGGCATCCCACTTTGATCAACACACTCGTTAAAGCCATGGGACCCGCGGCGGGTCCCACGGCTTTAGCTCACTTCACGCAAAGTCCGTTTATTCCGATTGGGTAACCCGCGCGTCGGGGGTTTTTCCTCTCCAACCGTGGTTTGTCGTCGCCGCACATCGTAGATTTGTGTCGCACCCCTACAAAGGAGCGACGACAATGTGTGAGCGTAAACGAGCACCGAAGAAACTGATTGTCACGGCCTTGGCGGCCGCGGCGACCTTACTGGGCGGGTTGCCTGCCTCGCAGGTCATGGCCGACACCCTGGAGATGTCCGGCGTGATCCGCGACTTCAAGCGCGGCGACCAGTCCGGCGGCCACGCCGACTTTGAGACCGCCGGCGCGATGGGCCGCTTCGGCCATGTCATCGGCATGGTCACCATGGACCTGGGATCTGACGGCAAGCCAGTGTACAGTTCCAGCCGGCCTGACAAGGACACCATGCACGGGTCGAGCAAGTTCGCCCAGTGGTACAAGGACGTGCCCAACGTCAACATCGCCATTCCCCTGACCATCGCCCTGTCCAACGGCAAGAGCGAGCCCGGCGGCGTGTACAGCTACGCCAGCAACTCCTTCTGGCCCATCGACGGCAAGGGCTTTGGCAACCAGGGCCTCAACCGCAACTTCCACTTTACCTTCGAACTGCATAACACCTTCACGTATCGCCCCGGCCAGAACTTCACCTTCATCGGTGACGACGACGTGTGGGTCTACATCGCCAAGAAGAAGGTCATCGACCTGGGCGGCGTGCACTCGGCGGAAACCAGCTCCGTCCTGCTCTTTGACGGCAAGGCCTTTGTCACCAAGGGCAACTTCACCCTCGGCGGCGATGTCAAGTCGGTCAGCTCCTCCATGGCCACCTCCCTGGCCCAGAAGTGGAGCGACCTGGCCATGTCCGGCTCCAGCCCCATCAAGAGCGGCGACTACTACATCGACCTGGACCTGAACGCGGGCCTGTGCGATATCGCCGCCAGCTTCACCGACCACAGTGCGACGGTGCGGGGCACCAAGAACCTCACCGCGGTGACGCTGCGCTACATCGACGGGACGGTGCAGAAGTTCGACAACCTCAACGTGGGCAAAGCCGCGACCTTCACCGGCACCGGCGCCTACGCGGCCAAGACCCTCATCGGCGCCTACATCAAGACCTCCGATGATACTAGCGCCAACGGCCGGTACCGCGGCGCCGACAACTCTGGCGGCATCGATGCCAACCTGGACTTCTTCTTCGCCGAACGGCACACAACCCAGTCCAACTTCCGCATCGACACCTCCATGACCCTCAAGCCCACGCTCAACAACACCATCAGCCCCCTGTACGACTGATCGATGAAGCACTCAAACCAGGTGGCTGGTGGGTGGCGATCGGGTCGCCATCCACCGGCCACTAAAACCCCCGCTTCCCTTTGACCGAGTCTCAGCGCCGCGTGCCGCAAGGCATGCGGCGCTGTCTTTATCGTCCCAGTCCGCGTGAGGCACGTTCGACCCAGCCGAGCATTCGGCTGGAGATGTACTCCACCGCGCGGGGCGATCGGCTGGCGACCAGCCCCGCCGCCACCGCCAACGCCAGGCACGTCAGGGGATGCTGCTGGATGAAGCGCACGGGAAGGCTGATCGCCTGGTCATCGAGCTGCGCGCCCTGCTCCAACAGCCGCATGCGTGCCACGTTGACGCGCAATTCCGCCGCGTCGGCGTCACGCTGCTGCGGCGACGCATCGTCGCCCGCCTCGAGCATCTCCGGCGCCGGCTCCACCCCCGGCTCCACCCCCGGTTCCGCCCCCGGCTCCGCCCGCGGTTCGGCCCCCGGTTCCGCCGCGTCGGGGTAATCCGGGGTTAACCCGGGGGTCAATCCGGGGGTCAATCCGCCAGTTTCCGCGATACCCATAGCAAGCCTCCCGCAGCCAGCAACACGATCGCACCCGACAGCATGGACGCGATCCAGTGATGGTCCACCAATGCAAGAATCAGCAGGTAACAGCCCACCACCATCACGATGATGCCCACCAGGCTCAGTGCCGCGCCCACCAGCAGAAACGCCACCGCAAAGACGAAGTCCCACACGCCTTTCCGCAGCGCTAGCCCCTCCTGACGCACCTTCTGGCGCACCAGTTCAGCCTCTTTGTTCACCCCGTCGCGCAGTGCCGCCACCTCGCCCCTGACGCCCTGCCGCACCGCGTCGGCCTCAGCATGCAGAAACTCCGTGGCACGCTGACCGCGCGTGTCCAGCTTCTGCCGCAGGCGCGACAACTCGGCCCCGATCAGGTCGAACAACGCCACGATGAACTTAGCCAGCGATTCAAACAACGCTTACGCCCCCATGCGAATTTCACCACAGATGAACACAGATGGACACAGATAAACAAGCAGAATGACGAATGACGAAATTCGAATGACGAATGAATTTCCAAATTTCAATGACCAATGAAATACCGCGTCTGCATAGCTTGGAGTTTCGTCATTGGAATTTGATCATTGGAATTTCATTCGAATTTCGTCATTCGAATTTCGTCATTCCTATCTGTGTTCATCGGTGTTCATCTGTGGCTAAGTCTCACCGGCGATCAATCAACTTACCCAGCACCAATCCCACGCCGAACGCGACCGCCACGCTGGCCCAGGGATGATCGTGAATCGAACGCTCGGTCGTCTCCATGGCCTGGCCGCTCTTCTCGCGCGTGGTCTCCCAGGCCTGGCGCAGGTGCGCCATCTGTTCGCTGGCGCTCTCGCGCAGCGTTTCACGCGCCGCACCCGCCGCGCTGCGCCCGCGCTGCGCCAACTGCCCCGCCACTTCCCCCAGATCCTTTTTCACACTCACCAGATCCTCCTTGAGCTGCTCCAGCGCCTTCTGCAAATCCGCCTGAATCGCCTCGGCGTCCTTCTTGACATGCTGCGCAATGTTCTCGGCCATGGCTGCTACTCCCTCTTTTAAGGTTAGATCCATCATGTGTCGCCCACGACGGCACATGCACTTCAATTCGCCGCCCGTGATTCTACGCCTCTCCGGGCCATTCGCAAGAAGTTTTCTGTTCCTATTTGGATATGGCGTTAATCCGGATTCTGGTACCGGGTCCGCCCCGCTTGGTTCATCCTGATTCTCCCGACCGATCAGTCGCCGGGGGCATCGTCACGCATCGAATCCGGATCGACGCCCAGACTCTGGCACCATTCTCGATACGCCCCCGGAGCGATCTCCGAAGGCTTGATCTCGCTGCGGCCGCCCCAGAACACGTTGGTATAGCTCACGGAAATACCCAACTCCGCCAAGTGGCGATCAATCGCCGCCTTGTGCGCCAGCAGGCGATCCTTGTCCGTGCCGTGGGCCACGCCCATGATGTTGACGTTGCGGAACTCCGGCCCGCCCTCGCGCCAGTAGGCGTGCGTCATAATGTGGAACCGTCCCACTTCCCGCCCTGTTTCGATCTCCCGCCCCGCGGGCACCGCCCAATGGAACAACGCATTAAACCGCGTCACCCGCTGGCCGTCCGCCAGCGGCTTGACGTGTTCCAGGAACGTCGAGAACCGCCCTACCACCCCCCGCTCGTTAAGCGACTGCGCCACCCGGCAGAAGTCGTCATAGGCAACGCCGGCTTCCTCGGCACGCCTCCGCCACGGCTCAGCCACGATCTCCCCCACCACCAGTTCACGCTTGAGCGGCACCAACACCTGCCAGTCCAACTCGCCCAGCGGCACGATCTTCGTATCCACGACCTCCGCCGGCGCTTCGCTGTGGGAGCCCGGCACCAGGCCGCGGCGGCGCAGGTGGCCCACGCCCAGGGCAAAGAGCTTCCGCGCCGGCATCAGCCGGTAGTGCTCCGCCCCCGTCTGGCGCATCAGCAGCCGGCAGTGCTTGTCCATCGAGTAGCCTTGCGGCACCTTGAGCGTTGTCCACAAGCGATAGCGGCTCCCGGCCGTCGCCGAGTCCGTGGTGCGGATCACCACGTGCCCGGAAAACGGGTCGCGCTGGAACATCCAGTCGAAGGCGGTTGTCAGCCGCTCGTCGGGCACCTGCCAGGCCACCAGCGACCCCGGCGCCAGGCTGGTGGTCAACAGTGTCTGCCGCACACGCCGGATCGTCCCCCCCGCCAGCATCGCCGCGATCCGCTCGAGCACCATCGGCAACTCAATACCCGACAACCGGCTGATCTGCTCAAACGGCCGAACGTGAAAGCCGGCAATACGATCCTCCGACACCCGCAGAATCGCGGCGTTCACCGGGTCGTCAATCGCGATGGGAATTACTGAGGCTGACATGGCGAAATTCGATTGGGGTACGTTTCAACAGACGAATTGAACCACCAAGACACCAAGGACACCAAGAAGAAAAAGAAGAAGGAATGAACACGAAGGCACGAAGAAGACATAATTTTCCTGATTCATGATTTCCAGTGCTTTGGCCGCTTGCGGCTACGCTTTTCTCATTCCCCTTCGTGTCTTCGTGTCTTCGTGTTCATTCCCATTCTTCTTGGTGTCCCTGGTGTCTTGGTGGTTAATACCGCAGGCCGCTGTCGCGCAGATGTACGTGCGGGATGCCCTGGAGATAGTTGCCGGTGCGCACGGCCCCGATGAACATGTCGTGGTCGCCGTCGGCGTCCACATGGCGCACCACTTCGCAGGCCATGTACGACATCGACCCGGCCAGAACCGGCACGTGGGCGTAAGTGTCCGGCAGCAGTTCCAGCCCCAGAAACGGGTCTTCATTGTCCGGCGTGCCGGAGGCGAACTTGCGGAAAATCGTCCGCTCACCCTCGTACAACTGGCACAGGCCAAAGGCACGCGACTCGCTGATGAGCGGCATGATGGGCCGGCCCTTGGCGACGCTCACCGCGACCATCGGCGGCGAGAAACATACCTGCTGCACCCAACTGACCAGGATGCCCGTCCGCCGGTCCTCATGTCGGGCCGTCAGGACGAACAACCCCTGCGGAATGCGCCCCATGGCCGCAGCGATGCCCGCCAGCTTCTTCTCATCCATACGGGTTGGACCCTCATTCCGTGTGATAAGCGATACCCCAGCGGGCATCATACCCCCACGGCGCGGCGGGATGCAAAGGTCAATCTGGTCAGAGCCGCGCGGCGTAAGCCCGCGGTCAGTCTGGTCAGAGCCGCGCGGCGTAAGCCCGCGGTCGAGCGTCCGCAGGCTTACCCCTTGCGGCTCTGATCCTACGCCGCGCGGCTCTGACATTACACTACCCCCATGCCCCATCACTTCGACGCTCTCATGTTCGACCTTGACGGCACCCTGGCCGATACGTTGCGTGATATCGCCGGCGGCGGCAACCATATGCTGGCCACGCTGGGTCTGCCCACGCTGCCGGTGGATCGCTACCGCCACCTGGCCGGGCAGGGCGCGCCCTGGCTGGTTGAGCATGCTCTGGGGCCCGAGCATGGGGAGTTGGCGACGCGCGGGTTGGCGCTGTTCAAGGCATTCCAGCTCGAACATGGGTTGGACCACACCGCCCCGTACCCCGGCATTGCCGAACTGCTGGATGAATGTCGTCGCCGCGGACTCAAGACGGCGGTGCTGTCGAATAAGCCGCACCCGGCGACGCTGCTGGCGGTGCAGCGCGTGCTGGGCCGGTGGCGCTTCGACGCCGTGCTGGGGCACGAGCCGGATGGTCCGCTCAAGCCCGACCCCGCCGGCGCCCTGGCGATCGCCGACCGGCTTGCCGTGCCGCCGGCACACTGGCTTTACCTGGGCGACACGCGCGTGGACATGCTCACCGGCAAGGCCGCGGGCATGTTCACCGTCGGCGCGTTGTGGGGGTTTCGCCAGCAAACCGAACTCCTGGAAGCGGGAGCGGATGCGATCGTGGCGCATCCGCGCGAGGTTGTGGAGATGCTGACCTAATCCCCTCTCCCCCGGGGAGAGGGTGGCCGAGTCCGCGAGGCCGGGTGAGGGGAGCCGGGGAGGAGCGCTGAGTGTGAAAGCCGATGGTCTCCGGACGCGATTCTGATGATCGCGCCATTGTCGTTCCTGGATCCCCTCACCCCAGCCCTCTCCCCAGGGGAGAGGGGGCAAGAGGCCCACAAGCCTCGGCAAGCCCGGCACGCCACTCCATGTAGCGATACGGC
Organism: Phycisphaeraceae bacterium; assembly: GCA_040878035.1. GTDB lineage: Bacteria > Planctomycetota > Phycisphaerae > Phycisphaerales > Phycisphaeraceae > JBBDMX01. The sequence goes on along the minus strand of JBBDMX010000024.1, from coordinate 124,626 downwards.
AGGCCGTGCTCATCATGCAAGCCGCGTAACCGCGTCAGAAACGTCTCATACAACTCCTGCTGCCACGCCTGCGTCCCCTCCTGACAGAAGAAGATCCGGCAACCCATCGGCCGCATGGCATGTATGCCGCAGAGACGATCGACCTGGAAGACACAGCCGTCCGGGGAATCTGCCCCGGCAACCGGAGCTGAATCGGTTGGAGCCTTCCGGAGAGCCGGAGGCTCGTCACAATGAGTAGCTCGGGGCGTAAGCCCCGAGATCGGAGCATCTCCCGACGACTTGAGTCCCGGAGGGGCGGCACATGCGGTGCGATGTGCCGTCCCTCCGGGACTCAAGACGATGGGGGCTGGTTTGTCTTGGGGCTTACGCCCCAAGCTACTCACTGTTTCGGGCCTCCGGCCCTGGGGAATACCCGCCTCCGCCATGCCTGGTAGGCACGCAGCCGGGCTGCGCGCATACAGTCGCAGGCTCAGGGCGCCAGCCGGCGACGCCTCCGTTTTCTCGGCAACGCTCTCGACCTGGCGCAGCACCCAGGCGATCTCCAGGCCGGTGACGTAGAGCCGGTGGCCGTAGGCGTCGAAGTGACAGCACTTGCCGCTGGACCAACAGGTCGGCCCGCGTGCCTGCACCGCCGAGTCCAGGTCGGCGTACAGGGCGCCGATAGCCGCGTCGATGGCGGGTGTGGCCACCGCGTCGCGCCATTGGCGCCACAGGTCGAGGTTGTCGGGGTCAAGGCTCATCAGTCGTAGCGCTGGTAGGTGTCGGGGTTCGCCGGGCTCTTTGTGGATGAAAATCGGATATCTGGACACGTGTCAGCCCCCCTCCCCTCCACCCCCAGTGTCATCTTTTGATTTCTCCTTGTCACTCCGGAAGTTACGAAATGTCAGCCCCCATGTCAGTGGCGTGTCAGACTGACATTCCGGACGATTCGATCCGTCACTTGTAATCTATTTGGTGTACATTGTTTGGACTTCAGTTAGCAAGATAATGACAATGTCAGGGGCTGCACTTGCGGCCAAGCCGCTAGTTCGCATGGGCGTCAACAGATGAACTGACCTATGTAATGAGTTATTCATACATTGAACATGATAACCGCGTTATGGGCAAAGTCAAGCCGCGCTGAGCGGGCTTAGCCGCTTGCGGCTTCGCGCAGCGGTGGGACACGCGGCGGGCCCGGGATCATCATGCATCAGCGCCAAGCCGCATGCAGCCGGAACAGCTTACGTGGCGATCATGTCGGCGAACTTCTGCTTGAACTCGTCCAGATTGGCGATGCCGGGCGGCATCTTTGCTTCCTCCACGAGCATGACGGGGATGCCCTCGCGGATGGGGTAGCGCAGCCCGCCCACGGTGGCGACCAGTTCATCGCCCTCCTGCTTGAGCGGCGAACGGGTTAGCGGGCAGACCAGCAGGTCCAGAAGGTCGGGGTCGATGGGCGTGGCCATGCAGATCATCATATCGGAAAAGTAGCCGCGGATGAACGCGAGAACCAGTCACAGGAAGAGGTAACAGGGATGAACACGGATGGGGAAGGGACAGGGGCCAGGCCCTGTTCCTTCTTCTGCCTTCCATTCGTGTTCATTCGTGTTCGTCCGTGTTACCTCTTCCTGCTGGAGTGTTCTTGGGCTACACGGCTTTCTCATCCACGCGCTGGATGTCGGCCCCGAGGCTCTGGAGGGTCAGTTCCATGCGTTCGTAGCCGCGGTCCAGGTGGTAGACGCGGTGGATGGTGGTGGCGCCCTTGGCGGCCAGGCCCGCCAGGACCAGTCCGGCCGAGGCGCGCAGGTCGCTGGCCATGACCGGGGCGCCGACGAGTTGGTGGACGCCGGTGACCAGGACGCTGGGGCCGTTGCGCATCAGCCGGGCGCCCATGCGGAGGAGTTCGGCCACGTGGAGGAATCGGTCGGGGAAGATTTTCTCGGTAATGATGGAGTTGCCGTCCGCCAGGCACAGAAGTGCCATGAGTTGGGCTTGGACGTCGGTGGGAAAGCCGGGGTGGGGTTGGGTGACGACCTGGACGGGTTGGAGGCGTCGGGAGGAGGAGACGCGAACGGTTTCGCGCAGGTGTTCCTGGAGGAGGTTGATGGGGTTTCCGGGGGAAGAGGGGACGGCCTGAAGGCCGGCGCTTCGTAGGGGAGAAGACGCGGCGCCTTCTTTGGTTTCGGGGATCGATTCTACTTCGATCCCAACTTCATTGAGGCGGTCCAGGACGGCGGTGAGTGAGTCGGTGGGGCAATTTTCCAGGATCACTTCGCCATTGGTGATGGCGGAGGCCATGATGTAGGTGCCGGCCTCGATGCGGTCGGGCATGACGGTGTAATCGACGCCGTGGAGCTTTTCGACGCCTTCGATGACGATGCGTGGTCCGCCGGCGCCGCTGATCTTGGCGCCCATGGCATTGAGCATGTTGGCCAGATCGACGACCTCCGGCTCGCAGGCGGCGCACTCGATGATGGTGATGCCCTCGGCCAGTACGGCGGCGCACATGACGTTGTCGGTACCCAGGACGGTGGAGCCGAAGGGGCCGCCCATGAAGATGCGGTTGCCCACGAGTCGGCGCTGCTTGCCGCCGGGGGCCTCGGCGGTGATGTAGCCTTCGTCCAAGGTGATTTTGGCCGCCAGGCCCGCCAAGCCGCGCAGGTGCAGATCGACCGGCCTGTCGCCGATGGCGCAGCCGCCGGGCATGGAGACTTGGGCCTTGCCGCGGCGGGCGACCAGCGGACCCAGCACGCAGATGCCGGCACGCATGGTGCGCACGATGTCGTAGTGCGCCATGACGCCCGAGGGGTCGGTCACGTGCAGGCGCACGACGTTGAGGCCGTTTTCGTGGGCAAACTCGGCCTGGCAGCCCAGCGTGCCCAGCAGTTTGGCCATGTTGCGAATGTCCGAGAGGTCGGGGACATCGCGGATGATGACCGGCTCGTCGGTGAGCAGGGCCGCCGCCATCAGGGGCAGGCAGGCGTTTTTGGAGCCATGTACGCGCACCCGGCCGCGAAGCCGTTTGCCGCCGTGAATGATGAATGCATCCATGCGTTTACAATCGTGAAAAAGAGAAGTCCGAACTGTGCTATCGGCAAACCGTCGCATTCATGGTAAAACCTTGGCCCCCGGATGCTAAACCGCAAGCGGCTTCATTCCCACGCCGCTTGCGGCTTAGCATCCGTCATCCCCCATGATAGAAGGACACCGCATGGACCTCGGCACGCTGATTCGCGATATTCCTGACTGGCCCAAACCGGGCGTGGTCTTCAAGGACATCACCCCCCTCTTGCGCGATCCGCAGGCGCTGGCCATGGCGGTGGAACTGATGGTCAACCCGTTCCGCGGCAAGAACGTGCAGATCGTCGCCGGCGCCGAGAGCCGGGGCTTCATCTTCGGCACGGCCATTGCCCAGGCGCTGTCGGCCGGGTTCGTGCCCATCCGCAAGCCTAAGAAGCTGCCCTGGCGGACACGCAGCATGGAGTACGACCTGGAGTACGGCAAGGACCGGCTGGAGATTCACGCCGACGCCATCGACAAGGGCCAGCGCGTGCTGATCGTGGACGATGTGCTGGCGACCGGCGGCACGATGCGGGCCTGCTGCGACTTGATCAACGACCTGGGGGGCCACACCGTGGGCATCACCGTGCTGATGGAGTTAACCTTTTTAAAGGGCCGGCAGAAGCTCGACTGCACTAACTTCCACGCAGTGATGCAGCTCTAGAGAAGGACGAAGTGCGAAGTTCGAAGTGCGAAGTCAGAATCAAATCCGACATTCGAAATCCGAAATCCGAAATTTCTCCTTCATGCCTCGCAGACGCCCCCACCGCCGGAGTCTGTTACCCGACGACTACTTCGGGCGGTCGCAGTTGCCGCTTCAGTCGTTGTTTTTCCTGTTGCCGCTGGTGGTGCTCTACGAAGTGGGCACGCTGATCTATGCGACCGACTATCAGCACGGCACGACCCTGTACATCCAGGCGCGGTTGTGGCTGCTGGGATTTTTCCAGTGGTTTGGCGTCAGCGGATTTCTGCTGCCGGGCCTGATCGTGGTGGCGGCGCTGGTGGGTTGGCACATCGCCCGCAAGGATCGCTGGGAGCTGGAACCCAAGCTGTATCTGATCATGCTGATCGAGTCGGCGGCGCTGGCGGTGCCGCTGTTGTTTTTCATGAGCGTGATGTCGCGTCATCCGGCGCCGGCGGCGTATGCGATCGATGGGCTACAGTTGACGCTGGGGGCGGGGCAGGTATCGCCATGGCAGGCCCAGGCGGTGTTCGCCATCGGCGCGGGCATTTATGAAGAGCTGCTCTTTCGTCTGGTGGCCATCGCCCTGCTGCATTTCCTGCTCGTGGACGTGCTGGCGGTGCCGGACATCTGGGGCTCGCTGGCGGCCATCGCGATCTCCTCGGTCGCTTTTGCGCTCTATCACTTCTCGGGCAACCGCGATTTCGCCTGGACGCCGTTCTTTCTCTACACCGCAGCGGGCGTGTACCTGGCGTGCGTGTACGTGTTGCGCGGCATCGGCATCGCCGCGGGCACGCATGCGGTGTACGACATCCTCGTGATTGTGGTGCGCCTGCTGTGAATAAGGATCTCGCGAAACGGCCCGGCTCGCTAGAGCAATCCGCTGAAAAGGAAATACTCCATCAGCTCGTGGCCGAACTTCACGTGCAGATCAGACTCGTTGGCATCGCGCTCGGTCAGCGGGCGTCTGACGACGTTGTGAATCTTGCTGCCACAGACGACAAACGGCACCGGCGTGGCGTCGTGCTTGCGCGTACCCACGGCCGTGTAATGGTCGGGCAGGTAGAGAATGCGATAGCCCGGACCCTCGCGGCCGGTGTCGTGCACGTCGCGGTAGCGTTGCTCCAGTGCCGTGTGAATCGGCCCGACCACGTGCTGGTCGATCGCCTCGATGGCGGCGACCTTGGTGTGGGCATCACCGGCGTGGCTGGCTTCATCGGGCGCCTCGATGTGCACACACACGATGTCGTACTTCTCCAGCGCCGCCAGGGCATGCTGACCCGCGGCCGCGTAGTCGGTGTCGTGGTAGCTGGTCTGCCCGGGCACATCCAGGCGGTCCCAGCCGATGAATGATGCGATGCCCGCCAGCAGATCGACGGCGGTAATCATCGCGCCCTTGAGGCCGAAGCGCGACTCGAAGGTGGGAATCTGCGGTTTCTGCCCCTGGCCCCACGGCCAGACGTGCGTCGCCGGCAACTCGCCCAGTTCCTTGCGCGTCAGGTTGATCTCATGATCGGCGAAGAAGACCTCGCTCTGGGCGATCATCATCTGTAGCAGCTCAGCGTGCCGGCCCCCTACCGGCAGATGCTTGCGCATCGGCTCGCCGGGGATGTCGTGCGGCGGCGTCGTGCGCAGCTCCGACCAGTCCCGTGCCGCAGCGGAGGCGCCACCGGAAGTGTTCGTACCAAGCCTGCCCGACGTATCCACCATGATGTTGCGATAGCTCACGCCCGGATACAGCGCCATGTTGGGCATCTCGATCCGCTGCGCGAAATCCGCCAGCAGCCGCCGGCCCTCGTCGCTGGAGATGTGACCGGCCGAGTGGTCCTGCATCTTGCCCTCGATCACCGTCACGAGGTTGACGCGGAAGATCCAGTCGGTCGAATCAATGTCGATGCCCAGCGCGGCGGCCTCGAGCGGGGCCCGGCCCTTGTGATACTTGCGCGGGTCGTAGCCCAGGAGCGACATCGAGCAGACGTCCGAACCACAGGGCATGCCCGCCGGCGTGGTGGCGGCGGTGCCTAGCCGACCCTGTTGCGCCAGGCGATCGGTATGCGGCTTCTTGGCGGCTTCAAACGGCGTCCGGCCGTCCAGCTCATCCAGCGGATGATCCGCCGCTCCATCGGCGATAATGATGACGTATTTCATGGGGTGCATTGTATAAGAAGTGAAATGTGAAAAGTGAAAAGTCAAAAGGCAGGAAGGCCGCTTGAACCCTCTTCACTTTTCACCTTCAACTTTTCACTTTTCACTTCTCCAATCACTCGCCTTGCGCGATCATGTGCGTCATGACCAGCCGGATCGCCTCGAAGCTCACCTGACCTTCGAGCTTGTCGAAGATCGGCCGCAGGCCCGGCGTCGTGGCGTCGCGCGCGGCATCGGCGACACGCTGATACGTGGCGTCATCAACCCAGGCGCTGATGTCGTCCGGCCGAGCCGTCTGGATGTGCTCCGCCAGGTAGCCGTACACCGTGCTGGCGGCCCGGCCAGTGTGCTGCATCACCTCTTCAACGCTGGCGCCGCTGGCGAGCATCGCCATCGCCTGGCCCTTGGCCGCGTTAGGCGTCCGCGACTCGCGCGGCGTGACATAGCGCTCCGCGCCGCCCACATCCATCGCCAGCCCATGCTGCTGACAATGCGTAACCATGACCTCCAGCAGCATGTCGCCCAGGTCCGCCAGCTTCTTATCACCGATGCCCTTGATGGTTCGCAGGCCTCCGAGCGACGAAGGACGAGCGCTGGCCAGGTCGCGCAAAATGGCGTCGCTGAGAATGACAAAGGGCGGCACGCTGCGCTCGTCGGCGATCTTTCGCCGCCACTGCCGCAGGGCATCGAACAGGCCGCGATCGACGCCCTCCCAATCCACCTCCTCCGCGCGGGAGCGTTTGCGTGCCGTCTTCTTGGGCTGAAGCAACTGCACGTCGCGCTGGCCGCGCAGCACCTCAAGGGACTGGGCGTTGAGTTTGAGCATCGGCCGATCGCCCTCGGTACGCGACAGCAGCCCGGCGTCGAGAAGCTGATAGACCATCGCCATCAGCGTCTTCTTGGGCATATCCTCCAGCAGGCCGTAGACCGACAGGGCCTGATGGCCAAAGCGCAGAATCTGCTGGGTCGCAGCGCCCTGGAGCACATCGACGACGTAGCCGACGCCGAAATTCTGCCCGGTGCGTGCCACCGCGGAAAGGATCTTCTGCGCCGTGACGGTGGCGTCGGCGACGCCTTCGACTTCACCCAGGCACACGTCGCAGGCGCCGCAGTTGGGCTTGTCATACGCCTGGCCGAAGTATTCCGACAGGGCGCAGTGCCGGCAACGCATGGCATTGCACAGTCGGCGAATCTGATCGAGCAACTGCATCTGCGGCGCCATGGCCTGCTCTGGATCGTCCGCCAACGCGGCGCTGCGCCGAATGAGCCCTTCCCAGCGCATGTAATCCGAGGCGGAGTAGAACAGCACGCATTGCGCCTCCAGGCCATCGCGGCCGGCTCGGCCGGTTTCCTGTTGGTACGCCTCGATCGACTTGGGCATGGCGGCATGGATCACGCAGCGCACATTGCTGCGGTCGATGCCCATACCGAAGGCGACAGTCGCGACTACGACGTTGACCCGCTCCTGAGCGAAATCGTCCTGCACGCGGCGGCGGTCGCCAGCATCCATGCCGGCGTGATAAAACGCCGCCTTGAAACCGTTGGCCTGAAGAAAGTGGGCGGCGCTTTCGGTGTCCTTGCGGCTGATGCAGTACACGATCGCCGCCTCGTCCGTGTGACGCCGCAACACCTCGATCATCTGCCCGTACAGATCGACCAGGGGCAGAATGCGATAGACGAGATTGGCGCGGTCGAACCGCCCCACCAGTACGGCCGGCGATTGGAGCCGCAACTGCTCGACGATGTCCTCGCGCACGCGTGGCGTGGCGGTGGCGGTGAAAGCGTGCACGCTGGCGCCGGGAAAGCGATCCTTGAGGATCGCCAGTTGCCGGTACTCAGGGCGGAAATCGTGGCCCCACTGGCTGATGCAATGCGCCTCATCCACGGCAAAGCTGCGCACCTCCAAGCGCTGCACGACATCGAGGAACCACGACGTCACCAGCCGCTCGGGCGCCACGAAGACCAGGCGGTACTGCCCCTGCGTCAGGCCGCGTTCCAGGTCGCGACGTTCGCCGGCGGTCAGCCCCGAGTGCAGCGCCGCCGCCGGATACCCGCACTGCCGCAGGCCATCGACCTGATCCTTCATCAGCGAGATCAACGGCGACACGACGATGTCGGTGCGCTGCGCGATGATGGGCGGCACCTGGTAGCAAAGCGACTTGCCCCCGCCGGTGGGCATCACCACCAGCGAATCGTGCTGGTTGAGCCCGGCGCGGATCGCCTCGGCCTGGAGCGGCCGCAGGCTGTCGTAGCCCCAGTAGTGCCGCACGGTCTCGGCGATGCGCGTGTCGATGTTCGGCATCGTCGGGGGCATGCCATAGTTTTACCATACGCGCGGCAGCGGATCACGCCACCCTCTCCCTTTGGGAGAGGGTAGCCGACGCTTTGGGAGGCCGGGTGAGGGGAGCCAGGAAGGAGCGCGGTGCGTGAACGCTGATGGCATAGTGATGACCTTCTGCTGCTCACGACATCGTCGTTCCTAACTCCCCTCACCCCAGCCCTCTCCCCGGGGGAGAGGGGGCCGATCACTCACGGCGTCTGCTCCTCCCCCTCCTTCTTGAACTCATACCCCTGCTTGGCGGCTTGTGATTGCACCGCATCAATCACTGCATCCTGGAGCGTCTTGGCGCCCGGCTGGGCCTGCTGCTTGACCTGCTCGGCGATATGCGCCTGGCGTTGCTTGTCTAACTCCTTGATTTTCTTCTGAAGCTCCTCGCGTTGGACGAGCATTTTCTCCACGTAGGCCTTACGCTCCTCCACGCTCATCTTGCGCATCTCTTCGGGAAGCTCTTGAGCGGGAATGTCCGCGATGCTCTTGCCATCCTTGACCGCGTCGACCAAGTCCCACTTGCTGTTCTGGTAGTTGCCGCCGGCCTTGGTGACGGCACGCAACAACTCGGTGCTGGGTGATGCCTGCGCAGCGTTGGCGTCCTGCTCCTTCTGACGCTGGGCCGCCTTCTCGCCCTCCGCGCCGTAGGCCACATAGGTCTCATTGAGCTTGCTGCTAAGCTCGGCGATCTCCTTGTCCTGCGGCGCCTCAAAATGCACCACCGCAGCGTTGTGGTCGATGGTCATGAACGAGCCGTCGGTCAGCATCGCGCCGTCCTTCCAGCCTGTGTTGAAGCCCGTCTGCTCGTCGCCGCAGTGGATCGTGTTGACGATGATGCCCTTGGCGATCGCCTCCTTGCACGCCATGCGGTAGTCCACCGGCCCCTGCGAAAACGGCTCGTTGCCGGCGATGAAGATGGCTTTGTAAACCTTGCTGCTGTCGTTCCAAGTGAGGTTGGCGCCGGCGTGCTGGATCACCGCGCCGCAATACTCGTCGCCGCCGTTGGTCCTGAGGGCAAAGAGCAGTTCGCTGACCTTGTCCAGGTCGGAGGTGAAATCGCTGATCTGCCTGATTTCGTTGTCGCCGACGCTGGGCGTGCCGTACTGGTAGAGCGCCACCTGGAGGTCGGGCCGCTGGCCGTTCTGGCGGGCGAGGGCGAACTGGTTGACGATGGCCCAGAGCTGGGTGCGGGCCTGATGGATCAGGCCATCCATCGAGCCGGAGGTGTCGAGCAGGATCGCGATCTGGACGATGGGTTTGGCCGGGGCGGGCGCCGGGTCGGGCGCGGCGAGAGGCAGGGCTTGGGCGGCGGAGACGGGGACGACCGCGCGCACCGGCCCCCGTTGCCCTGCCGCCGGTGCGGTGTTCTCCTGCCCCGACAGCGACAGGATGAGCGTCAGCGTCAAAACCAACGCGAAGGCGACGGCTGGAAGCTTGGATTGCATGATGGGTCTCCATGAGCTTGGTGGTTATCAACTACCCTGTCATGGTTCGACGCACCAACCACCGTAAGGTTCCATGCGTAGGTCTGACGTTCCGCTTTCACACATATGCCTTCCGCCGTGATGGATTTTCTGGGATCGCGCTCAGGCCCGAAGGGCCGCGATCCCTCAGCCCAGCCCAACGGGCTGGGAACGGATATTGCCATGTTTGCTTGCGGCCTGAAGGACCGCGTAACCGATGGCCTCTGATGCGACGATTACTGCCATTCACCAATGACGGACCACCGGCCTGTCGCGCCCCGTTGGGGCTGAATATGAATCCACCACCCATTCCCAGCCCGTTGGGCTGGGCTGAGGGATCGCGGCCCTTAGGGGCCTGAAGAGCGCAATCAGAACTTCACCGGCAGGCCTTCCTTCTGGAACTTCTGCATCAGCAGCTTGAACTCGGTCAGGGCGGCGTTGAGGCGCTGGGCTGCGTCGTTGAGGTTGTTGTACAGGGCCGGGTCGTTGATGAGCTTGCCCACCGTGCCGTCGCCCTGGCGGGCCTGGTCAATCGCCTGCCGCATCGAGCCGATCGCGCCGGACATGTCGCTGGCCACCTTGACGTACTGCTTGGTCAAGGTGCCTAGATCGGCCTGGGTCTGATCGATGAAGCCGTCCACCTTTTCCGCGGTGGTGTTGAGGTGGTCGGTGAACTGGGCGGCGTTGGCGGCGGTCTTGCGCATATTCTCGATCAACTCGCGATCGCCAATGATCTGGTTGAAGGCGTCGACGCTGACCTGCAACTCCTTGAGGCGCTGGTCGGCACGTGCCAGCGTGGTGGTCAGGTTGCCCTGAATTTCGCCGCGGTTGACGGCCTGGATATCGCGCGGCTCGGTGAGCAGGCGGACGTTCTTGCCCACCTCCGTCCACTCGGCGCTGAGGTTCTTAAAATCGTCGGCGGCGGACTGGAGACTCTTGGCGGGCCCCGCCAGGGTGGCCTGAATCTGGCTGGTGAACTGATCCATCATGGACTGCTCGGAGGCGACGATCGTCGCCGAGCCGTCCTTGGGCAGCGGTTGCATGCGCTGCTGGTAGTCGGGCGCCTGGGGATCGATGCCGGTGGCATAGAACGCCAGGGTGGGGCTGCCGCCCAGGATCGAGCGGTCCACCGTGGCGACGGCGCCGCGCGGGATGTCGAACTGATGGTCGATGGTGGCCAGGGCGACGACGCCGATGCCCCGGTCATTGACCTGGAGTTGGACGGACTTGACGACGCCGATGGCGATGCCGTTGAGGCGTACGCGGCTGCCGTCGTTGAGTCCGCTGGCGTCCTTGAGCACGACCTGGATCTGATACCCGCCGCGGACCCATCCGGGCAGATAGCCAAAGAGCACCAGCAGGAACGCCAGGCCGATGCAGCCGGCCAGGGTGGTCAGGCCGACAATGAAGTTGCGTGATTGCTCTTTCATGGTTTTGCGTTCCCCCCGCTGTCGGGCACCAGCACCGGCGCTGTCTTGGCGAAACCTTCCCGGATGTGGTCGAGGTCAGACTGCTCGGCCTGCCCCTTGATGAAACGCTGCACCAGGTCGTTATCCGACTGCGCAAACGCCTGTGAATCACCGTCGGCGATGATCTTGGCATCGTAGAGCATGACCATGCGGTGGGCAATCTTATTGGCGCTGGCGATGTCGTGCGTGACCACGATGTTGGTGATGCCCAGTTGCTGGCCCATGGCGATGATCAACTCGTTGATGACATCGGCACGGATGGGGTCCAGGCCGGTGGTCGGCTCATCGAAGAGCACGACCTGGGGTTCGAGCACGACGGCCCGCGCCAGGGCGACGCGTTTTTTCTGGCCGCCCGACAGGTCGCCGGGCATCTTCTTCTCGATGCCCGCCAGCCCCACCATGCGCAAGACCGCATCGCAGCGCTGCCGCCGCTCTTCCAGCTTCATTCGCGTGTGCTCCAGGAGCGGAAAGCAGATGTTGTCCAGCACGTTCATGGAGTCGAACAGGGCGCCCATCTGAAACAGGAAGCCCATGCGTTTGCGGACATCGATCAGTTCACGCTGGCGCAGATTATCGATGCGTTGATCGTGGAACCAGACCTGGCCGCGGTCCGGTTTGAGCAGGCCGGCGATGTGCTTGAGCAGCACGCTCTTGCCGGCGCCGCTGGGACCCATGATGACGGTGGTCTGGCCGGGCAGGATGTCCAGGCTGACACCCGCCAGGACCTTGAGCGGGCCGAAGGACTTGTAGACGTCGACCAGACGGACGATGGGCCGATGCGGCGGCGCATCGGGCTTGTCATCTGACCGCGACGGCGCCGATGTCGAATTGTTGCGCTCGTCAACCACCCTCATGGCACTCACGATTTGTCTCTGCCGCCACCGGCGCCCGACTATTATGGTAAACGATCACCGCGGTCGGCGGAGGGGCGATTGTGGAAGCGTGAAGGAGCAAGCATGGCCCAGGAGTCCGAAGCTTATCTCACCTGCCCGTCCTGTGGGCGCAAGTATCGCATCAGGGCCGAACTCGCCGGGCGCAAGGTGATCTGCAAATGCGGCCAGAAGCTGCGCATCCCGACGGGAGATGCGCACGCCAGTGAGGATGGCGGCGGCGGGATCGACGCCTATGAATTGGCCGGCGCATCGGGGGGCGTCGCGGCGGGCAAGGCTGCCAACGCCGCCAATCGCTGCCCCAAATGCGGCAACCACATCGCGCCTCGTGCGGTGCTGTGCATCAACTGCGGGTTCAATCTCCAGTCGGGGCAGAAGGTCACGACGGAGCTTGGCGTGATGGATGGCGCGGGTGCCCCGGACACCCTGGATGCCGGGAATGCCGCGGCGGCAGTATCGCCGATGAAGACTGCGGGGAATCCCCAGGCGGAGGCCGCCGGTACCGGCAGTCGTCTTTGGCGTCTGTTTCGGGCTCTGGTCCAGCGCGGCCGCCACGCCGGCCGACAGCCACCCGGGTAAACCATGGGAGCGCGGCACGGTGCCTTGACATATCAGAATAGCATGATATATTGAGTAACGATGGCTACCACCCCCGCCCCCATTCCCATGAACGTCCTGGAGCAGGCGGCCTACGTCCTGCGCGTGCTGGCGCACCCCCACCGCCTGCGCATGGTCGAACTCCTCATGACCGGCCGACTGAGCGTCGGCGAGCTGGCGGATGAACTGGACCTGGCGCCCAATGCCGTCAGCCAGCACTTAAGCAACATGCGCGCCCACGGCATCGTCGAGGTGCAACGCGACGGGCGCACCGCCTACTACCGCGTCGCCAACCCCAATGCGATCAACATGATTAACTGCATCCGCAAACACGGCTGCGGAACCGGATGAACACCGGATACCCGGTATTGGTTGGCGAGCTTCCACCCGCGATGAACTCCGGATAATACGGCCTTATAGTCATAGACAAGGTTCGCCATGATCCACACACCCTCCCGCATTGACTCCCGCACCATCGTCATCGTCGGCGGCGTCGCCGGCGGCGCCAGCGCCGCGGCCCGCGCCCGCCGCATGAACGAGCACGCCCACATCATCCTCGTGGAAAAGGACGAGCACGTGTCCTTCGCCAACTGCGGGTTGCCCTATTACGTCGGCGGCGAGATCACCAATCGCGACAAGCTGCTCGTCGCCACGCCGGAGAAATTCCGCGGGTGGTTCAACATCGATGTGCGCACGCGCCAGCACGTGCTCTCGATCGACCGGCCCCGCAAGACCCTGCGCATTCTCGATCGCGACAAGGGCCGGGAATATGAGCAGGTCTACGACAAGCTCGTTCTCGCGCCCGGCGCTTCGCCAATCGTCCCACCCATCGAGGGCGTTAATGCGCCCAACGTTTTCACCCTGCGCAACCTCGCCGACACCGACGCCATCAAGCAGTTCCTCGACGGCGCCGCCGGCAAGCGGGCCGTGGTCGTCGGCGGCGGATTCATCGGCCTGGAAATGGTGGAAATGCTTCATCGCCGGGGCATGCGCCTCGCCCTGGTCGAGTTGCTCGACCAGGTGCTGCCGCCCTTGGATCCCGAGATGGCGCATCTGGTCAAGGAGGAACTGGAGCATCACGGCGTGGAACTGCACCTGGGCAACGGCCTGGCGGCGCTGGAGATGGAGGACGGCAAGGTGCGCCGCGTCGTACTCAAGAACGGCGAACGCTTGGATGCCGACTTCGTCATGCTGTCGATCGGCGTGCGGCCCAATGTAAAGCTGGCAGAGGAAGCCGGCCTTGAGCTGGGCAAGGCCGGCGGCATTCGCGTCAATGAGGTCATGCAAACCAGCGATGCTGACATCTACGCTGTGGGCGATGCGGTGGAGTACACCCATGCGGTGGCGGATTTGCCCATGCGCATTCCGCTGGCAGGCCCGGCCAATCGTGCCGGGCGCATCGCCGGCGAGCATGCCGCGACGGATCACGCGGCGCCCATGCCTCCGGTGCTGGGCACCGCTATCGTGCGCGTGTTCGACAAGGTGGCGGCGGTCACCGGCTGCAACATGCGCTGCGTGGCGATGATGCAAGGGCATGTCCGCACCGTTTGGGTGCCCGCCAACGACCACGCAGGCTACTACCCCGGCGCTCAGGAGATGTTGGTCAAGCTGCTCTACGAGCCGACGTCGCACAAGGTGCTGGGCGCCCAGATCGTCGGCGGTCATGGGGTGGACAAGCGCATCGACATTCTCGCCACCGCCATTCGCTTTGGCGCCACGGTGGAAGACCTGACCACGTTGGACCTGGCCTACGCGCCGCCGTTCAGTTCCGCCAAGGACCCGGTGCACCTGGCGGGCTTCACCGCGGAAAACGACCTGCGCGGCACCTCCCCGTTCGTCTCGCCGGCACAACTGGCCGAGTTGCCTGACAGCACACAGATACTCGACGTGCGCACGAGCAAGGAATGGGACGCCGGCCACCTCGACGGCGCGATCTGGATTCCACTTGACGAACTGCGCAGCCGGCTGGACGAACTGGACCGCAATCGGCCCGTGGTCACCGTCTGCCGCGCCGGACAACGCTCGTACTACGCCACGCGCATCCTCATGCAGCACGGCTTTGCCGATGTGCAGACTCTTACCGGCGGCATGCACCTGCACAGCCACGCCCTGCCGGCGCAACCGGCCGTCACTCGCTAGCACCGCTACGGAGACTCCGGCATGAAAGCCATTCGCATCATCAAGCAGGCATTGATCTGGACCGGCTCGCTCGTGGCGCTGGTGCTGGTGATCGCGTATCTGAGCGGCTGGTTTGCCGCCAAGGTGGCGCCGGGCCAGTCGCCGGCTTACCGCGCCGTGCCCGCTGGCGCCAAGGTCTTGACCGTCGAGGCGACGCTCGAGCCCGAAACCGTCACCACCGTCGGCAGCGTGCAGGCCATCGACGAAACCTCGGTCAGCGCCCGCATCATGGCCCAGGTGCAGCAGGTGCTCGTCACGCCCGGACAGAAGGTCGGAGCCGGCGACGTCCTGATCGAGTTGGACCGTTCCGACCTGGAGGCGCGCCTGGCACAGGCCCGCGCCCAACTCCAGGCGGCCGAGGCGCAGCAACGTCAGGCCCAAAGCGACCACACCAAGCTCCAGCAACTCCGCACACAAGGCGCCGCCACCGCCCGCGAGGTGGACGATGCGCAACGAGCCCTGGACGTGGCTGCGGCCCAGGCGCGCGTGCATCAGGAGACCATCGCCGAGGCGCAGACCCAACAGGAATTCGCCACGCTCCGTTCGCCCATCACCGGCATCGTGATCGACCACTACGTGAAGAAAGGCGACATGGCCCGGCCGGGGCAGACGCTGGTCAAACTCGAAGGCCAACTCCAACTGGTAGCGTCGGTGCCTGAACGGGTGGCGGTCGGACTGAAAGTCGGCGATCCAGTGGGTGTCAGCCTCGATGCGCTGAAGCTGGCCTGCACCGGCCACATCAGCGAGATTGTGCCCGAGGCCTCGCCCGCCAGCCGCGCCATGATCGTCAAGGTGCGCGGCCCCTGCCCGCCGGGCGTCTACAGCGGCATGTTCGGCCGCTTGGTGATCCCGCAAGGCAACGCGCAGCGCATCTTCGTACCACGCGCGGCGGTCCAGCAAGTCGGGCAACTGACCATGGTGACCGTTCTCCAGACGCCGGCTGATGCATCGCAAGACCAAGGCGGCACGCTGGCACGCCGCATGGTGCGCACCGGACTCGTTCGCGACGACAGAGTGGAGATCCTCGCTGGTCTGACACCGGGCGAACGCATCCTGACGGAGTACCCTCGCGAATGAACGTTCAGCCGCTTGCGGCTTCGCGCAACTGAGCAACCTGCGGCAGGTCTCGGGCTAAACGAATACCGGCGCGAAGCCGCAAGCGGCTGAGAAACAGAACGCACAGCAAGCACCATGAGCCAACACGCACCCCACAATCCATCGCCGCTCGACCCTGCGCCCCAGGGCCTGGTGCAGCGCATCGTCGCGGTGTTCCTGCACGGCAACCTCTCGGCCATGCTCATCGCTCTGGCGCTGCTGGCGGGCATGGTGGCGCTGCTGGTCACCCCACGCGAGGAAGAGCCGCAGATCGTCGTGCCCATGGCCGACATCCATGTCCAGGTGCCCGGCGCCAGCGCCCGCGAGATCGAGCGACAAGTCGCCACGCCGCTGGAGAAGATGCTCTTTCAGATTGATGGCGTCGAGTACGTCTACTCGATGAGCCAGCCGGATCGGGCCGTGGTCACCGTGCGCTTCTACGTCGGCGAGGACCGCGAAGCGAGCCTGGTCAAGCTCTACAACAAGCTGTCGATGAACCAGGACGCGGTGCCGCCGAGCGTGGCGGGATGGGTGGTCAAGCCTGTCGAAATCGATGACGTGCCGATCGTCTCGGTGGCTCTGTATGCCGACGATGCGCGCTACAGCGACGTTGAGCTGCGGCAGATCGCCGAGGAGTTGGAGCTTCGTCTCCAGCGCGTCGCCAATGCCGGGCGGACGTATATCATCGGTGGCCGGCCGCGGCAGGTGCGCGTGGCGGTGGACGCCGAGCGCTTGGCGGGGCATCGCCTGTCGTTTGCCGACCTGGAGCGGGCCTTGCGCGGCGCCAATGTGGTGCTTCCCGCCGGTGATTTGCGGAAACAGGATCGCCAGATCACCGTCGATGCCGGCGTGGCGCTGTCCGATGCACAGCAGGTGCGCGACCTGGTGGTGGGCGTGGAGGACGGCCGGCCGATCTACCTGCGCGATGTGGCTGATGTCGAGTTGACCGCATCCGAGGTGCGAACGTTCACGCAGTTCGGCTTCGGCGCGGCGGCTGATGGGCGCGGGGCGCCGCTCTTACCCCCTCTCCCTTCTGAGGGAGAGGGCTGGGGTGAGGGTGATCGGCATACCCAGGCAGCCATCGACAATCTTGACACATCCGATCTATCACAACCACCCTCACCTAACCTCTCCCTCAGAAGGGAGAGGGACCTGAAAAGCCACGCGCGATTACCCGGCCAGCTTCACCCCGCCGTCACCGTCGCCGTCGCCAAGAAGAAGGGCACCAACGCCGTCTGGGTCGCACGCGATATCGAAGCCGAACTCGCCGCGATGGCCCCGACGCTGCTGCCCGACGGCGTCCACTACCGCATCACCCGAAACTACGGCGAAACCGCCAACCACAAAGTCAACGAACTCGTCGAATCGCTCATCGTCGCCATCATCATTGTCGTCGCTCTGCTGGCTCTGGTCATGGGCTGGCGCGAAGGCCTGGTAGTGGCCACCGCCGTACCCATCACCTTCGCCCTCACGCTCCTGGTCAACTATCTCGCCGGCTACACGATCAACCGCGTCACGCTCTTTGCGTTGATCCTCGCCTTGGGTCTGGTGGTGGACGACCCGATCGTGGACGTGGAGAATATTCATCGCCACTTCAAGATGCGCAAGGAAAAGCCGCTGCAGGCCGTGCTCACCGCCATCAATGAAGTGCGTCCACCCATCATCCTGGCGACGCTGGCGGTGATCATCAGCTTCGTGCCCATGTTCTTCATCACCGGCATGATGGGGCCGTACATGCGGCCGATGGCGCTCAACGTTCCGCTGGCGATGATCATGAGCCTGGTCGTGGCGTTCACGGTCACGCCGTGGATGGCGTATCACGTGCTCAAGGGCGAAGCGAACAAGCCCGGGCACGCCGACGAAGGCCAAGCCTACGACCTGCATCGCACGTGGACCTATCGCATCTATGCCGCCACCGTACAACCCCTGCTGCGCTCGCGCCTGGCGGCGTGGACCATGCTGATCGCCATGGCGCTGCTCTTCGTCGGCTCATGCCTGCTGGCGCTGACCGGGCGCGTGCCGCTCAAGATGCTGCCCTTCGACAACAAGAACGAGCTGCAAGTCGTCGTGGACATGCCCGAAGGCACCACGCTGGAGCGCACCGATGCGGCGGTGACAGCCTTGGCCACCTACTTGCAGGGCGTAGCCGAGGTGACCGATGTGAGCACCTACGTCGGCACGGCCAGTCCGATGGACTTTAACGGCATGGTGCGCCACTACTACCTGCGCCAGGCCGCCAACGTCGGCGACATCCGCGTCAACCTGTTGCCCAAGCGCAGCCGGGAGCAGCAGAGCCACGCCATCGGCCTGCGCCTGCGCGACGGGCTGGGCGCGATCGCCCGCCAATACGGCGCCAACATCAGCATCGTCGAGGCGCCGCCAGGCCCGCCCGTGCTCCAGACGCTGGTTGTCGAGGTGTATGGTCAGCCGTATCACGACTACACGGAGCTTCAGAATGTCGCTCAACTGGTGCAAGGGCGCCTCGGCCATGAACTCGGCGTGGTGGACCTCGATAGCACCATCGAAGCCCAGCCGCCGCGCCTCGCCTTCGACATCGACCGGGAAAAGGCGGCCCTGGCGGGCTTGAGCCAACAGGCCATTGCTCAGGCTCTCTCCATGGCGGTGGCGGGCAACGACATCACCTGGCTGCATCGGCCCGACCTGGTCTATCCGCTGCCCATCAACGTCCGTCTGCCGCACGCGCAACGCAACGACACGCTGGCGCTGTCGAGCCTGTACCTGGCAACACCCGCCAGCATGGTGCAGATCGGCGAGCTGGGTGACTTCGCCAATGCGCCGCACCAGCAGACCGTCTATCACAAGAACATGCGGCCGGTGGTCTACGTCAGCGCCGAGATGGCCGGCCGGCCACCCGCCGAAGCGGTGCTCTCGGCCATGGGCGACCTTCGCCCCGGCGGCAGCCACATCCCCGTCGGCTTCGACATCAACTGGACTGGCGAAGGCGAGTGGAAGATCACCGTCGATGCCTTCCGCGACCTGGGCATCGCCTTCGCCGCCGCGTGCCTGGGCATCTATCTCCTGCTCGTGTGGGAAACCGGCAGCTACTTCATGCCCCTGGTCCTCATGATCTCCATTCCGCTGACCGTCATCGGCATCATGCCCGGCTTCTGGCTGCTCAATCTGTGGTCCAACCAGCCCGTGGGCGGGTTCGGCACCCCCGTCTTCTTCACCGCCACCGCCATGATCGGCATGATCGCGCTGTCGGGCATCGCCGTGCGCAATGCGATTCTGCTCATCGATTTCATCCATGCCGCGGTGGCGGAAGGCCAAACGTTGCGGCAGGCGATCCTCGACTCCGGCGCGGTCCGCTTCCGCCCCATCTTCCTCACCGCCGGCACCTCCATGCTCGCCGCCATCCCGATCACCCTCGATCCGATCTTCTCCGGCCTGGCGTGGGCATTGATCTTCGGTCTCTTCGTCTCCACGGCCTTCACGCTTGTCGTCATTCCCGTCGTCTACTGGATGATTTACCAGGGCCGAGTTTCGCCTGTCGCTGTCACCAATAATGTTGTTGCCACGGGTGCAGCAACGCCTCCTGCCCCGCAACCCTCCTGAAAAGGTTTGAAGATGACCACCGCAACGCTCGAACCCACAACCCCCGCCGCCAGCACCGGCAACAGTGACACGCTGCTGATCGACGCCACCACGCTTAGTCAGTGGCTCCAGAACGGCGAAGCCTACCTGGTGGATGTTCGTGAGGTCCGCGAGCATTCGTCGCAGCGCATCGCCGGGGCGTGCCTGATGCCGCTGTCGGCACTTGAACCATCGCGCCTGCCCAACCTGGCCGGCCGCAAGCTGGTGCTGCACTGCCTCTCGGGCGCTCGTTCGCAACAAGCCGCCGGGCGCATCGCCGCCGCCACCGGCCAGACGGTCTACCAACTCCGCGGCGGCATCACCGCCTGGACCAACGCCGGCCTGCCCGTCCTGCGCGACTCGACCGGCCCCACCATGTTCGCCGTGCAACGACAGGCCTTCGTCGTCATCGGCCTGGGCGTCCTGACCGGCCTGATCCTGGCGTATACGCTCAACCTGGGTTGGCTGCTCTTCTCGGGTTTCTTCGCCTGCGGCCTGCTCATGGCCGGCCTCACCGGCCTCTGCCCCCTGGCCATGCTCCTGGCCAAGATGCCTTGGAACCGCACCGCCCCGACGGCCGCCAAGCCCGCCGCCGGGTCGTGTTGCGCGAGATGAAACCGGATGGCCCCCTCTCCACCCCGCAAGGGGTGCCAGAATGTAGCCACGGGTGAAGCGCAGCGGAACCCGTGGAAAGGGATGTGTTATAAGAACCTGCCCCGGCAGGGGCAACAGAAGCGATGGGAGTGCAGGAACGCCACAGACTTCGGGCACTTTCGCTCGGCACACCGGCTAATCACTAATGGCCCGTTTTCCGTCCCTAATAAATGGAGTCCCGCGGAGTCAAACCCCGGCAACATGCCGATGCCGCCCCGCATATTCGGAGCAATCGGTATGAACATCGTGCGGCTTGAGAAACTTGCAAAGATTTTCTTGCGGGGGGTTAAGTCGATAATCGCCCCGGCAAGCCGCGGCACCGTCAACGGGGTACCTCTGACTTATCACGATCAGCGAGACGCTACTTGAACTGGCGGAAGGACGTAAGCAGCGATGCGAAACTCTTGGGCGCATACTTCTTGAACGATTCCTCATCCACGTACACATAGTCGTACCTGACGCCCGACGCGGCACTGTTGACGTCCTGGCACCACTGCTTCAAGCGCTGCAACTTCGGCTCAACATCCACGTCCTGCTGCCCCTTAGTTTCGACAACCACGACATTGTTCCCCGGCAGTTTCACCACGAAGTCCGGGTAGTAATTCGAGATGTCGCCGTCCGCCTTCACATAATCGAGCCTGAAGCCTACGGCCAAGTAGTTCTTGACGTAAGACATGACATCCTCGCACTCCTCAAGAAACTGTGCGAACGCCAACTCGAAACCACTGTCGCCGATGATCCGGTTGAAAACGCTTTTCTTCGGGACCAGATAGCCTTGGTCCTTCGCGATGAAGGGTCGAACCTGCCGCAGTTTGATCGTGTCGCGAATCCGCGCATCGCCCTTGTCCTGCACAGTCAGGTCATTGATCGCCTTCTTGAACGTCTCGATCAGTGTCTTGGTGGCGGCAAGCTCGGACAGATTGCGGATCGTGTTGGGGTGTTCCATGTCCACCGTTTGCCCGAACAACTGCGTCTGTACGAACGCCTTCACCTTGCCGTACAGCACGTCGTACCCGCTCACCAGCCGCAGGTCCTTCATCACCGTCATAGTGAAGTACCCCATCACACTGCGATAATCCGCGACGCCGGCTGTGTCCAGTACGGTCGTATGCGTCACTGCTCCCGTCGTGATGTCCTTGAACACGATCTCCCGCTGCTCGTCTTCGCTGAAGCTCTGATAAATCACCGCCTGATGCGGCATCGCCGCGATGTCAAGGTCAGCCAGGCTCTTGTATTCCCGGTAAACCCGCGGGGTCAGAATGGGAATCTCGATGTCCAATTCGTCCAGATTCTTCTTCTCGTTCTGCTCG
The DNA here is from genome assembly GCA_040878035.1 of Phycisphaeraceae bacterium. Taxonomy (GTDB): domain Bacteria; phylum Planctomycetota; class Phycisphaerae; order Phycisphaerales; family Phycisphaeraceae; genus JBBDMX01. Next base: position 103,181 of record JBBDMX010000024.1, on the reverse strand, counting down.
TCCACTTCGACCACCAGCGGGGCCTTGGGTTTGGTGCCCTCACCCATCGCCTTGCGTTCGAGCACCACGCCCTCGGCCTGAATCGACTCGACGAAATCCATGAACGCGTCGGTGCCGATCACGCTCACCTGCTCCGGGACTCCGCCCGGATACATCTTCCGCAACCCGCGCCCCAGCGTCTGCTCAGGCAGGATGTTGCTCTTGGCGGCGTAGGCGCGCAGGCCGACAATCGTCGTGACGTTGCGTACATCCCACCCCTCTTTGAGCATCATCACCGATACAATCGCCTTGTACGGGCTGTCCGCCTCGTCGATCGTGTTCGCCTGCTTGCGCAGTTCTTCCAGTTCCTCCTTCGCCTTTCCGCTGCTCGCCTCGGAAATCTCGCCGTTGCTCTTGGTGTGGATCACCAGCACGGCGTCCTTCAGGTCGGGGTAATGCCCCTCCAGATATTCCGCGACCTCGTCGCAATTCTTCGTGTCGTCGGTCATCACGAACAGCACGGCCTTCTTCCCCAGCTTCTGGTGTTCCTCGTACGTCTTGCGCCATTCGACCACACCCAGGTCGATGTAATCCGTATATTTCTCGGTGTACTTGATCGACTTGCGCTCCTGAAGCTTCGCCCGGCTGGGCGCGTCCGGCAGCACGGGGTGCTTCACCACGTTCTGACTGATCGCCTCTACCAGCGGATAATCCGTGATCGTCTGCACGAACATCGCGCCGTTGTCGTGCTTGGGCGTCGCGGTCACATCAATCTGCAGCGCTAGCTGATCGTCCTTCTGCTTAAGCTTGTTGTGAATATCCTCGATGCTCTTGAACCACGCCAGCTTCTTGTCGTGGATGTGGTGCGCTTCATCATTCAGCACCATCAACTCATCGATATCCCGCACGATCATCCCCAGGTCCACCTTGCTGTCGGTGGTGGCGCCGGTGGGGCGCTTGCCCAGGAAATAATCCCTCGTGTCGTCGTCGTCCGGCGAGGGGATCGACTCATTACCCGCATACACCCGATGGATGTTCGTCAGGAAGATATTGCCGGTCGGGCGCGTCACCCGCACATTATCCTGCAGGTGCAGCGTCAGTTGAAAGTCATCCCGCCAATTCTGCCCGTCAATCCCATTGTCCGGCAGCACCGGGTCCTGAAAGAAGATGCGCAGGTCCTGAAAGTCCTTGTAAATGCGGTCGAGGACGATGATGTTCGGCGCGATCACCAGGAAGTTCCGCGCCAGCGTCGATTCCGGCTCGTACAGCTTGTGGAAGAAGCTCCACGCCAGCGCCATGCTCAGCACCTTGGTCTTGCCGCTGCCCGTCGCCATCTTCACCACGAACCGCCGCCAGCTTTCGTCGAACATCCCCGCCGACACCGCGCCCGACCCGTCGAACCGCATCAGGTCGAACTTGTCTTTGACCCCGACGACATCCACGAGATAGATGATCGTCTCCATCGCCTCGCGCTGGGCGAAGAAGTATTGGAACTCCGTCGTGCTTCCGGGGGCGCTGCCATCGGCCTGATCGATCAGGTGCGGCGTGTTGAACCACCAATTGAGAAGCGTCTTGCTCGTCGCGGTGGCGCCGACATACCCGCTATCGCGGAACTCCTTGACCTTCCGCCGCAGCGCAGGCACCAGCGGCGGCATGAGTTTGTCCATTGTCGAGTCGCGCAAGGCCTCATCCGCCGGGAACCAGCGGATGGATGGATCGAGGATCGCGTGCGGCGATTCGGGGAAGTCCTTGTGCAGCGCCATGGCTTGTTTCCTTTCAGACTCGCGAACCGCTTCCGGACCCCAACGGGGTCGCATTCACCAGCCCAGGGCGCAGCCCTGGGTTGCAAGGTCGCCAAACCATTCAAGCCCTGAATGGGCGCGACCAGCCTTCATCCATCAATCCCATACGTACCGCTCGTCAAACTCGACCTCGTGTTTCCTGAAAAGCAGTCTCAACTCCTCCTGGAACGAAAGGCGTCGATGATGCTCTTCTTGCCCGGCGATGTACCGCGTCACTTGCGACACGCTCGATTGACTGACCGAAAAAGCCGCGTAACCGGACTGCCAATAGAAGTTTCTCAGGCCGACATCCTGCGTCTTGAGCCATGCGGAAGAGCTTTTCTTGACCTCCTCCACCACAGCGGCGATGGAAACAGTTCGTGACAACCTGAAAAGAACGTGGATGTGGTCCTGGACGCAGTTGGCGATCAAGGACGGACAATCCAGATTGGCCAGAATCCCCACGACATAGGCATTGAGCGCCGGCCGAACCGAAGCGGATTCCAGGAACGGTTGACGATGCTTGGTGCTGAAGACCAGGTGCAGCAACACTTTGGCGAGGGATTGGGGCATGGCTAACCTCCGACATGCAGTTTCGCCCTTTCAGGGCTCGATTCCTTCACGGCCCCAGTTCCCAGGGCTTCGCCCTGGGCTGGTGAATGTGCCCCCGTTGGGGTCAGGAGTACGGGCCCGGGGGCTGATTACGGCATGAACAATCCCGATGCGTTGCGGTTTAATCCCATCGAATTCGAGGGGATTTAACCGCCCGTTTGCGACCATCTCGTTGACCTCAACCAAATGGTCCACCCCTCACTTCTTGCCCTTCTTCCCATTACCCACCGTCACGTCCACGATGGTCATGGTGTCATTGCCGAAGATGTCCACTACCTTGACCGCGATCTTGCGCCGCCCGCCTTTGCCCGGCTCCACTTCCTTGGTCGCGCTGGTCAGTTCCAGCGTGCGGTCTTTCTTCGTGCGGAAGCTCTGCCACTCGTTCTCAAAGATGTATTCGCCCGTCCAACGCTCTTCCCATGTCGTCAGATTCGCCTGATCTCCCTTCATCAGTTTCATCTGTGCCTCGGGGTCCAGTTCCACTGGCACGCGGATGATTTCCCGCTTGTTCTCGTAATCGAAGTCCACCGCCCAGTAGTCCACCCAGTCCGTCCACTTCTCGGTCAGCACCTCGCGCGTCGTGATCCCCTTGGCATCCTTGGTCACCTTCACGATCTGCCCCTTCTCGACGACGATCTTGCTCCCGCCCTTCTTCGCATCCGCCAGCGCCGCTTCGGCCGCCGCGATCGAGTCCTGCGAGTAGAAAACGCTGAAATCCGTCAGCTTCACCGCCACCGTATTGCCTTTGATGATCGGCGTCACCTCGATGAAGCTCACGTCGTGGAACACCACCTGGTTCTTCTCCACCGCCCGCTTGTCGAACACCTCCGCCGGGATGTACTTGGGCGCGATGTCGATGCCCTTGCCCCGCGCCTCGTCCAGCACGTTGGGAAACAAACCCATCTCGAACTCAAAGCCCAGGATGTCCACCTTGGTGATGTTCTTCTTGCGGCACTCGACGATGATCTCCTCGACGAACAGCCGGGTCACCGGCAGGTTCACCGGGCCGACGGTCACCAATCGTCCTGCCTTCTTGCCGTGGAATGAGGGGTAGCCGGTGATCGCTTCGGCCCGATACGCCTTGAGGATCAGCGCGAGGAACGCCGCTTCCTTCTGCTCCAGTTGCTTCTGCTGCTCGGCCTCGCGGAGGTTGGGGTTCACGCCGACATAGTGCTGCCGTTCGTATCGGCCGAGGTTGAGCAGCTCGAACGCGCGGTAGTCCTTCCCGTCGGCCTTCAGTTGCCGCTGCACGCCGATCATCCGCTTGCGCGTGGTGTGGATGGCGAACTTGCCGAGGTCGGTGGCGATCCACTTCCGCCCGAGTTTCTCCGCCACGGCTGCCGTCGTGCCGGAGCCGGCGAAGAAGTCGGCGACGAGATCGCCGGGGTTGGAGGATGCGGAGATGATGCGATCGAGTAGAGCCTCCGGCTTCTGTGTTGGGTAACCCAGTCGCTGTGCGTCGCCAGCGCTCAAGTAGTTTATGTCGGTCCAAACGTCCCCAAGCGGCGCGCCTTTGTACTCATCTGCGTATATTTTGTACCGAGGCCGACCCTGCCCAGTCCAGTGAATGAGCTTCGGATTTTTCTTCAATCGCTCATCAAAGGTGTCTTGCGACCAAATCCAGCCAAGTGTCGTTGATACGGAGCGATCACCGATCTTCCGTTGCTCACCTCGGCTACTAGCGTTCGACGACTTCTCCAAGGAAGCGTGCTGATAACGCCTTCCAGTCTGATTCTCGACGAGCGGGAACCTCGCCTCCATTTGACTCTCGTCGAGTTCGCCGAACTGAGGATTGAATCGCATTCGTGACGTGTCACGGACATACAAAAGAATCGTATCAGTTATCGCGTCGAATCCTGACACCGCGAGACTATGCGCGGCGTAGCGTTTCCAAGAAACCTGACTTATGGCATGGTCAGGTCCAAACACTTCATCCATCGCGAGCCGAATATGGCTGTTCACGCGTCCGTCGCAGTGCACATAAATACTCCCATCCTCCGCGAGCAGGTCGCGCATGAGGATGAGGCGTTCGTAGATCATGGCGATGAAGGAGTCGGCGCCTTTGCCCCAGGTGTCGCGGTAGGCGATTTCTTCGAGGATGTTGGGGCGTTTGTGGAACGTGTCGCCCTTTCCGGGGTCGCCGACTTCGATGTCCATGGAAAAGTCGGCCCCGACGTCGAAGGGCGGGTCGATGTAGATGAGCTTGAGGCCGCCCTGTTTCTCGATCTCCCCCCGGAAGGGGCCGTTCTTGAGGCTGGAGAGGATGAGCTTGTTGTCACCCCAGATGAGCTTGTTGGTCCACCCCCGGAGCTGTCTGCCCCGTGAGTCGAACAGCCCGCCGGCCAGTGCCTCATCGGCCGTGCTCTTCTCCAAGCGCGGCTCGTCGACGTGCTCGATCGTCTGAAACGGCAAGACGACGTTGCAGACCTCGTTGGTCTTGCCGTTCCAGACCAGTTCCACCTCCCGCTTGTCGTCGAAGAGCAGAAAGCGGTAATGATCGGGCAGCCCCCGGAAGTCGTCCTGCTCCAGATGGCGAAGGATGTCGGCCTTTTCCTGATCGGTCAGATGCGGCATGGCTGCTCCCGGGAGGATTACGCAGACTGTAATGGATGCCCCCAGGCCCCACAAGCCGCGACAACCCCACGCGCCCAGGATCGCTGGCACTCATTGGGGTAGCCACCTGAAATTAGCGCGGCCAGCCCAGCGCCACTCGGGGGCATCCCTGCGCCGCGCGGGGGCGTCCGTGCGTCGCCTACGGACTTCCGTACGCGGCTCACGGACATCCTTTCTCGCCTCACGGACATCCTTTCTCGGCTTACGGACATCCTTTCTCGGCTTACGGACATCCTTTCTCGCCTTACGGACATCCTTTTTCGGCTCACGGACATCCTTTCTCGCCTCACGGACATCCTTTCTCGCCTCACGGACTTCCTTTTTCGCCTCCGGGGGCGTCCGGAAACGGCCAGAAATGCCCACCAATCCCCGCCAACCCTCCCCGAAGGCCGGCCGGGCCGATTTTATCGGGCGGTACTCGTCACATTCGACTGCACTACCGCCGCGGCGCTGTTATTGGGCTCCGGTGTTCGCACTTGGGTTCGAGGTCGGCGGCCAGGAGGCTACATCCTTGCGCCACTGCGGGGCGGGGACATAGCCAGTTGTGTGGATACCCATGCCCGGATGGAGAGAGACCGGTAGAGCCTCGTTCACTTAAACTGCTTCGTCTTCATCTGCCGGCTGGCCTTGGCCCGTCACCGGCCGGCGCGGCCGATAGCCCGCCACCGCCGCCAGCACCGCGATGATGCCCAATAGCGCCACCAGCATCAGGGCCCAGGCCCAGTCGCGCGTCGTCGCGCCGCCCGCCCTGGGCGCAGCGGTGAACGTTACGACCAGATCGGCGTCCTTATCCACCAGCACGGCCCGATCGAACTCGACCACCCGGCCACGCAACGGCATGTTGACGATCACCTGCGACGACGCCGGCGCCGCCGCTACCTGTCCTGCGTTGATCCGCTCGGTGATGCGGGTGAGGTTGTCGCTGTCGAGTTTGGATAGCGAGTCCTGAATCCGCTGCAATTCGGTGGTGTCGAGTTGCTCGTCCACCTCCGGCGCCGCCTGGGGCGCATTAGCCGCTTGCCCGCCGCCCTGCTCGGCCTGCTGCCGCAGCCGGGCACGCGAGCCGACCAGCCCCGCCACCGAGTTCATCTGGATGTACTGCTCCAGTTGCACGCGCGCATCCTCGTTCAGCGCTCGGTCGGACCATGAATAGTTATACGCATTGCCGAAAGCTGCCTTGGCGGCGCGGTTATCCCCCTTTTTCTGCAATTCCGCGCCCAGGTACTGATACTGGAGCGCCTGCTTACGATTGATGTCATTCACCAGCGCGATCTGCTGCTCGTAGTTACGCAAGTCATAGACCAATACGTCGTCGCGCAAGATCGACTGCTGATTGGGGGTGAGGGTGCCGGCAAAGTCGTCGTAGTCAAACCCCGGCGGCAGGTACATCCGCCACTTGACATTCTGAAGGGGCAGGTCGAAGCGCGGGCCGATGTAACGCTGGCTGGCGGCGCGGAAATTCGCCACGACGGGCGTGACATACACAAAATGAACCAATACGGGCAGATCCACCGAGCCCGACTGCATCAGCGGAATCAGCATCACCTCCGCACCGGCGGCATCGGTGCGTTTGGACGGCGGCGTCGCCCGGCCATCGACCAGCAGCGACCACACCTCGGCGCCGGCGGGCAACACGACCTCCAGATGCCGCTTGGAGATCACCCGCAACCGCATTTCCACGCGGCTGATCGTCTGCCCGTCCTCGGCGACGACCGTGTCGATGAGAGTTTCCTCAACGTTGGCGCCCAGCAGGTCCGCCGCGCTATGACGCTCGGCGTTGAGCACGACCTGATACTCGGCGGTGCTGCCGTGATAGCAGTACACCGCGTCGGACAGATCGCCGGCGCCATAGTCGCGCGGCACGCTGCGTGACTCGGCCGACCGCAGCGACGAACTGATCATGACCGGCTTCAAGCCCACGCGATCGACCGACCGCACTGCCACGTAGCCGCGCTGGAGATCAACCCCCAGCGCTTTGACCGGGTGCAACTCGATCTTGCCCGTTGCGCGATCGTACTGCGTCTCATAGCGCACGGTCAGCGGATAGGGCCGGTCGTACCACTTGCCCGCCAGTTCGACGCGGTAGCGGCCGGTGCCGCCCTGCACTTCCTCCACGCGTGCCACTTCGGGCCCGTTAATAACCATGCCCATGGCCCCGGCGGGCGCCTGCACCTCAAACACCTTGGCGCCTGCGTTAAACAGGTGATAACGCAGGTAATGGCTGTGCCGCACCACGCCCTCGCTCACCGTCGCCACGTGCAGGTCATCCACGTTGATGCGCGGCTCGAGCACCTCGGTCTGTAGCGGCAGCGACCAGTCCGGCCGCAGCATGCGAAAGACCAGCACGCCCGGCTCGCGGATGTTGAGCTCCAGCGCGTTGACCTCGCTCACGCCGTCGCGCTTGCCCTGGACCACCGAGAGCCGCACCCCGCGATCCGAGCCGATGACGATCTGCCCGGTGTGTTTCACCGAGCCGACGACCTCGACCCGCGGGGTGTCGAGCTGTTTGGGCAAGTCGGCAATCGGATGCGACAGCGCCACACGCAGCGCGATCCGCCCCATGGTCTTCTTGTTCAGGTGCACCTGCACGATGCGCTGGCCGTCCTCCACCGTGTCATCCCAATGGCTCACGTCATTCGCAGCCAGGGTGTCGATGTCGTAACCCTCGGGCAGCCGCAGCTCGAAGCCGAACATGCCCGACTTGGTGATATCCACGGCGATTTCCGCGTTGTAGACCAGGCGGTCATCCGCCACGGTGAACTTGGCGTTTTCCACGCTGCGGATTTCGGGTTTGACCTCCAGTACGCGGGCCGTGACCTTGTCGTCGGGCTTTTCGATGCGGTAGGCCCAGCGGACCACGGCGGCGCCGAAGCCGGGCATGCCCTTGAGCAGGGCGCCGGCGTCACGGGCAAAGTCATCGACGTTGGTGGCCTGCGGATGCTCGCCGATCACCAGTTGCACCGCCGGCATGATCGCCAGCCCCAGCGTGCCCTGTTGCCGGGCCGCGTCGCGCACCTGCACCGTGCCGATGGTCGCGTCGAACGGAAGCTGGTCGGAAGTGATCTGCGTGATCATGTACAGCGTGTACTCGCCGGTCACCCCGCGCGACAGATGGGCCTCGACCTCGTGCGTCACGGGATCGAAGCGCCAGCCGCCCAGTAGATCGCCTTCCACCGCGGTGACCGTCACGTTGTCAGGCACGGTCAGACGAATGTCCTTGATCTCGCCCTGGGCGATCTGGAACTTCATGCGATGGCGCGTTTCGATCATGCCCACGTCGAAGCGAACCAGGCTGGTGACGTCGGCGAAGAAGACCGTTTTTTCCAATTGCGTCTGCCGCACGCGCGGGCGCCAGACAAAGAGCGCCGGCTCGCCCACGCCGAACATCGCTTGGGCGGTGCTGGCGTCCTGGGCCGCGGCCTCCTGCTCGAAGCGAATCGCCGTCGGAGCCAAAATCTCCATTTCCGCCCGCGGCACGGCCAGTTTCACGTGATTGGTTAGCGCCGCCGGTAGCACCAGCCGGAACGACCGGCTCTGATCCTCGCCGGCTTCACTAAGCGATAGGAGGAACTTTAGCTCCACGTCGTACTTGCCGGCCTTGGTGATGTGGATCTGATACTGCCCGTCATTGACCCGCAGCGCCAGGTCAGGCGACGCCGCTTCCGGGAGTTCAGGTGACAGTAGCGCCGCGTTCTGCGTCAGTAGGGGCAGGCGCACCGGCCCCTCGGCGTCAATGCTCAGACGATAGGTCACGACCATGCTGTCGTCCTCGGCCTGAAGCTCGGCATCGAGTCGAGTGATCACAATGCGATCCGCCAGCAACGGCATGGCCGCCGCCGCACGGTCAGTCATGGCCAGGGGCAGCAGCAACAGCGCGATCAGGGCCGCCGGCGCCGGCGACAGCGCCGGTCCTTCCTCGGGCTGGTCTTCATGACCGCCGCGCCGCGCCACAAACCCGCGCAAGACCACCGCCAGCACCGCCAGCAGCGGCAGACCCCAGGTCATCGCGTGACCCAGCCAGGGCGTCAGCGACTCGAACTGGGCCGCGCCATAGGCCAGCACCACCAGCGCCAGTGCCGCAAGCAGCGCCGCCTGCGCCCAGTTCCGCCGCCTCCAGATCGCCAGCACCACCAGCCCCGCAGCCACGACCAGCGCCAGCCAGCCGCTCCATGTGACATGCTGCCGCCACTGCGGCGCCAGGTAGACGTCCACCTGCATCGGCTTTTGGCCGTCCAGGTCCAGCGCGTGCGTGAGGGTGACCTGCGACAGGTCATCGGGCGTGCTGAAGACCTCGGTGAATTCATGACTCATGGCCGCGCTGGCGCCCAGGTACAGCGCCAAGAGCGCCGTCAACAGCACCACGACGCCGATGATCGCCCGCCAGCGCAGCACCAGCGTGAGCACGATGCCAAAGAGCGCGACGACAAAGGCAAGCATCCATCCAGGCCCTTCGAGCCAGCTCGCTAACGCACGGCCCCACAACCAGGCGGCGCCGCGCATGGTCAGCCCCAGCGACCCGTGCTGCACCGCGCGGCCTTCGGGCACCATCTCGCCACGCGCCGGCAGTAGCGCCCAGCCCTCACCCGTGCGGATCGACCACTTGCTGTACGTCGCCTTGGCGCCGCTGCCCGGCGCCGCCAGCTTCAGCCAGCCCCCGCCTTCAGCATGTTTGTGCCCCAGTTGCACCTCCACCGTGATCGGATTATTGGGATTGCGATTACGGTCCAGCGGCACCAGCAACACGCCGCTCTTGTCGTACGACGACGCGATGCGCCGCTGCGTCTCCTGGCCCGAAGCATCGCGCTCGATCAGCCAGGTTTGCCATACCTGGGCATCCTTGGGCACGGCCAGCGAAAGGAACTGGCTCGACGAGTTCTTGATCTTGTAACGGATCTTGGTGAGCGATTCGGTACCGCCCCCGGATACCCCGGATGCCCCGGATACCCCGGATGCCCCGGATACCCCGGATGTCCCGGATACCCCGGATGTCCCGGATGTCCCCGAGCTCCCGTCCCCGGCGTTGATGGTCGTATCCAATGCGACAATCTCGACGATCATCGGCACCAGCGTCCCCTGCTCGTACGTCCGTACGCCCAGCGTCACCGTGTGCGAGGCGCCGATGAACTTGTACGTCTTGACCATCGGGTTGTTGACCAACAGCCGATAATTGGCGGGAATCTCACTGCGGTCGACGTCCAGCAAGCTGTCGCCCTGGCGGGCGATCTCGGTCAGCTCGAGATTGACGTTGCTGGCGATGACGATGTAGCCCGTCTGGGTGGTGACGCCCAGGCACGCCACGCCGCCGGCAAGGATATTGCCCGAAGGCAGCGCGCCTGGCGCCAGGTTGCCGGCGGGTGTCGCGGCCGGCGGCTTCTCGTAGCGCTGCGTGAAGGTTACCCCCAGGTTGTAATCGCCGATCACCTTGCGCTGAAGCTTCACCGTCCAGCGCGTCGGGTCGGCCGGGTCCTGCGTCCAGCGGCGGACATCCAGGCCGACGAACTCGATGTTCTGCAACTCCGGCGCCACGCGAAACGACAGTTCGTCCACGGGCGAGCCGGTGATGAAATAGTTGACCGCCACGCTACCGTAGGCCACGCCTTCGCCCAGCGAAATCAGGTGGAATGTCTCGACGCGGATGTCGCTGTCGCGCTTGGTTGCGCTGATCGCCAGCGTCCAGGCGGGCTCGCGGAAGCGATAGGCGAACTGGGCCTGGCTGACCTTCATCGGCACCGAGCCGACATGCACCTCGCGCAGTTCGGTCACCACCGGCGGCTGCATCTGCACGCCGTTCTCCATGGTCACCACCAGGTAGCCGCGCTGATTGCGCGCCCCACGCACGGTTAACGACTGGATCTTCTGCGCCTCGCCCAGCGGCCCCTTGCCCAGTTCCAGGCGCAATCCCACCAGCGTCCGGCCCAGCACCGGCTGCTTGAAGTGCAGATCGAGCGCCTGCCCCGTCACCTTCGTCTGGTCGCCTTGGTCGGCCTTGATCTCCCGCACCGTGTAATCATCCACCGCCGCGCCGGCCACTGCCGCCACCAGGTAGCCCGCCGGCACTTCGACCGTCGCGCTGCGGATCGGCGCATCGCGCACATCCAGCTCGATCTGCGCTTCGATCACCAGGTCGTCTTCGCGCACCGCCACGACGATCTGATGCGCGGCATCGACCGACGGCACGATGTCGTCCATGCCCAGCGTCATGTGATACGGACTGGCGGCGTAGTTGTAGAAAAACGCCTTGCCGCCGCCGGCTGCACCCGCCGCACCGGGTAACGGGCGCGGGTTATTGTTGTCCAGCACCGCCCGGGCGAATGCCGAGGCATCAATCTGCGTCAGGCCGCCCGTCTGCTTGACCAGCAACTGAATGGCGCTATCGGTGCCCACCGCCAGTTGTCCGCTGGCGCGGATGCCACCCTCGGGATGAATTACCGGCAGCTCGATCTCGACGGGGAACTTATCCAGCGGAACCTCGCCCAGAATCTGTAGCCCATAGCGCCGTTCGGCCGGCCGGCTCAACGCCACGATCAGGCGGCGCGGCTTGCTCGCATCGACCGGCGCGGCCTTGGCATCGGCGGCAACGGGCGCAGCCACGTCATCCGCGGCCGCGGCGCCGACGCCCTCATCCAGCGCCACGATGCGCCAATCCCGCACGTTCTCGCCGCGGACCTGCGTCACGCTCAGGTTTGCCGGTAATACAAAGCTCATCTCGCTCAAGCGGCCTTGGGCAATGCCATACGCGATCAGGGCATCCAGGCGCAGCGAGCCGGCACGAGCGGTGGCGATCACGTTGGCATTGGTCGAATACACCAGCTTGCCCTGGAGGTCGGGCACCTCGGGCTTCCAGCGCACGCTAAAGGGCTTGCCCGGGCCCATCAGGGCCGTCATCGTCAGCTTGCCGTCGGCCACGCTCTTTTCGACGCGCATGGCGTCGGGGAACTGCACCTCCAGGTCGGTGCGATCCGCCAGCACGCGCAGCTCACGCTTGAGGGACACGGGAATAGCGAACTCCGCGACGCGCCAGGCGCCGTTGTCGATCACATTAGCGCGGGCGGCGAACTGCACCACGACCTGATGCGTGCCGGCGCTGTCGAAGCGCATCGTGTACGTGCCGCTGTCCTTGTCGTAGCCCAGCTTGGCGCCTTGCCGGGGCTGCGCCACCGCGTCGGCGACGATCTGCCCCGACGCCAGCCCGATCACCTGGTTGGCCTCAAACGTCTGCGCGGTGAAGCTGAGCGTGAAGCTGATGTTGGCGTCCTTGATGGCGCCCTCGACGGTCAGGTCGGTGATGCGCGGCGGCGGGACGTGCTGTTGCGCCGGGGCGGCGGCGACGGCGATGAGACTCAGGAGTGACGCTAAACCGCAAGCGGCGATCCGGTTGAACATGGAAACACCTTTCAGGTGAAACATCCAAGCACTAGGGCGCTTCGGGCAGTCCCTGCGCGCGTTTGACTAATTCCAGAAGCTCCCGCGCCTGGATGTCCAGCGGAAGTTGATTGGCCACATCCTGTAAGACGCGCTGCACATCCGCCAGGTTCCGATTCTGGGCGTGCGGACTGCGGCGGAGCAGCTCGCCGAACTGGGCCGCCGACGCCGCCAGGTGGAAGCGCGGGTCGTTGCTGGCGGTACGCTGCTGCACGATTTCCGAGTGCAGCCGTTGTTCAATTTCCTCGACCTGGCCGCTGTCCAGGTCGCGGTAGCGCACGAACACCTTGCCCAGGTCGTTGCTCACCGCCTCGGGGCGCGTGCCGGCCGGCACGGGCAACAGCTCGACTTCATACAGCGCGGTGGACGACTGGCCGCTTCCCACTTCGCCGGCGTCGATCGCATCGTTGCGGAAGTCCTGGTCGGCGATCTCACGCTTCTCATAGCCGATCAGGCGATAGCGACGGACGCGATCGGAGTTCCACTCGACCTGGATCTTGGCGTCCTTGGCGATCGTTTGCAGGGCCGCCATCTGCTGGCGGAAGGTGGTCCGCGCGCCGGCGAGCGAGTCGGCAAAGACGTAGTTGCCGTCCCCCTTGTTCGCCAGGTTCACCAGCACATCGTCGTTGTAGGCGCCCAGGCCCACGCCCACGGCCGTCATGGTGATGCCCTGCCGCTGCTGGTTGGCGGCGTTGGCGAGCAGGTCCTGCGTTTCGCTGGGGCCGATGGTCGCCACGCCGTCGGAGCAGAGCATGACGCGGTTGATCCCGCCCGCCATGAAGTGCTGCTGCGCCACCTGGTAGCCGGTGGCCAGGCCCTGCGCCAAATTGGTCGAGCCCTGGCAGCGGATGGCGTTGACTTGCGCCATGATGGCGGCCTTGTTGGCGGCCGGCTGGGCCTCGACGACCAGACTTGGACCCGAGCTGAACGCCACCACCGACACGCGGTCCTGCGGGGAAAGCTCATCAAGCATCGCCGCGATGCCCGCCTGCACCAGCGGCAGCCGATCCGCCGCCGCCATCGAACCCGAGGCATCGATCACGAACGTCAGATTCGCCGGCTTGCGGCCCTCCCGGCCGATCACCTTGCCCTGCACGCTGACCTTCACCAGCGTCAGGTTCTCGTTGCTTTGCGCAAACGGCGATGGCGCCGCCTGGGCATCGACGGTAAACACGCGAGCGGCGACGGCGGGGTCGCTCTTGCGCAGGTTGTAATCGAAGGCGTTGATGTACTCTTCCATGCGCACCGACGCCGGCGGCGGACGATAGCCCTGGCCGATGTAGTTGGCGGCAATGCGATACGACGCGGTGTCCACATCCAGGCCGAACGTCGAAAAGCGGTCAGCCTGCGTCATCGCCCACGGATTGACCGGCCCGGCCTTGAAGTTGGACGCGGGGGGCAGGGCCTGCGGTTGCGGCGCGGGTTGGGGCGTGGATTGGGCCTGAGCCGAAGGTTCCTTAGGCTCCACTGCCTTGGCCTGCGCCACCGCCTCGCGTCGTTTCTTCGCCTCTGCCTGCTGTGCCTTCTTGTCCACGCTCCCCTTGGAAATCTCGAGGGCTCGCTGGCGCTCGATCCGGCCATTGTCCAAGTACATTTGGCTGTCTTCGGTCATCTCCTTCATGGCCAGCGAGGCGGTGTTGTCAGGGGCGATGGCTAACGCATCGTCCAATGTACGAGTTGCCGCCTCGTAATCCCCCTCTCGCCGAAGCTGTGCCGCCCCCTTTAGTAGCTCCTCAACGCGCTTTTCCTGATTCGCCAGGCCTTCGCGTTGGGTTTGTACCAGGGATTGGCCACTCAGGTCAGCATTTTCCTGTACCAAGCCCCTGAAGGTGTACTCCGTGACAACATCCACGCCGGCATTGAGGGAAATCCTCCGCGCATTGGGTGTCTCTGTGTCGGACTCGACGATAATCGTCGGCTTGCTCACCTCGAGCTGCGTGCGCTCGTCCTTGACGTTGCTTGTGCTGGTGAAGAAGCGAGTGATGGGTGGGATCTTAGACAGCACGGGGAGGCCGGTTTCGACCTGCCCGTCGGTCACTTGGCGCTGCCCACCCAACATCAAGGTGCCGGAATCCGCCACGCTCACTTCAGTTTTGATCTGATCTAGTTCGAGTTCGGGCGCACTGGTGCCGTACTTGGTATTGGGCATCCTGGCCGACGTTTCGAATTCGGCATGATTGTCATTCCAGCCCACTCCGCCGCGCCATTCCGCGTCTGCGTGCTTGCGGTCCGACTCGCTGCCGGCGACCTCGCCCAATGGCGTCGGTCCACTGGACGGCGCCCGCAGGCCGGTGCCCAACGCAAGCCCATGGCCAGCGCTCTGCCCGCCCACGTTGGCCGGGCCTGCATCAGTGCCGTCCACGCGCGACGCCAGTTGTGGCAGTTCGCCTACTCGGCCGTCGACGACGATGGCGTCACGGGCAATGTCCTTCATCTGGGTCGGTGTCGCGTCAACGGGTGTCAGATCGGCGCCATACCACTGCTGGGAGAACGTAACTGTCGGAGGTGGTATCGGTGCGGGCATAGCCGGTGCGGAAGCGGAAGCGGAAGCGGAAGGCTCAGGGCCGGCGGGCAGCGACACGCCCTCATATTTTCCTGGCTCCATGGGCGCTGCGTTAGCTGGCGCGTCCACGGCTTCGCCCAACGACTTCCCGCCGGCGCCACGCCTGAACGTCTCAGCCGACTCCTCAAGGGTGAGGAACCCGCCGGAGATGCCGTTGTAGCGGTTCCCATTCTGATCGCGCCCTTCCTTGCGTCCGTTGTCGGCTGACGCCTCGTAGGATCGGGTGACCTCGCCGGCGCCGCCGGGTTGCTGTCCATAGGCATCGCCCGAGGTGCGCGCGTTGGTCGCCGTCTCGCCAAGGTGGCCCAGTTCGGTCTGCACGTTAATCGACTCAGTCTTGGTGACAGTCTCGAGCGCTTTGTTGACCTCCGACACCGTGCGGTCGAGAATCCGGGCGTTCTCTTTCATGGCCAACTTCACCCCGGACTGGTCGGCGCCGCGAGCGGAATCCTCGCTATTCGTGTCGGCGAGCGCCTGCTGCCTGTCGGCAGCGGATGACAGTTGGCGATCTTCGGCCTGCCTTTTCCATTCATCGGCCGCGCCTCCCCTTCCACCCCCACCGCCACCCCCGCCGATACCTGCGACGCCCGTGCCCGTGATGCCGCCGATGAAATGATCGCGCGACGTCTCGCCGCCGGCCAGTTGGTCCAGGCTCATGCCCGTCTGCACCTCACGAGCTTGGGGGAGGATGAGCCCCTCGCCAGACTCTCCGTGGAGCGAGGTGATGTAGTTCATAGAGCGGGCGGTGCGGCGGGCGGTGCCCAGCGACGGCAGCAGGATGCCGGCACCGGCGGCGGCCAGGGCGAGCGAGGCGGCGAGTGCGACGGCGGTGCGGCCGTAGGAACCCAGGGGTCGCGTCATCAGCGGGCCTAAGCCGCGCAGGTACGGCCCCAGCGGGATCGGTTCGAAGCGCAGGCGCCCCCGGAAGCGGCGGGCGGCGCGGGGGAGACGGGGCCGGGAGGCGGGTGTATGGGGTATCGGGCTTGTCGTAGGGTTGCGCGAAGCCGCAACCCCCGCAAGAGGCTGGGGTGCCTCGGAGGGTGCGGAATCGGACGCCCGCGCCGCCGCCAGCAGTTGCGCGCGGCGGTCGGGCGACAGCGTCGGCACCGCACCGGCGGTCAGGGCATCACCCAGCAGGCCGGTGACCACGCGCAGGTCGCCCAGCTTCTCGCTGCACGCCGGGCATTGCGCCAGATGCGCCTGCACGGCCGCTCGCTCCTGGGGCTCAAGCTGGTCCAGCAGATACTGAGCCAGCAGCATCTCAGCTTGTTCGCAAGTCATGGCTCGGGCTCCGGGGGAAGGAAAGTGGAGAGTGGAGAGTGGACGGTGGAGAGTGGATGCAGTAGACAGCGGCACGTTGGCAACGCCAATGCTGTCTTCGTTCCATTCCGCACTTCGATCCCAGCACTACTCACTTCTGTATTCCGCCTTTCACTCTCCACCCTCCACTCTCCACCCTCCACTTCCCTCATATCGCGTCCTGTTCCTTTAGTCGCCGCGCCATCTCCCGCAGGCCCTGGTTGATGCGGTAGCCGATGTTGCCGATGGTCAGGCCGGTCACCTGACTGATTTCCTTGAACGTCAAGCCCTGGATCAGGCGGAGCAGGATCAGGTGACGCTGGTCGTCGTCGAGTCGGTTCAGTTCCGCCAGGGCACGCTGGTGCAATTCCTGCTGCTCGATCCCATCGGTCGGCGGCGAAGCCCCCGCCCCCGGACCCGCCCCCGGACCCCCGGCGCCGCGATCGTCGTGCCGCAACGCCTCGGCGGCGTGGGCGTGCAGTGCCCGCTGGCGGACCACTTTGCGCAGGTGATCCATCGCCAGGTTATGCGCCACGCGCGACAGCCAGGCGGGCAGGGCCTCGATGCTGTCGGGGCCGTGCTTGCGCACGTGGACATGCAGGCGCAGGAAGGTTTCCTGCACGATGTCCGGGGCGGTGGCCGACGCGCCGCCGGCGGAATCACTTCCCGAAAGGTCCCGCCGGCCCAGCTGAGTCTGGCCCGGCGCCAGCAGGTGCGTCACGTAGCGCAGCAGCGGCGACTCGTGGCGCAGGATGACTGCCTCAAAGTCGAACGGCACCACCATGGCGGCGATCGAAGTCGCTGCCGGCTCAACTGGCGCGGGTGCCTCTTCGCTTTGCTGCGCGTCACCCATAAAGCAAACCGACTGACTCGTCACACGAGAATAGACGTCCAGCCCCCGGCGGTTTCTGGCGCCCGGCGAAAAAAGAGGGAGCGGCGGTTCAATCTACCGTTGGGGCGAGCCTGTAGCGAGTTTAGACGTGGTGTAAGCGGGAAAGTTCCCGGCTTCAGAGCCGCGCGGCGTAAGCCCGCGGGATGATCCACCGCGGGC
>JBBDMX010000024.1:0-85851 GCA_040878035.1 Phycisphaeraceae bacterium | reverse complement strand
CCCCCCCCCCCCCCCCCCCCCCCCCCCGCGGCTCTGAACGAAACCCGGAAACCCGGACCTTCGCCCCCGAAAGGGATCAGGTCCGGCGTGAAGGAGGGCCATCAATACGCGCCGTAGTCCAGGCACGCCTGATACATGGCTTCGAGATTCGCCTCGGGCACCAGCGGCGGCAGGTTGTTGCCTTCGCGCAGGATGAATTTCCCGCCCCGCTTGATGCCGCTGGTGAGGATCTGCTCGGTGCGTTGGTAGACCTGGTCGGGCGTGCCTTTGAGCAGCAGCGCCACCGGCGGCCCGCCCGAGACTTCCACGTCGTCGCCCAACTCGTCGCGCAGGTGGCCGAAATCGACAGGGAAGCCGGTGTCGAACCGGGTCACGTCCAGTTCGCGGCGAATGAGCGGGAAATGGCGTGTGGCATCGCCGCAGAGGTGGATGCCACGCGACCCTGCCGGCCCGGCCTCGTACCAGAGGCGATGGATCGGCAACACCATGCGCTGGTACATCTCGGTGCTGATCAGCGCGACCGAGTCGTCGGCGATGCCGTTGTCACGGCCGATGCGGTCGCCCCAGTAGTCCCAGAACGCCTGGCGGCGAAGGATAGCGGCCTGGGTGACAAAGCGCATCAGGCGGTCGGCGTAATCGGGCTCGAGCACCAGGTCTTCCATGAAGGCGGCGCCGCGCAAGTTCATGGCGACGGTGACCGGGCCGTCGGTCCCCGCCAGCGCCCACGGCGCCAGCCGCACGGGCCGGCCCTCGAACTCCATGTCGGCACAGATTTTTTCCAGCTCACGCCAGAATCGCAGACGGTCGGCGATAAACGGATTGTCCAGCGGATGCTCGATGTCCACGTCGAACACCTTTTCCCTGTCGGCGTCCCCGGAGAAAGGCGGATTGGTGTCGGGGACCTGATTGGGCGAATAGTCGATGGCCGCGCCGAAGATCGCCGCTTCGTAGACGTTGTAGACGTTGAGGTTGACATCCCAGATGTCCGGCAGGCCCATCGGATCGTCGGTGTACTGGTGCACGACCGTGCGGCGGTACAGGCTGTGCTGGAGCGAGATTTCGATGTGCGTGCGCGGATCCCGGGCCGCCTGCTCAAAGGTAATGCCTTGGGGATTCAACGCCGGATTGAGGATCACCACGCGCGGATTGGTGCCGAGCATCACGGGGACGCGGGTGGGCGCGCCAGCGTGATAGGCTTTCCAGACTTCGGTCTTCTGCTGATTGGAAACCTGGGTATGCGTGGTCATGCGTTTTTCCCAAAGTGGCGGGTGGGTGCGGCGGCGGTTGTGCAGCCAGGAATGAGGGTATCACCGCCGCCGCCGGCGGGCGTTTGCGGGACTTGGCCGGAGAATATTGAACACAGCGATCCTGACGCGATAGGGGAGGCGTGCAGGTCCCTCTCCCAGCGCCGGCGACTATTTCGCCGCCTCGGCTTGACGCTTCTTGATCAGCGTGTTCATCACCTTAACCACCATGAAGACGGAGAACGCCACAATGACAAACTCGATGACGGTGTTGACCAAGGCGCCGTAGCGGATGGCCACTTCGCCGGCCAGTTCGGTCGTGCCGGGGGCGATGGTTCCTTCCTTGAGCACCACGCGCAGGTCCTTGAACGGCACATTGCCGATGATCATGCCGATCGGCGGCATGATCACGTCGTTCACCAGCGAGGTGACGATCTTGTTGAACGCCACGCCCAGCACGATGCCCACCGCCATGTCGATGACGTTGCCCTTGACCGCGAACTCCTTGAATTCCTGTAGCAGTCCCATAGGTGATGCCCCTTTCCCTGGTGTTACGAATCGCCGCGATCATACCTTCTTGACCGCCCCGTGGGAGCCCGCGGGTGCACAGGGCATCCACGTCGGACTTAGGTCCGGCGGGGCAAGACCCGCCTAGAATCGCAGCATGATCACCCCCCGGCCTTCAGCCTCGCGCGGCCACTTCGACTACGGGTGGCTCGACACGCATCACACTTTTGCCTTCGGGCGGTACTACGACCCGCGTTACGAAGGCTTCCGCAGCTTACGCGTGCTTAATGAAGACCGCGTGGCCGGCGGAAAGGGGTTTGACACGCACGGACATCAGGACATGGAGATCGTCACCATTGTTTTGGAGGGGGCGCTGGAGCATAAGGACAGTTTGGGTACCAGTTCGGTCATCCGTGTGGGCGAAGTGCAGCGGATGAGTGCCGGTACGGGCGTGCGACACAGCGAGTTCAACCCGTCGCTGGATGAGCCGGTGCACCTCCTTCAGGTCTGGATCGAGCCGGAGCAGGTGGGGCTGGCGCCGGGCTACGAGCAGAAGGCGTTTACGAGCGAATCGAAGCATAATCGGCTCTGCGAAGTCGCATCATCAAGCGGACGACATGGCGCCGTGACGATTCAACAAGATGCCGCGATCTACGTGGCCTCGCTTGATGCAGGCAAAGAGGTGGAGCATGACCTGGGCGACGGGCGAGCCGCTTACGTGCAGGTGACGCGCGGGGCGATTCTGCTTAATGGTCAGAAACTGACCGCAGGCGATGGTGCGGCGGTCGAAAATGAAACCAGGCTGACGCTGCGCGGCGACAACGGCGGCGGCGAGGTGCTGCTGTTTGACCTGGCCTGACAGGGCGGCATCGTGCGAATCTACACCGGCGGCGGCGGCCCCGGCGGCAACGCACCGGGCGCTGAAAGCGGTGCTGCCGCCAGCGGCGCCGGCGGCGCCAACGAAACCGGCGTCCCCGTCCCTGGCGCCCCCGCCCCCGGCGATGGCGGCGGCCCTTTCCCTCGTGCTTGGCGACGCCCAAGCAGCGCGACCATGACCACGATCACGCCGATCAATAGCGCCAACCCGTAACAGGCGATGGCCAATACATAGGTGAACACGCCCGGCATCCTGGCGAGGGGATCCCATTGCTGGGCCACCACCAGTTCCTGTTGCTGACCCATCAGGCCGGTCGCCGGCTTCGTTACCTCCACCTTGAGCCGATCCGCGCCCAGGCCCGTGCCGTAGAGGGGCAGCACCGAGTAGCGGCGCCCCTTGCCGTCGGCGGTGGGCTGGCCGGTGAAACTCCACATGGCGAACTGCATCGCGCCGATGTCCTGGTCGACGAAATCGTGGCCCGAAGCGTCGCTGACCGTCACGTGCAATTGGAGATTCGCCAGCGCCTGCGCGGCGACATTATTGTCGGCGAAGCCCGGCCGCATCTCCAGCGCCAACTCCTGCGTCGCCGTGCCCGGCGCCCCGGCCAGGTTGATCTGCCCGCGAAACACACCCGGCTGCGACAGGTCCGCCGGCAGGCGCAAATACTCGGCCTGCGTCCCCAGGTTAGCCAGCAGGTGGTGCGCTTTGTAATGCAACAACCCGCCGACGAGCAGCAGCGCTACGGCAATGAAGCCAAACACGATTCTGGCGATGGGGACGTGCCCGCCGGCCATAATGCACCTGGCCCCCAGCATCGCCGCAAAGCCGGGCGCGCGTCAAGTCGGCCTTTCGTTCAGAGCCGCGCGACGCAAGCCCGCGGTGGATCATCCCGCGGGCTTACGCCGCGCGGCTCTGAAACCTACTTCTCCTGCGTCTGCGACTTGCTCTGCCCCTGAAACACATCCTGGAATTTCAGTTGCTTGCCCCAGTACAGACTGCCGGAGGACACATCCATTTCCCGCGGCTCGGCGGCGCGGTGAGCACCCATGTCGACCTGCGGCGTCGCCAGCGCCAGCAACATGTCGGAGCGCCACGTCGCATCGTCGTCCTGGCGCAGCACGCCCTGGCCGGGGGTAAAGTCGTCCAAGTTGAACAGCGCCGAGGCAAACGCCATCAGCGCCCGGCGGCGCTCGGGCACGTCATCCATCTGTCGTGCCCACGGGCCGGCCTCGCTCAGCAGCGCGGCTGCGTCGTGCGGGCCTTTGAGGTACTGCAATTCATTGGCCAGCCCCATCACGTACTGGCAACGCTCAGCCTCGTCAGCGATCTTCCGCAGTTCCCCCACCGCCTGGTCCACGGCACGAAGCCCGGCCTCGGCGTCCCCGGCGCCGCGCGACAACTCCGACACGCTGACCCACCCGCTGAGGCGCGCATGGTCGTTGAGCGCCTTGCCCTCGTTGGTCAGTGTGCCGGCGGCACCTGTCAGGGTGACCCGTGCATCTCGCGGCCAGCCGCGTTTGATCTGCTGATCGGCGAAGTTCAACTGCCGTGTCAGCCGGGCATCAACGTCCTTGATGGCCCCGGCTTCTTCAGCCGCCAGCGCCATCAGTCGCTGATTGCGCGCGTCGCTGTGGCGGATGGTGCCCGTCACCGGCGGCCGGGTGCTGCAACCGGGGTGAGTCAAGACGACGACCCCGATGATGGCGATAGAAGCAACGGCGAAGGAGAGCGACAGAAGATAGCGGTGGCGGCGCATGGGCGAACTCCAGAGGATTGGCCACGCCGACCGATGCGGCGGTATGTATGGTTGGACGCATCGGGACCGTGCCCGGTTCCCAGCCCATCCCCGCCAAGCGCCGCGCCGGGAGACAGGGGCAAACCGGGGCCTGGACAAGGCTTTCTCAGATCTCCATGATTTCCTTGCTCTTGGCCGTGATCATCTGATCGAGCTGTGCCTCGTACTTCTTGAGCAACTCCTGCATCTCCTTCTCGGCACGTTCCACTTCGTCTTCGGAAACCGGCACGCTCTTATCCTTCTTAAGCTGCTCCATGTGCTTGATGGCATCGCGGCGCGCGTTGCGCAGCGTGACCTTGGCGTGCTCGCCCATCTGCTTGACGGACCCGGCCAGTTGCTGGCGACGCTCGCCCGACAACGGCGGCAGGTTCAGGCGGATCTGCTTGCCCTCGGCCATGGGATTGAGCCCCAGGCCCGAGGCCTGAAGGCCCTTGATGATCGGCTGCATGCTCGACGGATCAAACGGCTTGACCAGGATCTGCGTCGGCTCGGGCACGCTGATCAGCGCCAGGCTGCGAAGGTCCGTCGGCGAGCCGTAGTAGTCGATCTTCACGAATTCCACGAGCGCTGTGGAGGCGCGCCCGGTGCGCACGCCCTTGAACTCGCTCTTGAGGTAATCGACGGCCTTTTCCATCGATTCTTCGGCGGTGAGTTGTATGTCGTCAATGTCCATCGGTAGCTCCCTTGAAACTTCAATCCGAAAAGGAAACAGGCATAAACACGGATGAACACGGATGGGAAAAGCAGAAGATGGAACAGGGATGGACATGATGAACAGGATGGCGGAATAGGCAAAGCGCCACAACCCATCATGTCCATCCTGTCTATCCCTTTTCTTTATCTGTGTTCATTCGTGTTCATCCGTGTTGCCTCTTGTCTTGTCCAACCAGTGAACCGGTCACTCAACGCGCGTGCCGTGCGGCTGGCCGTTGACCACTTGGGCGATGTGGCCCGGTCGCTTCATGTTGAACACCACGATCGGAATGCCGCGCTCCATGCACATGGAAAAGGCGGTCAGGTCCATGACCTGGAGCCGGCGCTCGATCACTTCCTGGTAGCTGAGCTTGTCGAACCGCCTGGCGTCAGGATACAGGGCGGGGTCCTTGTCGTAGATGCCGTCAACCTTGGTGGCCTTGAGCACCACTTCGGCGCCGATCTCCGCGGCGCGCAGCGCCGCAGCCGTGTCGGTGGTGAAATAGGGGTTGCCCGTGCCGGCGGCGAAAATCACCACCCGCCCTTTCTCCAGGTGGCGAATGGCCCGGCCGCGGATGAATGGCTCGGCGACGGCGGTCAACTGCAGCGCCGAGAGCACCCGCGCGGGAATGCCGATCTTATCGAGCATCTCCTTCAGCGCCAGGCCGTTGATGACGGTGCCCAGCATGCCCATGTAGTCGGCGGTGGACTGGTTGATGCGGCCCTCGTCCGCCAGGCGCGCCCCGCGGATGATGTTGCCCCCGCCCACCACCACCGCCAGTTGCGTGCCCAGGCGCGCGGCATCGGCGATCTCCCTGGCAATGACTTCCAGTTCCTCCCCGTCGATGCCGAAGCTGCCGGGCTTGCACAGCGCCTCGCCGCTGATTTTCAGCAGGGCGCGGCGATAGAAGGGCTTAGGGCCGTCGTCGCCGGCGGAAGGTTCAGTCGGAGGGGTGGGCATTGGGCATTGATTTCACGCTGTCGCGGGGGATTCGTCAAGTTGGCGTGAAAAGTGGAGAGTGAAGCGTGGAGAATGAAGGCAGGCGGCGATTCTCATTATTCACCATCCACTCTGCACCCTCCACTCTCCACTTCCTCCCCCGCTACACTTGTAGCTATGGAACAAGGCCATCGTGAAATGCTGTCGGTGACACGCGAGCGGGCAATCCTGGCGGCGGTGCTGTTGCCGGGCCATCAGGCCGATCCGCACGATCCGCTCAACGAACTGCGCAGCCTGGCGGATACCGCCGACGCCATCGTCGTGGACGAGATGCTTCAGCAGCGCCCCAAGCCCGACGGCACGACCTTCATAGGTAAGGGCAAAGTCGTTGAGTTGGCCGAGCGAGTCAAGGCGACCAGGGCGGACGTGGTTGTCTTCGACAACGACCTGTCGCCTTCGCAGATCGCTAACATCGAGGAGGTCGTGGGTTGCAAGATCCTGGACCGCAGCGAGTTGATCCTGGACATTTTCGCCGGCCGCGCCAAGACGCACGAGGCACGCCTCCAGGTCGAGTTGGCGCAGCTTCAATACACCTATCCGCGTCTGCGTGCCATGTGGTCGCACCTGGAGCGCATCGTGGGCGGGTCGCCCATGGGCATAGGCACCCGCGGGCCGGGCGAACAACAATTGGAAATCGACCGCCGCATCGTACAGCGCAAGATCAGCGTGTTGCGCAGCGAGATTAAGGTCGTGCAAGGGCGCAAAGAGCGCGAAGTCGCGGCCCGCAACCTGGACTTTTTCACCGTCGGTCTGGTGGGCTATACCAACGCGGGCAAGAGCACGCTGTTCAACACGCTCACCGCGGGCCAGGCCTATGCCGATGACAAGCTCTTTGCCACGCTCTCGACGCGCACGCGCAAGTGGGAACTGGGCGACGGCGATAGCGTCATGTTGTCGGATACCGTCGGTTTCATCCGCGATCTGCCGCACCATCTGGTCGCCAGCTTCCGCGCCACGCTCGAGGAGGCCGTGCACAGCGACCTTCTATTGATCCTGCTGGACGTGGCGCATCCGCGTTGTCGGCAGCAGCATGAGACGGTGCTCCAAGTGCTGGACGAAATCGGCGCCAACACGCAGCCGCGCATCCTCGTGCTCAACAAGATCGACAAGCTGGATAATAACGCGGACCTGCTGGTGCTCCAGCGCGAGCATCTGGAGGCGGTGGCCATCAGCGCCCGCACCGGCCGGGGGCTGGAGGTGCTGGTCGAACTGGTGCGCACCGCGGCGCGCGGCGGCATGAAGGAGTTGACGCTCTCGCTGCCCCTCTCGGCGGGCAAAGCCATCAACTTCCTGGAAAACCGCGCCACCGTCCTGGACCGGCAATACCACGACGACTTGGTGCACCTGACTCTGCGCATCGGCCAGCGCCAACTCGACCAGTTTAAAGCCATGGGCGCCCAGTTCGAAGTCGTCACGGTATGACCTGCTTGCGGCTTTGCGCTGGCCACTCGCGCTATACTTACCGGGAGCCACGTGATGCCCATTCGAGCAATTCTATTACCAACTATCATGCTCGCCGCCTTCCTGGCGACCATCACCTCGTGTAACCGCACCGAAGCGCCCGCAGGGTCGCACAGCGCTTCACCATCCAGAGCGGATTCGACCAGCATGACTCGCCACGCGTCTTCCACCGACTCTTTACTCGATGCCAAGGAATCCAACATGGTGCGTGTCGTCGTTTACAACGATCAGGGCGAGCTTATCGGCCCGGTGGAAATGCCCAAGGTCGTCAAGTCGGATGCGGACTGGCGCAAGCAGCTCAGCGACGAGCAATACAAGATCGCCCGCGGCAAGGGCACCGAGCGGCCGTTCTGCGGCACCTTGCTCGACAACAAATTGCAGGGCGTTTACACCTGCATCTGCTGCGGGCTGCCGCTGTTTTCGTCCCAGTCCAAGTTCAACTCGGGCACCGGCTGGCCCAGCTTCTTTCAGCCTGTGGCGGCCCAGAATATCGCCGAGCACATGGACGACAGTCTGGGCGTGACGCGCACGGAGATTCTCTGCACCCGCTGCGATGCCCATCTGGGCCACGTGTTTGGCGACGGCCCCCGCCCCACCGGCTTGCGCTATTGCGTCAACTCCGAGTCGCTGAGCTTTGCGCCCGTCGGCGAACTTCACAAGCTGGCGGATCCATACCTGAAGCAAGTCCGATCGACCCCGCAGGACACCACCGCCGTGGCCGTGTTCGCCGGCGGTTGTTTCTGGTGCACCGAAGCCGTCTTCGAGCAGATTAAGGGCGTCAAGGAAGTCACCTCGGGCTACACCGGCGGCACCGTGGACAGCCCGACCTACGACTACGTCACCAGCGGCAAGACCGGCCACGCCGAGGCAATCCAAATCACTTACGACCCGTCCGTGGCATCGTACGAGGACTTGCTCAAGGTCTTTTTCGCCACGCACGACCCGACGCAGCTTAATCGCCAGGGGCCGGACGTGGGCACGCAGTATCGCTCAGTGGTGTTCTATGCGAACCAGGAGCAGAAGCAGGCGGCCCAGGGGTACATCGCCAAACTCAAGCAAGACGCGGCGCACGCCAAGCCCATCGTGACGACGGTCGAGCCGCTGACCAAGTTCTGGCCGGCCGAGGCGTACCATCAGGACTACGCCCGCCGGAACCCCGACAATCCTTACATCCAGCAGCAGGCATTGCCCAAGCTCGACAAGCTTCGCGTCAAGTTCCCGCAGGACGTGAAGGAATAGTGCAAAGTGAAGGGGGGAGAGTGGAGAGTGGCAGAACGCGGCAAAGCCGCGGCGCTTCGTAGTCTGCGCTTTGCACCCTCCACTCTCCACCCTCCACTTCATTTTGCTACCATGCGTCGTTCCGCCTAGCCGCGGCGCATGCCATGAGTCCAGACCCCACGCCATCGCTGTATCAGCGCCTCAAGACCCTGCTCATCGGCGGGGCGCGCAACCCTTTTGACAAGCAAATCTTTCATAACCTGTCCCTGATCGCCTTTTTCGCCTGGGTCGGCCTTGGCGCTGACGGCCTGTCGTCCTCGTGTTACGGCCCCGAAGAAGCCTTCAAGGCACTCACCTTCACTGCTGCCGACGGCTCGGTCACGCATTTTCCCTACCTGGGGATCTTCGTCGCCCTGGCCGCGGCGGGGACCGTTCTGATCATCAGCGCCAGTTACTCGCAGATCATCGAACTCTTCCCTTCCGGCGGCGGCGGCTACTTGGTCGCGTCCAAGCTCCTGTCCCCCAGCGCGGGGATGGTTTCCGGCTGCGCCCTGGTCATGGACTACGTGCTGACCATCACCATCTCTGTCGCCAGCGGCGCCGATTATGTCTTTAGCTTCCTGCCCCCCCATTGGCACGGCGCCAAACTGCCCTTTGCCGTGCTGGCGCTCTTGGGGCTGACATTGCTGAACTTGCGCGGCGTCAAGGAATCCGTGGCGCCGCTGGTGCCGATCTTCCTGGTGTTCGTGCTCACCTATGCCATCATCATTGGCACGACGCTGATTACCAAGGTGACCGCCCTTCCGCAAGTGGCCCAACACACGGTGACCGACCTGAAACAGGCGACATCCTCAGCGGGATTCTTCGGCATGCTCCTGATTATGTTGCGTGCCTTTGCCATGGGTGCCGGCACCTTCACCGGCATTGAGGCCGTGTCCAACGGCATGCCGATCCTGCGCGAGCCGCGCGTCGCCACCGGCAAACGCACCATGCGTTACATGGCCGCCTCCCTGGCCATCGCCGTCGTCGGCCTGATGCTGGCGTATCTGCTCTACGAGGTGAAGCCGGATCCGGGCCAGACCTTGAACTCCGTGCTGGTCAAGACCTTTACCGCCGGCTGGCCTCAGCCCTGGGGAATGACCTTCGTCTTCCTTACGCTCATGTCCTCGACCGCGCTGCTCTTTGTCGCCGCCCAGGCCGGATTCCTCGGTGGGCCACGCGTGCTGGTCAACATGGCGCTGGACCGTTGGTTCCCCCACAAGTTCGCCACTTTCTCCGACCGCCTGGTCACCCAGAACGGCGTGCTGCTCATGGCCGCCGCCGCTCTGGGCGCCATGCTCCTGACGCGCGGCAGCGTCAAACTGCTGGTGGTCCTCTATTCGATTAACGTCTTTATCACCTTCACGCTTTCTCAAACCGCCATGGTTAAGCATTGGGCCATCGAACGCAGTGCGGGGCGAGTGTGGCTGAAGGGCATGCTCATCAACGGCGTCGGACTGGTGATCTGCGCCTTTATCCTGGTGATGATCACCGCTTTTAAGTTCCTCGAAGGCGCCTGGGTGACGCTGCTGGTCACCGGTGGATTGATCGTCGTAGTGATTTTGATCCGCGAGCATTACGTGCACACGCGCAAGCTGCTCCAGCGTCTGGACGGCCTGGTCAGGGCCGCCGAAATGGAGCCGCAAAGCGTCCCGCCGCCCGACGCGCCTGATCGCGCCGCCAAGACCGCCGTGCTCATGGTCAACGGATTCAACGGCCTGGGCCTGCACACCATGCTCAACATTCTCCGCCTCTTCCCGGGCGTGTTCCGCAACTTCGTCTTCGTGCAGGTAGGCGTGCTGGACGCGGGCAATTTCAAGGGCGTCGAGGAAATCGACAACCTCAAGAACTTCATCGCCACCGATGTGCAGCGCTACGTCGCCTTCGTCAACAAGCAGGGATTTTTCGCCGAAAGCTACAACTCCGTCGGCACGGACATCGTGGATGAAGTGGCCAACCTGGCGCCGACGATCCTGGAGAAATATCCCGATGCGGTGTTCTTCGGCGGGCAACTGGTCTTTCCGCAGGAGACGCTCTTTACCCGCCTGCTGCACAACTACACGGTCTTTGCGCTCCAGCGGCGGTTCTACAGCCAGGGCATCCCGGTGGTGATTCTGCCGATCCGCGTGTGAGTGTTTCAGAGCCGCGCGGCGTAAGCCCGCGAACGAACGACGTTGCGCCGCTCATGCTCCGCGGGCTTACGCCGCGCGGCTCTGAATGCAAACGCCCCTCACGGCGCCAGCGCCGCCAGGTCCACCCACGTGCCCGACTTGGCCACCGGCGTATCATCGCGCTTACTGGGCCGCTTGCGCAACTCGCGCACCAGCTCGCTCATCGGACTGTGCAGCGGCGCGGTGAAAGTCATCGCCTGGCCGCGCATGGGATGCATGAAGCGCAGAAACGCCGCGTGCAGCGCCGGCCGGGCAATAATCAGGTCGCTGCGCCGCAACGCCAGTTCCTCGATGCGCACGCCCTCCTCGCGTTCCCGCGCGAAGGTGAGGAACTTGCGCCCCCCAGCCGGCACCGGCGGTTCATCCAGCTCGCGCTGCCCGATCGGCTCGCCACCGTACACGATGTCCCCCGCGATCGGATGGCCCAGGTACGACAGATGCACGCGAATCTGGTGCGTCCGCCCCGTCTTGAGCTCCAGTTCCACCAGGCAGTAGCCTTCGTACTGCTCGCGCACGCGGAAGAGCGTGATGGACTGTTTGCCGTAGCTGTCGCGGCGAATCGCAAAGGCCTCGCGCATGGTCGGATGCTTGCCGATGGGTTCGTTGATGACGCCGCCGGCCTCTGTGAAGTTGCCGTGCACCACTGCCAGATAGGCCTTGAGCGTGGTGCGCTCCTCGAACTGTCGGGCGATCTGCCAGTGCGCCTCGTCGCTTTTGGCCACGACGATGACGCCGGTGGTATATTTGTCCAGGCGATGGATGATGCCGGGGCGCAGGTCGGTGGCGCCGACGGTGGACAGGCCGGGGACGGCCTGATTTCGGATATCGGATATCGGATTTCGGATTTGATTCGGACTTCGGACTTCGGACTTCAAACTTCCAACTTCTGCCTGGCCCTTGGCCCTTCCGGGGGTTGGCCCTTGGCCCTCCACCTGGTCCGCCTTGCGGAATCCGCGGGTGCGCCAGGTCTGCCATTCGCCGCCGCGCTGTTCGATCTGCTGCTTGAAGTGGTATGCCAGGCCGTTGACCAGCGTGCCGGAGGTGTGGCTCCGTGCCGGATGCACGATGAGCCCCGCCTGCTTGTTGATCACGATTACGTTCTCGTCTTCATACAGGATGTCCAGCGGGATCGGCTCGGGCACGATGGTCTTGATCGCCGGCGGCGGGAGGATGATGTCGATCACGTCACCCTGCCGCACGATGGTGCTGGCCTTGGGCCGTTTGCCGTTGACGGTCACGCCGCCCAGGTCGATGAGCTTCTGCACCTTGTTTCGGCTGATGCCCTTGAGCCGGCCGTGCAGGTAGCGGTCGATGCGGACGTTCAGGTCGCGGCGAAGAGTGAAGGTGCGATGCGCTGCCGCCAGTTCGTCTTCAGCAGCTTCGTCGCCGCCGCCCTCGACC
This sequence comes from Phycisphaeraceae bacterium, assembly GCA_040878035.1. Lineage (GTDB taxonomy): Bacteria > Planctomycetota > Phycisphaerae > Phycisphaerales > Phycisphaeraceae > JBBDMX01. The sequence continues at coordinate 73,445 of JBBDMX010000024.1, read as the reverse complement.
GGCGCAACATCATCGCCGCCGCCCTCGATGTCGATAGGCGTGTCATCATCCCCTGACATAATGCTTTCCAACCCCGGCCAAACCGTGCAAGCTCGGCCATGCGAGTCCAAGCCCGGCCATGCGAGTCTTCGAGCTTGGCCGGGATTTCCCCTCGTGACCGCGCACCCAAGGCGTGGTTCAATCCCCCATCGGCTGAGTCATCGGCGCTGTCGGCGCATCGGGGGCCTCCGGTGCCTCGGGGCCCTTGGGCGCCTCCGGCGGCGGCTCAGCGCCGAACACCACCGGCCGCGCCAACTCTACCAGCCGCGCCTGCCGCGCCTTGGCCTGCTGCGCAATGGCCTCGTAGTGTTCGCCGGCCTCCTTCTGAATCAGCTCATACTGCTGCGCCGCCTCGTCGCTGTGGCCGCGCGTCTCGGCGATCGCCGCCAGACCCAGCCGGGCATTGAGCTTGAACACCGGGTCGGCCTCGGCCCTGCCCAGCACCTTCTCATAGAGCGTCTCGGCCTCATCCAGGTCCGCCGCAGGATCGCTCACCGGCGCCGGATCGGCAGGCTGCGTCGTCGGCGTACCCGCCGCCCCTGCTTCCGGGGGCGCTTCCGGCGGCGTGATGGCCCGGCCCAGCAGCAGATCACCTGCTTTAAGCCACGCCATCGCCTGATACGCCGGATCGGCATACGACTGCGCCGCTTGCTTAAGCGCCTCGGGGCTGGTCGCATTGGCCAGGTTGCTCCACGCTGTCTCGCGCGCCTCGCGTGCCCGCTTCTGGTAGAGGTTCCAGCCAAACCACGCCACCACGATCACCAGCAGCACCGACAGCACGCGCGTGCCATGCTTGGCCCACCACGTTTTGGCGCCCACCAGAAAGCTCGCCAGTTCGTTCTCTTCCAGTTCGTGTCGTTTATCAGCATCCATAGGTTGTCACCGAGGTTAAAGACCAATGAGTGTACCCCTGCGATGAACAGGCGGCAAACAGTGACGCGGGGTGTCGCTGGGGCCCCCACACATTCTTGATACACTCACGCGCTCCGCGCTCCCTGGCTGTGCATTTAGGACTCCCATGATCTTCGACCGCATCAGCGTTCAGGAACTCCAGCGCCTACTGACCCCTCATATGGATCGGCCCGCCTGGCCCGGACTGGATGACCCGGCGGTGAAGGAGCGGGCGCGGCAGTACGCCCGCGCGTCGGGATTGTGGGACAAACTGTCCGAGCAACTCGACGCTGCGGCGCCCATTCCCGTCTTCCGTCATTCGGACTATCGCGACTATCGCCGCACCGGCCGACGTCAGCACTTTGAGGCGCTGATGCAGCAACGCCGGCAGCGCACCGAACAGGCGGCCCTGGCGCTGTGGCTGGACCACCCCGCCGGCAGCGTCGACCACATGCAGGACCTGCTGTGGGCCTGGTGCGAATCGACCTGGACGTTGCCGGCTCATGAGCGGCGCCACATTGAGCTGTTGTCCTCCCATCTCGGGCTGACCCTGGCCGAGTACACCTGGCTGTTCCGCAACCAGTTGGACACCGACGTTCAGGAGCGCATCGGGCGGGAGATCACCCAGCGGCTGCTGAACGTCGCGCTGGACTGGCGCAGGCCCGACACCTGGCAAACCAGTCATACCAACTGGAACTCGGTCTGCAACGCCAACCTGATCCAGACGGCCCTGTACCAGATTCTCGAGCCCGAGCCGCTGGCGACCTTCGTGCACACGCTGGCGCGGCGCATGGACTACGCCATCGCCTTTTTCACGCCCGACGGCGGCTGCCCGGAAGGCGCCAGCTACTGGGAATACGGCTTTGGCCATTTCATAAGCGCGGCACTGGCGATCCACCACCGCACCGGCGGCGCGATTAATCTGGCGGACGACACCCACGTGCACCGCATCTGCGAATTCCCCCTGGCTGCGCAACTGCGCGGCCGTCAGCGCGCCAGCTTCGCGGACTGCCATCACGGGTACCTCGCCGCCGAAACCGCGCTGATGATCAATCGCCTGCATGCGCTGCCGGCACTCTTCCGCCTGGTCGACCGCGTGACCCCGGACACCCCGGAAGTCCCGATAACCGGCGGATTGATCCGCATGGCGAGCATCCGCAGTCTGGCGCTGTATGAGGGGCAACGTCATGATCCGACTTCCGATCGCAGCGATTACTTCCTGCCCGACTTGGGTTACGCCAAGGTCAACGCCGGCGATGACGTGATCCTGGCGGCGCTGGCGGGCCGCAATGATGTGCCGCACAATCACAACGACATCGGCAGCTTCATCTACATGGTGCGCGACGCGGCGATCCTCTGCGATCCCGGGGCGCCGATCTACACGTCGCGAACCTTCAGCGCCCGGCGTTACGACATCCTCATGTGCCGATCACGCGGGCATTCGGTGCCGCTGATCAACGGCCAGGAGCAGTTGGCCGGCGCGCAGTACGTGGGCACGATTCAGGTCCAGGGGCTTAATGCCGCGGCGGAGGCTCCCGCCCCCGACCGCACCAAGTCGATCCTGATCGACATGTCCCGGGCGTATGCCGATCCCACGCTCACGAGCCTGCGGCGCGAGCTGCGCGTGGAGCCCGCGGGCGTGCTTACCCTGACCGATACGTATGCCTTGAGTGAGTTACCCAACTCCATCCAGGAGGCGTTCGTCACGTACGAGCCGGCGGCAATCGAAGCCGACGGCCGCAGCGTGCGCATCGGCGGCGGCAAGGACAAGGACGCGGCCGGCGCGGTGCTGACCGCCCAGTGCGGCGGGCGCTTCACCCTGGAGTCGATTCGGCCGGAAGAACACGAAGGCCGTGACCAGCGTCCGCTCCAGCGGCTCGCGTTCACGCCGGACAAACTCGCCAGGGAGATGCGCCTGACCTTCACCTGCACGCCGCTGCCGCCGGGCAGGTGATCGATTAGAGCCGCGCGGCGTAAGCCCGCCGACGATCTGCCGCAGGCTTACGCCGTGCGGCTCTGACGATCCGGTCATTCATCCGCCACCTCCACTGACGGCGGCACGGCGGCGTCTGATATCTGCCTGGCGGCCTCGATCAGTTCGCCGACAAAGCGCCGGCCCTGGCCCTTGTCCAACTCCAGCCAGACGCCCAAACCCAGCGCCCCCACCAACTCGCCCCCTCCGGAAGCTCCCCCCTTGGAAGTCCCAGCACCGGCCTCCCTGCCCCCCGCGGCAAACACCGGCACCGCCACGCGGAACTGGCCGTCCTTATAGAACGGCGGCTGCGCGTAGCCCGCCTGACGCACCTGCCCAAGGAACTCCAACAACTGCTCCTCCGACTTCCACACCTGCCCGCCAAACTCCGCCATGGGATGGCGGCGCCAGAACGCCTTGCGTTCCTCCTGTGTCCAGTGAGCCTGGAACACCAGTGCCGCGGCACTCTGATATGGATTGAACGCCTTCATCGGCCGCTCCAGCACCCCCGGCTGATGCAGGCGCAGGCGCAGGACCATCATGACCTCGTCGCCGATCCAGCGTCCGAAGGTGACGGCTGCTTCTTCGTAGGGGCCGATGTGCGCCGGCAGTTCCGCCCGGATCTGGTGGAAGAATCGGCCCATGACGTTCGCCGCCGCCCGCGTGATCGAGTGGCTGGCGCGTTCACCCGCCAGGCGCGTGACCGCCGGCCCCAGGCGATAGCGCACCGGCGAGGTGGTCTTCTCGACAAACCCCCGCGCCACCAGCGTGCGGATGAGGTTGTGGGCGGTGGGCTGCTTGAGGCGCAGGGCAGTGCACACATCGCGCAGAGACAGGCCGATCTCGGATTGCGAGACCAGATCGACGATGTCCATGCCGCGCAGGACGGATTGCACCAGTGAACTGTGAGGCATAGCAGTCCCCCAAGGGTTCGGGCATAAAGGATAACGGATTCACCACGGAAGGTTCACGATAATGCATGCGGCGTGGCGGCTGGGAAACAGGAATGAGCCGCGGATGGACGCTGATGAACGCGGATGGAAACCAGAAGAAGCAAGAAGAAGCCATCCGCAGATGGCACAGATGGCGCAGATTTTCGCAGATGAAGAACGGGAATGATGCTCGGGAAATCTGCGAAAATCTGCGCCATCTGCGGATCATGATTTTGGTATTGGTGACTCATTCGGGCAGCGGGTAGGTGGTGCTGTAACTGGTGCGGTTGAGCCAGGGCAGGTAACCCCCACTATAGCGGCCGAAGGCGTTGGCAAGCCCTTTTTCGGTCCGCGCCCCACCGTCCATATACAGCACGTTGATACGCTCCAAGTGCCAGATCGCAATGGTCCTGTCGGTCGCCCAGTCAGTCTGCATGGAATACTCGGTGGCATAGGTATCGCTGGCAAGGTAAACGTTGCTGGGCTGAAAGGTGGCGTGCAGATTGTAGTAGCCGTGGGAAGTGTTGTCCGTGCCGGCGGGGTATTGCTTAACTGGCTTATTCCAACTTGGCAGCAGCGGCGGTGGCTCTTTCCCCACATACTGGTTCATGGCGTAGGCACCACGATTGACGTTGACCGTCCCTGGAAAGGACGGGCAGTAGAACAGCTTGGGCGCATTGCCCTTGGCCGCCACGCCCATGTAGCCCCACATGAAGTTGTACCATCCCCAGTCGTCCGCCGAGGAACTGCCGGGCGCGTAACGGTTGAAGACCGGCGGAATCCAGCCCTTGCTGTCGGCCGCGTAAAGATTGAACAGAATGCCGATCTGCTTCTCATTGGACAGGCACACGGCCGACTGCGCCACCGCCCGGGCATTCTGCACCGCCGGCAGCAGGATGGCGATCAAGAGCGCCACAATGGCGATCACGACCAGCAGTTCTACAAGGGTAAACCCTCTGGCCCCCTCTCCCTTCTTAGGGAGAGGGCTGGGGTGAGGGTATGGATGGACTGCTCGCGTCAACATTTCGTCAATGACCTTTGGACCAAGTTTGCTGCGTGGCTCTAGCATCGAGTCATGCACGACCCCCTCACCCCATCCCTCTCCCTCAGAAGGGAGAGGGCGTAAGAGCCGCTCACCGGCTACGCCGCCAGCACAACATTAGGCCGCCCAAACCCATCAGGGCCAAGCTGGCCGGTTCGGGAATCGGGCCGACGAGGTTGGTCAGGGTGATGTTGCCGTTGTTGTAATTGACGTCGCCGGTCCAGCCGGGGCTGAAGGTTTCGCTTGCGAAGGCGACGCTGGTGAAGTTGGTGTTGGCGGTGACGATGATGAGCGTCTGGCCGATCAGGTCGTTGCCGGCCAGACCCAGGCTCGACAGGTCGATGATCAGGTCGGTGCTGGCAAGGCCTAGAAGGGCGCTGGCGACCTCCAGACGATCGTGGTCAGTACCGGCGACGCCGCCGGTACCGGTGACTTCGATGGTAAGCGCAGAGAGCTCGGCCCCGTCCAGGCCCAGTGACACCGCACCGCCGGTGATACTGAGGATGCCGGCACTGTCGCCTGGGCTGATGCTGCTGCCCTGCAGAGCCAGAGTCTGGGTGGCGTTGAACATCTGGATGGTGCCGGCGCCGGACAGGTCGGCCTTGGTCGTCCAGGTCTGCGACGCTGCGCCATTGTTCATCTGAACACTGGCGCCCGCGGCCACATTGATGCTGCTGGTGGTCAGGCCTCCGGTATTGCTGAATTGCAGCGTGCCCCCGGTAACGCTGGTAGCCCCTGTATACGTATTGACAGCATTCAAGTTCAACCTTCCATTGCCGCTCTTGGTAATGCCCTTGCCTGCCGAGGATTGCCCTACGCCGCTCATGTTCACCACAAGCTGCACAAGCTGGCTGTCGGCCGATAAGCCATTGGCAATATCGAAGGTCGCGTTGCCCGTCAGCGTCACCGCGCCCAGCGCCAGGGTGGCCGTCTGGGCGCCGTTCATGCCTTGGGTTCCATTCCTGAAAGTGATCGTCGAGCCGTTGACGGTCAACGGACCGGCGGCGGTACGTGTCGTGTTGCCAGTGTTGGCAGTCACGCCGCGCTCAATGAACATCCCGCTATCGGCTGTGACATTGACGGCTGATGCGGCAAAAACATAGGCCGAGTTGGGTCCGGCTGCATATACGACCGTGCCGCCCGCTAGCTCAATCGGGCGGGGTGTTCCGCCCAGCACACCCAGAGAATTGATGTCGCCGAGTCGAAGCTTGCCGCTGGAAACCCTCCAGGAACCGGCGTAGGTGCCGGCACTGGTGGCGTTGGACGAACCGTTGGACAGTTGCACCAATCCGGGACCGGAAATGGTTACGAGGCTGTTGGCAGTCCCACCAATGACCGCCGGTGTGATGGCAAAAGTGTCGTTGGCGCCAACGGTGCTGAGCGTTACCGACGAATCAGCCGCGGTATCAACTGTGAGCGATACGCCACTGGCGACGCCTACGCCGATGCCATTGCCGCGCAACGTTGATCCGTCATAGAGCTTGATGTTAGCACTGCCAATATTGTTGCGCGACTCATACACCGCATTGGAGAACACCGAGACAAGGCTGCCAGCGGCGCCAGCGCCTTGCGTGCTTCGCGGATTGACCAGGACGCCAGCCATAACGTCCCATCCACCAATATTGGTATTGCTGGCATTGGGCAAGATCAGTGTGCCGGTCCCGAGCTTGGTGATCTTGCCGTTGCCGCCAATCGTGGCACCGCTGGCGAAGTTGAGCGTAGTACCGGCACCGACCGTCCAGTTCTGGGCTCCATTGACGCTGGTAGTCACGGCGCTCCAGTCGGTTTGCCCGCCGCCGGTGACACTCAGGCCGCCGCTGCCGATGGTGACGCTGCGTGCACTAACACTTCCGTTGCGGGCAAACTGCCAGACAAAGCCGCCGCTGTTGTCCACGGCAATGCTCTGGGCCGCATCGGATGCTTCCCAAAGCGGTGTTCGTGGCGGAACGCTCGCGCGGGCGTCAAAGAACAAATCGTCGCCTGCGGTCGGCGCTTGATCAGCGCCAAGATTGTCCCAGTTGGCGGCCGTGCCAAAGAACGAGTCCACGCCGCTACCGCCGTCCCAGTGAAGGGAGTCAGCTTGCGCGGTCAGACCCAAAGCGGTAAAGGTGACCAAGGCTGCACACGTTGCGAGTTGCTTGGATCGAAGCATGTGGATCCTCCTGGTGGGGGTTGAATACTGATGTTCAGAGTTGGCCAAGGCGCGACGTGCGTCTCCCATGTCTAGCTCCATGCAAAACGTGTTCCGGACAGTGACGTAATCCCGTCCCCACGAAATGACCTATCGCCCCACCTCCCACGACTTCCACCCCCGGGGCCCGATTCACCAAAACCATTGCCTCACCACAAACAGAGGCTCCAGTGCTCAATCATGAATCAGTCGGCGACCAATGTCAAGGAAAATTTCATCTACTCTAAAATATACATCATCATTGATGATGTATTTGTCCCATGATCGTCCAATTCCGGATATCCGGACCATGTCAGCCCCCTCCCCTACCCCCCCGAGTGTCATCTTTTGATTTCTCATTGTTATCACAGCACTTAGCGAATGTCAGCCCCCATGTCAGTGGCGTGTCACCCTGACATTCCGGACAACTCAATCCTTGTTTCACAAGAGACCTTTGATTAACCACCAAGACACCAAGGACACCAAGAAGAGGCAGGAGAATATCAACACGAAGACACGAAGGAAGATCCCTTTTCATAACTATCTGCAATTCCTGATTTTATTTGATCCATCTTCTTCGCGCCTTCGTGTCTTCGTGTTCATTTTGCTTTCTTGGTGTTCTTGGTGTCTTGGTGATTCAATCCGGTTGTTCGAAGGTCTCACAAGACTGTTCATGACCATTCCTTGCAGACGAATCAGAGGCGCCATGATTCGCGGCCGTGTGAGTTATCCATATACTGAACATGATAGCACACTTAGTTGATCAGTCAAGCCGTATGCCGGGGGCTAAGCCTCCAGCGGCTGGGGGGGCGCCGCTATTTCATCGGTGTAGCCAGGTAGTCTTGGATGTCCAGCCAATGACTGCGCATCAGTTTCTTCTTGCGCTGGAGTTGGGCGACGAGGTTCTGGCCCAGGAGGAAGGTGTCTTCCTCGGCCGGGGCGCGGGCGTGGCAGAGCAGGTTCATGCCGCCGTCACGCAACAGATCGATCAGGCCCTGGGTGTTGTCGAACTCGTCACGCATGATTTCGTTGAAGAGCAACAGGTCGGGGGCTCCGGGGTCGCCCCCGGAAGTGGCGGTTCCAGAGGCGGCGGCGCGAGGGCTTATCCCGGCCAAGCTCGAGGACTCGCATGGCCGGGCTTGGGCGCCCTCATCTGACTGGGCTTGGGCGCCCTCACCTAACCTCTCCCTCAGAAGGGAGAGGGACTGGAGAGGGTGCCGGTCACGGATGACCTGGGCGGCGTAGAAGTTGGCGGCGCTGCGCAGAATGCTGGCGTAGATGCGGATGGCCCGGCTCATGTGCTGGAACACCAGCGTCTGCGGCGTGTCCGCCAGCGCGTCGAGCAGCCCGGCCGCCTCTTCAAGCTGGCCACGCACCTGGTCGGCGGCGACAAGGCGCGGATCGCCCTGGTCGCGCAGCAGCGGCGCCGGCGCCAGGCGCGAGCCGTGGATGTCCAGGTAGTCGTTGCGCGCCCGCTGGAGAGAGACGTTAAACACGTGCGGCAGAAAGTAAGCCTCATCCTCCGGCGACAAGCGTCCGGGATCGAACAGCAGCGGCCGGGTGATGTAGCGCAGGGAAACGCCGCCGTAGATCGTGCTAAGGCCCGGCAGCGCGGCCCGCTTGAACTTCATCGCCTCGTGCAGCTTCACCAGCGCGTCAAAGAGAACCTCCCCCTGCGGCGCACCGACCCAGTGGTCACATTGCTCGCGCAGGCGTTCGAGCGTGGCGATGATCCCCCACGCCGGGGCAGCGAGAAAATCGCCGACCAGGTCGATCATCTTCTCGGCGATTTCCGGGCGCTCGCCCCCGCGGTCGTAATAGGAACGCAGGTCGAGGAAGAGCACGTTGGGCTGGCTGTCCTTGAGGCTCTGCAAGGTGGCCAGCAGGCCCAGCGGCTCGAAGATGCCGCGCACGGGATAGCAGGCATCGACCATGCTGCCCAAACACAGCGAGGCGTTGCTCAAATTGCGCACGTGGCAGTTGGGCGGCAGGGATCGCTCGATGGCGCGCAGTTCGGTGCGGGAAAAGTTGCCGGTCATATGCACGCGCAGCCGGCCGCCCGCCTGCTGGGCGCCGCGGGTGATCGCCTCGAGCAGGCCCGCCACGCGCTGGCCCATGTCCACGTGTCGGCAGTGACCCGGGCCATTGGCGCCGCTGTACTGCCAGTCCGACCAGCACAGGCCCGGCCCGGCGTCGTTGGTCTTGAAATAGAACGTGCCCAACTCCGGGACATGGTGCACCAGCTCGCGCACCATGGCGGTGATCATCTCCCGACTCTCCTCCAGGTCCGTGCACAGGGCGAATTCCTCGCGGCGGCTGCGGCGGGGATGATCCACGCGCGGGCCACGCAAGCCGGGGTGCGCTTCAAAGAAAGCCTCGGGCAGGAAATGGGGCTCGTAGCTCCAGAACGCGGCGCCCAGGCCCTGCTCGCGGAGGATCTGGGCCTTGGCCAGGAGCAACTGGCGGTTGGCGGCGACGAAATCGGCCGGGATGAAGGGGGCGATGAGCTTGTGCGGGAAGAATCTGAAGAGCGTGGGGTTCCAGGCGGCGTATTCGTGCCAGGGACTGCCCTGGGGCGGAATGTCATGACGGCTCTTGGTTGCCAGGGCGCTGATGTTGACTTCGACCTGGCCAAAGGGCTTGAGGAGCGCGGCCCGCTGGGCCAAGGCACGAAACTCCGCCAGATCGCGCACAGGCGTGGAAATAACAAAGACGGCCTGGCCGCGGAGGACGCCACCGTCTTGGGCCGCGGAAACGGGTTGTCGTTGGATAACGGTCATAGGGAGCGGTCGGGATAGTTCATCTATACAGAATAATTGTGCCGTATTGATAGAATACCGACAGTGGGTATCCTTGTCGAGAGAAATTGTTGGCGCGGGTGATCGATGCGGCATGGGCGCGGTTTTTGAGCCGCTTGCGGCTTCGCGCCTTCGCACGACTGAACCATGGTGCCAGGATGTTACACCGCTGCGCGAAGCCGCAAGCGGCGAAGACCAATCGAAGATCATGACTCGACCTGACTCCGCCGATGTTCGCGCCCACTTGCTGCGGTTGGCCAAGCGCCATCCCCGGCTGATGGAGCTGCGCACCGTGATGACCACGGCGCAGGGCCGGCCCATTGATGCGGTCACCGTCACGGATCCGACCGTGCACGCCCGTCACAAGCAGCATGCCCTTTTCGTCGCTGGCCAACACGGCAACGAGGAGAGCGCCCGGCTCATCGCCCTGGCGCTGTTGGACCATCTGCTGTCGCCGGCGGGCCGACTCACGCTGCGCCGGCAGAAGATCGTGGTGATGCCCAACGTCAGCCCCGATGCCGCCGAGAACGACAGCTACACGACGCCGGCGGGGATCAAGCCGAACCTCGATCACGGACCCGACGGCGCGACCTCGCCCGAAGGCAAAGCCGTCGAGACCATCGCCCGTGAACTGGAGCCCGAGTTGTTCGTGGACATTCACGCCCGCGGCCACGCCGGGTGCAGCTATGACATGGTGCTGTATCCGCCGACGCGCGTGTATACCGAAGACGACAATCTACTGCGCGCGATCGCCGCGGAGATGGCCAAGGCCGGCGCCCGCGCGGGCGTGCCCAACATCACGCACCCATTGACCTGGCCCGGCTGGGGCAGCGATGATTTGAACCAGCCCTCGACCACGTGCTTTGCCTATCGCCAGTTCAAGTCGATCGTGCTGCTCACGGAAACCTGCGAGCACAATGATGTGGCGTACCCCGCATCCCTGCGCGCCAAGTGCGGCTTGGCGCGGCTCACGACGCTGCTGGCCTGGGGCAACCGCCGGCATCCGTGCTTCTCACAATCGGGCTATCCGTGCGGACTGGCGGCGGGCATGTTCTGGTGCGGCGCGATGGCGGTGGGCGCCGATGCGGCGCAGCGCCGGCGCAGCCGCATTGAGCTATGGCAGCATGTCGGCGGGTTCAAAACACTGGCGCCCGTGCTGCCGGAGGACGCGGCGAAGAAGGTTGTGAAGATCGAGTATGACGGGCCGCCGCTGAAGCACGGGGTGGGCATTCTCATGCGTGCCGCGGGGCGGAGGCAGGTCAAGAGCGTGCGAGCCGATGGCCGCAAGCTCGGTCGTGGCGCGGTGGATGGGTATCAGTCGTGGCACGACGGGCCGTCAACCTTCGTCGTGGCGGCGCTGCCGACGCTGGCCGCGGGTGAACATCGGATCGAAGCACGCTTCTGAGGAAGGAACAGCAATGAGTACGGATCAACAAGCATCGACGCGACGTTTCAGCACCGCGCGGCGTCAGCCCGCGGATCGAGCGTCGTTGGGCTACCCGTTCGCGGGCTTACGCCGCGCGGTTCTGATGACAACGTTGTGGCTGACCATGCTGTCCCCCGTCACCGCGCAGACGCCGGAAAAATACAAGGACCCCGTCCCGCACGACATCATCACTCAGCCCTATCGCGTGTGCCAGGACCTGGAGGAGTTGACCCGCCGCATCGACAACCTTTACCGCAAGCCGTTTGACAAGACCATCGATGCGCGCGGGCTGATGCAGCCGGAACTGGTGTATTTCAAGGACACGCAGACGGGGCATGAGATCGTCAGCATCACCCGCGAGCTTTGCAGCGACATCGCGCACGGCGACCTGGGCCGGCCAGCGTGGACCATCGATGGGTCGAAGATCCTCTTCATGGGCACGCGCGGCTATCGCCAGGCCGACGGCAGCTTCCGCAAGACCGACTGGGAAGGCCACAAGTACATCATGAACGCCGACTACAGCGGACAGCGGGCGCTGGTGGTGACGTTTGAGGATGGCTCGCCGCCGGTCGCCGGCATGTACGGCAAGTACAACACGCTGGACCGGCGTGACCCGCGCTATGCCTACTATGCCGATAAGGACAAGCTGTGGCGCGTCACGCTGCCCAGCGACGACGGCCCGGCCAAGGCGGAACTGCTGTGCACGCTGGCGACGCCGCAGGTCAAGATCATTCAGGACATGTCGCGCGACGGCAAGCTGCTGCTCCAGGACCTCAATGCCGATCCCGACCGCGCCACGGGCAAGCTGCCCTACATGCCCGAGATCCATCTGATCGACCTGAACAAATCGCCGGGTGAATCGGGCTTTTACTATCACCATCCGTTTGATTACGGTTTGCCGGATGTGCTGGACGATCAGGGCAATGTCGTTCACGCAGCAAGCAACAACTACCAGTTTCACTCGCTGACGTTCGGCAACGACGGCAAGAGCATCGGCTGGAACTACGGGCCGATGACCAGCATCGGTGAGCCGCTGGGCTGGCGGTTGGACATCACCAACGGCTTGGCGGGCCCGCCGACGCACGGCAAAGTCAGCGGCGGCAGCGGCGTCAACCCCTGGGGTCAGTATGAGTCGCACGGCAAGATGGTGGCCGACACGAGCAAGGGACTGTATTTCTCGGGCAAGGCGGCGCTGCCTGACGGCGAGAAGATCGGCAACTGGGGCCTATGGCTGCGCGATTATGCCGATGCCGACACGCCGCCCCGTTTCCTGATGAACGGCCCGGGTGGCCACGTGGCGGGCGGTGGCTCCTTCAACCCTCACGTCTGGGCCACGCACATGTCCAGCGCATGGGCCAAGCGCGGCATCAAGGAAAGCGACGCCATCATCTGGGGCTGCATCGACGGCGACGCCAAGGTCGCCTGCTATACCTATTCGGAAGTGCGCGGCGGCGTCAGGCAGGACCGCACTACCGGCGGCACCGGCCAACTCATCTGGAGCGGCCCGGACAACAACGACTACCGCCCCTACTCCTCGATCCCGCGCCCGCTGCTGTCACCCGATGGCACCAAGCTCTGGTTCCACAGCTCGATGCTGATGCCTACCGAGCAGTGGGTGGGCATCTATGTGGTGGTGTTGCAGCGGCCGCAACCGCCGGTGAATCTCCGCCTAAGCCCGGCCATGCCGACCGCGGCTTGGCCGGGATCGCTTCCCGGCGTCACGCTGGCATGGGACCCGGCACCCATGAGCCACGAAACCAAGACGTATCACATCTACCGCAAGCAGGGCGACGATGGCACATGGGAGGAGTTGACCGGGCTGCGAATGGAACGACGCGAACGCGACGGCGTCACCGCATTCACCGCCGCCGACACCACCGCCACGCGGGGATTCATCTACACCTACGCGGTGACGGCCGAGGAATGGTCCACGCTCGAAAGTGACACGACCTCCAACACCCTGACAGTGGCGTTGCACGACTCGGGCGGCCCAGTCACGTCGGGCGCGGCGGTGAAAGACTGGGACAAGACCGCCCCACCGCCGGTAGCTGATTTCGAGGTCATCAAGGAAGCGGACGAGGAAGGTCAGTATCGCCTCACCTGGTCCCGCAGCGCCGCACCGGACGTGCGCTACTACAACCTCTACTTCTCGACCGAGGGCAAGCCGGAGGCGACACAGAAGAATCGCGTCGCGTCACCGCTGCCAGGCATGACCAGCTACCTGGACTGGTCCGCCCCGCTGGGCGCTGCAAAGGTCCATTACGCGATCACCGCCGTGGACCGCCAGGGCAACGAATCGGCACCCGCGTATGCGGCATGGACGCGGCAGTGATCTTTATGAAGCGACGCGGCTCCGCCGCGCTTACTGCCGCGCGCAATATCCGCGCGGCTGCCGCGGCGCTTCGTAGCGCATCACTTCATCCACTCGAACAACTGATAGTGCTCATCGCTCATGCCCATGCTGCGATAGGTCGCCTGCGCCGCGGTATTGGTCTTGTCCACGAACAGGCGCAGTCCCTTGAGCGAAGGGTCGGCATTGACCTTGTCCACCAGGTGCTGGTACATCGCACGGAACAAACCGCGACGGCGCATGTCGGGGTGGATGTACACCGAGTGTATCCACAGCACGCCGCCGTTGCGCCAATCCGACCACTCCATCATGTCCAGCATGCAACCGGCCACTCGCCCATCGACCTCGGCGAACCAATAGCGCCCGCGTTCGGGATGGTCGAAGAGGGCGGCGACGCCCTGCTGCACCGTGGGCCGATCCAGAGCCAGCGATTCAGTCTCGGCCGCCAGGCGCAACTGAAACTCGACCAGCAGCGCGATCTCGTCGCGCCGCGCCGGGCGAATGCTCACCCCCAGCGCCGGTTGATTCGAGGTGATGCTCATGGCAATGCCACCTCCAGCGTCGCTGGCTGAGTCAGGGTCACCTGCTTGCTGGTGGATTGACCGTCCTTGACTACCGTAACCGCGAAAGGCGTCAAATCCTCCGGCCCGTCGGGTCGCTGCATGCGGCCGACCAGTTCCGCCTTGGCAACGCCATCCGCGCCCGCCGCACCCCTGAAGGTTTCCTTCTGGTTCTTGTCCAGGATCGTCACCGCTGCGCCCGGGGAAGTCTTTACGGTCAGCGTCCAAGCGATGCCGTACTCGCGCTTGCCTGTGCCTTCCCACACGACCTTGTTCAGATCGGCGCCGCCTTCCGGGGGTTCGCAGATGGTGTCGAGGAACACACTGCCGGTGGAATCGGGCGTCCAGAATCCGCAGCGGATGGTGGCGTATGCGGCGTTGTTTCCCGCACGGATGAACCGGTTGCCGACAAAGCGTGCGTTGTTGCCCGTGCCGTATTCCTCCGCCAGGCGGACGTGGCAGAAGTCGGCGATGACCGTGTTGTTGATGAACAGGCCCGGCTTGACCTCGGGGCTGTCCTCGCCGGAGATGACGATCGCGCCCCACTTGCTGCTCTTGTCATCTTGCAGGGTCTTGATGGTGTTGTCGCGGAAGACCACGTTCTCGATGGCTTGGCCGGGGCAGAACCATATGCCGCGTGCCATGCCGCCGTCGCGTGCCTTGGTGACCACGACGTTATGGCTGTACTCGATGTTCTTGCCGCCCCAGGTGACGCGCAGGCCGTAGGCGCCGGACTGGGCGCCGTATTCATTCCAGCGCGTGTCGGGGGCGTGGGCCTGGAGGTGAATGAAATTGTCCGCGACCTTGATGTCAGCCACGCCTTCGGACACGGTGCCGATGCCGATGGCCAGGTATCCCCGGCCGAAGATGCGGTTGCCCTGCGCCTCAGACTTGGTCGACTTGTAGAAGTTGATGCCGAAGGAGTTGGTCGAGCAGGAGTCAACGTAGATTTCGTTGTAATTGACCTTGGCATTGCTGGTGCCGGCGATGCCGTTCTGGCGCGTGCGCTTGATCAGGTTGTGGTGCGGGCTGCCGCCGGCCTTGATTGCGAACACGCCCTGGTGGCGGTTGGTCAGCTCCTCGCCGCAGTCGAGGATGACGTTGTGATGGACGTCGCGGGCTTCGTTGTCGATGCCGGTGACTTGCGAGCCATGGTAGATGAGGGTGACGCCGGCGATTTCCGCGCCCCGGAAGAGGATGGGGACAAAGCCGTTGCCGCCACCGCCTTTGCCCTGGATGATGGTGCCGTTGTACAGGCGTGCCCCGCCCTGGCCGCTGTAGCCGACGCGCACGCCTTGTGAGCCGCTGGCCGCCAAGGCGCCAAACGCCCGCCCGTCCACGTTTTCCTTCTTGTCGGGATCATCGTTGTAGGTGATCGTGTGGCCATTCAGATCCACGGTGACGTTGCGGGCGGTGATCGCCAGGCCGGAGGTCGGGCAGTGCAGGTCCTGCGTCAGCACATAGGTGGTGTCCGCCTGGTCGAGCACATACGGCGGGCCGGTGAGGTTACCCGGAATGTACACGACGCCGGCCGTGCGCTTGGGCGTGAGGGTATGGTCGTCGGTGGTGATCTGTTGGCCGCGCTCGTCGGTGGCGACCAGGCGATAGTGATAGGTCGTCCCCGGCTCCAGGCCTTTGAGATAGTGGATGTGCAGGTAGAAGGGGCGTTCGTGAATGGCGGTCTTGGATCCGTAGGCGATGGTCGGGCCGTACTCGACATAGCTGTTGGCAGGCAGGTTGGTTTCCCACGCCAGGCAGGCGGACGACTCGCTCACATGGGTCCAAGAGCCCGTGTCGATGAGCTTGAACGACTGGCCGGGCAGGGCGTAGGTCAACTCTTCCTTGAGCGCGCCAAAGTGGTCGAGACAGAACTGGTTGAAGTTTTGGTAGACCCTGGCGGCTTTGTCGGGAACTGCCTGGCCGACGCCCTGCGCCAGCGCCGCGGCTTGTATGGCACAGACTGCCAAGGCCAGAATTGCCCATGTGCGTATCATTCGCCGGCTCCTGCGTTGACAAACCTCGCGCCAATGTACGGGGAAAATCGGCTTCACACAAGAAGCATATTCATCCAATCATGATTTCTACATATCATAGATGAATGATGGCCACCGCTACGGACACCGACAGCGACTCCCCGCACCCCGGCCTCACCGCCGAAATGCTGCTGCGCGACCTCCTCAACAACTGCAGCATGCAACGCGGACAGACTTGGATCATCCACGCCTCGCTCAAGTCGATCGGCCAGGTCCAAGGCGGCGCCGTCACGGTGGTGCAGGCGCTTGAGGAGGCGGTCGGACCGCAGGGCACATTGCTGATGCCGGCGTTTGCCAATCCTCAACCCGATGGCATCTTCGACATAGCGCGCACACCCAGCCGCACCGGGCTGATCAGCGAGACCTTTCGCCACTGCCCCGGCGTGCTGCGCAGCCGCCACCCCACGCACGCCGTCGCCGCCTGGGGCGCCCGCGCCGCCGAGTTTGTCGCCGACCACCATCACACCAGCGGCTTGGGCGTGGGCAGCCCATTTCATAAGGCAGCCCAAGCCGACGCACAGGTGCTCATGATCGGCTGCGCTTTGGACCGTCTCAGCGTGATCCACGTCGCCGAGGCCATGGTCCGCGTGCCGTATCTGGGCAAGGTGTGCTATCCCGGTTACGAGCGAACCTTGCATCTGATCGATCTGGACGGCCAGTCTCATCGCTGCCCGCCGCGTGATCCGCCCGGCGATTCGGCCAATTTCATCCGCGTGCAGGACGTGCTGGCACAACGCGGTCTGCTGCATCGCGTCCGACTTGGCGCCGCCGCCTGCCTGCGCCTCACCGCCGACGACGCGGTGGCCGCGGCGGTCGAACTCCTGCTGGCCGACCCCGCTGCCCTGCTATGCGATCACCCGCGCTGCCCGGTCTGCCCGCAGGCGCGTCGCTGGTTGCAGTCGAATCGGCCCGGTGCGCCAGGCATGCTGGAGCCTGGACCACCTTGATCCTCCCCACGCCTCACGGGCGGCGGCCATGGGGGAGTTGGCGACACATTCAGACAGCCCGCCGGGACCGATCGCCAGCGCGTCCTGGCGCGATCGCTGACGGCCTTGCGATCCCGACGCTGCGTGGGTCAAGTCAAAGCGGTGTCACGGCTGCCGCAGCCCAAAACGCCTCACAATCGCCGCACGTGGAAGCCACCGTCCACGTCGATCACCTGGCCGGTGGAATACGGCAACGCGCCTTGCGCGATGGCGAGCACTGCGCGAGCAATATCCTCCGGGTGCCCCCAGCGCTTAATCGGCAGCAAGCCTTCCTCCAGGATCAGCTTGTCGTACTTGGCTTTCACCGGGCCGGTCATGTCGGTGGCGATGATGCCCGGGCGGATTTCGTAGACATTGATGCCGTGCTCCGCCAGTCGCGCCGCAAAGAGCTGGGTCATCATCGCCAGTCCCGCCTTGGCGATGCAATATTCGCCGCGGTTGACGCTGGCGGTATAGGCGCTGATGGACGTGATGTTGACGATGCAAGGCCGAGGCCCGCCGTTGTCCGGAAGGAATACGGGCAGAAAAACGGGGTCAGACGCCCTTTTTTCGATCATCACCTTGGCGACTTGCTGGGTGAGAAAAAACGGCCCGCGCAGGTTGGTGTCCAGCAGGTAATCGTAGCTGTCTTCGCTGGTCTCCAGCAGGTCGGCACGCACCTTGGGCGCCACGCCGGCATTGTTGACCAGCACGTCGATGCCGCCGAAGGTCTCCATCGCGGCGTCCACCAGGCGGCGATGATCCTCGGACTTGGCGATGTCCGCCTGCACGGTCACCGCCTGCCCGCCGGCCTGCTTCACCAACTCGGCACACGCCTGCGCCGCCTCGGCGTTGCTGTTGTAGTTGATCACCACATTGAACCCGCCGCCGCCCAGTGCGACGGCAATGGCCCGGCCAATCCCGCGGCTGGCGCCGGTGACGATGGCGGTACGTGACGTTTTGCTCATGCTTCTATCCTCACACTTACAGACCGTCGTAAAACGTGACGTACTTGCCGTCGCTCATGCGCTGGATTAGCAGCCCCAGTTCCAGGGCGTGGTAGTCACCCCACATGCTCGACTCGCCGCAGGGGATTTTGCGGTGCGCCGGCACGTGGTCCCAGCCGTTGGGGCGGTGGTAGATCGAGTGCAGGATCAGGCCCTGGTGCGTGCCCTTGTCATCTACGAGGTACGGTTCGTCAAAGAGCGCGCGGGCGACGGAGAGGCCGGCCTGGAGGTAGCATTGGCCGTTCTTCTTGCCAAGGTAGTTGCCCAGGCGGATCAGCCCTTGGGCGGCGATTGATGCGGCGCTGGAGTCCACCGGCTCGTGATCGTTGAACGGGTCGGCGGCGAACTCGCGCCAGTCGTCCAACTGCGCCAGGCCGGGGGCGCCGTCGTCCCAGTAGGGGATGCCGTCCAGGGCCGTCACATCGTTGATGTAGTGATCGCAGGTGGCGCGGGCGGCGGCCTCGTAGACCTTGAGCACATCCTTCTTCGCCAGGCCCGCCGACGCCTTGAATGCAGCGTTGTCGATGGTGGCGAAGAACTCGAGTTCCTCGGCGTAACCGAGCATGGCCCACGCCAGGCCGCGCGTCCAGGTGGAGAACGGCGAGTAGCCCTGTTGGCTGGAGCGGCAGCGAAAGGCGCCGTCGTTGCGATTGAAAATCGCCTCGTGCGCGGTGCGGCCGGCGATGTCATACGTGTGATCCGAATCACCGTGGAAGAGGATGTATTGCGAGGTCGTCAGGCCATGCAGGACGCTGCGTTTGAGCAGGTCGGCCTTGCGGTCGTTCTCATGCATCAGCACGTGGCCCAGCTTCCACGCGGCGCCCAGGATTCGCGTGGTGCGCATCGTGTCCACGAAGAGCGAATGCGGTCCGTTGAAGGAGTAGATGTAGCCCAAGCCGGTGCTGTGCGCCGCGTGGGGCGAATCTGGCCGGCCGGGGGTGCCGCTCCAGCGTGCCGCCTGCACCGCGCCGCTGCATGCGATGGCGTTGCGGTAGGTCACTTCCTCCCAGCCGTCGTAGGGCTCGGGGCTGCGCTTTTCCTTAAGCAGGCGCAGCAGGTTGCCGTAGGTCGAAAGATTGTTGAAGCCGTGGTCGTGCACGCCGACGTGGGTGACATGCGGCAGCATGTGCTTGATCGTGCGCCGCCGGCCCATCATGAAGAACGGCTTTTCCTCGGTGGCGTCATAGACCAATAGCGCCGAGCCGAACTGGAATCCTTGCGTCCATTCCGTCCAGCCGCGCGAGGTGTACTTGCCCTCGACGGTGAAGACAGGCGAGCCCTTGGCCGGATCCCACGCGCGGTCCAGGGCGCGCACTTTTCTGGCGGCGAGTTGGAAGAGCCGCTGCACGGCGGGGCGCAGCGATTGGGCGGTGAGCTTGCTGTCGATCTTCATGCGGGCGGATTATAGCGGCCGCTTGCGGCTTCGCGCCCGCGCCCGATCAACCAATGCCTCCAGCGCCGCCCATCGCTGCGCCAAGCCGCAAGCGGCTAAAGAACCAACGCATCCAGCCGCGTCGCCTTGACACGCTCGACCAGGGCCTCGATGTTTTCCCACGGCACATCCGGCTCGAGCACGTGCGTGGGCGCGATGATCATGCGTGCTCCGCCGCGCGCCAGGTCCGCCAGGTGATCGACGACCGCGTGCACGTCCGCCACGCTGCCAAAGGGCATGGTGGTCTGCGTGCCGATCATGCCCCAGAACGCCAGGCGGTCTCCGTAGGCCGCCAGCACTTCATCGACGGGCATGCACTCGGGCTGGACGGGGTTGAGGATGTCCACGCCGACTTCGATCAGGTCGTCAAGGATTTCGCGGATATCGCCGTCGCTGTGATAGCGGACGTAGATGTGCTTGTCGCCCTGATGCTGGCGAATGGTCTGGATGACGCGCGCCAGTCGTGGCTTGAGGTGGGTTCTCCAGAACTCCGGCGCCATCATCATGCCGCGCTGAACGCCCACGTCGTCGCCCAGGCCGATGGCATCGACGCCGGCCAGGGCATAGGCGCGCACGCGCGCCACCGACAGATTGGTCACCCAGTCCAGCAGCCAGTCGGCGATGCCGTTGTTCTCGGCCAGGTCCATGAACAGGTTGTCCATGCCGCGCATGTACCAGGCGAGCTCGAAGACGGTGCACTCGGTGCCTGCGAACACGGCCCGGCCCGCCTCTCGGCCGCGCGCCACCTCCCCGGGCAGCTTGGCGATGGCGGAGGCGTCGGTCAGATCAGGCCAGGGCAGCGTGTCGAGCTGCTCGACACGCTGGATGACCTCCAGAGGGTGGAGCATGGTGCGGAAGTGATAGGCCTTGCCGACCGATTCGGGCGCCGGCCTGACGTGGGTCACCGCGGCCGGGCCGATCTCCGCATGGTCCGGTACGCCAGCGCCCAGGGCCGCAAATGCCGCCCGCCAGGCCGCCACGTCGGTGCGGAAAGTGAAACTGACGTGATGGAAATCCAGGTCGAAGGCGTCGGTGCTGTGGCGCGTGCCGCGCCGCGCCTGCATCTCGTCCACGATCGGCGGGGTCATGGGCAGGTCCAGAGGCAACCACGCCGCACCTTCGCCACGCATCATCCTCACAAAGTTCTCATGCTTGGTCATGGTATGTCCTTCAAAGCCCGGCCATGCGAGTCTTCGAGCTTGGCCGGGATTTCTCAAGCAATCCCCAGCAATCCCCGGCAAGCCCCCAAAGCGGGGCATGCCGGGGCTTTGGCGGGGGATCAAGGGCGCCAGTTGCCATCACACGCCCCACTCGGCCCGCGCCACTTCCATCGACTTGAGCGGACCCTGCGCCGCGGAGGCGGCGTAGTGGTTGATCGGATTCTCGCCCACCCACCGTTCGTCCACCGGCTCGGCGGCGGGTTGAAACCGCACATCGCACGACAGCCGCCAGCGGTCCGTCGTATTGGTCGTCGAAGCATGCATCGTGTACATGCCGAACGTGAGGATGTCGCCGGCGCGGAACGACGAGGTCTTCCACCGCCCGCCGAATTTCTCGGCGATCTCCATCGGCTCGCGCGTGAACCAGCCGGTGACCCGATCGCGATCGACGTCCATGCGGCCATAGGTGCGGCGAAGCTTCTCAAAGCCCACGGCGCTGTGCGAGCCTTCGCAGATCGCCAGCACGCCCTGCTCGATCTCAATGTCGCCCATGGGAATCCAGCAGGTGCGCAGTTGCTCGGTGCCCCGGCCCATGTACACCACGTCGTAGTGCGCACCGGTGTATTCTTCATGCCCCACCGCGCGGAGCCACTTGTAGTCGAACGTGCGCGCCGGCTCGCCGAAGTGCCCGCGGTAAAAATCGAACAACTCCTGGCTTTCCAGCACCGCTTTGACATCGGGGTGATGCGTGATGAGCTTGCGGCCCATCAGGCCCACGCTCTTGCCATACTGGCCCATCACGCCGTCGAGCGGGCGCGACCCGGGCTCGAGCCCTTCATGCTCGGCCATGTACTGGAGAACCGTCGTGCGGGCGCGCTGCACCTTGGCGGGATCGATCAGGCCACGGATGAGCAGGTAGCCGTCCTCCTCCATGCGTTGCCGCAGGGCCGCGGGCGAAGCGACGATGTCATTGGAGTGGCGCAGCTCGCCCAACGTGGCGCTGGGAAACGGCACCAAGCGCGAACCAAACGGTATCTGGCGGATTTCATTCATGTAGATCATGCTCTATTGGCGGGAGGTTTGGTAAACTACAATATCCGCAAATGAAGCCGGACAACATGCCAAGCATGTGCAAAGACATGAAGATTATGATTAGTCATGGCCAAACGCATACAAAACACGACCGCCGCCGTTGTCCGGGCGGCGTCCGGCGGTGACGGCCGGTTGGGGACGCTGACCCACGCCGGCGTGCTGCGTAAGCGCGAGCCAGGCACGATCTTCAACCCCATGCGCGTCTTTGGCCAGTACGCCCTGGTCTACTTGATGGAAGGCCAAGGCCGATATCTGGACGCCAACGGTGTGGACCGTGCGCTGGGCGCCGGCGACGTGATCGTCGTGTTTCCCGAACTGGCGCATCGTTACGGCCCGCAACCGGGGCAGCTCTGGTCCGAGGCGTTTGTCGTGTTCACCGGGCCGGTGTTCGAGCTGTGGCGCTCGCTGGGGCTGCTTGATCCGCTTCAGCCGGTGCTGCATGCCCAGCCGGTGGATCACTGGCGGCGGCGCATCCAATGGGTGCTCGAGGCGGGCCGGCCCGGTGGCCAGGCGGCGGCAGTCGAGGAAGTCAACCGCCTCCAGTTGCTGCTGGCGGAACTGTGGGCGCATCAGCAGCCGGCGGACCGCGGCGCGGCGTCCGCCTGGGTCCGCCGCGCCTGCCTGTTGCTGGAAGATCACCTGCACGGCCCGCCGGACCTGCCGGCGGTGGCGCGGCAACTGGGCGTCAGCTACGCCTCCTTCCGCCGACGCTTCGCCATGGCCATGGGTGTCTCGCCGGGCCGATATTACGCCCAACGTCAGATCGACCGCGCCTGCGAACTGATGCAGATGGGCGAAATGAGCGACAAGCAGATCGCCGCGGAACTGGGCTTCTGCGATCCGTTTCATCTGTCGCGACGCTTCAAGCAATTCACCGGCCTGTCGCCGCGCGCGTATCGCAGGAGCTTGCCGTAGTACGCCGCTTGCGGCTTCGCGTTGATCTTGAGCAAACTGGCGTACAACGACTCATCACGCTTGCGCGAAGCCGCAAGCGGCTATGACCGATACACCTTCTCCGGATCAAACACCTTCTCCTCGACGACTTTCAGTCCCCCGTCCGCATCCGCCACACGGTAGAAGCACGACTGATATCCCACGTGACAGCACGGGCCGTGGCTCTTGCACAGAAGCAGTACCACATCCTGATCGCAATCGACGCGGGCTTCGACCACTTCCTGCACGTGGCCCGAGGACTCGCCCTTGACCCACATCTTGTCGCGGCTGCGGCTGTAGAAGGTGGCCTTGCACGTGCGCAGCGTCTGCGCCAGCGCCATGGCGTTCATCCAGCCGACCATCAGCACCTGGCGAGTGTCGATATCCTGCACGATGGCGGGTACGAGGCCCTGGTCGTTGTATTTCACGTCGAGTTGATTGGTTGTTTCGCGTTGGGTGTCGGACATTGGTCGATCCTGCCTGGTTGACGACAAGCCGTACAGTTTAGCCGAGCCGCTTGCGGCCGGTGTGAACGGCGCGGCGCCGACGTGGATTCGTCGGTCGCAAGCGACTCGGCTACACCCTATACTTGCATCATGGCTGAACAAGACGATCAAAACCGCATTCACGTGGACGACGACTGGAAGGCTGCGGCGCGGGCCGAGAAGGAGAAGCTCACGCAGCAGAGCAAGCCCGCCGAGGGGCCGCAGGTCACGGTGGATGACGACTGGAAGAAGCAGGCCAAGGCGGACAAGGAGCGTCTGGCGGAGCAAGCCAAGGCGTCGCCGGGCGCTGCGGCCGGTCGCGGCGCGGCCCGCGGCGCCGCCGGCGGCGGGGGCGCGGCCGGGGGCGGCTCCGGGGGCGGAGGTCTACCCCCCGCCACCTTCGAGACGCTTGTCTCCACCACCGCCACGCAGGCGCTCTTTGCCATGGGCGCCATCCCCGACCCGCGCACCGGCCAGCGCCATCAGAGCCTGGACCTGGCACGCCACCACATCGACATGCTGACCATCATCGAGGAAAAGACCAAGGGCAACCTCAGCGAAGAGGAAACCAACCTGCTGGTGCAAACGCTTTACGAGCTGCGCAGCCGATATATTCAGCTCGCCAACGCGGCGCGCGGGGCGTGAACGTGAATGGGATTTCCAGTTTCTGATTCTGATTCTGAGGAACTGCTTGCGGTTTGGCTTCTGTCTTCCTCAGCAGAGAAACTCGAAATCAGCAATCAACTGGCCGGGGCTAAGAGATTCTGCTATCTTTTGATCCCCCCTCGGCACGACGCCGGCGCTTCCCGGTCGGCCCGGCCGGTTGACCAGAAAGGACTCGTCCGTGTCCCAGACCATTACCGCCCCCGGAACCCCCGGAACCCCCGGAAGCTCCGGAAGCCCCCTAAGCCCCGGAAGCCCCGGAAGCCACCCAGCCCCAGGTGAACTGGTTGGCCCTGTCTCCTTCATGCAGCGACACCACTTCCTTTTTCGCCGGCTGCATTCGCTCACCGGTGTCGTGCCCATTGGCGCCTTTGTCGCTGAGCATCTCTTCACCAGCAGCGCCATCCTTCTGGGCGCCGCCGAGTATGAGCGCGACATCCGCTTCATCTGGAATCTGCCCGGCCTGCTGATGATGGAAATCTTCCTCATTTGGCTGCCCATCGCCTACCACGGCGCCCTGGGCCTGGTCTACTGCTTCACCGGCCGGCCCAACAACTCCAGCTACCCCGAAACCGCCAACTGGCGCTACACCCTCATGCGCGTCAGCGGCATCATCGCCCTGGTCTATATCTTCTTCCACGTCGCCACCACCCGTTGGCGCTGGGAGTTCTTCGGCTGGTACACCCCCTTCCACGCCGACTTTGCCACCATCACCACCGCCGACGCCCTTCAAGCGCACTGGATCCTGCCCGCGTTTTTTGTCATCGGCGTGCTGGCGACCGTCTTCCATCTGGCCAACGGCCTGTGGACCTTCGCCATCACCTGGGGTATCACCACCACCCTGGCCGCTCAGCGCCGCTGGGGCTACATCTGCACCGTCATCGGCCTGGTGCTGACCCTCATGGGCCTGGCGGCCATCCTGCGCTTCAGTACCTACCAGCTCAACGAACACGAGCAGCAAGCGCTGACCCAGATCAAGGCCGGCCAAAACGTGGACCCCGCCCTGGCGCAGGAGATCCACGCCGGCTACGAGCACGGGCACTAAGCAGTCGCAGCGCAGATCCCAGGCGCTTCGCCCAGAGCGGCTCAGCGTCGGCGTGACGCCCCGAAATCCGAAATCCGAAATCCGAAATTCCCCATGGCAAATCCTAAACCCAGAGTCATCGTCGTCGGTGGAGGCCTGGCCGGCCTGTCCGCCACCATCCGTATCGCCGAGGCCGGCGTCCCGGTGGACCTCTTCTCCATGGTCCCGGTCAAGCGCTCGCACAGCGTCTGCGCCCAGGGCGGCATCAACGCCTGCAACGAAGTGGCGCGGCAGCAGGGCTACTCCGAATGGGAGCACTGCCGGGAAACGCTCTACGGCGGTGACTTCCTCCAGCACCAGCCGCCCGTCTATGAAATGGCGCACTGGGCGCCCAAGATCATCCAACTCATGGACCGCATGGGCGTGCCCTTCAACCGCACGCCCGAGGGCAACCACGAGCTGCGGCTCTTCGGCGGATCGCTCTTTAAGCGCACGCACTTTTCCGGCGCCACTACCGGCCAGCAACTGCTGTACGCCCTGGACGAGCAGACGCGCCGCTGGGAAGCCGAGGGCCGCGTCACCAAGTACGAGTTCTGGGAATTTCTCTGGCCCGTGCTCGAGGGCGGGCGCTGCGTCGGCATCGTCGCCCAGAACATGCGCTCCATGGAGATCAAGCCCTTCAAGGCCGATGCCGTGGTCATGGCCACTGGCGGCTGCGGCATGGTCTTCGGCAAGAGCACCATGTCGGTCATCTGCACCGGTGGGGCCGCGGCGCGCTGCTACCAGGCCGGCGTGGCCTTGGGCAACCCCGAGATGATTCAGGTCCACCCCACCGCCATCCCCGGCGAGGACAAGTGCCGGCTTATGAGCGAAGCCGCCCGCGGCGAGGGCGGCCAGCTCTGGGTCCCGGGCATCCGCACCGGCAACAGTGACAATCCCGTCGCCAACTGGAAGCCGCATCCCCAGTCCAACAAGGATCCCAACAGCATTCCCAAGAGCGAGCGCTGGTACTTCATGGACGAGATGTTCCCCAAGTACGCCAATCTCGTCTCGCGCGACGTGGCCACCCGCGAGGTGTTCTTCCGCTGCCGCGATGGCTTCGGCATCGGCGGGGGCAACATGGTCTACCTCGACTGCACGCAGCTTTCCGATGCCAACAAGAAAAAGCTCGCGGGCATCTTCGAGATTTACGAAAAGTTCGTGGGCGACGACCCCAAGCACATGCCCATGAAAATCTTCCCGGCGGTGCACTACTCCATGGGCGGTCTCTGGACCACCTTCACGCCGCAGGAACGTCCGCCCAAGCCCGGCGACCCGCTCGAGAAGGCCGTGGGCATGAAGGAAGGCGACCCCAAGAACATGATGACCAACATCGAAGGGCTTTACGCCTTCGGCGAGGTCAATTACCAGTATCACGGCGCCAACCGCTTAGGCGCCAACGCCCTGCTCAACTGCATTTTCGACGGCATCTTCTGCGGGCCTAGCGTGGTCAGCTACGTGCGCGACGTGGTCAAGAGCCCCGCCAGCGAGCTGCCTGATGCACCGTTCGTGGCTGTGGTGGACCAGGAAAAGGCACGCATGAAGAAGCTGATCGACTCGGCAGATTCCGGGGGCGGCGGCACGATCAACCCCTACACCCTGCACCGCCAGCTCGGCGAGGAAATGACCCTGGCCTGCACCGTCGTACGGCAGGAAGAGCGAATGCAACAGGCGTTACAGAAGGTCCGCCAGTGGCAATTGGACTACCGCAACATCAGCCTGAGCGACACGGGCATCTGGACCAACCAGAACCTGTCGTTCACGCGTGCCCTGGGCGACATGCTGATCTACGCCGAGGCGATCTTGAATGCCGCCATCGCCCGCAAGGAATCGCGCGGGGCGCACTATCGTTCAGACTACCCCGAGCGCGACGACGCCCACTGGCTCAAGACGTCCATCGCCAACTACGATCCAACCACCGGCGGCTCGCAGTTGACCTATGAAGAGGTGCCCACGCTGCTGGCCAAGCCGCAAAGCCGGACGTACGGCAAGGTCGATACGAAGACAGAGAAGAAGGAACCCGAAGCGCAGGCGGCGGCGAAATAAGCCGCTTGCGGCTTCGCGCCGGCGTCCAGTCCGCAAGAGTCTCTCGTATCATCCACCGCTGTGCGAAGGCGCAAGCGGCTTGAGAAAATCCGAAATCCGAAATTCCCCCGTGTCCTTGACCCTCACCCACCCAACCTCGCCCGCTGCCGCCGATGACCCCGGTGAAGATCGGCTCTGGCTCCCGCCGCGCCGTCTGCGCCGCTACACCTGGGCCAAGATCGTCACCAGTACCATCATCGCAGCGACGTTCGTCGGGTGGATGTGGCTCCAGTGGTCCAGCCCGATGATGCGCCTGGCGGCGCCGCTGCTGCTGGTGATCACCTGCTGGGTGTTGGTGCGCTCGATCGCCGAGGACTACAAGCGGGCGCGTGGCCGGCAGATCGCCGTGGAGGGCGATACGCTGGAAGTGACCGACGCGGAACAGACCTGCGGCATAGCGATGTCGCGCATCGCCAAGGGCCAGTGGCTCGATGATCCGGCCGACCGCCGCGGCCTGCACCTGCTCGACGCCGAGGGCAAGCCGCTGGTCCACCTGAACGAGGCGTTCCTCGCCGATGAGGCCGAAGCCCGCGCGTTTCTCGGTTGGCTCCGTCAACAGAGCCAGGCGCGTTTCGATGTACAGTGGTCGGCCCCCTCTCCCTTGGGGAGAGGGCTGGGGTGAGGGATCCAGGAATGTATGGGTGCCCGGAACCAGGCAAAGATTTTAAGCCACCGGGGCCGAGACGGCCCGGCTCGTTAACAGGACCAAACGCATGAGCGCCAGCAACGATCAGACCCGCACGATTCGCTTCAAGATCAAGCGCCAGGACACCCACGACTCCGCGCCCTATTGGCAGGAATTCGACGTGCCCTATCGCCCCAACGCCAACGTCATCAGTTGCCTCCAGTGGATCGCTGAGAATCCGGTGACCGTCACCGGGCAGAAGACCACGCCGGTGGTGTGGGACTGCAATTGCCTGGAGGAAGTGTGCGGCGCCTGCACGATGGTGATCAACGGGCGCGTCGCCCAGTCATGCTCGGCACTGATCGACAAGCTGCTGGAACAGGGCACAACGGTCAGGCTTGAACCGATGAGCAAGTTCCCGGTGGTGCGCGACCTTTACGTGGATCGCCAGCGGATGTTTGCCAACCTGGCGTTGATCAAGGGCTGGGTGCCGATCGACGGCACGCACAATGCCGGCTTCGGCCCGCGCGAGTCGCAGGACGATCAGGACATGCGCTACGCCGAGTCGCGCTGCATGACCTGCGGCTGCTGCCTGGAGGCCTGCCCGCAGTTCCTGGCGGACAACGACTTCGTCGGCGCCCAGATCTTCGCCCAGGTCGATTACTTCAACCGTCACGAAACGGGCAAGACTCTGGCGGACGACCGCCTGGAAACAATGGAAATGTCCGGCGGGATCAACGACTGCGGCAACGCGCAGAACTGCATCAAGGTCTGCCCCAAGGAAGTCCCGCTGCGCGAAGCCATCGCCGCCGTGGGCCGGCAGACCACCTTCCACGCCATCCGCACCTTCTTCCGCGGGAAGAAGTAGCCGCTTGCGGCTTAGCGTCCGTATCATATGGAACCATGAAACGCACCTTTGACGTCATCATCGAACGCGACCAGGAAGGCTACTTCGTGGCCACGGTCCCGGCGCTCAAAGGTTGTCACACGCAGGCCAAGTCTCTCGATACACTGATGAAACGCGTGCGAGAGGTAATCGACCTGTGCCTTGAGGTGGAAGAACCGTTCGATGCCCCCGTGGAATTCGTCGGCGTCCAGCGCGTCACGATTGAAGCATGATCCGACCACGGCAATTGCGGGGACGCGAGGTCATCGCCGCTCTGAAACGCGCGGGGTTTGTTGTTCTTCGTGTACGGGGCAGCCACAACATCCTTCGCCATGCAGATGGGCGGACGACGGTCGTGCCTGTCCATGCGGGCGAAACGATCGGGCCGGGCCTGCTTAAGCGTATCCTCACCGACTGTTCGATGACGCGCGCCGAGTTCGAGCAATATCTGTGACCGGGGCTCAAACAGGCATCCGGCCATGCCCACCACACTCCACAAGCCCGCGGGGCTGCCGGTGTTTCCGCCGCATGATGATCCGGCGGGCGACTGTCTGTTGGCACGATTGCTGCGCGACCAGCCCTGGCGACGCGATATCGCCTGGCCGCAAGGCTTCGCCGGCGGCATCGCCCATCGCTTGGACAACGCCACCTCCGGGGCTGTGCTCATCGCCGATACGCTCGATGAACTGAACCAACTGCGCCGCTGGTTCGCCGAGCATCGCCTGACCAAGCGTTACCTGCTGCTGGCCGCCAAGGACGTCGCCTGGGACGACAACGTCTGCGACAAGCCCATCGCCCATCACCCCCGCAGGCGCAACCGCATGGTCGTGCAGCGCGGGCAAAACACACCCCACCGCGGCAAGTGGTACCCCGCCCAGACGCACTTTGTCCGCCTGCGCGGCCGACTCTTCCAGGCCACCATCCATTCCGGGGTCATGCACCAGATCCGCGTCCACGCCGCCTTCGTCGGCATCCCCATCCAAGGCGACCCACTCTACGGCGGCGGCGATGCACCCGAAGACGCACCAGCCGGCGTGACGGTCTACCTCCACCATCAAGGCATGACCGGTCCCGATGGGTTCATGACTGATCGGGTGCCCGATCCGGCATGGATACAGTTGGCAGGCTGAGCAGTGATGACCGCCGTATGCCAACAGCCAATGGAGTTCGATCGGCGTACTCCATGAACATGAAACTGTAGAGAATCGCAAGCACGAAGGAGTCAAGGACACAGACGACGAGTACACACGCACCAATATCACTAAACTCCAGCAACCAGATGGCAAAGACTATGACACCGCCTAATCCCATGGTATGGCCGGCCAAGCCGCGGCGGCCAAAGCGTCGTGCCAACCCGGACAAATACAGCGTCCAAGCAAGGACCAAAAGTAACAGCAGCACGGTTAACGAGTAAGCCACGACCTCCGACCGCGCCGGCAGCATCACGAATGCCACGAAAGGGCACAACAAGGTAACGAGCCCCACGCCGCGAGCGACCCCTCGTATGGCGTGACCTTGGCGGATACCATAGTCGGGTTGCGGCGTGGTCAGCCACCATAAGCCAAGGGGCAGCGGGCAGAGCGGTAAGCAGGCGAGCAGGCCCCATTCCCAATTCGTAAAATCGAACCAATGCAACTCGTCGAGCACCGCCAGAGCAACCCAGCCTGACCAAGCGATCACGAAACTGAAGACGACACAGACGGCCCCACGTGCCAAAGACGTCAGCCAGCGCGGATCACCGCCGATGTTATGAAACTTGATCGATGTCGCCACCGAGTAACCACATTCGGGACAGGTGGTATTGGGATGCAGCCCGCGCAGGTTGTAGCCGCACTGCAAGCAGACAACATCGACAGCCACATCGCCGGCCGCGTCGATTAGCGGCACCCATCTGGGTCGTCCCCTGTTAGAAATGGGCGAACTCACGACCCCAGTATATCACGACTGATTCGGTGGCCGATCCGGCATGGACTCGACTGTGATGGCAACACGCCCAACACAGCCCCCTGCTATCAGCGTGCAACGTGTTGGGAGAACAATCGAAGAAACGCAGCCATCAGCAAAGGCCCTCCAAGAACACATACCACTTGGAATGTGCACATGAGCACTACTGCCGACGGTGCAATGCTCACCGGCAACTGCGCAAGCGGCAATGGCCACGTGGCGACAACAACTGACAGGCTCCAGCCGATGGCAATGATGCCGAGTCCTGGATGATTCAAGCGCACGGCGAGGTGCCGCAAGTAAAGCCCGGCGAGCAGTACCGCACCCGTAAACCAACAGCTAAGCCACAACCACGGCAGATCGAGCAGCGTAAGCGCCAATAGGTCGAAAACCATTGGAACTAGGATGGTGGACGCCAGGAATACCAGCCCAACGTAGCGTGCGGCCAGACGCAGGGCTGGAAGCCGCTCAACGTCGCGATTGGGTAGAGGCACAGTCAGGCACCATACGGATAAGCCTGCCAGGGCGATGGCAATTGTCACAAGACTTCCAGGCAGTCCGCCACTTGCGCCGTCCGTGGTAGCAACAAGCACCAGGATAAGCAAACAGAATGCTGACGAGAGCATACTGATCAACCCCGCCGTCGCTCCGACCGTCAGAATGCCCAGCCACTTAGATTCCGCACGTAACTGGTACAGCTCAATCGCAGCAGCAATCGCTTGTCCACACTCCGGGCAGGCCAAGTCAATATGCAAGCCACGCAAGTTGTAGCCGCATTGGACGCAGTTCAGGTCAATCGTCAGCGCGCCACTGTCGTCGGTTGATGGCGAACGGTTAGCGCTGCCCCGGTTGGACGTGGGCGGGTTCACGTCACCAGTATACGACGATCAGCCGGCGTGTCAGACAGGGAGGCTAAGCCGCAAGCGGCTATTCGAAAGCAACAGACAAAAGACGCGCGGCGAGGACGCCGCGGCTGCAAATCAGACGGCTTCAACAGCGCTTCGCTAAATCAGAAATTAGAAATCAGAAATCAGAAATTCCCCCGCTCACGTCGCCACCTTCGCCTCGTACTGCGTGATCACCTCGTACAACTCCTCGGCCGATTGCGCCGCCCGGATGCTGTTGCGCATCACCGGGTCGGTGAGCATGCGGCTGATGGACGCCAGGGCCTGGATGTGCGGGCCGTTCTGGTCCATGGGACTTGCCAGGAGGAAGATGATCTCGACGGGCTTGCCGTCGATCGAGCCGAACTCCATGGGCGCGGCGGTCTTGCCCACGGCCATGGCCAGGCGGGAAAGCACCTTGCACTTGCCGTGGGGGATCGCGACGTTGTGGCCGATGCCGGTGCTGCGCGTCTGTTCGCGTTGCCAGACGTTGTTGCGCAGTTCGTCGCGCGACTTTTCCAGGCCCATGACCTGCACGAGCTGATCGACCAGCTCGAAGATGGCTTCCTGCTTGGTCGTCGCCGTCAGGGGCACTTTGACGCTATCGGGCGAGAGTATTTCGGTCAGGCGCATGAGCGAGGGTCCAGTAACGTCGCACCGGCTTAGGGGAAGCCGCGCGGCGGTGGAGACGCCGGGGGTCTCACAATCCTATTTATCGACCACGTGCAAAGCCAAGTTTTGGCCGACGCGGAAGCGCGCAAGGCGCGGGGAATGGTCAGCATACCGCCGAACGCGGCGAATGCAATTCAGAGCCGCAAGGCGTAAGCCTGCGGAGGCTCGTCCGCGGGCTTACGCCGCGCGGCTCAGATGTCCCCCGAACCTTGACCCGCACGATCCCGTAAGATAGTGCGGCTTTCCGCCACTGTCCGAATAACACGGAACTACCCGTCATGATTGACGTTGACAACCTGGTGAAATGGTACGGCCCGACGCTGGCGGTGGATCGGGTGACCTTCAGCATTCCCGAGGGCGCGGTGGTGGGCTTCCTGGGCCCCAACGGCGCGGGCAAGTCCACCACGCTGCGCATGCTCACAGGTTATCTGCCGCCGAGCGCCGGCCGGGCGACCATCGCCGGCCAGAACGTGCTGACCGCACCCGAGGCCGCCCGCGCCCGCCTGGGCTATCTGCCCGAGTCCAACCCGCTCTACCCGGAGATGCGCGTCGAGGAGTTCCTGCACTTCCGCGGCAAGCTCTACGGCATGGACCGCGCTCGCCGCAAGGAGCGCATCGGGTACGTCTGCGACCGTTGCGGCCTGGTTCCCGTGCGCCGCCGGCTCATCGCCGCGTTGTCCAAGGGCAACAAGCAGCGCGTGGGCGTGGCCCAGGCACTGCTGCACGATCCGCCGGTGCTCATTCTCGACGAGCCGACCTCGGGCCTGGACCCCAACCAGATTCAGCAGTTTCGCACGCTGGTGGCGGACTTAAAGGGCAAGCACACGGTGCTGCTCTCGACGCACATCCTGCCGGAGGTCGAGAAGACCGCCGACCGGGTGATGATCATCGCCGGCGGTCGGATCGTGGCGCAGGGGACGCCGGCGGAGCTGTTGCGCCGTGTGGAGAGCAGCTCGCGCGTGCTGGTGGATGTCAAGGCCGACCCGCAGGCGGTGAAGAAGGTCTTCGCCGCCGCCGCGGACGTGAGCAGCGTGGACGTGACGGCCATCGACGGCTGGTGCCGCGCCATGGTCACCCCGCGCGACCAGAAAGACGTGCGCGAAACCCTGGGCAAACTGATCAGTACCAACGCCTGGCCCTTGCGCGAACTGCGCCACGAAGTCGCCAGCCTCGAACAGTTCTTCGTGCAGATCACGGCGAGTCAAACCTGAAATGGCCACAGATGGAAACAGATGATAAAAAAAACTACAAAAGCCGAAAAGCAGAAAATTCAGAAAAGAGGATGAACAGGCACACAGAATATTCTGATCTTCTCCCTTTTCTACTTTTCTGATTTTCCTGATCTGTGTCCATCTGTGTTTATCTGTGGCTGATTAGTTCCCCAAGTGACCCTCCCCATGACTCACACCCTCGTCATCGCCAAGCGTGAACTGACCAGCTTCTTTTACTCGCCTGTCGCCTACCTGGTGCTGGGGCTGTTTGGCTTTGCCACCTCGTGGATTTTCGCCGGCACCTTCAGCCCCGGCGCCCCCGCTGCCATGCGCGACACCTTCTTCATGGTCGTCTGGCTCATGATCTTCCTGGTCCCGGCCATCAGCATGCGCCTGATCAGTGACGAGATCCGCAACGGCACCATCGAATCCCTCATGACCAGCCCCGTCAACGACGCCCAGGTCATCCTGGGCAAATGGCTGGGCGCCATGGCCTTCCTCGTCGTGCTGCTGACACCCCTGTTCATCGACGTGATCATCCTGGCGTTCACCGCGCAACCCGACTGGGGGCCCATCCTCACCGGGCTGGTCGGCCTGCTGCTGGTCGGCGGCCTGTACCTGGCCATCGGCACCTTCGCCTCCGCCGCCACCGCCAGCCAGATCATCGCCCTGGTCACCACCATCTTCATCATCATCCTCCTGACCTTCGTCATGTACTTCCTCCCCCAGTACGCCTGGGTCTGGGACAGCCTGCGACCGGTGATCTACCACCTGAACGTCAACGAGCAGTTCGCCACCTTCAACAAGGGCCTGATCGACTGGATCGCCGTGGTCTACTTCGTCAGCGGCATCGCACTGTTCCTCTTCCTGGCGACGATGCTGCTCCAAAGCAAGCGCTGGCGCTGAATAGAAATGACTAACGGAGATTCTGATTAACCACCAAGACACCAAGGACACCAAGAAGAAGGGAAGAAAGCGATTTGAACACGAAGACACGAAGGCACGAAGAAGAAAAGCAGAAAACAGGAAAACCAAACCATGCAGAAAACACCAAATGCCCGGCTGACCTACCTCTGAGTTTCTGCCTTCTCTTCTTCGTGCCTTCGTGTCTTCGTGTTCATCCTCTTCTTGGTGTCCTTGGTGTCTTGGTGGTTCAACGTGGTTTTTTCAGCGGCTCCACTAGTCATTCATCATCAGTCATTGGAATTAGGATCGCATAATGCCCGATATGCCCCCCACCCATACCCAGGCCGTCCGCCGCGTGAAATACGGCCTCAACGTGCTCATCGCCGCCGTCGTGGCTCTGGCCCTGGTGGTGCTGGTCAACGTCATCGCCGCCTGGTACCTCAAACCCTATCAGCGCGACCTGACCGCCACGGGCCAGTACAGCCTCTCGCCGCAGACACGCAAGCTCGTGGGCAGCCTCGGCGAGCAATACCAGATCGTCACGCTCTTCCGCACCGGCAGCGACCCCGTCGCCAACGAACGCATTCAGAAGGCCGGCGACCTGATCAACCAGTACGGGCGATATTCGTCGAAGCTGACCGTGCAGCAGATCAACCCGGACTGGCAGGCGGGACGGCTGGAGGAGTTCCTCACCAGTCTGCACGCGCGCTATGCCACGCAGCTTCGGCCGCTGCACGAGGCGCTGGATCAGGCGCTGGCGGCGGTGGACGACCTGCGCAAGGACGTGCCGCAGCAGAAGGAATTGATCGCCGCCGCGGCGCAGGACCCGGCCAACCAGGCGGGCGACCTGCGGCAGATTCTCCAGCAGGCCAGCCAGCTCTTTGCCCGCCTCGACGCCAATCTCGACACCAGCCAGCAGCAGATCAAGACTTCGCTCCAGGAAACGCTGCCGGGCTACAGCGAGGCGCACGACAAGATCACCGGCTATCTGACGTCGCTGGATGAAGAGCTTTACGCGATCCTGCTCCGTCGTTTTGACGAGGCGGCGCGGCGGACCAGCACGCCAGGCTCGGTCAAGGAGCGGCTGCTGACATTGGTGGAGTTGATGGGAGCGACGCGAACGAAAATGCAAGCGGCGCTGGACGGCCTGCGCGTGGTGCAGCCGGTCAAGGACTACGAGCAGATTCGCCAGACGGTGCTGAGCCGGCCCGATGCCCTGGTGATTCTGGGCCCGGGCAAAGCGCGGGCGCTGTGGCTGGAGGGCATGTTCCGCCTGCCGCCGGCCGAGCAGTTGCGCGAGGGCCAGCAGCCCGAGGTGCTCTTCCAGGGCGAGGAGAAGATCACCGGGGCGCTGGTGAGCATGACACTGATCAAGCCGCCGCTGGTGGTGTTCGTGGTGACGGGTCAGCGGCCGGGGTCGGGTCCGGGCGGCGATTTTGAGGCGGTGGCGGAGCGCTTGCGGGCGATGGATTTCGACGTGCGCGACTGGCAGCCGGGCGGCTCGCCGACTGGAGGGCCGCAGGGTCAGGGCGCGCCGCCCCAGCCCCCGCCGCAGGCCGAGCCGGACCAGCGCACGGTGTGGGTCATCCCACCCTCCGAGCCCGCCGGGCCGATGAACTTCACCGCCGGCATGGTCGAGCAGCAGGCGGTGCAGCACATCGAAGCGCGGCTCAAGGCCGGCGACTCGGCGCTGGTCATGTGTGCCGCCTCCTCCACCGCGCGCTTCGGCCAGCCCAGCGCCGTGGCCCCCATGCTCGAAAGCTGGGGCATCACGCCGCAGCTCGACCGCATCATTGTGCAGCAGATCACCACCCAGGACGGCAAGAAGCAGCCCCTGCCAATGTTCGCCAGAACCACGTGGACCGGTGACCTGCCTGTCACCAAGGCGCTGGCGGGCATGCGCGGCGTGTTCCTCTTCCCCAGCCCAATGACGCTGGGCACCCCGGCGGACACCACCATCCAGCAGTGGCCGCTGGTGACGATCGCCGACAAGGACATCTACGCCGTCAAGGATTTCGACACGTTTCCCGACATCAAGTTTGACGCCGCCGAGCCGGGCGAGTCCTACCTGATCGCCGCCGCGGCGCAGCGCGGCCAGGCCCGCCTGGTGGCCGTGAACGCCATGGTCTGGGCGCAGGATTTCGTCACCACCAACATGGACCCGCGCCTATCGCAGCAGGGCATCGGCCTGGCGGAATACTTCGGCGCCGCCTATCCCGCCAACGCCGAGTTGTTCGTCAACAGCGTGCAGTGGCTTGCCGGCCTGGAGCAGCTCATCGCCGCCAGCGCCCGTTCGCAGGACATTCGCCGCATCGATCCGTTGTCGCAGACTTCCCTCATCACGATCCGCTGGCTCTTGCTGGCGGGCATCCCCACGGTCACGCTCCTGGCGGGCGTCTCCGTCTGGCTGGTGCGCCGCCGCGGATGATATGCATTAGCCACAGATGAACACAGATGAACACAGATTGGAAAAATGCATGAAAGCAGAAAAACAGAAAATGCAGAAAAGGGAATAACTGGCACGCGGACTATTCTGATTTTCTGCCTTTTCTGTTTTTCTGATTTTTCTGCTTTTCCTCATCTGTGTCCATCTGTGTTCATCTGTGGCTCTGATTGGATTTCGCCATGAACTTCAAAACCACCCTCTTCCTTCTGGCCCTTCTCGTCATCGTCGGCGGCTTCTTCTGGTGGGCCGCGACCAAGTATGGCAAGCCCGAAGCGCCTGGATCCGGGGGCGGCACGCAGACCAGCGCCCAAGGCACGCCACTGCTGCCTGACACGCAGTTCAAGGCCGACGACGTCGCCGCCATCACCATTGACCATGGCGGCAAAACCGTGCGCCTGGAGAAGGATGCGGCCAAGGGCGACTGGGCGCAGACGCAGCCGGTACATTTTCCGCTCAACGACTGGTCGGCGCGTGGCGTGGCCGACGACGCCGCGGCCTTGCGCTGGTCGCAGAAGCTTGCCCCGGGCGAGGATGACGCCCCCAAGCTCGACACCCTGGGCCTGGACAAACCCGCCGCAACCGTCGCCTACTTCGGCAAGGACGCTAAGCCTCTGGCGACGATCAAGCTGGGCAAGACCTCCGTCGGCGGCCGGGCGTATGTGATGACTAACGACGATCCGCACGTCTATGTCGTGAGCGATGCCCTGCACAACCGCGTGATCAAGGAGGGCGGCAACGACTTCCGCGGCTGGCGCAAGCGCAATCTCGCGGTCCCGGCGGTGGGCAACCTCGACCGCGTGGCCCTGGAGCGCGACGGGCAGATGATCGAACTGTTCGGCAAGGACGGCGTCTGGACGCTGGCGGCGCCGCACGCCGGCCGGGCCGACACCGAGGCCGTGGCGTCGCTCATCGGCGCGGTCAACAGCATGTCCATCCAGAAGTTCACCGCCGACAATCCCGCCGATCTGTCGGTGTACGGCTTGGACGAGCCGGCGGTGGTGCTGTCGTTGCGGCAAGTCGTGCCCGACCAAGCCGGAGCTGAGTCTGCGAAGGTCCGGATTTCTGGACTGGCTCAGACGCTGCGCATCGGCGGGGCGACCGACCTGGGCGGCGAGAGCCTCTTTGCCACCTGGCGCAGCGACCAGCATGCGGGCAGCGTGGTGGTCTTCGAGATCGCCAAGGCCGACGCCGACAAGTTCGAGAAGAAAGTGGATGACCTGCGCGACCCGCGCATCACCACCGTCAAGCCCGCGGATGTGCGCGAAATCGCCCTGTATCCCAAGGAGGGCCCGGCGTTCAAATTGCTGCGCACGACCGATGGCTGGTCCTTCGGCGACCCGAGCCCCGGCTATCAAGCCGACGCCGGCGAAGCGGCGAAACTGCTCGACGCGATCACCAGCGCCAAGGCCACGGCGTACCGCCTCGACGTGCAGCGCTCGCGCGAGCCGGACCAGACCATCAGCCTGACTGCCATCGGCCGGGGCGAGCCGGAAGTCCTGCGCGTTTTCACCGTAGTAGCCGCGGCGTCTTCGCCGCGCGTCCCCTCCCCGACTTCGACGAACGAGGAATCTCCCGAGACGCAGCTTCTAGTGCTGCGCAACGAGGAAACCGTAGGCTACCTCGTACCCGCCTCCGCGCTGGCGCCGGCCATGCAACCCCCGCTGACGTTCCGCGATCGCCAGGTGCTGAACCTGCCGCATCGCATCACCAACCTGGCTATTCATCAGCCTGATGGCACGATATTCGAATTCGCAAACCAGCCGCTCACGACCGCGGCAACCGTGCCCGCCGGTAGACTGGCCGCCACGTGGAAACTCACCGGCCAGAATCGCTTTGAAACCGAAGCGTTGCAGGACCTGCTGAATCATCTCCAACCCCTGCAAGCCACCAGTTGGGTGCTGGATCAACAGTCTGCGATCCCCATGCCTGATCGAAGCCTGGTCCTCAGAATGACGGAGCCCAACGGTGCTGGTTACGCCTTGCAG
Organism: Phycisphaeraceae bacterium; assembly: GCA_040878035.1. Lineage (GTDB taxonomy): Bacteria > Planctomycetota > Phycisphaerae > Phycisphaerales > Phycisphaeraceae > JBBDMX01. The sequence continues at coordinate 34,788 of JBBDMX010000024.1, read as the reverse complement.
GTGAACATCGAGCGCAACATCGCGGTGTTAACGGAGATCGAAGGTATATACAAAGGCGCTTACGGCCCCGACCAACTGCCGGCATTCAAGGTGGACAAGGCCCTGGTCGCCGCCCTGATGCAGGAGTTCCGCTATCGCACGGTGCTGTCGCTTGGTGCCGAGCAGATTCAGCAGGTGACCGCGACGCGCGAGGGCCAGACCGTCACCGTGCGCAAGGATAGTCAGGACCGCTACGTCGCCGACAGCGGTACAGAGGTGGACCAGTCCGCCGCAGGCGGCATTTACGACACGCTGGCGGGCCTGCGTGCCGAGCGTTTCGGGCCGGTGGAGGCGGCGAAGATCGATCTGGCCAAGCCCAACGTCACGCTCGACGTAGCAACGCGCGACGGGCAGGTGCATCAAGTGCATCTGTGGCCGGCGGAAAACCTCGCACGCCTCAACAACGGCGACATGCTCATCGTGCTGCACGAGCGGGTGATGGGGAGATTGGCCGCGCCGCTGACGATCAAAGCCGATGCGCCGCGGATTCAGAAATGAGCGGATAGTCAGAGCCGCGCGGCGTAAGCCCGCGGAACGAGCGCAGTTGTGCCACCAATCCGCGGGCTTACGCCGCGCGGCTCTGATTCGATCCTCCGCGGGCTTACGCCGCGCGGCTCTGATTCTGGTTCGATCCTCCGCGGGCTTACGCCGCGCGGCTCTGATTCGATCACGTGAAGATGTTCAACTGATGCCGCTCCAGGCTCAGCTTCGTCACCGGGCGGTTGACCTCCAGCCGGTACTTCCCACTGTAGCATGCCGTGCAGTAGTGCTCCGGCGGGCGGCTTACGCAGTCGAGCATGCCCTCGAGCGACAGGAAGTGCAGGCTGTCCACCTCCAGGTACTTGCGGATGTCCTCCACGCTGCGTTCGTGCGCGATCAGTTGCGAGCGGTCGGGGAAGTCGATGCCGAAGTAGCAGGGATTGCGGATCGGCGGGCAACTGATGCGCAGGTGAATCTCCCGCGCCCCGGCGTCACGCAATTGCTTCATCTTCCCGCGCGTCGTCGTGCCGCGCACGATCGAGTCGTCCACCACGATGATGCGCTTGCCGTTGATCACTTCGCCCACCACGTTGAGCTTGAGCTTGACCGACAGGTCACGCTGCGTCTGCGTGGGCTGGATGAACGTGCGGCCGACATAGCGGTTGGGCACGATGCCCTCGCGAAACTGTATCTTGCTTCCCCGCGAGTAGCCCAGCGCCGCGGAGCGCCCCGAGTCGGGCATGGGGATCACGTAATCAGCCTCGACCGGCGACTCGGCCGCCAGCGCCTCGCCCAGGCGTTCGCGGACGATCTGCACCGTGTCGCCAAACACCATCGAGCTGGGATTGGCGAAATACACGTGCTCGAAGATGCAGTGTGCCGGCGTCTGCTCCGGGGCGAAGCGCCGCGACGTGACGCCCTGGTCCGACAGCGTCACCACCTCGCCCGGCTCGACCTCGCGGACGAACTTGGCGCCCAGCACATCCAGCGCCACCGTCTCGCTAGCGACGCAGTCGTAGCCGTCGGCGGTCTTGCCCAGCACCAGCGGCCGCCAGCCCCACGGGTCACGCACCGCCTCGATGCGATCGCTAAACAGCAGCACCAGGCTGTAGGCCCCCTGCAAATGCTCCAGCGCCGCCAAGAGCGGGTCGGCGTGACTCAGATGATGCGACGCCAATAAAACAAGAATGACCTCGGTGTCGGTCGAGGTCTGAAACATGTGTCCGCGTTTTTCGTATTCCCGGCGGAGCAGATCGGCGTTGATCAGGTTGCCGTTGTGCCCCACCGCCACCTGCCCGCCGATGTACTCGCGCAGGAGCGGCTGGGCGTTGCAGGCCCGGCTCGAACCTGTCGTCGAATAGCGGTTGTGTCCGATGGAGGCGTTGCCGGGCAACTGCGCCAGCACCGCCGGCGTGAACACCTCGGACACCAGGCCCATGCCTACGTGCGCGTTGAGCTCTTCGCCCTGACGCACGGCAATGCCCGCCGACTCCTGCCCGCGATGCTGCTGCGCGTACAAGGCCGCGTAAGCACGAATCGCGCTGTCCGGCGCCCCCCAGATGCCGAACACGCCGCATTTTTCTTTCTTTTCGTCGGTCATGGACCTGCTGCGCCGCTCGGGCAACTCAAGCGCAAACGTTAGCGGCAGGCGGCGCGGCGGTCAAGAAGAAGAGGTAACAGGGATGAACACGGATGAACACGGATGGGGAAAAGCAGAAGAAGGAACAGGATATACATGATGGACAGGATGATGAGGAATGACGGATGAACTAACCGCCAAGACACCAAGGACACCAAGAAGAGCGGCATTTTCTTGCCATGAATTCCTTGGTGTCCTTGGTGTCTTGGTGGTTCAATTTGGTTTCTCCGAAACTCCGGATCATGAATGAGCGGCCAAGACACTCAATCCAATCTTCATCATGTGCATCATGTCCATCCCTGTTCCTTCCCCATCCGTGTTCATCCGTGTTACCTCTTTCCTGTTTCACGCCCGGAACCGCGGGTGATGGAGATAGTTGATCTCCAGGTACCGCGCCACGTAGTCGATGATCGACAGGGCCTCAGGGATGTCGGGGTTGGACGTGTGGCCCATGGGCTCGAAACGCATGCCCTTGAAGCGGCCGACGGCTTCCTCCAGCGGCAGACCATACTGAAGCGCCAGGGAAAACGCTCGGCAAAACGCCTGCACCAGGCCCGAGAGCGTCGAGCCTTCCTTGGCCATCTTGATGAAAATCTCGCCGGGCATGCCGTCGTCGTGCAGGCCGATGGTCAGGTAGCCCTCGTGGCCCATGATCTGAAACTTGTGCGTCAGCGATTGCCTCGTGGAGGGCAAAATGTGGCGTTGTGCAACCATGTTCTTTTCATCGTCTGGTGCCGGCATAACACATGAAGATACGCGACAGACCTGCAAAACACCACGCCGACGCTGAGTCTTCGAAGCGTCTGGCATCCCCTGCTACACTGACTCAATGGCGCACGCGATATCCGTATCCCCCCAGCGCCGTACCGCGCTGCGCCGCAACCTGCTGCGCTGGTACACCACTTACCATCGCCGCCTACCCTGGCGAAATGCGCCCGCGGTTTCCGGGGCCGGCGCCCATCCCGACCCTTACCACGTGCTGGTCAGCGAGGCCATGCTCCAGCAGACGCAGGTGGCCACGGTGATCGCGTATTTTGAGCGCTTCATTGCCGCATTTCCCACGCTCGCCGCCCTCGCCGCCGCCGAGGAGCAGCAGGTGCTGCATCTCTGGCAGGGGTTGGGCTACTACCGCCGGGCGCGCCACCTGCACGCCGCGGCCCGCGTGATCCTGGCCGACCATGGCGGGCAGATGCCGCAGGATGTGGCCGCCCTGCTCCAGCTTCCGGGGGTAGGCCGATACACCGCCGGCGCCATCGCGTCGATCGGCCTGGGCCTGCCCGCAGCCGCAGTGGACGGCAACGTCGCCCGCGTGCTGGCACGCTGGTTTGCCATCCGTAAACCCATCGACCAACCCGCGGTACGCGAGCAACTCTGGACGCTGGCGCAGCAACTGGTGCCCCACCCCAAAGCCCACCCGCTCCTGCGGGTGGGAATCCTTGATCACCCAGGCGACTTCAACCAGGCGCTCATGGAACTGGGCGCACTGATCTGCACTCCGCGCAACCCGCAATGCGAATCCTGCCCCGTCGCCAAACTCTGCGAAGCGAAGCGCCGCAACCTGGTCGCCCAGGTGCCCGTCACAACGCCGCGGCGCAAACCACGCCCCGTCGAGCATCGCATCCTCACCCTGTACAACCGCGGCCGCTACCTCCTCGAGCAGCGCCCCTCGCGCGGCCTCTGGTCCAACATGTGGCAACTGCCCACGCTGGAAAACAACGACACCGACGCCCAAGCATGGGTGCATGAACACCTGGGCGTGCGCCCTGCCGCCTTGCACGAAGTCGGCGGCTTCACCCATCAGACCACGCACCGCACCATCCGTTTCACGCTGCTGCACGCGCGCGTTACCGATCCTAGCCGCAGCGTTCTCGCTGCGCGTCTTCCGGTCTTTCGTCGCCTCGATAGGCTTGACGATCTGCCGATGAGTAACGCACAGAGGCGCGCGATTGCGATACTGAAAGAGAAGACGCGCAGCCAAGACGCTATGGCTACCAAAGAAAAGCAACAACCCCGTCACGCATACCCCAACTCGCGCAAGTCATCTTCATCCAATCCGAAGTGATGCCCGATCTCGTGCAGCAGCGTGATGCGGATCTGCCGTTCCAGTTCACCGCTGTCGACGCTGCCTTTCCCCCACCGCCCCCGGGCGCGTCGTCTGCCCGCCAATCGGATGATCGGCTCGCGAAACAACATGATGCGATCCGGCAGCACGCCGCTGTGCTCCACGCTTCGATGCGTCAGGGCAATGCCCGAGTGCAGCCCGCACAGGTCCGACCGCCGGGCATCGAGCCCCAACTCGTGCATCAACGCCGGCGAAGGATAATCCTCCACCACCACCGGCACCTCCTCCAGCAGCGCATGAATGTGCTCAGGCAACTCGGCCAGCACCGAGTCGAACAACTCGTCGAAGATTTGCCGGTGATCAGAAAGCATGGGAATTAGCTACAGATGAACACAGATGGACACAGATAAAAGGAGGAATGACGAATGACAAAATGCGAATGACGAATGAAGCTCCAAATTCCAACTTCCAATGCGGAGTGCCGTCCCCGGGTTTCCCCCATTGGAATTTCATTTGTCATTCGACTTCAGCCATTCGTCATTTCTCACATTTCCCATCTGTGTTGATCTGTGTTGATCTGTGTTCATCTGTGGCTAACTCTCTTTCACGGATACGGCGTCACCGGCGGCTCGCCGTGCAGCGCCAGGGTGCCGATGATCTGTTGGATCGAGTCGCATTTTTGCTGCACCAGGTATTGCCGCAGGCCGGCGATGATGCGCAGAGGCGTGGCGGGGTCGACGAACAGGGCGGTCCCGACCGCCAGGCCGGTGGCGCCAGCCAGGAGGAACTCGACGGCGTCCTGCCAGTATTGGATGCCGCCCATGCCGATGATGGGCACGCCGGCGTCGCGTGCCACGTGGCGGTAGACGCGATGGGTCAGGTAGACCGCCAGGGGCCGCACCGCCGGTCCCGACAGGCCGCCGGTGCCGTTGGCCAGGCGTGGGCGGCGCTTGTGGATGTCGATCGCCATGGCGGTGTAGGTGTTGATCAGCGACAGGATTTGCGCCCCGCCCTCGACAGCCGCGCGGGCGGTGACGGTGATGTCGCCGACGTTGGGCGAGAGCTTGACGATCAGCTTCACCTCCCGCTTCATGGCCCCGCGCACCTGCTTCACCAGCTCGCGCAGCATGTCCGGATTGGTGCCAAAGGTCAGCCCGTCTTTCACATTCGGGCATGACACGTTCAGCTCGATCGCATCGACGCCTTCCTCCGCCGCAACGGCGCCGGTGGTCGTCACATAGTCGTCAAAGCTGTGCCCCGCCACGTTGACGATAATCCGTGGCCCCACGCCGACGCTGAGGCTCTGCGAAGCGCCCGGTATCTTTGCAGGATCAGGTGAAGCTTTCCCGGCGCGCAACTGCCGTAACTGCGGCAGCTTCTCCTTGAGGAAAACCTCCATCCCCACATTGGCCAGGCCGATGGCGTTGAGCATCCCGCCGCGCGTCTCGACAATGCGGTAGGCCTCGTTGCCCTTGCGGGCCTCGAGGGTGATGCTCTTAGTGACGAACGCCCCGAGGCGCGACAGATCGACGAAATCGCTGTACTCAAAGCAATAGCCGCAGGTTCCCGAGGCAGTCATCATCGGGTTAGCCAGCCTCAGTCCCGCCAGGTCCACCGCAAGGTCCGGCGGCGTGCTCGTGTCCGGGGGCGGGGGCGCAACCGGGGGCGGGGGCGTGTCCGGGGTGCTCATCATGGCGAAGTTGTATCAAAACCGTCCAAGGCGCGCACAGATTGACATTTTGACCAATCAGAGTCGCGCCGCACACACAAAAGTTTTCCTCCTTACGCCAGCAAGGGTTACGCCGCGCCCAACGCGATTTTTCGCGCGTTGGCGCGCACAAACGTGGTCCAACCCGAAAAGGGTAGAAGCATCCCCGTTTAGCGGGTGACGCGAAGCGTCCCTCCTAAACGCACAAACGCGCAAAGCTCTACCAGACGCTTCGCAAAGCCTCAGCGTCGGCGTGCCTCTGCAAATCCGAAATCCGAAATCCGAAATTCCATGGCCGCCCTGGACCGGTCACGCATCTTCGCTGGCACTGAGCTTGGCGAGCACCGCGAAATCCTCCAGGGTGGTCACATCGCCCTTGATGGTACCTCCACCTCCGGGGGCGGCGACCTCCTTCAGCAGCCGGCGCATGATCTTGCCGCTGCGCGTCTTGGGCAGTGCCTCGGTGAAACGCAACTGGTCGGGCCTGGCGATGGCGCCGATCTCGTGGGTCACGTGCTTGAGCAGCTCCTCCTTGAGCGCACTGTTCGCCTTGAACCCGCTCTTAAGCGTGACGAACGCGGCGATGCCGGTGCCTTTGATCTCATGGGGAATACCCACCACCGCCGCCTCGGCCACAGCCTTGTGCGACACCAGGGCGCTCTCGACTTCGGCGGTGCCCAGGCGATGGCCCGAGACATTGATCACGTCATCGACCCGGCCCATGACCCAGAAGTTGCCGTCGGTGTCGCGCCGGGCGCCGTCGCCGGCGAAGTAGCAACCCTCGATTTCGCTCCAGTAGGTCTTGACGAAGCGCTGGCGGTCGCCGACGATGCCGCGCAGCATGGCGGGCCAGGGCTTGCGGATGACCAGGAATCCGCCGGTGTTGGCGGGCATTTCCTTGCCGTTCTTGTCCACGATCGCCGGGTCGATGCCGAAGAACGGCCGGGTGCACGACCCGGGCACGGTGGTCGTGGCCCCGGGCAGCGGCGTGATCATGTGCCCGCCCGTTTCGGTCTGCCACCACGTATCGACGATCGGGCAGCGCTCCTTGCCGATCACGCGGTGGTACCACATCCACGCCTCGGGATTGATCGGCTCGCCGACGCTGCCGAGGATTTTGAGCGACGACAGATCGTGCTTGCGCGGGTGCTCCTCGCCCCACTTCATAAAGGCGCGGATGGCGGTGGGCGCGGTGTAGAACTTGGTCACCTTGTGCCGTTGCACGATATCCCACAATCGATCCGGGCCGGGGTGGTTGGGCGCCCCTTCATACATCAGCGTGGGCACGCAGTTGGGCAGGATGCCGTAGATGATGTACGAGTGGCCGGTGACCCAGCCGATGTCGGCGGTGCACCAGTAAAGATCGTTTCGGATTTCGGATTGCGGATTGCGGATTTGATCCGAACTTCCGAGCTCGGACTTCGCACTTCGCACTTCGGACTTCGGACTTTGCCCTTCGCTCCCATGCAAATCGAACACGTACTTGCTGGTCAGGTAGGTGTACACCATGTACCCGCCGGTGGTGTGCATGATGCCTTTGGGCTTGCCGGTGGAACCAGACGTGTAGAGGATGAACGCCAGGTCTTCGCTGTCGAGCTGGGCACAGGGGCAAGCGGACGAGGCGGCCTGCATCAGGTCGTGATACCAGTGGTCGCGGCCGGCCTTCATTGTGATGTCGTTGCCGCAGCGGCGCAGGGTCACGACGGTCTTGACTTTGTCGGTGAGCGTGAGCGCTTCATCGACGTTGGCCTTGAGAGGCACCAGGTTGCCGCGCCGCCAGCCGCCATCGGCGGTGATGATGATGCGCGAGTCGGCGTCCTCGACGCGGTCACGAATGGCGGTGGCGCTGAATCCGCCGAAGATGATCGAATGCGGCGCGCCGATGCGGGCGCAGGCGAGCATGGCGATGGCCAGCTCGGGCACCATGGGCATGTAAATCGTGACCACATCGCCCTTGTTTACGCCCAGCTCTTTGAGCACGTTGGCGAATTTGGATGTCTCACGCAGCAGGTCGGCATAGGTGAGGCGAACGATCTCCGCTTTTCCGTCTGGGAGCGGCTCGCCTTCCCACACGATCGCCACCTGATCGCCCAGGCCGTTCTTCACCTGCCGATCGACCGCGTTGTAGCACAGGTTGGTCTTGCCGCCGACGAACCATTTGGCATCGGGCAGCTTCCACTCCAGCACGCGGTCCCACTTCTTAAACCAATGCAGCTCGCCGGCACGCTCGCCCCAGAACTTGTCGGGGTCGTCGATCGACTGGCGGTAGAGCGCTTCGTACTGAGCCATCGAACCAATGTGCGCAGCCTGGCTGAGGGCTGAGGCAGGCGGGAACTTGCGCAGCTCCTGCTGAAGCGACTCCATTGCTCCCGACCCCCCACCCCCGGATACCCCGGATACCCCAGACACCCCGGACACCCCGGACGTACCGGACGTACCGGACGCACCGGCTCCTCCCGCCGCCCCGTTGTTGACTTGGCTGATGGTGGCTGCCGATCCCGAACGTGCCTGCGACATCATGCAACTCCTTCGCTGGTTGACCGAACGGGGACAGCGGCACAAACCACCGCGACGTGAACAAGCGTCCCCACCAGAGACACGCCTTTAAGCTTAGAGTCAGACCGTGATAGGAGCAAGAGGTCTGGAAAATACCTGACTCTATGGGGTGCATGACACGCCACGCGGGCCTTATAGAGCGGAAATCCGAAGCCCGAAATCCGAAATCCGAAATAAGCCCAAAGTCCAAAGCCCGAATGCGGATCAATTTCCCGGGTTCTTTGTGCTTCGGACTTGTGATTTTGGGCTTTTTTTCGGATTTCGGGCTTCGGCTTTCGGGCTTCAATCTCCCGCGTGGGCTGTCATACACCCGATTTTCTGATGCTCTCAGTACGCTATACTTTCGACCATGTTTACAGGCATCGTGGCAACCATGGGACGGATCGCGCGAGCCCAGCGCCATGCGTTTGGATTGCGCCTCATCATTGATCGCTCGCACTGGCGGCCGGGCAGTTACCGCTTCGGCCCGGGCGACTCGGTTTCCGTCAGCGGGGTATGTCTGACCGTTGTGGAGGCGACCGACCAGACGCTGGCGTTTGATGTGATCCAGGAGACGCTGGACAAGACGTCGCTGGGTGGGCGGAAGGAAGGCGACCGCGTGAATCTGGAGCATGCGCTCTTGCCGACAACGCCGATGGGCGGGCATTTTGTGCAGGGGCACGTGGACGGTGTGGGGCACGTCGTCAAGGTGATTCGCTCGGCGGAAGAGGTGCGACTGACGGTCAGACCACCGGCGGAGCTGATGGACTACATTGTGCCCAAGGGGTCGGTGACGATCGATGGCGTGAGCCTGACGATTGCCGCAGTGGGTCAGGATGACTTTGACGTGGCGCTGATTCCCACGACGCTGGATATCACGACGCTGGGCACGACCGGCGAAGGCGACCGCGTGAACCTCGAGACGGACATCGTCAGCAAGACCATCGTGCACTGGCTGCGGCGGCAGAAGTCTGGCAAGGGCGATCCGGTCACGCTGGACACGCTGCGCGCCGCGGGGTTTGTGGGCAATCCCGATTGTTGAACACGAAGACACGAAGAAGAGGGAACAGGGATGGACATGATATACATGATGATGGAATAGCGGTCAGAGGGATGCTAAGCCGCAAGCGGACCTGGCAACCCTTCATCCTGTTCATCATGCCCATCCCTGTTCCATCCTCTCTGCCTTCTTCTTCGTGTCTTCGTGCCTTCGTGTTCAATCCTTCTGAAGAAACGGATTGTGCAGGCGTTCCTGGCCGATAGTGGTTTGCGGGCCGTGGCCGGGCAGGACGCGAGTGTTGTCGGGCAGCGTCATGAGTTGCTCGGTGATGCTGCGCAGGAGAAGCGGGCCGTCGGAGGTGGGGAAGTCATATCGGCCGATGCTGCCGGCAAAGAGGGTATCGCCGACCAGGGCGATGCCGGCCTGGGCCTGGTGGAGCGTGATGCCGCCGGGGCTGTGGCCAGGCGTGTGCAGGATCTGGAACTCGATGCCGTCAAGCGTCAGCGTCTGGCCGTGGTGCAGCACATCCGTCGCCGCCGGGGCGACGACCGCCTCGTCGAGAAAGCCCGATAGGTTCAGCGCGGGATCGCCCAGGAAGTCGCGTTCGGCTTCATGGATCAGGATGGGCAGTTCGGGCCAGACGCCGCGGATGGCGTGCAGGCCGGCGATGTGATCCAGATGCGCGTGCGTCAGCACGACGTGCTTCGGCGTCAACTCGTGATCGCGAATGTGCTGGATCATCGGCTCAGGCTCATAGCCGGCATCGACGATCCAGCAGTGCTCGCCGCGCGATACCACGTAGCAGTTAGTCTGCCAGGGCCCGATGCAGAAGGTTTGAACCTTGATCAGCGAGGGCATGGTGCTATCGAGCTGAAGAGGTAACAGGGATGAACACGGGTGAACACGGATTGGGACAAGGGGGAAGGAACAGAGATGGACATGATGAACATGATTTCAGATGCTCGGATTTCAGGTTTCTGATTTCATCCTGTCCATCGTGTTCATCATTGTTGCCTCTTCTTGCCTTATTTATGCGTGTTCATCTGTGTTCATCCCTGTTACTTCTTCTTCGTGTCCTTGGTGTCTTGGTGGCTCAATGAATATAGCTCTTCTTGCGTTTGCCGTTGAGGTAGCTTTCGATCACCGTCGAGGACAGGTCGTCGCTGGAGCAGTAGTAGGCGGTGCCGCGGGTCAGGCGGGTGAGTTGATCGACGAAGCCGACCCAGTCCAGGCCCCAATAGTCCTCGATGAGGGCGAAGGTCGCGATGCGGATGCCCTGCTGCATGCAGCGCATGGCTTCCTTGAGCGTGATGGTGGTGGTGCGTTCGTTGGGCGGATAGAGCAGGTGCAACAATTCGCTTCCCGGAGCGCCATCGGGATTAGGCTCGACGTGCGCTGTCGGCTGGCCGTCAGTGATGATGAAGATCTGCTTGTTGGCGGCGCCCCGGCGGGAGAGGATCTGCCGCGCCAGCCGCAGCCCCATGTGCAGGTTGGTGAAGTGCTGCGGCACGCGCGAGTCGGCCGCCTGCTCCAGCGGCACACGCAGGTTCACCGAGTAGTCGTGCACGCTGATGGGCTTGGGCATGACCACCGGCAGATCGCGCTCACCGAGGCGTGACGCCGACGAGTAGAAGCCGACGTAGTCGACCGTGTCCTGCGGAAAGCGCGCGCGCACCAGCGACGCCATGCCCAGCGCCACGCGCTTGGCCTGGAAGAAGCGCCCATAGCGCATCATCGACCCGGACATGTCCAGCAGGATGCACAGCGCCGTGTCGGTGTGGCCTTCGGTCAGGTGCAGTTCAAAGTCATCGCTGTTGAGATGAATCGGCAGCGGCGGCGGCGCCGGGCCTGCCGATTCCCGCGCCGCCTGCATGTGCCGATGCGCAGCATTGCGCATGGTCGCGCCCAGATCGATCTCCGACAACGGGTCGCCAAACTCATAGGCCTTACCGCCGTCGGTCCGCTCGTCGCCCTGGCCCGGGTCAAGCGTCGTGTGACCGTCGCGCGTGCCCTGATGCAGCCCCTGGAAAATGTCCAGCAGCGCGCGATGCTCAATGCCGCGAACCATCTTCGGAGTCAGCCGCAACTGCCCTGTCTGGGCATCGCGCTCCAGCAGTCCCGCGGCGATCATCTGCTCGAGGAATTCCCGTTCCTCGTCGCTGTCGAGCTTGTCCATCGCATCCAGCGCCTTCTGGCCGTACTGGAGAATGAACTGCACGACCTTGGGCTGGGGAAACAGGCTGTCGGGCGTGGGGAACGGCTGGCCGTCGTATTCGCCGTAGTCATATCGCATGACCGAATGATAGCCCGGTGTAAGCGCGGCAATCGCCATAAACGCGACACGAAGTAAACGCAGTACGCAAAGGCCAAGGGTGCGCGGCTCCCGGTTGCTGCACCGCTATCCCGGTTACCTCTGGTCACGCGGACGTTTCCTGGATTGCCACCGTTACTGTGGTTACTGTGATCACCGCGTTTGCTGCGGTTGCGGCGCTTGCCTTAGCATATTGCCCGCCCCGGCCGCGAATGACCTGTCCGTCATTCCCCGGCGTTCACCAAGGAGATTCAGATGTCCAAAGTACGTGTCGCGTTCCTGGGTTGTGGCGGTTTCATGGGTGCTCATGCCGGCCGGCTCAAGACGCACCCCGATGTCGAGATCGTCGCCCTGTGCGACGTGAGCCAGGATCAGGTGCGCCTTTTCTGCGAGAAGCACTATGCCGGGCTGACGCCCCAGCCCCAGTTCTTCACCGACCCAGCGCAGATGTATGCCCAGGTCAAGCCTGATGCGGTGTTCATCGCCTCGCCGCACACGCTGCATTTCGACCACGGCGTGCAGGCGCTGGACGCCGGCTGCCACGTGTACATGGAAAAGCCCATGGTCACCGACCTGGGCCAGGCCTACAAACTCGCTGAGAAGGTCAAGCAGTCGGGCAAGATTCTGGTGGTGGGCTATAACAGCCCCTGCACGCCCGAATTCATGTACTTGAGGCAACTCATCCAGGACCAGACGCTGGGCAAGCTGGAACTGGTCTGCGGCTACTTGTCGCAGGACTGGATGAAGTTCACCGTCGGCAAGTGGCGACAGGACCCCAAACTCTCCGGCGGCGGCCAGGCCTATGACTCGGGCGCCCACCTGCTCAACAGCCTCTGCTGGTCCGTCGCCTCGGATGTCGATCAGGTCTTTGCCTTCGTGGATAACCACGGTACGGCCGTCGATATCAACTCCAGCTTCACCATCCGCTTTGCCAACCACGTCCTGGCGTCGATCGTCATCAGCGGCAATTGCCCGTCGAACGCCGGCCACTTGTGCTACATATTCGACAAGGGCCGCGTCGAAATCGACGGCTGGAACGGCACATGGATCAACGTGTGGAAGGGTGGCGAAAAGGTCAAGTATCCGCCCATCACCGCCGACATGGGCTTTGCCACGCCCGATCACAACTTCATCGAAGCCGTCCTGGGCCGCGCCCAACCGCGCACCAGCCCCCGCAACGGCATCATCCAGAGCCAGTTGATGGACGCCATCTACGAATCGGCACGCACCGGCCAGGCGGCGCGGCCGAGGCGCGGATGAATCCAAGTGCGCGGAACGAAGAAAGAAGAACGAGAAGAACGAAGTGCGCAATGGGCCTTTCGTTCCTCGTTCTTCGTTCCTCGTGGCCTGACAAACGGAGCGGGTGGGATTCGAACCCACGGTGGAGTTACCCCCACACACGATTTCCAGTCGTGTTCCTTCAGCCGCTCGGACACCGCTCCCACTGGCTGAGGCCGCGAGCATCATCGCGGCCGATCCGTGCATTGTAATACATCGACGATGACCAAGCGCGCCGACCCATCCCTGCCCCCGTCGCCTGCTCCCATGTCGGGCCTGCTCGTGGTGGACAAGCCGCTGCACTGGAGCTCCATGACCGTCGTGCGCAAGGTCCGCCACGCCGCCGGCGGCGCCAAGACCGGCCACGCCGGCACGCTCGACCCCCTGGCCACCGGCGTGGTCATCTGCTGCCTCGGCCGCGCCACCAAGCTCGTCCCCCAACTCATGGGCATGACCAAAGTTTACGACGCCAGCGTCGATCTCTCGGCCTTCACCACCACCGACGACCGCGAGGGCGAATGCAACCCCGTGCCCGTCACCGCGCCGCCTTCGACTGACGACCTGCGCCAGGCCCTGAGCGTTTTCATCGGGGACATCCAGCAGACGCCGCCGGCCTTCAGCGCCATCCACATCCAGGGCCAGCGTGCCTACAAGCTCGCCCGCGCCGGCCGCAGCGTCGAAATCCCCAGCCGCATCGTGCATATCGACGCCATCGAATTGCTGGCCTACAACTGGCCCATCGTCGAGCTGCGCATCACCTGCGGCAAGGGCACCTACATCCGCAGCCTGGCGCGCGACCTGGGCCGCCTGCTGCACACCGGCGGCCACCTGGCGGCCCTCCGCCGAACCCGCGTCGGTGCCTACGACCTCAATCAGGCCGTCAACGCCCAACGCCTCACGCAGCCTATCACGCAGGAAGACCTGCTACCCATCTAACGCGGCAAGCCGCGGCGCTTCCTATTTTTCACGTTCTACTTTCCACGTCTCGCTCATCCTTCCTCCGCGTCCGCCTCCGGCGCCGGTCGCCGATACACCAACCGCATCAACACCAGGCCGAACTCAAACAACAGATACAACGGCAGCGCCATCAGCAGCATGTTGAACGGATCGCCCGTCGGCGAAATCAACGCCCCCGCTACCGCGCAGGCGAAGAACGCATACTTCCGTACCCCCGCCACCCAGCGCGGATCCACCAGCCCGCTCCAGCCCGCGATCAACATCACCACCGGCAACTGGAACGCGATCACCACCGCCAGGATCAGATACAACACAAAGTCGATGTGGTCGGACAGCTCGATCCGAGGCTGGTTCTGCGCGGGAATACTCAATGGTGCGCGCAGCACTCGTCCGCCCAACCAGACGCGCACATCCTGCTGAGTCCGGTTCAACCACCACTGGCCTTCCACCGGCGCTGCGGGATCACCCTCCAATACCTCAATCCTCGTCACCTCCACCGCCGTTTGCGCCTCAGTGAGTGCCTGCGTGCTCGGCGCGAGAGTTTCACTTTCGCCTCCACCGCCTCCGGGGCCGGGTCCGGGGCCGGGGGCAGGGGCAGGGCCGGGGGCGCCAGGCACGCCGATCGTCGACGTCCAATTCGCAAAGGCATCCAGCCACGTCGCCTCGCCCGCCGCCACCTGCGGGTAGCGCGTGGCAAACCCGATCAGAAACGTCAGCATCACCGGCAGGAGGATGTAGTAGGCAAACGCCACGCCCAAGGCCGTCATGATCGCGCTGAACGGCGCCAGCAGCACCACCACCCGCCGCTCGCTGCGATACAGGCCCACCGCCACGAACTGCCAGATCTGATAGAGCAGCCAGGGCGCCGCGACCACCAGTGCCGCAATCAGACTCACCTTGATGTAGACCGTGAAGCCCGACATGGCGGTGAGGGTCATGGTCTCGATCGGCACGCCGGCATTGCGCTGGGCATGCGCCAGCGGCGTGTACAGCCAAGCCGTGATCTGCATCCCGTAATAGAACGTCACCGCCCCCGATACCGCCACCCCGGCCAGGCAATAGATCAGCCGACGACGCAGCTCCTCCAGATGATCGCCAAAACTCATCTGCACTTCATCAGGATCGCGCGACTTGAATGGGGAACCCAAATCCATGGCAGGCATTCTATCGGCAAGAGCACCTGTTCAGGAAAACAGGCGATCACGAATCGTGACACGGAGCTTGAGCATAGCGGAGCTTCGCGTTCGTGTGACGTAATCCGATGAAGCCCCGTCATGCCAATGCGGGGTTTCCGGGGCTTCCGGGGCTTCGGGGGCTTGCGGAGTCAGAGCAACAGCATCGCATCGCCGTAGGAGTAGAAGCGATAGCCCTGCTCGATGGCGCGCTGGTACCAGGCTTTGAGTTGGGGCAGGCCCACGTGGGGGAGCGCGGCGACCAGGGCCAGCAGGGTCGATCGCGGCAGATGGAAGTTGGTCATCAGGGTGTCGGTGAAGCGGAAGGTGAAGTTGGCGTCCGGCGTGATGAAGAGTTGAGTATTGGTTTCGTAAGTTTGCGGCAGCGGGTCAGGCAAACTTTCCAGGGCGCGGACGGTGGTGGTGCCGATGGGGATGATGCGTCCGCCGCGCTGGCGCGTGCGGGTCATCGCGGCGATCACTTGCGGGGGGATGCTGATCCACTCGCTGTGGATGGGGTGGTCGGCCAGGTTTTCGGTGCGGACGGGTGCGAAGGTGCCCATGCCGACGTGGAGGGTGAGGTAGGCCAGCTCGACGCCCTTGGCCTGGAGGGCGGCGAGCAGTTGCGGGGTGAAGTGCAGGCCGGCGGTGGGCGCGGCAACCGAGCCGGGCTGGGCGGCGTAGACGGTGTTGTAACGCTCGCGGTCGGCCGGCTGCATGTCGGGCCTATGCAAGGCCCGGCGAGCCTTGCGAATATAAGGCGGCAGCGGCGGCGAGCCGATCTGATGCAACAGGTCGAGCGTAGCGCGATGGCTGTGCAGACGGGCTGCCCACTCGCCGCCCCCGGAAGGGGTCAGCAGTTCCAGTTCGGCATGGGGATCGAGGGCAATGATTTCGCCGGGCTGGAGCGAGCCGCGGGCCTCGAGCATGACCTGCCAGCGAGTGGCATCGTTCGCATCAGGCGAGTTGAGGTACAGGCCCTGGACCTTGCCGCCGGTGGCTTTGCGGACGCCGTGGAAGAGTGCGGGGATGACTTTGCTTTGGTTAAAGACGAGCAAGTCGCCCGCCGCCGGGGTGACGAGTTGGGGCAAATCGCGGACGTGGCGGTGTTCGATGCAGCCGGTGGCGCGATGGATGACCATGAGCCGGGCGGCATCGCGCGGCTCGGTGGGTTCGGTGGCGATCAGATTGGGCGGCAGGTCGTAGTCGAGGGCGGAAGTGAGCATTTTGGAAACCAAACCCAACCATGCAAGTCCAAGCCCGGCCATGCGAGTCCATCCGGGGGGCGAGCTTGGCCGGGATTGCTTGCGAAACCTTAAAACAACCGGGCTTGAAACAACCGGGGGCGATCCCCGGCAAGCCCCGCGGACGGTGCATGCCGGGGCTTGGCGCCATATGGAAAACCATCGGGCCAGGATGGCCCGGCTATGTAGCTACTTTTCCGGTGCCGCCGGCTTTTCCGGTTCGCCGTTGGCTTGCGGTTCGTCCTTTTTCTCCTCCGCTTTCTTCTTTACCACCGGCGTCAGGCGGATCGTCACTTTCGTGCCCAGCTCGGGGATCGCTTCGGTGTTGGCGGCCCAGGTGGCGTCGTCGGTGCGATCGGTCATGTCCGTGGCCCGCGCCAGTAAATCGTCGCCGAAGCTGACAATGGTGATCGCGGTGCCATTCACATCCGCGGCGTAGACCTCCTTGTCGTCAAACTTCTGGAACTCGGCGCCGGTGAACAACCAGATGTTGCTGGCAAGCTTCTCTTTCTTTTTCTGGTCAATGATCCACTCGTTGGCGGGGACTTCGACGGGCTTGCCGTCCTTTTCATAGCGGAGGGTGACGGCGACCTTGGGGCCATACCCCTGGCGGATTTCGTACTTGTCCTTGTCCTTCTTGACCCAGCGCATAGGCGCGCCGGGCTCCAGGCCGAGCATGAGCAGGGCAAAGTGCACGTGGCTGGGAAGCGCCTCAATCGCCAGGACCGACTCGTGCTCCTTGGAATTGACGGTGCAGGCGAGCAGTTCGAGCCATTCGCCTTCGCGGAGGACGACCTTGGCATCAATGTCGATGGTTTTCTTGACGAGGTCGATTTTGATGTGGGGCAGTTCGCCGGTCTTGACCTCGGTGGGCTCCTGGCGCGGCGTTTGCTTTTCGGCAGTGGCGGCCGGCGCGGGAGTGACCTGAACCTTGCCCGCCGGGGTTTGCACTTGCTCTTCCGCGATGGATGCCAGGGCCAACGCCAAGGTGAACGCCACCGTCACGATCATCCAGGAGCTCAAGCGATGCATGGTGCGTCCTTTCATGCCGGAGGTGTATGGCGTGACTTATGGTAGCCGGGGGTGAAGTGCGCGTCGAAGAGGAGCGTGCCCGATCCCCGGCAAGCCCCGCAGACGGGGCATGCCGGGGCTTGTGGGCAAGCCGGGGCTTCGTTCCAAAAAGAAAAAAGGCCCGGCTGGCCGAAGCCAAGCCGAGCCCTTCCGGGGGCAAAGTTGAATGCTTCACATTGGAAGCGCCCTAAGTTTAGCCCGCCCTCTTACGGATTGCAAGTCCCCAATCGTCGCGGCGGCAAAATCGCTGGAGTTCGCCATCATGTTGCTGATCTTTGCGGCTTTCGACCGGGTTTCTGTGGGTAAAACGTGGATAAACTGTCGGACATGAGTGAGTACGAACCGGTGAAGCTGACGTGGACGGTGCTGCTGGGGCGTTGGGTGGACTTTGCCCGCAGTGCGGTGGCGTTGCCGGCGGATGCCGACGGGCGGCGGCTGCGCGAATCGGTGCCGGACGTGATCATGCTCCAGGCCGTGTGGTTCGCCCTACAGCACTTGGAGGAACTGGACGCAGGGCAGCGGGCGCTGGGGCTGGATCGCGCGGCGGTGCTGATCGAAAAGCACACGGGGGCGTTACAGCGCCGCTGGGGTGCCAACGCCCTGCCAGCGCAGATCGGCGAGTTGGTCGCCGACGCGCGGGCGGCACTGCGGCTGGCGCAGCCAGAACAGGAATAGGCCGCGGATGGACGCGAATGAACGCGGAGGGGAGAGTGAACACGAAGACACGAAGATGCGAAGTCAAGGCAGAAGAAGAGTGAGGAGGGACAAAACGACGAGGCACCATGCAGTAGGCGTGGATCGCGATATCCGTTCACACGCTTGTATCATTCCTATTTCTGCGTTCTTTGTTCTTCTCGTGCCTTCGTGCCTTCGTGTTCAACATCCGCGTTTATCCGCGGCTAATGCTCTTTCCGCCGCGGCTACGCTTCGTCGCCGGCGGCGATGGCTTCGGCGATGGGCAGCGTCAGGTTGCGGCCGTGTGTGCCCGGCTCAAAGACGTGCACGTGCTGCAAGTCCAGGCGCAGGTTCAGTTGCTCGGCCTTGAGCGCTTCGCGCCGCGCCGGCACACGCGCCACCAGGCGTACATCGCCTTCGGTCATGCCAAAAACGTCCATCGAAGCGCCTAGCGGTTCAACGACGCTGACCTTGACGCTGATGGTTTGCCCGGCGGCCTCGCCCGGGGCCGCGGCACCGTCGCTCTGCAATTTGAGCGTTTCGGGGCGGATGCCCAGCACGACCTGGCCGCCGATGAATCCCGCGGCCGCCTCGGCCTGCTCGGGCATCAGCCGAACATTCACGCCCTGGGTCTGGAACCACGTCGCCGAATTCTCCTGCACCAGTTGCCCGTCGAGGAAGTTCATCGGCGGCGTACCCAGGAAGCCGGCGACAAAGCGGTTGACCGGCGCGTTGTAAATGCTCAGTGGCGTGTCGCACTGCTGGAGCAGTCCGCCATCCATCACCACCACGCGGTCGCCCAGCGTCATGGCCTCTTCCTGGTCGTGCGTGACGTAGATGGTCGTGGTCTGTAGCCGCTGGTGCAGGCGCTTGAGTTCGGCGCGGGTCTCGACGCGCAGCTTGGCGTCGAGGTTGGACAGCGGCTCGTCAAAGAGGAATGCCTTGGGCTGGCGCACGATGGCGCGGCCGACCGCCACGCGTTGCCGCTGTCCGCCCGACAGAGCCTTGGGCTTGCGCTCCAACAGTGGCGTCAGCCCGAGTATCTTGGCGGCCCATTGCACGCGCTCATCGATCTCCTTGCGCGGCATGCGGCGCAGCTTCAGGCCAAACGCCATGTTCTTGTACACCGTCATGTGCGGGTACAAGGCGTAGTTCTGAAACACCATGGCGATGTCGCGATCCTTGGGCGGCACATCGTTGACCACGCGCTCACCGATGCGCACCGTGCCGGCGCTGATTTCTTCCAGCCCCGCCACCATGCGCAGCGTGGTGCTTTTGCCGCAGCCCGATGGACCGACGAGCACGATGAACTCCTTGTCGCGGATGTGCAGCGTCAGGTCGTCCACAGCCTTGACATCGCCGGGGTAGATTTTCGAGACGTTGTCGATGCGCACTTGGGCCATGGTGGGCTCCTGAGGGGGGTGAAAGAAAACGACTTGATGGCACGCCCGGGCAAGTAGCGCGGCCGAAGCCGCGACTGCCCTGAATCTCGGGGATCAGTTTACCATGCACACGACTTTGGAGTGCGGCGGCCTTGACGCCGCTTTGGCTTACGGCCAAGCCGTATTCGCTCCGCGAAAAGCTAAAGAGGCGTCAAGGCCGCCGCACTACAAAGTATACCGATATCATCGCGTGAATGAGGACACCCAGCCGAATCACGACGTGGCTGATGCTGATGCTGCTGCTGGCCACCGGGTGTGCGGATCAGGGGGCACGCGACGCGGTAACGGGTCGGGACTTTATCGCGGCGGGCCAGCGTTTCGATGCGGGCACATCGGTCGTGCTCTGGTCGGATCCCGGCGGCTTCAATGCTTACGAGACCAAGCTTCCACGAGGCGGCGCCGCCGAGAACGCCAAGCTGCCGCCCCACCGCTTTGCCCAGCGGCTGCTTACCAGCGATCCTGATCCGGCCGCCACCGCCCCACCCGCGCGGACGCTCCATGACCTGCGCAGCCTCATCGATCAGATCGTGATCCACTACGACGGCACGGGCACAAGCGAACGCTGCTTTGCCGTCTTGCAGAAGCGCGGCCTGTCGGCCCACTTCCTGATCGACTTCGATGGCACGGTGTACCAGACTCTGGATCTGCGCCAGCGCGCCTGGCACGCCACCATTTCCAACAACCGTTCGATCGGCATCGAGATCGCCAATTTGGGCGCCCTGCCCATCGACAAGCCGCCTTCACAGTTGGACCCGCGCGGCGTCGTGCCGCATCACTCCGCGATCGTTGCCGGCGTGGTCCAGCACGAGAAGCTGCACCAGTACGCCTTTACCGATGCCCAGTACGACGCACTGGCGCAACTGGTGGCGGCGCTGCGGCAGACGTTCCCGCTCATCACGCACGACTGCCCCGCCGATGAAAATGGCGTGCTGATCCCCCATCAGCTCACGCGCGAGCAATGGGCCAGTTATCGTGGCATCCTGGGGCACTACCACGTGCAGGCGAACAAGGTTGATCCGGGCCCGGCGTTTGAGTGGAAGCGACTCGCCGGAGGGCCGCTGCGCGGCTCCCGCTAAACGGGGGATGCGTGTCTTCTTCGCCTTGTTACCGGCTCGCCACGACCTGGGTTTCGGTGTACTCGAAGAGTCCCTCGATGCCGCCTTCACGGCCGAGGCCGGATTGTTTCATGCCGCCGAAGGGCGCTTGCGGCGTGGGGCCGGCGCCGGTGTTGAGGCCGACGTGGCCAAAGCGCAAGGCGGCGGCCACTCGGGTAGCGCGGTCAGGGTCCTTCGTGAAGAAATACGCCGCCAGGCCGTGAATCGTGTCGTTGGCGGCGGCGAGCACCTTGGCCTCATCGCGGAACGAGGCGATGGCGACGACCGGCCCAAATGTTTCCTCGTGGCACAGCACCATGTCCGGTTTGATGCCCGTCAGCAACGTGGGCGGATAGAACGCGCCCCAGTCTTGCCTGGGTCGGGGCGGATCATCGCCGACGATGCGCTTGGCGCCGTGCTTCATGGCGTCCTTGACGTGGCGGGCGACCTTGTCCCAGCCGGCGCGGTCGATCAGCGGGCCGAGGTCGGTGTCTTCCTCGATGCCGGGGCCGACCTTGAGTTGCCGCATGCGCAAGGCGACCTTCTGCGTAAACTCGCGCACGACGGACTGGTGCGCGTAGACGCGATTGGTGCACACGCAGGTCTGCCCGCCGGCGCGGAACTTATTGGCCATCAGTTCGTCGGCGGCGTGATCCAGATCGGCATCATCGAAGACGATGAACGGCGCGTTGCCGCCCAGTTCCAGCGCCAGCTTCTTGATGTGCGGCGCCGCCAGGGCCATGAGCTTGCGCCCGGTCTCGGTCGAGCCGGTCATGCTGACGATGCGTACGGCCGGATGGGTGCAGAAGACCTTGCCGAGGGGCCCCGAGCCGCCGATGACCAGGTTGAGCAGGCCGGGCGGCAGGTCAAGTGCTTCAAGCAGATGCCACAGGGCGATGACGGTGAGGGGTGTTTGCCTGGCGGGTTTGTAGACCACGCCGCAGCCGGCGCCGATCCCCGCCGCCAGTTTCTTGGCGACCATGGCCAGGGGAAAATTCCACGGCGTGATCAGCGCCGCGACGCCGGCGGGACCATGGTAAATCGTCCACCGGCAATCCTTGGGGCGTGCCTTAAGCTCCTCGGCATTGAGGCGGAAGACCTCGCCGGCATAGTGGGCGAAGAAGCCCGCGGCGTAGTCGATTTCGGCGCGGGCCTCGCGGATGGGTTTGCCCATTTCCAGCGTGAGGATGCGGGCGAGCTCCTCGCGGTGGGCGCGGAGCGATTCATCGATGGCTTCGAGCCAGCACTGGCGATTGTGTAGTGATGAGGCGGGCGACATGGCGCGGTCGGCGGCGTCGATCGCTTGCGTTGCGTGGTCGCCGGTCATGTCCGCCACGGTCGCCAGGTGCTCGCCGGTGGCGGGGTTGATGACGCGGAGGGTCTTGCCGCCTTTGCGCGGCGTGATCCATTTGCCGTTGATGTATCCGCCGGGGGTTTGCAGGAGTGGGGATTGGAGCATGGTTGGGCTCCGGCGCGTGAGGTGATTCATCCATTCAAGGATACGCGGTAGCGCAAGAGAAGAAAGCCCAGCCGCTCCGGGGTCCGGCGGCTGGGATACCCACCCGCCGGAGCGGGTGGGCTTTCGTCAAACGTCGCTCATTCGCTTTTCACATCAGCTATCATGCACCACCATTCTCGAATCAGGGTGACTCATGAAACGACATGTTGCGTTAACCGTGCTGATGGCAACGATCATCAACAGCGCCGCGTATGCCGACGTCAACGATGAGCCCTTCGGCTTCCGCTTCAACATGGCGCTGGACCGCGTGTCGGTCTACACCGACGTGCTGGGCCGGCAGGCCTCGGCGGCACATCCGCTGGGCTCCTCGCATAACCCCGGCGCCAAGGACTTCCTGCGCAAGGAGCCGTTCACCTTCAACGTCGTCGGCGGCGTGACCACCAACCAGGTCGCCTTCGAACGCGGCGCGTGGATCGAAAGCATCGTCGGCGTCGGCTCCTATCGCTTCCCCGAACCCACCAAGGGCACCATCAACGTCATCTACGTCCGCTCCGACACGCAGGACGGCACCATCCTCAATGGCGACCTGTTCCTGCGCAACAACAAAGTCGGCGTGGCCTACGGCTATCAGATCAACGAAAGCCTGGGTGTCGGCGGCAACGTCACCTTCACCGACACCCAACTGGATATCATCCAGCCCACCACCATCGCGGGCCTGGGCACCTTCACCAGTCAGGTCGAAAGTGAATCCCTGGGCGTGGACTTCCAACTCGGCGTGCTCTATGCCCTCAACGAGCAGTGGTCCGTCGGCCTCACCGGCGGCGCGGGCTGGGCGTGGAGCGACGACGTGGTGAGCATCTTCACCCCGGCGCCGCCCTTCGGCGCCGGCACCATCACCCTCACCACCACGAACCTGACCGAGTCGGTGAACATCCGCGGCGGCGTGGGCTATCGGCCCAAGGAGTTCCTGGGCATCTACGCCGACCTCCAGTACCTGCACTTTGAGGATGACGACAACGGCACCGCCGACGTCGCCCGGGCGTTCCTCGGCGGCGAGATGTTTCTCCCCGGCCCGATGGCGCTGCGCGTGGGCACCTCCCTCGACACCGCCGGCAACGCCAGTATCGGCGCCAACATCGGTTACTACGGCTTCAAGCACGTCGCCCTGGAACTGGCCTACCAGTACAACGCCTTCCCCGAAATCAACCGCGAGTTCGGCCACGCCCATCTGGTGAGCTTCGGGTTGATCTTCCTTTTCTGAGAATGGCCACAGATAGACACAGATGAACACAGATAGGAAAGCAGAAAAGCAGTAAACGCAGAAAATGCAGAAAATCGGAGAGTCACAAATCACGCCGCTCTGATTTCCTGTCTTTTCTGCTTTTCTGCCTTTTCTGCTTTTCTTCATCTGTGTTCATCTGTGGCTAAGATCGCTTTTTGCACCAATTGGTCCTTTGCCGCTACACTGCGCAAGTCGCCGCCCGATCGCGGCGAGTCTTCGCACCCTTATCAACCCAAGGACATCCCATGAGTCTCGAGATCGAACTGGTACACGGCAGGCAGGTTCTCGACAGCCGCGGCAATCCGACCGTGGAGGTCGAAGTGCATCTTTATGATGGCACGGTCGGCCGGGCCATCGTGCCTTCGGGCGCCAGCACCGGCGAGCACGAGGCCGTGGAGCTGCGCGACGGCGACGCCAAGCAGTACGTGGGCAAGGCCGTGACCAAGGCCGTGGGCAACGTCAACGACAAGATCGCCCCCGAGTTGATCGGCGTGGACGCCCGCGAGCAGGAACTGATCGACGCGATGATGATCGAGCTCGACGGCACGGAGAACAAGGGCAAGCTGGGCGCCAACGCGATTCTGGGCGTGTCCATGGCGGTCGCCAAGGCGGCGGCCGAGGCCTCGGGCCTGCCCCTGTACCGCTATCTCGGCGGCACCGGCGCCAAGGTCCTGCCCGTGCCCATGATGAACATCTTGAACGGCGGCAAGCACGCCGACAACAACGTCGATTTCCAGGAGTTCATGATCCAGCCCTGGGGCTTTGACAACTTCGACGAAGCCCTGCGTTGCGGCGTCGAGATCTATCACGCGCTCAAAAAGGTGCTGAGCAAAGCCGGCCTGTCCACCGCCGTCGGCGATGAAGGCGGCTTTGCCCCCAGTCTCAAGGACAATGAGGATGCGCTCAAGGTCATCGCCGAGGCCGTCGAGGCCGCGGGCTACGACTTTGGCAAGCAGGTGTTCGTCGCGCTTGATCCGGCCACCAGTGAGATGTGGGACAAAAAGAAGAAGGGCTACGTCTTTTTCAAGAGCGACCCCAAGAAGGTGTGGAAGAGCAGCGAGCTGGTCGACTACTGGGCCTCGTGGTGCAAGAAGTACCCTATCCGCTCGATCGAGGACGGCTTGGCGGAAAACGACTGGGAAGGCTGGAAACTCTTGACCGACAAGCTCGGCGACAAGGTCCAACTCGTCGGCGACGACAACTTCGTCACCAACCCCAAGTTTCTCAAGAAGGGCATCGACACCGGTGTCGCCAACGCCATCCTCGTGAAGGTCAACCAGATCGGCACGCTGAGCGAGACGTTCGAGACGGTGAATCTGGCGATGCGCAACGGCTACAGCGCGGTGCTCAGCCATCGCAGCGGGGAGACCGAGGACGCGACGATCGCCGATATCGCGGTGGCCACCAACTGCGGTCAGATCAAGACCGGCGCCCCCTGCCGAAGCGACCGCAACGCCAAATACAACCAGCTCATCCGCATCGCCGAGGAACTGGGCGACGACGCGGTGTACGGCGGGAAGTATTGGAATAAGGGGTGAGGGGGAAGTGGAAGGTGGAGGGTGGAAAGTGGAGAGTGGAAAGTAGGAAGTGATCTCTATGAAGCGCCGCGGCTCTGCCGCGCTGGAGCGCGGCGTCTCGATCATCGTGCCGACGTATCGTGAGGCGGAGAATCTGCCGGCGCTGGTCGAGCGTGTGACGCGGGTGGCGCGCGAGCATGCGCTGAACGTGGAACTGATCATCGTGGACGATGACAGCGGTGACGGCACGGAGGAAGCGGTCGCGGCGCTGGGCCGGCCTTGGGTTCGGCTGATCGTGCGTAAGAGTGATCGCGGGCTGAGCCGGGCGGTGATCGAGGGGCTGGCGGCGGCGCGGTACGAGCACCTGGTGGTGATGGACGCCGACCTGTCGCATCCGCCGGAGAAGATTCCGGAGTTATTGACGGCATTGGACGGCGGCGCCGAGATGGCGGTGGGCTCACGCTACGTGCCCGGCGGGACCACCGACGATCGCTGGGGCGTGTTTCGCTGGATCAATAGCAAAGTGGCGACGCTGCTGGCGCGGCCGTTCACGCACTTGCGCGATCCCATGAGCGGCTTCTTTGCCTTGCCCGCCGCCCTGTTGCAGGACGCCGAGCCGCTCAATCCCATCGGGTACAAAATCGGCCTGGAAATCCTGGTCAAGTGCCGCTGCCGAAACGTCGCGGAAGTGCCCATTCACTTTGCTCAGCGTCTGCACGGTCAGAGCAAGCTGAGCCTGGCCGAGCAACTGCGTTACCTGGAGCACGTTCGCCGGCTCTTCGAGTTCGTGTATCCGGGCTGGTCGCGGCTGCTGTTTGGCGCGACGGTGGCAGCGGTGCGCCTGGTCACCGCCCTGCCGGCGCTGCTGCTGGCCGGGGCGATGGGTGCGGGCCCGTTGGGCGCGATCGAGATTGCCGGCGGGGTGATGCTGCTGGCTCAGTTGTTGTTCAAGCGCGTGTTGCGCGTGGGCGACGGGACGTTGTCCAACGCGCCGCAGCCGGGGTGGCTGCGCTTGGTGCGCGCGCTGCCGGGCACGGGAGTGGCGACGGGTGTCATGCTGGTGCTATGGCGCGGCTGGGGCGTGCCGGCGCTGCCGGCGTTGGGGCCGGCGCTGGTGGCGGCGGTGCCGGTGGATGTGGCGATTCACTGGGCGATGTCACGGGTGAAAAGTGGTCAGAGCTGCACGGCGTAAGCCCGCGGTAGACCGTCCGCGGGCTTACGCCGCGCGGCTCTGAATCACCACTTGCTCCGCGGGCTTACGCCGCGCGGCTCTGAACTACCACTTGCTCGGCGGCGGCACGATGCTCATGTCGTCGAAGTCCGCGGGCTTGAGGGTGAACTTGAGCTTCTTCTCGCCTTCGCGCATGAAGCCGGTGCCCTCGAGCGTCAGTTGCTTGTCCTGGAACGTGAAGCGCAGCAGGCCGATGTGCGTCTTGGGCAGGTCCTGATCGATGTTCTTCTGGCTCACATCGCCGAAGGTGAACTTGCGGGTGGTCATGACCATGTAATCGCCCTTGACCTCCCAGTTGCCGGTGTAGATGGCGGGCGGATAGTTGACGCGGCAATCGGCGCGGATGAACGTGCCGTCGGGATTGAACTGGAAGCGGTCATACCACGCGGCGTTCTGGCTGATCCACTTGCCGGTCAGCGCCCCCTGCGCGGCTTTTTCCTTGTCGGGGTCGGGGGCCGTGCCCGCGGCCTGGGTGGTGGGCGCTTCGGACTGATCGCGCGGGGCGAACTCCGGCGGGGTCGGCGCCTCGGGGTCGGTCTTTTCAATTTCCGCCGGCGGGCCACCGGTCCTGGTCGGCGGCACGTGCTCCATGTCCGGCTTGGGATCCTTCACCGGCGTTGCCTCGGGCGTCACCTGCTCCACGTCGGCGCCCTGGCGATACATCTCCACCGGCGGGGGCGCCAGCGGCGTGGCGTGAATGCCCCGCTTGGTCTTGGGAACTTCAAAGGTCCCGTTCACCGCCCAGTCGCTCATGTCCTTGGGTTTGATCACCACGTTGACATACACCACCGACGACTCAGGCCGGTCCTCCACCAACTGGAGCTTGCCCTTGACCGTATAAGGTTGCATGAAGAGGCCCGCGTCGTCGCCGGCCACCAGGCCCGAGTCGTACACGACATTGTGCTTCCACATCTGCTCCTCGGCGTCAAGCTGCTCGCCCAGCTTGGTCCCGTAGGCGATGGAGATCCACAGGCGTTCCTTGATGAAGTCACCGCGCTCGCCCTTGGTGACGCCGGGAAGGTCCTGGCGTACGCCGCTGATCGCCGAGGCGATGTGGGTCAGCACGAGCAACTGGTTGGACCCGGGCCGAAAGGCGCCGCGCCCGTTGTCAGAACGCGGATTGGTGTCGGCACGCACCAGTTGGGCGTCCGTGACCATCTCCAGGTCGGTGCGGTATTCGGTGGTTGCCGGCGGCTCGTCGCGCACCCGCGAAACGCCACCGGTTTCGCCGATGCGGCAGCCGGGCATGCCCAGCCCCAGACCCGCCGCCAACATCCCCATGCCCGCCAGTTTGATCAGTCGCTTCATCGTGCAATTCCTCAATGCTCAGACGCAGACGCGCAGCGAGGACGCTGCGGCTACGAAAGACGATAGCGTCAAACGGTTATATCGACGCGATGCGTGCGTTTGCTTATCCCAAGGGACGATAATCTTTGCTGCCATTCTACCCGTTCCCAGCTGGTGCCATTTTGGACTGCGGCGGCCTTGACGCCGCTTTAACTTGGGGCGGAGCCGTCTTCGCTCCGCGAATAGCCAAAGCGCGGCGTCAAGGCCGCCGGGGTCCAAAACGGCAAACGCATTTGCCCGAGTAACCCTTACGAAGGAAGCCCTGCCTCGGTTTGCCCCTTGCCTTTGGATTACTGCGCTTGCTGCGTTTACTGCGGTTGCTGCATTTACGCTACTCTCATAGCTATGACGCGACGCACCCGCCTGCGGTTCCGTTGGCGATTGCTGGCGGTCAGCCTGGTGGTCACCGGCCTGATCGCCATTGTCCTGGCGGTGCCGCTGTCCCTGCTGCTCATGCCCCACGTGCAGCGCTGGCAGACGCTGGGCGACCTGGACAGCGCCGACCCGGCGCGGCACAACAAGGCCCTCAACTACGTGATCAACCTGGCCGCCAGGGACCCGCGCGTCCTGCGCGGCGCTGTCGCCTATCTGGCCACGCCCGACGACACGCGATTCTTCCAGTTGCACACCGCCCTGGATCTGGCGGGCGTCTGGCGACGCAAACACATCCCTGATGACGCCTGGCTGCGGCACATCAGTCTGCTGCTAAACGACAGCGACCCCGAGGCCCGAATCGTCGGCGTGCAACGACTGACGGAACTGGCCGACCTGACGGGCGACGATCGCCTGCTCAAGCTGCTGGACCATGCCTCGCGCGACAGCGACGACACCGCACGTTACAACGCCCTGTTCGCCATCGCCGAGCTAGCGGGGGTGGCAGCGGATAATCGTGCCTACGTGAACCTGATCGGCCGCATGGGCGGCGATGATGTGCCGCAGATCGCCCGCCACGCCTGGCTCTTCATCGGCCTGCTGGCGCCCACGCACACCGGCTTTGTCGCCGACTGGCGCGAGCGCCCCCCGGAAGTCGCTTGCGCCATTCTTTGGGCCGCCCTGCGCACCAATCCCGATCATCCCCTGCCGGCGATCGAGGCCCTGCGCGATGCGAGCGTCGACCCGCAGGTGCAGCGCATGGCGGCGTATGCGTTAGCAATGTCGGACACGGACGCGGCCCGTGCCGCCCTGTGGCAAACCTTGCTCGATGGCCTGCAAGCCAAGAAGCCTGATGAGATTCTCGTACAGCGCCTGGCGCTGGCGTTGCCGCCGCCGGCGGCCGAAGCGATTTCCGCCAAGTCCGCGTATCTGATCCATCAGCGTTGGCCCCTAAGCGACGCTAGCGAGCCGCACCCGGCGGTGTTGGCGGCGCTGCACCGCGCTGGGCCGTGGCTGGCGGCGCATGAACAACTCGAACTCATCGGCGGCTCCGATCTGCGTTCTGCGGCGCCGCAGAGGCCGGAGGATGGGGACGCATCGTTAGCCCAAGTGCCCGCCGCCCATCCCCTGGTGCGTCTGGCGCTTTACGAAGGCCTGCCCATCGGCGCCGCCGTCCTGCCCATTGATAAGACCATGCCCGACCTGCTGCGCATCGCCGCCGTCGCTGTCACGCGCGATCCAGAGCCTGATGACCTGGCGCCGGCATTGGCGTCGCCGGTGTCCACCTGGCGCGATTGGGCGTGCCTCGTGGCTGCGCGGCGATTCACGCCGCAGCAGAACGAGCACTTGATCGCCCGGCTGCTGGGCGGCGTGCCGGGCGACTCGCTGCACTTTAGCGATCACGCCAAGATGAGCGGCGCGGTGCTGGCGGGATTGACTAACCTTCGCCCCGCCGCGTCCAACCCGCATGTCCCGGTGGACCTGCTGGAGGACAAGGCCCGCGTCGAGGACATGCCGCTGGTGCGCGAAGTGATGCGCATGGGCCTATGGATGCAGGGCCGGCCGGTAGCTGACTACGGCAGCGAGATGGCGGGGCGGGTGCGCGCCTTGTTAGCCACCGGCGACGCCGACGCCCCACGCTCCACCTTCCTGCTGGGCCTGCTCTACATGGGCGACAAGACCGCCCTGGAATACCTGTTTACCCCGCTGGCCGAGCCGCGCATCGATCTGGTCAACTCGCTCGGCGCCGAGCGCATGTGGCCGGTGCTGGCCGCCGCCCTCCCCGCCGACGCCCCGCCCTTCTGGCTCTGGGCCGACGCGGATTTGCAGGCCTTCCAGGTCGAGGTCCTGCGCGACTGGTACCTGCTGCATCGTCACGACCCGCGTGTGCCGACAGCCACGAAACTCGGGGCTTCCGACGCAACCAAGTGAACCACCAAGACACCAGGAACACCAAGAAGAAAGAAGCATGAACACCAAGGCACGAAGGCACGAAGAAGAAAAACGGATAAGTCGAAATCCGAAATCCGCAATCCGACATTTCCCTTCGCGCCTTCGTGTTCATCATTCTTCCTTCACTCTTCTTGGTGTCCTTGGTGTCTTGGTGGTTAATCTCCGTTTTCATTCGTCATTCAAAATTCGAGTTTTCGTCATTGGCCTTTAGCTAAGATACTCCCCCATGAACTTCCTCTTCGAAACTCTCCGCCTGGGCATGGCCAACCTCATGCTGCACAAGCTGCGGTCCTTCCTGACCGTGCTGGGCATCATCTTCGGCGTGGCGGCGGTGATCACCATGGTCGCCATCGGTGAAGGCAATAAGCGCAAGGCCCTGGCGCAGATCGAACAACTGGGGGCGCGCAACATCATCGTCCGCTCGGTCAAGCCGCCGGCGCCGGCGTCGATGGGCACCAGTTCGAGCATGTTGACCTACGGGATCAAGCGTCTGGACCTGCGGCGGATCGAGCAGACGGTGGGCGCCATCGAGCGCATTGTGCCGCTGAAGCAGGTGGGGGCGCGCGTCAGCCGGGGAGCGCACCAGGTGTCCGCGTCCGCCTTCGGCACGACGCCGGACCTGCTCCTGGTCACCTCGCTGCACTTGGACCGAGGCCGATACCTGACGAGGGAAGACCAGGACAGGCTGAGCAACGTCGCGGTCATCGGCGCCGAGGTGGCGGCCCGGCTGTTCCCCCTGACCGATCCGCTGGGCGCCGAGCTGCGCATCGACCGCCAGGCGTTCACCGTGATCGGCGTGCTGCGCCCCGTGGGCCTGGCGGGCGGCGCCGGCACCGCCCTGGTCGGCCGCGACCTGAACTTCGACATCCACATCCCCCTGGCCACCGCCAGAGCACGCTTTGGCGACACCTCCGTGCGCCGCAGCTCCGGCAGCGTCGAAGCCACCCTGGTCGAACTGACCGAACTCTACATCGAGGTCGCCGATCAGAACAACGTCCCCGCCGTCGCCGATCAGGTCACGCGAATCCTCGATGCCGAGCACGCCAAGTCCGGCGACGTGACCACGGTCGTGCCCCTGGAGTTGCTCGAGCAAGCCGAGCGCACCCAGCGAATGTTCAACCTGCTCATGATCGCCATCGCCTCGATCAGTCTGCTGGTGGGCGGCATCGGCATCATGAACATCATGCTGGCGAGCGTGACCGAGCGCACACGCGAGATCGGCATTCGCCGGGCCCTGGGCGCCACGCGCAAGCACATCATCGCGCAGTTCCTGGTGGAAACGACCGTGCTCTCGGGCATCGGCGGGGCCCTGGGCGTGGTGATCGGCTGGGGCGGATCGGCGGGCGTCGGCGGACTCCAGCACATCCTGCCCGGCATGTTCAGCGAAATGGGCACGCCGCACACGCCTCCCTGGGCCATCATCGTGAGCTTCACCGTCGCCGTCACCGTGGGCATCGCCTTTGGCCTCTATCCCGCCATGCAAGCTGCCCGGCAGGATCCCATCGTGGCCCTGCGGCACGATTGATGGAATCTCTGATTTCTGACTTGGGAAAGCCCAGCCGCTCCCGCGGCTGGGATCCCACCCGCGGGAGCGGGTGGGCTTTCGCTCTCGCGCACAGATCAGAGATTAGAATTCGGAAATCACCACCCCTCCAACCCCACCACTTCCACCGCCTCAACCTTCACGCCCTCACCCATCTGGTACGGCGTCATCACCACCGCGATCGTCGCTGCATCCACGCCCGCCAGGTGAATCGCCAGCTTGCGCGTGCCTTTGTTATCCGCCTGCCCCGCCGGGTTGGGCGAGCCCGACAGCGGCGCCGCATCCATCACCTGGAACTTCGCACCCGACGGCGACAGCAGCCGCACATCCAGGCGGGCCTCATCGCCGCCAAAGGCCAGCGTCGCGCCGCGGCCATCGTCCGCCAGCGTCACCTTCGCCTGCGTGTGCATGAACCACCAGACGTCCCCCGCCGCCTTAAATCTCACTTCATCCTGCACCAGCACCTGCTGACGATTCAGCATCGCCACGCCTCGCTTCATGCTCGCCGCCTCCGCATTGGCGGCCGTCAAGTCCGCCACCGCCAGCGCGCGGCCGGGCTTCGACTCGAACTTCACGATCTTTGTCGCCGCCTTGGGGTCCTGGTCCGGCCCATGCCCCGGATTGACCACCACCACGTTGTGCCCCTCGGCACGCATCCGGTAGTACGTCCACCGCGTCGTCTTGCTGAAGTAGGCCGGAAGGTTGTAATTGTCCGGCCCCAGATCGGTGGCCCAGCGCCGGCCCAGGGCATCGAGCACGAACGTGCCCAGGTCCAGGTTGCTGTGGTTCACCGCGTTGTCACCCGCTTTGAAGCCGACGTATAGCGCGGCACGATCGCCCCACGCGCTGCGCATCGTCGCCACTTCCACCCCGCGAAAGCAGCGATCCAGCGGCGCGGCCGGGGCGTCGATCGACTCCGAGAACGCGGCGAACCACAGCAAATCCAACGGCGAGACCTTGCTCACTGATTTGCCCGCACTTGGGCCGGGCAACTGTCGCAAGCGATGTCGCGCAAACGCCGGCTCATCGAATCGCCGCGCCAGCCAGAACCACTCCGGCGCATGCACGCCGCCCTCTTTGGCATCCGCGAAGTTGAACGACTTGTTCAGCGGCCCGACCAGGTGAATCGGAAACCAGCCCGCCTGATTAAAGCCGGCGATCTCCGACAAACCGAAATCTTTGCCAAGCGACGTCTGCATCGCCGCCAGCACCAGCACGTTGTACTTCATCGCATAGTGCCAGTAGCCCGGTCCCTCGGCCCAGGCGCCATCGGGGGCAAAATGCTGCATGGCGATGGGCAGGCGCGTGACCACCTCGTGCACGATGCGCCCCGCCAGCGCCGGCTCCTCATCGGCGATCGCCAGCGCCCCGCAGCCGATCCCGCCGTTGCACACCTGGTTCCAGTTGTGCTCGGCGGTCACCCACCAGCCGTACTTCTCCTTGCCGTCGTACGAGGCCAGCGCCGGTGTCAGGCCGTGACGAATGATCGCCTGGCGCAGCACCTGCCGCTGCTCGGCCGTCCACGCGTCGTAGAGCCAGTCGTAGCCGATGGCAAAGGCGGCAGTCATCTCCGCCGTGTCCAGAAAGTGCGCGGGGTTCCAGTCCTTGAACTGCGCCGCCCCATCCAGCTCGGCCCACGCGCGATCCACCCAGCGGCGATCGCCGTCGAGTTGGTACAGCATCGCCAGCGTCGTCGTGCGGTCCAGCACGCGCCGGCTCGTCGCCAGCAGTCGCTTGCCGTCGGGAATCTCGTACTGACTGGGCGCCTGCGCGAGGATCGCCTGCCCGCTGTTCTTTAGCTCCAGGTGCCACGCGAACAACAACGCATCGCTCGCGACTTTCTTCTTGAGGGCGGCAAAGTCCTGTGCCGTCGCCAGCAGTCGCGGATGGCCGGGATGCAATGTTTTGAGAATGGTGGCCGGGGTAGCCAGGATGGCCGGTGCTTGCGCCAACGTGGTGTCGAGCATGATCAAGATTCCTAACAAAAAGACGAAGATCGCGTATCGCATGGCCGGCAGTGTCTTAAGTCCCAGGATTGAAGTCCAATATCCAACGTCCAAGATCCCCCTCCCACTGCTTACCGGTTAGCGGTCTACCCCGCATTTTCCTATTGCTTTACGAAACATTGCCGATATCATGAAATACACTGCCCCGCTCTCCTCCCGCCTTCCTCCGTTCCCCCCACCCCTTTTCCGGAGTCACGCCATGACCCACCGCACCCTCCTCCTCCCCGCAATCGCCCTCACAACACTGATAATCATCCCCACGCCGACGCTGAGGGCGGCCGAAGCGTCTGGTGCAGGCGCCAACAGCGCCCCAACCGCCGCCAACGCCGCCACCGAAACACCCCAGGACACGCGCACTCCCGCGCGCCGCCTCAACGACACCCTCGACACCGTCTCCATCCAGGGCGCCACCGCGCGCAACGCCTTTGAATGGTGGGCACGCGCCACCGGCATCGCGCTGGTCATCGACTGGGACGCCCTGGCCAAGGACGGCATCGACCCGGACAAGCGCATCGACATGGAGCTTCGCCGCGTGCCCGCCGGCGTCGTGCTCGCCCGGCTCATGAAGCGCGTCGGCAGCGAACAGCAGCCGCTGATCTACGAGACCACGCCCTGGTATGTCGAGGTGATGAGCAAGTCCCAGGCCGACAGCCGCCTGGTGCTGCGCACCTATGATGTGCGCGACCTGCTGCATCAAGCGCCCAATTTCCCGCCCCCGCCGGAGATGGACCTGGTCTCGGCCCTGGCCAATACGGGGAACAGCGCCGGCGGCACCGGCGCCGGCGGCGGCGGCGCGGGCGGCCTCTTTGGCGCACCGCAGACCATTACCGTGGTCGTGGACGACAAGACGCCCAGTCAGCGCGGCGAGGAACTGGCGGAACTGATCCGCACCAGCGTCGAGCCGACCGTCTGGGACAAGAGCGGCGGACCGGCGTCCATCAGCTACTTCCAGGGCCGGCTCATCGTCCGCGCCCCGCTCTACGTGCACGCCCAGATCGGCCTGGCGGAATCCGCCGGCGCCCGCGACAGCGACGACGACCGCGCAGCCCTCAGCCACGCCGACGCTCAGCCGTCCGGGGCGAAGCGTCAGGCAACCACCCCACTCAAGAAAATTTCCACCGTCGCCCCAACCACCAACACCCGCGTCTCAGGCGTGCAGTAGCCGCCGGCCCCCGGGGAGATTTCTGATTTTTAATTTCTGATTTCTGAGGTCTTTGAAAAACCTGTGCAAGCCCCGGCATGCCCCGCCTCCGGGGGTGGCGGCTTGCCGGGGATCGATCAGTCCGCAGTTCCACCGTGCTGGGCGGAGTTGCGGCGCGCCAGCCGCACCCTAACAAAACCGTCCAAGGCGCGCACAGAATTACATTTTGA
>JBBDMX010000023.1:0-6547 GCA_040878035.1 Phycisphaeraceae bacterium | reverse complement strand
ATACCCGGAAAATGGGAAAAGGGAAGGGGGTTGAAGATTCTTGAATCGGTTACCCCATGTGGACATCAATATACGATTAAATTTGAACGGCTGGAGGTGGCTTGGAGGACGGCGTTTCTGCGCGGCGGCGTTGCTCATGTCGCCGTGCCTTGACCGGAGCCGCAGGAGCGCTGGGCTTTCATTGCATGCCTCCAAATCGCGCACATCCTCTGATTGTTGATGAACTTACTCGCAACATGCAAGGAGTACTCGGACGCAATGGGGACCACATAGGGAGGGTGCCGGGGGCGGAATTTGGCGGTCCTAATGATAATCTGACTAAAACAGGTGATTTGGGCTAGAGAGAAAAAGCAGCCTGTGGTATGATGTTTGCCAGTGACCGGGGACAGCGGATGATGGTCATCCAGCCGTGCCCAGTCGAAAATGATGATCGGGGGACCGGCACCCTGGCAACCTTTAACGAGAAGGGATTCTCTCATGGCCAAGAAGATTACAACGTCAAAACCTGCCGCCAGCATCAGCCGTGCGGCGAATAAGCCCGCGGCGGCGGCGCCGATGATGGCGACGGCGTCGGTTCCCAAGCCCGCGGCGATGGCGCTGCCGGGGGCGGCGGCGAGCAAGGGGCGGCAAGTCAGTCGCGCTTTGATCGCCAAGCGCGCTTACGAGATCTGGGAAGCCAAGGGCAAGCCGGCGGGCCAGGATCTGACCAACTGGCAGCAGGCCGAGCGCGAGCTGGGGGCGTAAGGCCCCGGGCCGACACCTCCCGGCGCGACAGCGTGTGGCGCAATCGCTACACTGCCCCGCGTGTTTGCCCACGAGTTCCTCTTCGACCCGACCTACGGCTACGATGACGCCGCGCTCCTGCGCGTGCCCGCGCCTGTCGGCCCGGCCGACTTTGCCGAGTTCTGGCGCGCCACGTTTGGCCAGGCCATGGCCGTCACCTTGAACCTGTCGATGCGACGGATCGAAAGCCCGCGCGCCGACACTGAGTTGTACGAAGTCGAATATGACTCGCTCGACGGCGTTCGCATCGGCGGCTGGTTGACGCGTCCTGCCGATGGCGTGGTGCAGCGCGGTGTCGTGGTGGGCCACGGCTACGGCGGACGCGAGGCGCCCGACTTCAACCTGCCCGGCCCGCCCGCGGCCACGCTCCAGTTCTGTGCCCGCGGGTTCCATCGCTCGGCCCGGGCTGATCTGCCCGACTTGGCGGCGCGGCACGTGACCCACGGCATCGACGATCGCCGGCGCTACATCATCCGCGGCTGCGTCGCCGATGTGTGGCTGGCGGCCTCGGCGCTGCTGGCGTGGATGCCGCAAACCGCCGGCAACCTGCACTACCACGGCCGAAGCTTCGGCGGCGGGCTTGGCGCCTTGGCGCTGCCCTGGGACTGCCGGTTCGCCCGCGCTTACCTGCACGTGCCGACCTTCGGTAACCAGCCGTTACGTGTCACGCTGACCTGCAACGGCAGCGGCCACTGGGTGACGCGCTACTGGCGTGAGCATCCGCAGGTGCTCGACGAGGTCCTGGCGTATTACGACGCGGCGACGGCGGCGCGGCACATCCACATTCCGGTGCTCGTCAGCGTGGCGCGCTTCGACCCGGCGGTGCCGCCGCCAGGCCAGTGTGCCGTGTACAACGGCCTGCCCGGCCCCAGGCAACTGGTGTGGTTCGAGGCCGGCCACTTCGGCTATCCCAATGAAGCCAAGGACAACGAGCAGCTCAACGCGGCTCTGTGCAGGTTCTTCTCGTGAAGGTGGCGTCTCATGGCCAAGCGTTCCAAGGCAACCAAGGCAAGCAAAGCAACGACGGTAACGGCGGCGGCGGACTACTCGCCCTCGCTGGTGCATCTGCCCTGGATGGACGAGCATCCGCCGGCGCTGTCGTATCAGGATGGCGATGTCAAGGCCTGGCAGGCCAAGGTGCGGCGCACGGTGGTCGCTGCGCTGGGGCTGAAGAACATGCCGGCCCGCAAGTGTGCGCTGGACGCGCGCACGCTCTGGCGGAGCGAGGTGGAGCATGGCGTGATCGAGAAGCTGGTGTTCACCGCCGAGCTCGGAGCGGAGGTGCCGGCCTATCTGTGCCTGCCGCGCAAGGGCAAAGCGCCTTACCCCGTATTCATCTGCCTCCAGGGCCATTCCACGGGAATGCACAACTCGATCGGCGTAACGGCGGAGGATGAAAGCCTGCCCAAACAGATCGAGGGCGACCGCGACTTTGCCCTGGGATGCATGGAGCGTGGCATCGCCGCGTTGTGCATCGAGCAGCGTGCTTTCGGCGAGCGGCGCGAGCAGCACATCGGCAGTGAGGTGGGCCGGCATCTGACCTGCTACCAGGCGACGGTCAACGCCCTGATCATCGGCCGCACGCTCATTGGCGAGCGCGTGTACGACGTGGACCGCGCGATCGACCTGCTGGCCGAGCGGCAGCGATCCGAGAAGCTCTTTGATCTGTCGCGGCTGGGGGTGATGGGCAACAGCGGGGGCGGGACGGTGACGCTGTTCGCCGCCGGCGTGCTGCCGCGCTTGCGCTACGCCATGCCGTCCTGCTACTTCTGCACGTTCCGCGATTCGCTGGTGGCGATAAACCACTGCGTGTGCAACACCGTGCCCGGACTGCGCCGCCATGTGGAGATGGCGGATGTGCTGGGGCTGTTCGCCCCGCGCCCGGTGGTGGTGGTGGCGGGCAAGACCGACCCGATCTTCCCGCTGGCGGGGGTCAAGCGCGGCTTCAAGCAGCTCCAGGCGATCTACGCCGCCGCCGGCGCCGCCGACAAGTGCAAGCTGGTGATCGGCAGCCAGGGCCACCGTTTCTACGCCGCGCCGGCGTGGAAGGCGATGCTGCCGCTGCTGCGGTGATCGGGTTTGCGCCAGAGCCGCGCGGCGTAAGCCCGCGGTGGAACGGCTGCGGGCTTACGCCGCGCGGCTCTGGCTTACGCCGCGTCGCCCGATTCGGCGTCGGTTGACGGCGTGGTGATCGCTTCGTCGCCTGACGCCGGTTCGGCCTGGTCCGGACCACTGCCCGGCCGCAGCGGCTGACGCAACTCCACGTCACCCTGACTGTCCGTGTGCAACAGGCCCAGTTCGTCCAGGGCGATCTGCGCCGCCTGTTGCTCGGCTTCCTTCTTGGAGTTGGCCCACGCCGAACCGAAGCGCCGGCCGTCGATCTCGACGCAGACCTCAAAGCACTTGGAATGATCCGGGCCCTTCTCATCCAGCAGCGCATACGCCGGGTTGCCGGTCATGTGCTTCTGGGCGTACTGCTGGAGGACGCTCTTGAAGTTGTGCTGATGGGTTGACTGGGCGAGCTTGTCGATGAAGGGCGTCATGACGTCGAGGATGAACGTTCGCGCCGGGTCGATGCCGCCGTCGAGATAGATCGCCGCGATGATGGATTCCAGCACCGCCGCCGCCACGCTGCTGGGCAGGCCCGGGCGGCTGCTCATGCCCTTGCCCAGGCTCAGCAGCGGCGCCAGGTTGATCTGCTCGCTGATGGCGGCGCAGACCTTGCGGCTCACCACCGCGCTCTTGATCTTGGTCAGCTCGCCTTCCATGTAATGCGGGAAGGCGCCAAAAAGATACTCCGACACGACGTATCCCAGAATCGCGTCGCCCAGAAACTCCATGCGCTCGTTGCTCTGGAGGCGATGGCCGGCACTGGAGGCGTGGGTCAGCGCTTCCGTGAGGATCCGCTCGTCGCGGAAGGTGTAACCGAGAATCTTCGCAATCTTGTCGAGCATAATCTGGGTGCGCAGGATGTGACCCGTACGGGCCGCACGAATTGCTTGTCAATAATACCGAGCGAAGCTACCCTGCACCAATGAAACTCCCCTCGGTCAACCGGCGTGTGCCCGCGTTTATTTTAGGCGGCATGCTGCTGCTGGCGGCGTGGCCGGCCTGGACCGCGTGCGCCGGTCGCACGATACCGGCCCAGGCCACGCCCCAGGCCGCCGCTCCTGAACCGCCCAGCACGATCATCGCCCCGGCACGCGCCACGCCCATTATCAAGCTCGACGATGTGCGCATCGGCATGAAAGGCTACGGCCTGACCGTATTCCATGGCGCCACCATTGAGCCCTTCGCCGTGGAAGTGATCAGCGTGATGCGCGACTTTGCCCCGCAGAAAGGGGTGATCTGGATTCGCTGCCCCGATGAGCGGATGCAGAAGACCGGCCCGGTGGCGGGGATGAGCGGCTCGCCGATCTATCTCTGGGACGACGGGCAGGAGCACGAGTTGGGCCAGGGCGGCAAACTGGCCGGGGCGTTTGCTTATGGCTACCAGGCGACCAAGGACTGCTACGTGGGCGTACAACCGATTGAGCTGATGCGTGAAGTGGGCGTGCGTGCCGAGGCGGACTTGAACGGCCAGGCAGAACCGAAGAATGAGAAACGAGGAACGAAGAACGAGGAACGAAGCTCGGAGTTCGAAGTTCGAAATCAGAATCAAATCCAAAATCCGAAATCCGAAATCCGAAATTCGGGCGGTCCGCCAGGCATCACCCTGCAAACCTTGCTGGGCATGGCCAGACAAGATGGGCTGCCCGCGGCTGACACGTGGCGCCTCGCGGTGATCGCCCAGGCTCTGGGCGTCAAAGAGATAGATCGCGATGCGGCCGTGTCCGCCTGGCCCCCCCCGCCGACGGGACTGACCGGGCAGGTGCGGCCGCTGATGCTGCCGATGCCGGTGGGCAGTGCCCAATCCGCCTCCTTGCTGGCGCCGTTGCTGGGGCCCATGGGTATCCTGCCCACGCAGACGCCGCGCGGCGCCATCGCCGGTCAGCCGCCCAGGGAAATCAACGCCCGCACGATCACGATCCAGCCCGGCAGCGTACTGACGATCCCGCTGGTTTACGGCGACCTGGACCTGAGTGCCGCCGGCACGGTGACGGATGTACTGCCCGACGGGCGGGTGCTGGCTTTCGGGCATCCGATGTTCG
This sequence comes from Phycisphaeraceae bacterium, assembly GCA_040878035.1. Lineage (GTDB taxonomy): Bacteria > Planctomycetota > Phycisphaerae > Phycisphaerales > Phycisphaeraceae > JBBDMX01. Next base: position 1,613 of record JBBDMX010000023.1, on the reverse strand, counting down.
GCGAGGGCGATGTGAGCGTACCGATGGCCAGCGGTTTTGTGCACTACATCGTGCCGGGGCTGATCGACAGCTTCAAGCTCGCCGGCAGCGGCGTCATCCAGGGCGCGATCGTGCGCGACGAAGGCGCGGGCATCGCCGGCTCAGCCAGGGGGCAGTTCGAGGCTTCGTCGGCCACCGTCGTGGTCAACATGCCGCGCATGCCCCGCCGGGAGTATCACTACCAGTTGGCGCAGTACCGGCCGATCCTGCCCATCGCCGCGGCGATCGCCACCATCCAAAGTCTGTCCGCCGATGCCAGCCCACCGGCGGAAAACACCGTGCGCATCCGCGGCACGCTCACCTTCGCCGGCGACCGCCAACTCAAGTTCGACGCCCTGATGGCGGGCCTGAGCGATCGCGGCTTGTTCTATCTGCTGCTCCCCCCCATCTCCGCCATGCAGGAAAACGAGCACCAATCGGTGCTGCTCACCTCGATGTCGATCCAACTGGATGTCGAACCCACGTACCGCATCACGTCGGTGGTGAGCGGCCGGCTGGAGCACGTGCAGGTGGCGCCCGGCGGGACGGTGGCCATCGATCTGCGCTTGCAACCCTACAACCAGGAGCTGACGCATAAGCGCATCACCTTCAAAGTGCCCGACCATCTGCCCGACGGGACCTATCCGCTGGTCGTAGCCGATGCGCGGAGCTACCAGCAGCTCCTTGGCAGCAGCCGGCCGCACCGCCTGGTAACCAATAATGTGGACGATGTGCATGCGGTGCTCAAGGAAGTGATGGGCGTGCGGACCGATGCGTTGTACGTGTTGATGCCGCTGCCCGAGCAGGGGCTGGCGATCGGCCGGGAGGAGCTGCCGCAGTTGCCCTCCAGCCGCAAGGCCATTCTCGCGGCGCCGACCAGCGCCCCCACCACCACCTACGGCACCTGGGAACAGAAGACCGTCGCCATGGACAGCGTGATGTCCGGCCAACTGACCTTCAGTGTCGAAGTGAAAAAGGACCTGGCAAAGGGCGGGAGATGAAGACAGGGATACAGGGATACAGGGAGACAAGGAGACAAGGAGACCGGGCGTTTAGCGGGTGACGCGCAGCGTCCCAGCGCGCACGATGCGAACAAGGGCTTGACATTGCCGCGGCGGAGGTTACCATGTTCAATACATGAACAACCGCTAAGCAAACTTGGTTCACGACACAATCGCCACTAGTGACCTGACAACCCAGCCATGCGAATTCCAGGCATGCCATGGCAATCCTTGGCCCTGACATTGAAGAAATCTTGCCCTACGGACCGCAACGCCCAACAAGCACACGAATTACGAGAATCCACACCCGCCATGACCGATGTCACCCTGACACGCTGCTGACACGGACACTGACATTCGCTAAGTTATGGAATAACAAAGAGAAATCAAAAGATGACACGCAGGGGGGAGGGAGGGGGGGCTGACATGTATCCGGATATCCGATTTTGCCCCCCGGAATGCGAATTTCAGGCATGAGCCTGTCGAACCACCAGACTAAAACCACCACGAACCCAGGACAGAAGTTTTCGAAAAACTGAATTGAACCACCAAGACACCAAGAACACCAAGAAAGCAAAATGAACACGAAGACAC
>JBBDMX010000022.1:0-34731 GCA_040878035.1 Phycisphaeraceae bacterium | reverse complement strand
GCCCGGACCTACCATCAGATCGTCGGGAACTAGAGTAAAGTGCATAACCAGATTCGCCGGATATGGACATGCTCCACAGCAGCCGCCGACCAATACCCAGCGCCTCGGAGGCTTCGTCGGCATTCAGGGCTAGCCGTGGAACGTGGGGCCGGGGGTCGGATTGGGGCGCGGGCTTAGTCATGTCGCACCGCCCGGGCGCCTTCGCAGTCGTCCAGCCAAAGCCAGATCTCCTCGCGCGGCGTGCGCAGCAGGCACGGTGTCAGGGCGGGAGGGGAGAACAAGGAGGTGTCAGCGGGCATGACCCCGCTTCCTTCGCGGGCGCTCCCGCAGTCCCGGAACAGGCGCCCCGCCGCGGCACTCGCCGGCGCCGGCCATGGCGAACAGGCTTGCTTATCAAGTCTGGCGTCACTCACAGCCGCCCCCTTCCCCGCCGCTGCTGACCGCTGGCGATGCCTGGGGCTTGCTCGCCCGCTCTGCCGATCCAGATCCACACGCTGGTCCTTCGCACCGCTTTCGTGGCCCGCGTGGCGCCGCTGGCGGCGACTCGACTCGCCCGCACCCGGGCCACCCGCGCAGGCCGCTTCAAATCGCCGGACCTGCCAAGCTCGGCATGTAGCTCCAAGTCGGTCATGCCCCCGCCGGGGTTGCTTGACCTGCTGGCCCGCCGGGTCGATACTCTCCTTGGATGGCTGTTGGGCCTGAAGCGCGTCGGAAGGCGCGCCACCACCCTGAGGGAGTTCCCGGCCCGCGCGACCGGGTGTACTCGCAGGACCCGGCTTGGGAACCGCCGGCTCGACAGCCTCCGTCATCTTCTGAGCCAGTTGACCGGGATCCAACGTATAAGCCGAGACCACGCGGTACTTGCCGCCGCGCCGCTCGAAGTCCACCACCGCCGCGGCAATCGCCGGCGCCGGCAAGGGCGAACAGGCTTGCTTATCAAGTCTGCTGGCGTCACTCACCGCCGCCCCCTTCCCCGCCGCTGCTGACCGCTGGCGATGCTTGGGCTTGCTCGACCGCTCCGCCGATCCAGATCCACACGCAGGCCCTTCGCCCGGCTTTCGTGGTCCGCGTGGCGTCGCTGGCGACGACTCGACTCGCCCGCACCAGGGCCACCCGCGCCGGCCGCTCCGAATCGCCGGACATGCCAAGCTCGGCTTTTAGCTCCAGGTCGATCATGCCCCCGGCGCCGGCGGCCGCCAGGCGTCGGGGCACGCGGCGCAGGTTGGCCCCCCGGCTGCCGTCGCGCAGGGCGTCCAGGGCTGCGGCCTTGCTGGTGAGGCTGCGCCGCTGATAGGGCGGGATTGCCGGGGCATCGAACAGCGTCGGCAGGTGTGCCGCGCCGCCCCTTTTTATGGTGTTCATTTCCTGTTCATTTCCCGCGGGCCGGGCCGGCTCGGGCGGCAGGGGGGCGTCAGCGGTCATGCTTCCCGCTCCTAGCATCCAGCCACCGTTGGATTTCGTCTGGGGTGAAGCGCACAGCCCGCCCAATCCGCACCGGTCGGAGTTCGCCCCGTGCCACGTGCTCATCGACCGTTCGCACACTTACTTGGGCAAGCTCCGCTACCCCACGCCTTGTCATCAGCTTTTCGCGTTCTATATCCATACCGCAAGCGTAAACAGCGGCGTGGAATGGAAAGCAAAAGCGCCGGGATGTCGCCCACGCGATGCCACGAATACTGCCTAAATGCAGGCAGTAGCATTGCACTGATGGAAATGATGGAAAGCAAAGACCGGGCTTGACAGGGGTTCTAATTCCGCCGCTTGCGGTGACGGTCCAGAGCCTTCTTCACCGCCACGTAGGGCATCTTGCGAGTTTGGGCAAAGTCTTTGATCGACATTCCCGCCGCTCTGTAGTCGCCGGCAAGTCGGGCGTCGGCCTGGGCGTCATACTTGAACCTTGGACCGCCACGCTTGCCAGCCGTACTGCCCTTGCCCTTCGTGCTGGCAGGTGTATTAGACACTGCCCCGGCCTGGACTGCGGTGTTCACCGCCGCCCATGCCTGCCGCACCGCATCCCGCCACGGGATGCAACCCCTGCCCCACTCGGCCCGCATCATCCGCTCATCGAGCTTGCGAAGGAACCGCCCCACCGTCTGGCGGGCCGCCTGCTGCTGCCGAACCTGATTGCGGCGCTGGCGCCATTCGACGACGGCTGGCAAATCGGGATGCTTGGCTGCCTCATCGGGCTCGGCTAGCACCAGCCGCGGCCATTCCATCACTACATCTTCGATACCCGGTGCCGGATAGAGCGCCGGCGGGGCCTCTACCCAAGCCGGATCCGATTCATGGTTCGTGGTCAGCCATTCGATGACCAGCACGCGCCAGGCCCAGGTGAGTTCATCCACTTCCTGCTCGTTGCGGGGTCGCTTGTGCAGGTCGTCCAGGAGCCAGCCGGCCGCTCTCAGGTAACGGGTGATGGCGGCCGTCGCTTGATCCAGCCACATGTAACTCATCAGATCCACGGTACCCGGCTTCGCTTCCCTGGCGCTCCAATACTTCGCGCCATCGGGCAGTTCGCATAGCCAGCGGCCCGCCCTGCTGGCATCCTTTGCGTTCTGCCGTATACAAACATGCAGTTCGGTCGGCGTCGGCGCCCGATCAGGTTCGGTCCGATGGGACATGGGTCACCTGCGCTTAATTGCGCTTAGTCGGGCCGGCTCGGGCGGGGCGACAGGGCAGGTGAGTACCGCCACCGCCGCCCGAACCGCTTGGCCGAGGCGCTTGCAAACGCCCAGACCCACCCGAAACACGGACAATATCAGCTTGACGGCCCGCCGCAAGCCCCGCCGATTTCCACCGGCATATCAGCTTGACTCGCCCTGCTGCCCCGCCTGGATCGGGGCGGCGTTTCCGCTTGGACAGGGTGTCTAATACTGTCCAGTTTGGATCCTGCAAAGGGGTGTCACGGGGCGCTTGAGAACGGTTCTTCCGCACATTTGGTGAAGGCATAGGATCAAGACAATGAGCGGTCGGCAGGAGGCTGACCGCGTTGCGGAAGGGAATCCGCCATGTCGCCTTGGACGTGTCTGTCGGGAATGGGCTCTGAGGGGCTGTGCCTTGATCGCCTGTGCATCAGCTCCGCCAGAATCACGGTGGAAGCCCATACCGTTGCCCTTACGGCACGCTGCCCAGCCTGCGACCAGCCGTCTCGACGGGTGCATAGCCGCTACCGGCGCCGGCTGGCGGACCTGCCCTGCTACGGCGTGGCAAGCGAGATTCTACTGACCGCCCGCTGCTTCTTCTGCGACAACCCGGCCTGCCAGCAGCAAGTTTTTGCCGAACCTCTCGATGGTCTGACGGCGGCCTATGCCCGCCGCACCCACCGGCTGCTCCAGGCCCAGCGCTGCATTGGTCTGGCCCTGGGCGGTCAGGCGGGGGCGCGGTTGGCGGCCCGGCTGACCCATGAGCTACCGGCGCAGCGATTCCTTCGCCACTTTCCCGATGATGTCACGCTCTTCCTCAGCTTCCAGCGACTGGCGAAGACCATTCTCAAGTTCGGTCATCCTTCGCGCAGCCGCGTTGCCTGAAAGCTTCTCCTGCTCAACCACGAGAAACAACGCGGGGACAAACACCAATAGCGCGTGCGAGTCATGATGGTGTTCGTTGCCGGGAAGAACACGTCGGCAAAGGCATCTCGCAGAATGCCGAACCCCAACTCGTCGAGGGTGTTGTCGGCATTGAACTGGGACAGGTATTCTCTCGCGCGTCGTTGATCGGCCTCGCCAAGGTCGAGCCACCCGACACACGTGTCTTGCTGCGTTCCGCTCACAGACCTACCTTGCTCCGGTCGCTATGCGGTGGGGGCCGATGTCTTGAACCAACTCGTGTCAGCAACCACCTTGTCCGCCAAGTCTTTGCCCGCCAGGTACTTCGCCAGCTTCCTGAAGTGCCTGACCATCGCCTGCTGATCGTCCAACTCGACCACGGTGATCTCGATGACCTCGTGGCCGTTGGCCCGCAACCATGAGCGGATTTCGTGGTCCTTCGCAGCCGTGGCCGGGTTCCCGTGCAGGGCGGTACTCATCCCGTCCAGGTAGATGCACACGCCCTTGTCGTGGGGATCATCGCCATCGCCCGCGAACCAGACATCCGGCGTTGTGCTGCCGATCTGGTGGCCCAGGCTGATGGGTTCCTTGAACCGAATATGCTGCTGGAATCGACCGGTCGTGAACCCCGCAGCTTCGAGCATGTGTTTAAGTTTTGTCTCAGCGTCGTTCACCGGCATCGCTGCCAAATCGGGGCTTTGAACGGTCGGTTGCTGTGGGAGGATGGGGTGCTGCTCAGCCAGCTTGTTGCCACATTCGTCGAGCAGGGTCATGGCGACGTGGCGATCCAAGTGACGGTGATAGTAGGCGTTGCGGAACGTCTGCAGGCAGTCGATGCATGACTTCTCGCACGCGTTGGGGCAGTCGAGCAATTCGACAGCCGCGGCGATCACCTGGACGAAGTGCTCGCGAATCTGGTCCAGAAGCCCCGAGCCACCCGGCATTGGGTCCCACAACACCGCATCAACCTCGTCGCGGTCCACGTGCCCGATAGCCAACACCTGTAAGTCCTCCAGGTGCATGTCGATCACCTGCGTGGCGCCCATGCGCAGCGCCTCCATCAGGCTGTAGGCTTCCTCGCGGGTAGTACACGCCGGCATCACCAAGCAGTCGGCGACGACATCAGCAAAGAACCCAAGCCGCTCCGGCTTGCGCCCGCAGCGTTCCTCGTGCTGCTTGGTGAAGTTTTCGATCTGGGCCGTCGATGCCAGGGGCGATACGCTCTGCCCGCACACGGCGCAGATCGGATAACCCAGCTCCTGGCTTTGCTCGATCACCGGCGTCGAGCCGACATTGACGAGCCGCATGTGAACGCCACGGCGGTGCATCAGCGTGCGGACGCCCCATTTCAGCGCCGTACCCCCATCGTGCCGACCTTTCTCACGACCATACACGGACACCGGCATCTGGAACCTGGTCTCCTCTTCATCCGAAATCTGCGAGATGTGAACCAAGTCCACGTCGCACACCGAGATGGTGCGCAGAGAAGCCGATCCGATGGCGCCAGGTGCCGCGGCCACACTGGTCTCCGACACCGCCTCACGCTCGACATTGACCTCGAACAACGGCGTCTCTGCCCGATCCTCCTCGGCCTCCCGATGGAATCGGCGGGCGACGAAGCGATGGCCGTTCGCGTAGATCAAATTGCCCGGTACGTACTCGCGGAGGGCCATGCTGGTGGGCCTGGGCAGCTCAAAATCCATGCCGCCGATTTGCCAGTAGGGAACCTCAGCCATGCCGGTCACGGAGCCGGTATCGAGGCCGTAGCCCGGCAGGAACCCCTCTACCGCCAACACGCCGTAGGTGTTGATGTCATCTACGCCCTCGGCTTCAGTGCGCTTGCGAGTCTGAATACCTTTGAGCTTCTTGATCATCCGATCGCAGCGCCGATAGTGAGCTTCGTCCTCGCTCTCCAACGTGCCGAACTTGCCGCGCACCACGTTCAAGCGGGTAATCTCATTGTGTGCCCACTGGAGCCGTTTGCGCAGCCGCTTCAGGACGCCGACCAACTGGGCAGCCGTAGCATCCAGGTGCTGTTCCATGGCCTCAATCGCGGTTGCCGCCCGGTCTGCTTCCGGCCAACCCTGCTGGAACACGCCGACCAGGTACTGCAGCAAGTCCTCGCGGTACGACTGAATCAGCTTGGCCAGTGGCGATACGTCAAAGGGGCTGCTGCGGAGGTGGCCGGTGGATTCAAACAGGTACGACGATATCCGCTTGGGCAGCATCTCCAACAACGTACCCTGTATCTTGTCGCGCTCAGCGTCAGCCAATCCTGACCCGGCGCGGGTAAGTTGGAAGAGCCGGGTGATGACCGCCGCGTGGACGTGCTTGGCCACCATCAGCTCGTTGCGCAAATTGAACGCCGGCGGATCGACCTTCCCCTGCAACATCTTTAACGGATCGCCGTAGTAAGCACGATCGTGGGAGACCGGTCGGCAGTAGCACAAATTCACCGCCATGCGGTGCCGGCGCCCGGCGCGCCCGGTCCGTTGCCAATAGTTGGCTGGCGAGGGTGGCACGTTCCGCATCAGCACCGAATCGAGTGACCCGATGTCCACGCCCAGTTCCAGCGTGGGCGTGCAGACGAGCGTATTGACCGCGTCGCCGGCGCCTTTGAACCAGTTCTCGATTCTCTCTCGCTGATCCTGCGGCACCATGGCCGTGTGCTCTTCGGGTCGGAGCATCGAGTAGCCCTGGTCGAGCAGTTGTAGGTCATAGTTGTCCAGGTCTTCCTTGACGAACTCCATCACCCCGTCACATTGCCACGCGAGGCAACGGTCGTGTGGGGCGCGGCGCGATACCTTCCGTCGGCAGGTCTTGCACCGGTAATAGCCGTGGTTCTCGCTGAGCCGCAGGCGCCGCGCGTCGATCTGGAAGACGCCGCTGCACTTGGGAAGGTGCCTATTCTTGCTGCTCTTGAGGGTAGCGGGCACTAGGACGCTCAGGTCATCGGCGCGCAGGTAGTCCCACAACTGTTCGAGGAAGTCCGGGATCTCGGCGTCGGCTACGCCCCATTTTCGAGCGATCTGACGAACGACGGTGCTCCGGTCCGTCAACCAGGGGCGCACCCGATCGCGGCTGTCGCCGGTGTCGATCCTCAACTTCATGCCCTGAGGTCCGCCCGGGAACAGGGGCAGATACCCTTGTTGGATCTCGCGGTCACCTTCGTGCCAGTACTTGCCAAAGATTTCGCTAAATGGATCGTACATCATGCGCTGTCGGCGCAACTGGTCGAGCAGCGTTTCGATGCCGCCCTTGAGGTCTTCCGGCGGCAGACCGAGCTTGTTGGCCCACTTCTGAATGAACTGTGCCCCGGCGTCCAAACCAACATAGCTTACACGCAGGCGGCCCCACGGCTCCAGGCCGCGTTGCTCGTTTGCAGCCATTGCAATCTCACGCAGAACTTGAATGCGCAGAAAATATCGCCGTTCATCAGCGTGCTTGCCACCTGTTCCCTCTTTCGACACATATCGCCAAACCTCCGGGATCAGCGCCCGTGACAGCGCGTCGTTCGCATCCAGCTCGTTCTCGATCTTATTCACCATGTCGCCAACCGACACGGGGCCGTCTTTCATCGCGTCGGCCATCAGACGACGCAGGCGGAACCGCCGGGCATGGTCCTTCATCCACCCAGCTTGGAACGCCGCGTCCTGGCGGTTGTCCGCGAAGAGCAGCAGCCGTTTGCGCTCGGCGTGGTGGACCATGTCCTGGGCCAGCACGTGAACGTCGGCCACATTGGTCGCCCGCACTGGGCGCATCGGCTCGCGGTAGCGCCTGCCGGTCGGCCGACCCTTGGCCGTGCAGGACAGGCAACTGCTCAGATAGCCGGCGTGGTCTTTCGACGTTCGCGCGACGTACAGCCTCACCTGCGGCTGAGCATTGCCGCAACTCTGGCATTTGCCCTCCTCTTCCTTGAACGCCGAACCGCACAGTCGGCAGAAGTACATCGCCGCCAGCCGGTCGTGGTCGTCCAGGCCCTCGTCGTCCTCCTGGCAGATCACGCGATCTACGAGCACCACCCGCGTGCCGCCGTTCTCCTTGCTCATCGCCTCCCACCACACGTGCCCCGCGTCGTCCAACTGCCCGCCCTCCGGTTCCTTCCCGATGAACTTGAAGTCCTTGAGCCAGGTCACAAAGTAATGCTGACCGCAGGTGGTGCAGGTGTGGGCCGGCACGCGCCAGGCGTTCTTGTCGCCACAGGAGGCGATCTCGTCCTCGCTGCTGAGCCAGAGCTTGAGGTCGGTGTCCAGGGGAAACGTGACGACCGCGCCGGGAATGCCACGGACGAACGCGTGAACCACGGGCCGGAAGATCGGCCGGCCCTCCTTGAACGCCGCCGCACCGAGGGCCAGGTAGGTCAGCAGCTCCTCTTCGGACACCGGCCGTTTGACCGTGTGCTCCAGCTCCTGGATCAGGAGTTCCAGCTTGCGCACGCCGGTGAGCGAGACGCGGACCTGCGCCGCCACCTCGTTCTCAGCCAGGGCGTCGTGAAGCGTCACCCGCCAGTCCCCCGGGGCCAGCTTCGCGCCGGTGAGTTTGGCGTAAATGTCGCGGACTTCCGCCTCGGGGGCTTCCATGTCCACCGCGGCGAGCGTTCGCTTGAGCAGCTCGCCGGCGTTGCCGGGCGGCTTCGGATTGACCCGCTTGACCTTGAACGCTTCCTTTTCATACTCCTCGTGGACGCAGACCACCTCCGCGGCCGGCGCGCCGAAGAACCTGGCCGCGAACTTCCGGCCGGCGTCCGGGTCCGACGCGTCCACGATGGTGGCGCTGGTCGCCACGCACGTTGTCTGCTGCACTGTTTTGCCGCAGAACTTCCGCAGGCGCCGGATAAGGCACGCCGTCTCCGCACCTCGGATGCCCGTAAACGTGTGCGCCTCGTCAAACACCAGGTAATCCAACCGGGCTTTGTCGAAAAGCTCCACGTCCACCTGCCGCGTCAGCAGCAGCTCAAGCTGCTTGGCGTTGGTCAGCAGGATGCGCGGCTGACTTCCGGGGGTGCGCATCACCTCGCGCGAGCAGAGTTCCTCCGGCGGGTGTACCGCGTCGGGCCTGCCCTGCTCACGGTACTTGCCCAGGATCGCTTCGTAGTCGGCCCGGGTCTTACCCGGCTCCAGCCGATGGCCGGTCACATCGCGCTCGTGCTCGGGCGTCTTGCCCACGTACATGCCGAACGTGACGCCGCTGCCCGCCAGCAGGCCCCGCAGCCGGTCGAGCTGGTCCTCCGCCAGCGCGTTCATCGGGTAGACGATCACCGCGCTGATGCCCGCCGGCTCGCCCGCCTGCTTGACCTGGAGGCACCTGCTGATGATCGGGTACAGGAAGCACTCGGTCTTGCCCGAGCCGGTGCCCGTGGACACCAGCGTGGTCTTGCCCTCGCTGACCGCACGGATCGCCTTCTCCTGGTGGCCGTACAGGTGCGACACCCGGTCGCTGATGATCGCCTGCATGTGCGGGTGGAAGACGCCATCGCCCACGAGGCCAGCGACCGACGCGCCCTGCTTGAAGCTGCGCGACAGGCTGATGTACGGCCCGCGCAGCAGCGGCGTGTGCCGGGCCGAGTCCATGTTGAGCAGGTCGCGCATCTGAGCGTGCAGCCGCGGGTCCGTGAACGGGTACGCCGTGAGCTGGTACTTCAGGAAGCTGCGGACGACTTTTTCGGTGTAGGTGATCGGGTTCAAGGCCATGGTTTACACCTCAACGTGGGGCAGCGTGGGTTAGCTCTGTAGGCAAGCCCTGTAGGTTGCCCTTGAACTCTATAGGTAAGCCGCAGGCTCGAATGTCCGATAGAACCACCCCAGGCCGCTTTCTCCAAGCCCCCGGCGACCCTGAATAATCATGCACCCGGTGATGCTTTGGGCTTGTTCCGTCGATAATTGCAACGTATACTGTTTGTGGATCTGAACCCCGGGTTATCCGGGTAGTAGGATCCCCCAGGGCCCGAAAGGGCCCCATTTTTTGCGCCGTCATAGCCGCACCACGCCTTTCCCCAGCGGGTCTTTGTCCGACGCCCGTTTGCACAACACCGGGTCCATACCACGCCCAGCGATAAACCTCGTCCTTGTTCGGTACACGCCCCGAGCGCTTGTCCACGACCACATTGATGATGTTCACGTCGGATAGCGTCGCGAGGGTGTCGGCGAAATGCCGGATGATCGCCAGCCGCTGATGCTTGGCCAGCCGTTGCAGCGACGGCGCCATCTTCGAGGGCTTGTTGATCATCTCCGCGGCGTGCAGCTCGTCCTCGATGTTGACGCCGTATCGCCCACGCAGCCACCGCCGAAAACGCGCCAGTTCGCCCAGAGTGTCCTTCCACCGCAGTTCATGCACCACCAGGCCCGACAGGCAAAAAAAATTCGACGGCGAGCCATCCGCCGGCATTCCGCAGTCGCCGCTGTCGTCCACGTACATCAGGTACATTTGGTCTCGATCCTCTCGATGTCTCCAGCGCCGCCACCGGCTTACGATGGGTTTTCCGGCCCCGACTGGAAGAGCGGCGCATCGGTCGTGTCGAACAGCTTACCCGCGCTGGCGTCGGGTGCGTCGGCGATTTTCGTGGGGGCCGGAGCATCGGCAGCGTCACCGCGCTCGATCTCGTCCAGCAGCTTCTGGTAGCCCTCGGCGCCCAGGAGGTTGCGGGCGTGGAGGTGGCATTCGCGCCAGGATTCTTCAGGTGTCTGGGCGAGTTGCCAGTCGTAGAAGCGCGGGCCGAAGCAGGCGCGGACGGGCTGGTGCTCCTGGGCGCGGTCGTCGTGGCCCAGGCCGTAGTCGGCCAGGCGCAGGGTCTCGGGCAGCATCCAGCCCTCGCCGTCGTTCTGGTTGCAGAACGCCTCGATCCCCGCCGCCACGTCGCCGCCGCAGGTGGCGATCTTCAACTGCAGGTCGTGGAAGGCGATGAGGGACAGGATCGTGTGGCGGTGTTCGGGGGGTTTGTCTTTGTCGACGCGCCAGAAGTCCTTGACGTAAAGAAGCGATGCGAATCGAGAATCCTGTATTTGCTTTAGCGAGTGATCGCAATCTTTGACCATGATTGCGAGATCATCAGGCTTGAGCATCCTTATGGCTAAAGCGATCGCATCAGAGGAAGCACGCAGCCGTACGCGCTCGTGGTCCCTTGTCGCCCACGCAGCCTTCCACATTTTGTCGCGCAACGATTCGTTCAACGTCCAAGCAGGAGAGAATGCCGTGTTCGTCATCGTTAGTCGCAAACAGGTACTCAACACTTGGGGGAACTGACGAACCAGCGTTTGGCAGGGGACCGGTGTTTCCTCAAGGATGAACCAGTTCAGATTAGCTTGACTCATTCTTGGTCTGAGCGAGAAGTCGTAAGCGAAATCGCACATGAACGGAGGTAATGCGAGTGTGAGCAAATCGAAACCGCGAATTACGCCAAGCGAGTTGCCTGCCGGCGTCGCAGGCAACAACGACGCGATCATCGTCCGTTGGTTCGTCGCATTCTGAATTGCACGAAACCCAATCCTTATCTTTAGGGAGCTCGGATTCACCGCATTAGCTACTGAGGCACCGATTGCAAACTGTGATTCTGGGAGACGCGGCGCATAAATCCTGCGACGTTCCCACCGAGCAGAATGCGTTGCACCTTTCAGATAATCCGATGCGCAACTCTCCATCTGCCATATGGCGACGCCTTGATACAACGGCAGCGCCACCGCGGGTCCGGTGACTTCGATTTCTTCCTTGTCACCGTCTTCGTTCTCGACCTTGATCTTCAGCGGCTTGCCGCCGGCGTCGGTGAACGTCACGACGGGGATGTCGGTCTCGCGGATGAAGTGCGAAGCGTCGCGGCTGAGGATGACGCCCGGCGGCAGGTCGGCGCGGGAGATCGGCAGCGTGTCGTAGGGCGGTTGGGCGATGCGGAGGCGACGTGGTGTTGAGTTGTCACCCTCTATGTCTTGGCCGCCCTCACCCCGGCCCTCTCCCAGGGGGAGAGGGGGTGGAGCGACTTCGCCGGCGGCGATGCCTTCTTCGATTCGCATGGCGCAGGCGGGGTTGATCGGCGTCGGGTTGCTCGCGTCCACGCCCAGCTCGCGCCACAGTTCCTCGATCGGCCGCCAGTCGCCCTTGATCCACCGGCTGTACTCGTCGGGCTGGTAGCCCCACTCCTCCCACTTGGGCCGGGGCGGGAAGAGCTTCGAGTCGCTGGTCATGTTGAAATCGCCCTGCGCGTACCTGATGCCCCAGCCGCGATCCGACTGGTCGCCCAGCAGGACCGAGTTGGCGTAGATCTTCGTCAGCACCTCCAGGTCGCGTTGCGACTGGATTTCCAGGATCGCCCGGCTCTTGGGAGAAAACTGCACGACCTGCTGGCGGGTGTAGTCGGTCGCGAACTGCTCGGCGTGCTCCCAGTCGGCGAGGTTCCGCCGCATAAAGGCGGTGCGGATCGCCTGGGTCTGCCCGCCCTTGGCGACGATGACGGGGTTGAACTTGAACGAGCGGTGGATGTCAAAGATGGCCTCGCGGTTCTCGAAGCCGAAGAGCCACTCCCAGGAACAGGCGTCGAGGAAAAGCTTGCGCAGGTCTACGGAGCCGAAGTCACTGTACAGGCCGGATGGAACAATGAACCCGAGCCTGCCGCCCTCTGCGAGCAGCGTATGTGCCTGCTCGGTGAACATTTTGTAGGTGTACGCCTTGCCTGAGCCCTGATGACGAAATGCGTGTTCAGTGTCGGCGTAGCCGGACGTTTCCTCGCGCTTGGCTTTCCAGCGCTCGTGACGGCGTTCGGAACTGCGGACACCGTCGCGGCCGCGGTCGCCCAGATTGAGATGGTAAACGTTCTGGCCATCGCGGTCCTGTCGATGGCCGAATGGGAATGCCGCGAAGTTCAGCCATCCACTCAGGCATTTGAAATGGGCGTTGTACTCAAGCCACTGGCGTTCAACCTCGGGCGTGTTCTGGAAATACTCACGTTGCTTTCCGAGCGCTTCCTGCTTCCCGTAGCTGCGGTAGAGCGGATCGAGGGCCGAGAAGAATTCCTTGCTGTTGGGCTGCAATGTCTCCCACGGCGGGTTGCCGAGCACGGCGCTGAACCCCTGCGAACCGGCGTTGAATACGTCGGGGAACTCCAGTTCCCAGTGGAAGAACCGATGCTCGCCGGCGAGTCGGCTCGCGGTCTGGATCGCAACGTCATTGAGCTTGCTCTCTGCAAACTCGGTGGGCAGGGGCGCGTCGTCGAGCTGGTCGGCCGGCCAGAACCACAGGGCGCACCAGAGGTCGAAGGCCGCCTTGAGCCGCTGGAACGCGGGACTGGCCAGCAGGGCTTCGTATTGCTGGGCGCGCTGGTCCACCTGCGTGATGCCCAGTTCGTGAATCGCCTTGAGCGCGGCCTCGGCGGCGTCGTGGCCGGTCTGCACCGTGGTCAGGTCGATCGGGTAGAAGAGGTGGCCGCCGTCAATGAAGTGCTTGAGGTCGTCCTTCACCTGTTTGGCCAGCGCTTTGATCGCCTTGGTCCAGGCTTCCTTCTGGAAGTGGACGCCGTTGGTGTGGGTCTTGTCGCCGCCCTCGCGTTCCCAGGCCATCGCGGGGTAGTGGAGGAACTGGTCGAACCAGGCGCCGACGAGGGCGTTGCCGGGCTTGATCTTGTGGTCGAGGAAGGTCATCGGCAGCGAGGGGTCGAGGGTCTCGATCCACAAGGCCAGGCGGCAAAGCTCGACGGAGAGTGGGTTGAGATCGACGCCGTAGATGCAGCGCTCGACGATGTAGCGGCGGAGGACGGCCTTGACGCGGGGCTCGAAGTCGTCGTCGTCGGGCCGGCACGGCAGCGCCTCGTTGACCAGTGATTCCTTACCCTGCTGGTCACGGATGAGGTCCATGATGTCGCGGCCGTTGTGCTGGCGGAACCGGCCGTACTTCTGCATGGACTCAAAGAGGGCGTTGGTGAGGAAGCGCAGGGCGGCCAGGGGAAAAGAACCCGAACCGCAGGCGGGATCGCAGACCTTGATCGCGAGGATGGCTTCGGGCGGTTTGACCGACCAGTCCGTGGTGGGTGCGAGGGTGTCGGGCTTGCCATCAGCGCCCAGCGGTGGGTCGTAGGCGAGCGGGCGCAGGGTGCGGTGGACGGTGGGCACCGCCAGGGGTGGACGGGTGTAGAACGTGCCCGAGCCTTTGCGTGTGCCGCCCCAGCGGACCAGGAACCACTCGCCTGGAAGGACGACCTTGACGACCAGTTGGCGCGCTTTGGCGGCCAGAGCGCGGTCGTACTGCATTTGTTTCTCAGGCGTAGCCTTGCCGCGGGTCTTGGTCACCAGGTTGGCAAGCTGGCAGACGCGCCTGGCCCAGTTCTCGGCGCGGGCCTGGAGTGTGTAGTGCGGGTCGGTTTCCGGCGGAGGCTCGGCGGCTGCTTCGTCGCTGGACTGGTCTTGAGCTTCTTCAGCGGTCTCTTCGGACTCGGCCTCCTCGTCGGCCGCTTCGGCTTCGCCAGCTTCGTCGTCGCCGGCCTCCTCGTCATCGCTGCTGGAGGTGTCCTTGAGCTTGGCCAGCAGATTCTTGACGGCACTGTCGTCCATCTGCTCCAGCGTGCTCAGCGGCAGAGCCGGCTCGTTGCCGACAGCGAGGAAGACGATCGGCTCGTCGGGCGCGGCGCAGCGCAGCTCGAAGTCGAGCAGGCCCTCATAGAGGATGCCGATGTACGCGCTGTCGAGGCTGGAGAAATCGACAGGGGCTGTCACCCAGGTGGCGGTGCGGCCCTGGCGGATCTTGATCTTGGTGCGGGTGAGCAGGTCGAGCGTCTTGCGCACGTCAAGATCGCTCATGAGGGATTGGTTCAGGCACGCGGCCTCGAAGAGGCGCATCGCCCGGCTCATGCCGTCGGCGCTGTCGGCGCGACCCGGGGCAAAGAGTTCGCCGCCGTAGGCGGGCACGGGCATGGCCTCGTGGGTGGAGCCGGCGTAAATCAGCTTGAACAGCGCGAGGATGCGCGGGTAAGCAGCCCAAGCGTCGGCCAGGCGGTGCGGGCTGATGCGGTCGAGCAGCTCGCGGAGGCCGTGCAGGCTGTAGGTGTTGTAATAGATGGTGTTGTCGCGTGGGAGCAGGCGCTCGCGGCTTTCGGCAAAGAGCACCACAACCAGCCGCATGATCATCCGCACCGCGGCGCGGTAGATGTCGGCCGGCGGCAGGTTCTGCTCACTGGTCAGCGCGGCGGCATGGGCCTGGATCAGGTGCTCGGCGGCCTGGCGGACGCGCTCGCCGAGCACTTGGGATAGGTCAGCCTGGCCCTTGCGGCTGTCGCGCACGGCGGCCAGGAGCGGGCAGGCAGCGCCGGGTTGTTCGCTGTGCCACAGGCGCGGCTGGAGCAGGCTGCGGAAGCCGGCGAACTCTTCCGACGGCTCGCCCTCGGTGAACCACTGGCTGATGTCCCACTCGACGAAGGCGTCGAAGTCGAGGCCGGCGAAGATCAGGCGCCACTGCTGGCCGTTGGTGAGCAGTGCCAGGGACTGACTGGTGGCGCGGAGCCATAGCAGCGCCTGGGAGTGCGTGCGTTTGCCGCGGCCCAGGCCAAGGCGCTTGTTGTCGTCGAGGAAGACCGGCAGGAGCGAGTCGTGCGGACCGATCCAGAGGTGAGCGGGACGAATAGCCTCGTTGCCGAAGCCGCGGCGAGTCCAGGATGAGTCGATCTTCGAGCCGCGGTGCCAGGCACCTTGCGGGGTCTCGAACCGGCAAACCTTTTCCAGCATGAACGCGACCAAGGTGCTGCGGCCCTTGCCGGGTTCGCTCCCGAACGCTGCCAGCTCGCGCCGCAGACGGTCCACCTGGAAGAACGGGAGCGGCGCGACGGTTGGCGCCATCACTTGGCTGAGCCGCTGCCAATCCAGGAGCATGCCGCCGTGCAGCAGATTGCTCCACCACCGGAGTGCGTCGGTGTTCATGGGACACCTCCGGCGGGCAAGCGAATCTCGACCGCCACGGGGAAGACCTGAATCTCGCCCTGCAACGCGTACCGTTTGGGCAGCAAGACCTTCACGATGCGCTCACGTTCACGGGCGAGCTGTTCGCGGATTTCCTCGTAGTGGGCGCGGCGGCGGCTGAGTTCCTCCTGCCGCATCTCGATCGAACGGTCCAGGGCGTCGATGTCGGATTGCGTGCCGAACAGCAGGCCCTGCTTGCGTTGCGCCTTGAGCTGGCCGATCTCGCGTTCGAGCTTGGCGAGCGTGTTCTCGGCGATCAGCGTCGAGACTTCGCCCTGGCGGCTCTGGTATCGCTGTTCCTCATCCTTAAGCGCCTGCTCGCCGTCTTCCGCGAGCTGCCCGACGAGCTTCTCGGTGAGCGACTTGCGCCACGCCGCGATGACCTGGCCCAGTTCGGGCTGCAGGTCGTCGAGCATTTCGGCGGCTTTGGCGGTCAGCGCCTCATCGCGGCAAGGCGTCGCTTTGCGCAGCTTGATCGCCGGCTCGTGCGGCAGCGGCGGTTGCAGTTCGCCGGCTTTCACCGGGATCTGAATAGTGCGCACCCAGTGGTGGAACGTCTCACGGAGTTCGTTGACCGCCAGTTCCTCCAGGTGCATCACGATTTGGGCATCGGTGCCTTTGGGCAACTGCGCCAAGCGCACCGCCCAGCGTGAAACGGACATTGGCCCGGGGAACCGAAGCCGGGTGAGCGCGCCGGTGGCTTTTTGCATGATCGGATGCGACAGGTGCAGCATCAGCGTGTCGCGGCGGGGTCGAAAGACGGTGCGCGGCCCGGCCTTGACCATGAAAGCGTCGGGCGAGAACGTCAACCTGGGTACAGGGCCCAGGGCGCCGCCGGGGCTCTGCAGGCGAATCGACTGATCGATCAGGTCTTTCCAGCCCGGCAGGTCGGGCTGTTTGAGGTCGAAGCGCCCCAGCGCGTCGGGCTCGCCAAGCTGAGGATGACCGACGCCCTGGGCCAGCGCAGTCTCCAGTGTGCTGTGGCAGGCGGTGGCGTCCAGGTCGAGTTCCTGGGCGAGCGCGTCGAGTTGCTCCTTGGCCCTGTCGTCTGTGCTGGCGCCCGCCTCGCGGACGGTGTCATCCACCGGGACGGCCGTGGCACTTTTCACCTTCGACAAGCCCAGGTCCAGCGCCTGCTGGACGACAGCGACTTCCTCGCCCTCGATCAGCCGGCGGTGCGTGGCCTCGTCGAAGAGGTCGCCGGTAGCGCCAAGGTCTTCACGGATCTGGTCGATCTTGCGGATCAGGTAGTCCATGAACTTGAGGTCGGCGTGCTGATCGCTGGCAAAGTGATAGGTTTGCACGTCGCGCGCCTGGCCGTGGCGGTCGAGGCGGCCGTTGCGCTGCTCCAGGCGAGAGGGATTCCACGGGCAGTCGTAGTGCAGGAGATAGCGCGCCGTGCTCTGGAGGTTCAAGCCTTCCGAAGCCGCGTCGGTGGCGAGCAGCAAACGGACCTTGGTCTCGGGGTCGTTGAACGCCTGCTTGATCTGCTCGCGCTCGGGGTCATCCATCCCGCCAAAGAGACAGAGGAACCGGTCGGCGTCGCTGAAGTCGTGACGCAGCCGGCGGAGGAGATAGTCGAGCGTGGTCTTGTACTCGGTGAACACGACCAACCGCTCGTCAGCGAGCCATTTTCCGTTGCCCTGCACGGCGCTCCTGATCAGGATACACAGGGCGCTGTAACGGGCGTCGTCGGCGGGGTCCTGGGTGATGATGTCATGGTCGAGCTTGACCTTGAGTTTGTGCGCAGCGGCGTCGATCTGCGCGATTTCGGATGCGATGTCGCCGGCGATCGCCTTCATCCACGAGCCGACCACGCCCGCGGCCGTGGCTTGGCGCTGCTGGGTTTCGCGGTCATCGGCGGTCTCCTCGTTCACCACCTTCTCGGCGGCGAGGACGGCTTCGTCAGCGGCGGGCTGCTCGTCGAGCATGCCAGCCTTGCAGCGCCGCCAGGATTCCAGGAACGTCATCGGCCCGCTGAGCAGTCGCTTGCCGAGAATCTCGATGGCGAAGCTGCCGGCCAGGCGCCGCTGCTTGGAGGCCTGCGCCACCAGTGAACGGACCTTGGTGCGCAGGCCGTCGAACGCGGCAACCAGGGCAAGCTCGCCGGCGGAGAGATTGAGCACCATGGCCTGCGGCTGCTTGCGTGTGCAGAACCGTGGCGGGTTGGTGCGCTCGTTGATCTCGCGCTTAAGGCGTCGAATCACCACCTGCTTGACTCGCTCGCGCTCGGCGGGGCGCAGTTCGTCGGTCTGCGTGAACCGCACGGGGTCGAGGGATTCCAGCAGCCCGGTGAACGAGCGGGTGTGCCCGTTGTGCGGCGTGGCAGTCAGGAATACGCGGTGCTCGAACAGCGGCGCGATCTGCCGGAGCATCTGGCATAGCAGGCTGTCCTCGCCGATGGGGGCCGGCATCAGGTTGTGAACTTCATCGACAATCAGCATATCCCACGGAAGGTGGGCGCTACCCTCGGTGGTCCTGCTGGCGCTTAGGAACTGTTCCAGCACGTCGGGCTGGCGCAGGTAGTGGTACGAAGCGATCGTACGGCTGGTGGAGCGCCACGGATTGGCGTCGATCCCCAGGGAGCGCTTGAGCTTGAGCGTCGAGTTCTTGTCGATCACGTCGAAAGGCATGGCGAACTTCGACCACATCTCGTCTCGCCACTGAATGCGAAGCGACGCAGGTGTCAGGATGAGGATACGGTTAACGCGTCGGCGAATGACGAGTTCGCTGATGATCAAGCCAGTTTCAATGGTTTTCCCAATGCCGACATCATCGGCAATGAGCAGGCTGACACGCGGCATCCGCAGGGCCTTGAGTAGCGGGACGAGTTGGAAGTCATCGATCTCGACGGCGCCGTGGAACGGGGCTGAGATGGGAAGTCGGGTGGCGGGGCCGGCGTGGTCGGGATCGATGAAGGGACTGATCGCCGTCCACCGCGCGGCCCGGACCAGCGCGTCGAAATCCTCCGGCGGCATGGGTGAGTTACGCGACGACGGCAACTCGCCTGGTGGCAGCAACTGCGGGTCCGGCTCCAGCTCCCAGATCAGCTCGTCGCGCTCGGGGCGCAGGTCGTCCTTGTACTCAAGTCGGACCAGGTGCTGCAGTGGACCGTGACTGCCGCCGAACGGTCGGACCTCGCTGACGATGCCTCGGCGATTGCGCGTCACGGCCAGCATGCCGACGCGGGGGAGTGTCGTGGATGACTTTATCTGGCTCATCTACTCCTCTGCGGTCGATGTTTCCTGGGTACGAACGTGGTACTCGCGGAAGCGCATACTTTCATGAGCATCGAGCTGCGGGTTCGCGTAACCGCTGGACGCGACGCCTTCAGCGTGGTCATGCCCAATGGAGAGGTAGAGGCAGGCCACCCCGGCCGGCTCCGCAGGGCAGAAGCATACTATTTCACGAAACGTAGGCGGCGGTGTCAATTTCACACCGTTGACGCGAGGGTGCCGCAATGAAAAAGGCCCGACAAGGCCGAAGCCAAGCCGGACCCTTCCGGGGGCAAGGGGCTCTCCGATTTGCCAGTGGCAACTACAGTCGGCCACCACCCAAACGGGCCCCTTCCGCCAGACCGCGGGCCTTGATGGTCAGGAGGCAGCCGCATGTGCCCTGCTTCTCGTGCTTCAACCCCGACCTCGCCCAGCCCGGCATCGAAGCCCCCGGCAGCCTGCCCCTACAGCCGGGGGTGGCCGACACGGTGCAGCGCATGCGGCAGGGCCAGGGCCAGGACCCGGCCGCCGCCGCGGTGCGGCATGAGCGGCAGCTGCGCCAGCAGGCGGCCATGCAGGCCCACCGCAACAACCTGCGCGCCCGCATCATCGAGCTGGATACCGCCGACCTGCGGGCCGACAATCAGGCCGCCCGGGCCCGCATGGACATGGTGCAGTCGGGCGCAGCGTTGCCGCCACTGCCCGGCCAGGTCCGCAACTCGATCGATCTGGCCATCAGCAACGTGCCCTTTGGCGGCTTCAAGGTGCCAGGTGCCCGCGACTGCCCACGGTTGCTGATCCAAGACTACTTCTTCGCCCGCGCCCTGGACAGGGCGCGCCAGGGCGACCTGCTGCTCTTGGTCACCAGCGACGGCACCTTGGACAAGGGGCGGTTCACAGCCGTGGATCATCACCCTGCCGGTACGGCTGGCGCTGCGGCTGCCAGGTTCATCAACTGTGTCACCACGCGGTCCAGTTCCTGCGCGAGCGCCACGGGTCCGGTGACGCTGAGCGTTTCGACGATCTGCCGGTAGTACCACAGCGTGCCGTCGCGTCCGCCCTTGAAGCGATCCAGGGCACTGGGACCCTGGGCGCGCACGTCGCCCAGGATGTCGCGAGCGTTGGCGATCTTGTCGGCGGCACTGATCAGCAGCACCTCGGGCAAGGCGTCGTGCAAGTGGCCCAGGTAGGCTTCCTTGCGCCGGCGCCACGGCGCCTTGTCCTGGCCGGGCATCGGCATGGCATCGCTGAGCGAGGCGATCATGTCCGCCACGCGGTCCCCGAACTGCCGGCGGATGGCGTCGAGCGTCGGCTGCCCGCCCTGGTCCTCGGCGGCATCGTGCAGCATGGCAGCGATGGCCTGGTCCTCGTCGCCGCCCTGTTCCAGCACGATCGCCGTCACGGCCAGCAGGTGGGAGATGTAGGGAACTCCCTTGCCCTTGCGCAGTTGCTGGCGGTGCAGTTGCAGAGCCAGGTTCATCGCCTCATCAAATCGTTCCGAGAGCATCATGCCGGTTCCTTTCAGGAATCGAGAGTTAGTTGGCAGTCCAGTTCTGCGCCAGCAGCAGTGCATTGTCGTAGGCCTTGGCTTTGATGTCGCTGCCGCGGCCGAACCAGATGGAGCACAGACGGTCTGCACCCTGGTAGCAGCAGCGGCCATGGTCCACGTAATCGGTCACCCCGTTGTAGGCGGCCCACAGGGTGTCGCGCACGGGGGCCAAGTCATTACCGGCGCCCGTCTCGAAGCGGTTGGCGGCGCCGGCGCGATCCATGCGCACGCGATCGCCCAGGCGTCGTTGGGCGTTAGCCGGCGGGTCGGGGAACACCATGCGGAGGTAACTGTCCAGGCGGTTGCCCTTCATGCTCACCCTGGCAAAACGCTGGAAGCCCTCCTGGACGGCTGCGTAGCGCAGGCGAACATGCGCCAGCGCGGCGCGGGCATGCTCCAGTCGCTGCGGCATGTCGCGAGTGTGAGCAATTCGCAGTTGGGTAGATCCACTCGCAAGCGCCATAGTCAGCGTGTTCTGGCAGACCACGCGAATGGGGGTCATCATGACCTGCACGCTGGTGTGGCCATCGTGCCCGGTGCTCAGGAGCAGGTACTTCTCGACCAGGTCGTCGGCGACCACGCGAATCTGGTCGGGGAGCTTGGCCAGGATCCACACGCGTTCGCCCTGCCCCAAGGCGCCGGCGGTGTGGTAGACGGCGGCCTTGTCGCCTATCAGCGAATCCATGAAAGAGAACGCCTGGCTGTTCTGCAGCGGCCGGTACCCCCGGCCCACCACGCCGTAGACGGGGCAACCGGGCTTGCCCCAGCGGTCGGC
Source organism: Phycisphaeraceae bacterium (assembly GCA_040878035.1). GTDB lineage: Bacteria > Planctomycetota > Phycisphaerae > Phycisphaerales > Phycisphaeraceae > JBBDMX01. The sequence goes on along the minus strand of JBBDMX010000022.1, from coordinate 13,723 downwards.
GCGTACCACGGCCAGGCGATCGGGCACCAGCGCCGCATGGCGGTCCTGCACGGCATAGACCGGCACCGTGGTGACCTCCCAGTCGAGCCCGGCAGCCTCGATCGCCTGGGCCGCGGTCGCTGGCGTGTCGAGCTGCTTCCCCAGCCCGTGCCAGGGCGGCTTGCCCACGTACATCATCGCCACACGATCTTCCTCAATCATCAGGTTGGGAGCCATGGGAATCTCCTGACTGGGTGGTGGAATGGGGCTTGGTCTTTTTGCCAGCGTCTTTGGGCAGGGCTGGTCGGTACGGCAACTTCAAAGTCCGATCCGTCTCCTGCTTGAGCCGCTGGGTCATCCGCTGGTAGGCAGCGGTGGTGAGCCAGCTGGCGTGGCCGGCCAGTTGCTGCACCTGCTCCTGGGTGTGCCCTGCGGCGATCAGACTGACCACATAGGCCCGGCGCAGATCGCGCATGGTCAGGTGCGGCAGGCCGGCGCGCTGGGCCAGGCGGCGGATGATGTCGTAGATGGCCTGGTCGGTGAGGCGGCGCCAGATGATCGCGCCGCTCTTGTTCACCGGCTGCAGCAGCGGACCAGCGCGGTCACCCCGGTCCGCAAGCCAATGGTTCATCGTCGCCCTTGCCGCTGCGGAGAAGACCACCAACCGCGAGTCGTCTGTCACGGGTGAGCGGATCCTGAGCCGGCCCCAACTCGCGTCGTAGTCTGCCAGGTCCAGGTCAGCGGCCTCGCTGCGGCGCAGGCCGGAGCTGAGCACCGTAGCCAGTAAGGCGGCATCGCGGGCACCGGCGGGAGTGGGGTCGGCCTGGCACACGGCAAAGAGGCGGTTGACCTGGCTGGGCGTCGGCAGGCGGTCATCGGCATCGCCGGGCTCTTCCTGGATGATCCGCAGCGGAGCCAGGGTCATTCGCAGGTTCGTGGCAGAGATCAACTGCAAGTCATGCGCGGCCCGGAGAACGCCGCGCACCGCCGCCAGGATCTTGTTAGCGGTGGCGACGGCGTAGCCGGGGTTTTCGCGAAGGTACTGGCGGACCTGCTGGAGCTGAGCAGGCGTCAGCGTGTGCCAGGCGTAGCCTTCGGCGAGGGTGCCCTCCTGCCGAGACAGGTAGCTGGCCACAATGCCAAGCGACTGGCGGAGCGTTCGTTGCGAGTTGGGCGCCAGAGCGGCCAGGTACCGGCGCACGGCGCCGCCAGCCAACGGCTCATGCAGCAATTCCCCGCCAGCCGGTTCGGATTCGGGCGCCGGCTGCTGGCCATTGGAGGACTCAGGCTGGGGGCTTGACATTAACATTCTCATAAGTAATATAGCAGGTGTGGAACGCCTTGACAAGACCCTATTCGACGAATCGGCAGGATGTCAGCCTTCCACAGGCGGGGCTGGGGACCAACCGGCAGCCACGCTGTCTTTGGTTGCGTGCTTGGGTGGGCCGATGCAAACTATCCCACCAACACGCGCCGATTGGGGGATCTGCGGCCCATCCGCAGCTTTCAATTTCGAGGGAACACGGCCATGAAAGATCGCCCGGTCTATTTTGGGATCGATTTGGGAACCAGCAACTGCTCGGTCGCCTACGTGGTACCCACCACCCGCAAGAGCATTGGACTGCAGGCCCAGACAGTCCCCTTCCTGGTGGATCGCGCCAAGACCGTCCGCTCCTGCCGCTTGCCCTCGGTGGTGTGCCGCAAGAACAACGAGAAATCGGCCGGGAAGGCGCTCTTTGGCTTCGAGGCCGAGAATGCTAACAATCGCTTCACCCATGGCGGCGACATTTTCCGCTCGACCAAGTCGCACCTGGGCACGCTGCGCTCCTACATGCACGCGTATATCGATCAGCTCAATACGCCCGTGAAGGCCTGGGCGGCGTTGATCAGCCATCTATGCGACGAGGTTAAGCAATCGACACCCGATCACTTGGACCCGCGCGATCACCTGACGGTGCTCACCGTCCCGGCGTCATTTAGCGTTCAGCAGCGGCAGGACACGCTCGACGCCGCGCAGCGTGCCGGTTTACGACCCGAGAACATCCGCCTCATCGACGAGCCGGTGGCAGCGCTGATTGACTGGCTCAGCACATCCCAGCCCGACCTTTCCATCTGCACGGAGGGCTGGACCAACCTGCTGGTGATGGACTACGGCGGCGGGACATGCGACCTGAGCCTGGTGGCGCTGCGGCAAGCCGAAGGGTCGCCGATGGACATGGAGGTCAAGAACCTGGCGATTTCGCCCTACCACCTGCTGGGCGGGGACACGATCGATACGGCGATAATGGTCGAGATCTGGAACCAGATCGAAGACTTGACGAGTATCAACTGCGCTGACCTGACGGCCCGTGAGCGCCGGCTGGTTGAAGAGGCCAATCGCCTGACCTGCCGACGGCTCAAGGAACGGATCTGCGAAGCGCTTGGGAAACTCGATCCCCAGGACCGCCGCCAGCAGAAGTGGGGCCGCATGTCAGTTTCGGAACTGCTGGCCAAGGGGGTGACTGTCGCCGACGGCAAACGCATCGCCGGACGGGTAGTGCTGACGGCCGATGCGTTCCGTGACATCATGGCGCCGTTCCTGAATCCCGATGGCGCACCGTTCCCAGTCACTGAATCGGTAATGGGCCTGCCTTGCATGGGATTGCTCGGCGACACCCTGGCCCGTGCGGACATGGCGCCGGCGGATCTGCACGTCATCCTGCTGCATGGGGGAAGCTGCAAGAACCCCCTGGTCCGCGATGCCATGGAAGACTTCGTGGGCGCCGCCACGCTCTTTGGCAACTGCCGCATCACTCAAACGCCCGATCTGGATACGTCCGTGGCCCGCGGCGCCGCGTTGCATGGCTACTACCTGGGCCATCAGGATCGCTGGGTGGTTCGACCCATCGTGGCCGAAGATCTGGGCATCGTGACCACCGGCGATGTACCACAGGTGCTGGTGCCGGCGGGAACCCCGCTGCCCTTTCCCGAGCTGGGCTGGCACGAGATCGCCAATAGCTTCTTTATTGCGAGCGAAGGCCAGAAGCGCATGTTGGTGCCGATCTTCACCGGGCAGGTGCTGTCGGGAGAGTTCCCGCGCATTGCGATCTCCAAACTGTTTGATCTGCCGCCTGGGCTGCCCCAGAGCCATCCGATCCAGGTCAACCTCCGGATCGACGAGAACAAGGTCGTCCAGTGCCAGTTCCGACCTGGGGGCAGCACCACCTGGATGGAGCCCTGGTCCATCTCCGACCCATGGATATACGTGAAGCCCAACAATGAACTGGAAACGCTGCGGACCACCCGGGCGCAGATTCGTGACCACCTGGATCATGGACGAGCCGTGCCGCTATCACTGCAGAACACCGAAGCGCACCACGCCCTTTGCGCCGGCGACAGCCAGGATGCGCTGGTGCTCATTGAGGATGTGCTGACCACCGAGCTTGCCTCCGCCGAAGCCTGGAACATCAAGGGGCTAATCCATGGCCGGCGTGGTGAGGCCCAAGCGTGCGCCCGCTGCCACGAAGAGGCGGCACGCCTGGCCCCCGGCAGGCCGGTATACCGCGGCAACTACGGTGCCGCCCTGGTGAACCTGGGCCAGCACGAACGTGCCGTGGTCGAGATGCGCGCCGCCCTGTCAGAAGATAGCTCCCTGCGCTACCTGCACAGCTGGCTGGCCAGCGCATTTGAACACCTGGGTCAGCTTGAGGAAGCCCGCAAGGAGTTGCAGCGCTGGCTGGAAGCCGCCCAGCAGATGACCGTACAGTACCCCGAATACGCCCCGGCTTGGCGCGATCTGGAGATGGTGTGCCGGCGCATGGGACTCTACGACCAGGCGGATGAGGCCCAGCACCGCTCGATGCAACTGCTGCGCACGCGCTACTACGGCGGCAGCCCCGAGGAATTGCTGGCAGGAAAGGCCCACGGATGAGAACCCGCCGACTGTCCAAATCCGCGCCACGCACGAAGTCGACTCGTCCCTCCGGCGCCGGCAAGCGCGTCCCTGCTTCAACACAGGCACGCAAGGCCAAGAAGCAGCGCAAGCCGCCGCAGGGTGTTAAGCCCCGCCGGCGCTCAGGACCCAGTCAGCGCCTGATCGCCCAGGCCCTGGATCGCTTTACCCGTGCCGTGGGCGCCGTCAATAGCAGCGGCCAGCACCTGCAGGCGATTGTCGAGGACCTGGTCGAGGTAACCCGCTTGCAGGAGCGGCAGCGACTGATCGAGCAGATGGGACAAGCCAACATCCTTGAGTACCTGCACCGCCTTGTCCTGAGTCTGGACGCTGCGCCCCCGGATTCGCTCCCATCATCGGTCGAGCCCTACCGCCATGCACCGGCGGCCCTGCTTGAGCTCCTGGGCCGCGAATGGTCCCTCCTGCCATGGCGTGCCGTCGGCGAGCAGCTGTCACTGTCCGAGTCCGACTTGGCCCAAGTGCAGTTCGTCAGCCCGCCCAGTCGCACACCCGACTATCCGATCCAGGTCAGGGTCGTCGCCAGCGGCTGGAAGCTGGACCGCCGCCCTGTAGTCAAACCCACCGTCGAATTAGTGAGTGTCCCCGGCTGACGGAAGCCTGGCATAGGCAGCTAATTACCATCGCTCACGCCCCACCGGCACCCCAGCATCACTGCCTGGCCAACCATCGTGTCGAGTGTACATGATGTGCCGCATCGGACCGCAAGACTTTCGGCCACATCCAATCCCGTCTGCGCCTCGACTGCCCCAGCCGCGTCGCCGGCATGAACGACGACCCTATCGATAGCTGCAGCACGTGCCGCCAGAGCCTGCAAAGCTATCATCAACTTGCGATTGCCTCCAAAGGCTCCGCAGCCCCAGAAGCCCGTATGGAGTACGGTTTCGGCCTGCGGGGCATTGGCCAGAACCGATTCCTGGCGGGCGGCGGCAAAGGCGGTGTACGCCGTGGTGAAGACCAACTCGATCTCCCGTTCGGTATAGTCACCGCGCCCTCCGAACGGCGCAGCCATGGCGATGAAATTGGTGTAGGTCGGCGGGTCAATCTTGCGAGTCGCGCGCCGAACCACGTCCAACGTCGCCCTGGCAAACCGATTGCCGTAAAGCCCCAGGGGCCGCCCAGCCGAGGCATTGGCATCTGTCAAAACCACCAGCCTGCGTTCCACGTTGCGCACCAGAATGGGCGTTGGGCCCGTCGCATCACAGGTCTCGGCGATCAGGTCGTCTGCCAGTACCGCCTCGCGAACACTGCCCAAGAGCGGATGCTCGGCCACTTGCATTTCGTCCTGGGCAAATAGACCCGAACCGTAGGCCACAAATAGATGTGGGTCTGCGAAATTGACATGCCATTCGACACCGGGCAGGTCACCGAGAGCCGGCCTATAGTCGTAGAAATCCGGCCGAACCTCGGCTGCAATCGTCGCCGGCAGGATAAACGCTTCTTCAATGGACGCTTGAGGCCACCGTGTCACTTCGACTTGGCCTTGGGAAACAGGGCCATCCGCGTAGGCGATCTCGAATAAGGCCCTCTTGTGAGGGTGCCGAAGCTGCGGAGGATGCTCCGTCAGAAGGGTCCTCGCGTCAAAGGTCCTGCGGTATAGGGGCTGACTCATTGGAATCGGCCATTGCAGTTGGGTTGTCTGACTGGTATTCGCTTTTCGGATGCTACAGTGGGACTGAGGATAGCAAGTCACAGGCAAGCAGGCCCAAACATTGCTTCTTCCGCTGCTTTGGCTTCCTCGTCGGTGTCCCCCATCACCAAGAGGTTGACGAACGTCTTACGACCGCACTTGGGGCAGACGATCCAATCCATGGGGATCATCGTCTGGGAGCTGATAATCCGCACGGCGGGAGCGTTGCTGCAGTGTTTACATGGCAGTCCCGTGATCAGACGTCGGAGTCGATTTAGCCTGTTGCTAAGCTTGCTCATGCTCAATCCTTTCTTTTAGGTCGTTTTCAAGTTGCTCGATCCGTTCGATGAGATCAGCTTCCTGTGGCTTGCCCAAGGTTCGGTCCAGGAGTTCCCGGATTGCCGGTACGTCGCCTTCCTTGGCCTTGGCAATAAGCGCCTTGACGATGGCTGCCATGTCCTTGGGAGCCAGCGCCCCGATGAGCGCCGAACGCAGGGCCGCGACCTTCTTGGCATAAGGATTGCCCGGCCCGCCCTTCCAGCCTGGCTGGAAGCGACCGGTCGCCGGGTCGCGGGCGCCACCATTAGGTCCATTTGGTGATGGTGTCATCTTGGTGTCCTTGCCTTGCTAGGTGGTGGGTTCTCACGGCCAACCAGGACCGCCAAGCTGCGCCGCACCTCCGCCGGCAGGCTGGGCCATGCGGCCACAATCGCTGCCAGGTCGGCATCGTCGGGGGCCGCTTTTCCCGTGCTACTGGTGGGGCTACTGGCGGGGGTGTTTGCCGATGGGCCTGTTTTCCCGGCGTTTTTGCGCGCCTCCTGTGCTTTTGTAAAGCACAGGTCGTCGGTTCGAGTCCGACAGGTGGCTTTGCCTCCTAGAACGCCGGCAGGTTCGGCCGGTCGATGGGCCGAGTCGCCAGGCACTCGATTTCGACCAGCCAGCCTGGCCGGCACACCGGGGCGGCGACGATCACCATGGGCGCTTCGCCGATGCGCCGGCGCATTTGCTGACGGATGACCGCGTGGTCGGCCATGTCACGCAGGTAGACAATCCAACTGTTCCCATCCGCCAGCGTTGCGTCGGCCTCGCCAAGCAACGCCTCAATATTGGCCAGCGTGCGGTCCAGTTGCCTCTGCACGTCGCCTTCGTGGACGATGCGCCCGTCGGCGTCGATGCTGGCGGTGCCCGAGACGATGACCTGCCGGCGGTCGCGATAGGCCACCGCGGTGGCGCGTTCGAAGGTGACGCCGTACAGATGCGTGGGGCTCAGGTGATCGCGTGCCTTGAGGTACTGCACCTGGTCAGCCCGTACGGAAGCGATCGCGTAAGCATCCATGGCCACTAATGCTCGCGGGTCGCCGCCGTGGCCGCCGATGCCTGAACTGGCGATGAAATGCGACTGGGCGGTCAAGCCGTGCTGATCAAAGTAATGGCGGCGGGCGTCCACCAGGCCGTGGTAGTTCACGTCGATGTCGCGTACGAAGAACCAGGTGCGCATCACATGGTCGGCCAGCGTCAGGCACGATTCGTCGAGTTGCCGCGCGTAGCCTTGCAGGATGCGCTGCGTCTGCTCGTGAGAGCCGTTGCCGGTCGGCGCGGTCAGGCCGGTGGTCCAGTGGTGCACCAGCTCGCCGCGGCGAAGGGTAAGCGTGGCGCCGTCGATGGACTTGCCCAATGGTCCGCTGGGATCGCAGATATGCATCGCCCACAGCGCGACCCTGGCGGGCGCCGCCGGCGCCTGGCCGACGATGCTGACGGCACAGCATGTTGGCTCTTTGGACTGCGGCGGCCTTGACGCCGCTTTGGCTTCTCGCCAAGCGAGCGCGGCTCCGCCGCAAGCTAAAGCGGTGTCAGGGCTACCGCAGTCCAAATCGGCGGGCACCGCCAGCGGGCTGCGCGCCAGCGACCCGGCCTGGTTGACCGGATCGCTACAGAACAGCCGGCGCAGCACCGCCGTGCGCACGTCGGTCCCGACCGCCGCCAGTGCCGCGTCATAGGCCTGCGCCAGCCAATTCAGTTGCACGTCGATGCTGGCGTACCTGGCGGGCGTAGCCATCACGTGCACTTCCGCCGCGCCGGTCGCGGGCTGATACACGGACACATGCACCTCGACCGGCAGGTCGCCACAATCGATCCGACGGCATGCAACCGCCGGAGCGGCCGGCGTCGGTGCCGTGCGTGCAAGCGTCGCGGCGACAGTCATGGCTTGTGCTCCACGATCGTGATCGGCACCGCGCGCAGCATGCCGAGCTGCCGCCGCCGCATGTGCGCCTTGCCTTCCTTGTCTTTCCACGATGCATCCGCCGAGAGTTCGATGATCAGGTTGTCCGCGCCGCCCAGCGTCGCGTCGTTGCCGGCGGTCACCGTGAAGGTGAGTTGCTCGCCCTCGATTTTGCCGTTGCTCAGCGACACGCCTGGCGGCGGTTCCTGGGCATGCAGTTGAACGTCGCTGACACCGCTGGGGAAGCGTCCGCGGAACTGCACGGTCGCCGTGCCGCCGATGGGCACGCGCACCGGTCCGTCGCCGACGCGCAGCGGTGCCGCGCCGGCGCGCGCCGGGCCCACCACCGCCGCCAGCATCTGCTGCGCCGGCGCCAGGTGCCGCCAGAGAAACGCCTGCATCACGTCATCGACCGGCGCCGCGTCGTGCGTCACCACCTTGCCCGCGATCGTCGCACGGCCTTCGATCACCAGCGCCACCGGCTCGCTGGGCCGCTGGGTCGGCGCCGTCAAGGTCACGCGAACATCCTTGCGGCCGGCGCCGATCGTCGCGCCATCCAGCGTGAAGCCCTCCGGCGCGTTCTTGAGCGAAAGCTCGATCGGCCCCTCGAATCCATCGCGACGCAGCACGTGCACGCTGATCGCCGCGGACTGGCCGGTGGCGACATTCACGCTCGAGGGGGCGACGAGCAGCTCGAAGTCCGGCCGGGCCGAACCGACGTACAGCCGATAGCCATACTCGGGGCCGCCATGCCCGGTGAGGTCCGACACGCCCAGGTAATACGTTCCGCCGGCGGGCAGCTCGATGCTCAGATACGAGTCGGCCTGATGCGTCTGCACGCCCATGTCAGGGTGCAGGTGGCCGCGCTTCTCGACAGCGTCATCGTTCCATGCGATCACCTTGCCCTTGTCGTCGTAGAGTCGCAGCAGCGAATCGAGCGGCGAGCCCAGCCGCCGCGCGGTGACTTGCGCGACCACGCGCTGCCCCGCCCGCCCGTCGATGCGATACACGTCCACATCCCCCGCCGCGCCGATGCGACCGTCCACGATCATGGGTATCGCAAACCGCTGCGCCCGGTCGGGCTGATCGTTGGGCTCACGCTCGGCACATGAAGGCGCCGCGTCGCTCTGGTATGCCACGGCGTTGGCGAAGCGGAATGAATGGTCCGGCTGGAAGAGATGCACGCCCGGTTTCACATTGGGCAGCGTGATCCGATCGGCCGGCAGGTTCCAGCCGCCAAGCTCGGCACGCATCGCCTGACCCATGGATCGGCCCAGGGGGTAGAGGCTGGTGATGAACGGCAAGGCCCCGATGCTGGCGCGATAAACGAAGTCCTCCCGGCCACGGTAAACCGCATCGCGAATCTCCACCGCGTATACCCCGTCGGCCGGCACGTCGAGCACCAGCACCGGGTCGGGATCGAAACGGTAGTCGTCGGCGAACGCCAGCTCCTTGCCCTTGGCGTCGTATACGGTCACCAGGGGTTGGAACCAGCCCGGCACCGCGTCGGCCATGAACGGCATCAGCCGCCGCGCCCGCACCTGCACCACCAGCCGCTGACCCGCCTTGGCGTTGAATCGCAGACGATCCACATCCCCCGGCATAACCTGGCCGTTGATCACCACCGGCAGATTCACCGGTGGCTCGGCAGGCAGGGGATCCCAGTCCACCGGATCATTGCGCTCGACTTCATACACCTCCGGCAACGCACCGACCTGAAAGATCAGCGGATTCGTCAGCCCGCCCTTGCCCAACAAACGCAGTTCGTAGTCGCCCACGGCCGCAACGGCATCGACGGCCACCTCGATCAGCACCGTCTCGTCGATCTGTGTGTTGGGCTGGAGTTTGCTGCGGTCCGTAAGCTTTTCCCGAGTGTGCGCCAGTTGCCGCAGCGACATGCTCTCCCATCCGTTGAGCAGATGATGCACCGGGAGCGTCACGGGCTCGGCGCCTTCGATCACCTGGGCATGCCTGCGGCTGGCCCAACCCCAGGGCATCTTGCCTTGCACGCGGCCCTGCGTGACAAGCTCCTCCCAGCGCTGCCGCGCCAATGTCGCCAGCCGCCGGGCGATCTCGCCGCGCTGCTCGGCACTCAAGTTCCGCAAGGGCCGGTAGTGCTCGAGCACGCGCCCCGCGACGCCGCGGCCCGACACGTGGACTTGGGCTGCGCCCTGGAGAAACTGGCCGCCCACCAGCACGTGCACCGTCGTGCCTTGTTGTGCCCCGGCGGGAAAGAGATAACCGACGCGCGGATCGCGCTTTGCCATCTGGCCTTGCAGCGGCGACACGGCGAACGCCACTGCGATCAGTATCAGAGCGACGCGGCGATTCATGTCGGCATGATCTCCTTGAGTCGCCCGGCGACCTCCGCGCCATCCTTGGCTGAGGGCAGCAGGCGCAGGTCCATGGCACGCGGATTGGGCAGCGCACCATCGGGATCGATGCCCAGCAACTGGTAGACGCTGCCAATCAAGTCAGGCGGGTAGACGGAGCGCTGGGTCACGCGCTCGCCGCGCGGGTCGGACTGGCCGACGACCTGGCCGCCTTGGAACCCCCCGCCAGCGACGACGCAACTAAAGCACTGGCCGTAATGGCCACGCCCACCGTTCCACGGCGCGCCCCAATCGACGCGCGGCGTGCGGCCGAATTCACCGCCCCACCACACCACCGTCTGGCCCAGCAGCCCGCGATCCGCCAGATCCGCCAGCAGCGTCGCCATGGCGCGGTCCAGTTCGGGCAGTCGCCGGTTCATGGTCTGGAAGTGCTGCTTGTGCGTGTCCCACCCGCCGTAGTTGATCGTCACGTGCGGCACGCCGGCCTCGACGAGCCGACGCGCCATCAGGCACGACTGACCGAAAGTCGTCCGCCCGTAGCGGTCGCGTAGTTCGTCGGATTCGGTGGACAGGTCGTACACCTGCCGCGCCGAGCCGAACATCGCGTCGTAAGCCGCCTTCTCAGTCTGATCGACCCGGGCCAACTGCTCATCATTCGGCATCGCGCGGCCGAGCGTATCCAACTCGTGCAGCAACTCCCGGCGACTTAGCTGGCGCTCGTCACTGATGCCCTGGCTGACGATGCCCTCGACGGCGAAGCGTGCCGCGTTGGGGTCGCCGCCGGTACAAAACGGCTTGTAACGCTGGCCCAGCAGACCGGCCTCGGAAAAGCGCCCCTGCGGCTGAGTCAACACGATGTACGGCGGCGCCACGCCCTTGTAACCGGCGTCGTAGCCCTTGAACCGCGCCACCACCGCGCCCACACTCGGATACACCAGCCGGTCGGGCATGCGCCCCGTCTGCATCAGGTACGACGCCGTCTCGTGCGCGTTGTTGCCGTGCGTCATGCCGCGGATGATCGAATACTTGTCCGCCTGCTGGGCCAGCAGCGGCAGTGCGGCATTGATGCGGATGCCGGCGACGTTAGTGTCGATCGCCTTGTCCAGCGGACCGCAATAGTCGTAGCCGGCGTCGGGCTTGGGGTCGAACGTGTCCAGGTGCGACGGGCCGCCCCACATCCAGATCTGGATCACCGACTTGGCGGCGGCGCTCTTGGCCGGGCGCGCCGGCAGCGGCGCCGCCAGCACCCGGCCGTTGCCCAGCACCAACGTGCCAAACGCCAGCAAGCCGCACTTAAGCGCCTGGCGCCGCGTCATGCCCATTATCGGTGCCTGGTCATTCATGGTGTCATTCCCGCAAGCCCGACCATGCGCGTCTTCCCGCAAGCCCGGCCATCTGCGTCTTCCCGCAAGCCCGGCCATGCGAGTCTGCGAGCTTGGCCGGGATCGCTCCGGCACCAGCCCGTCAATGCCGATACAAAAATTCCTTACTGTTAATGAGCGTCCACGCCAGATCCGCCGTGCCTTGCTGTAGCGTGACGCCCGCCACATCGAAATACGCTTTCGCCGACGCGGATTCCGCATCCGTCGGCCGGCGCGACAGAATGCTCAGGTACAGGCTGTTCACCAGCTTGCCCCGGTCGCCGCGGGCCTCGTCTCGCATGCGCTCAAGCCGCCAACTGCTGTCGATCTTCTTCTGAATGTGCGAAGAGTTGAGCAGGTGCATCCGCTGGGCATCCGTCGGCTCACTGCTGCGCTCCGATACCAGCCCCGTGTCGCGCGGCGGGCGGCCAAACAGCTCCAGGAACGAACTGCTGATGCTGCCGTCGGCTAGCGCAATGGTCCGCTGATACTCGGGCACGAATGTGAACGGCTCGGGAATCGCGCTCTCGTACTGCTCCGGCGAGCCGAACAGCCCCACCAGCGCGTCGATCAACACCTCGGCTTCGATTTGCCGCACGGGGTAATAGGCAAACAGCCCCCGCGCCTGCGGATCGTCGCTGCGCCGAATCGAAGATTGCTGATACGTCCGCGAGTTGAGGATCAAGCGGTACAGGTGCTTGAGGTCGTAGCGCGCGCCGACCAGCTCCTGCTCCAGATGCGCCAGCAGGGCCGGATTTGTCGGCGGGTTGTTGTCGCGAATGTCATCGGGCTCGTGAATGATGCCCCGGCCCATCAGCCCCGCCCACGTGCGGTTGGCGAGGTTGCGGGCAAAGTACGGATTCACCGGCGTGATGAGCCAGTCGGCAAAAGCCTTGCGCGGATCGTCACCGGGCTTGATGTGCACCTTTCGCCCGTCGGGCAGCACTGCATCCAGGGCGCCGGAGGGCGCCGGGTCCAGATGAACGATCGTTTCCTTCCACTCGGCGGTGCCCTTGAAGGCGACGCGCGAGAAGAACACTTCGAGGTTGGCGCGGCGATCGGCGGGCCAGGCCTCGACGCGCACGCCCATGAACGTCAGTCCCGCAGCCGCCGCCAGCGCCCCGGGGCCCTGGCCCTGTACCGCGCGGTAGAAGTTGACCGCCGGCTCACGAAAATTGCTCCCGCTGGAGGTCAGCAGGTCGCGGGCGAACTGGTCGTAGGGTTTGTTGGCGGCGACGCAGTGGCGAATCCACTGGTGGTACGCCTGCACACCGTTGGGCCAGAGGTTGATCGGGTGCTCCGACTTGACCCGCAACAGGTCGCACCACTTCATCGTCCGGTAATCGACATAGGCGTCGGACTTAAGCAGGTCGTCGATCAGACGAGCACGCTTGTCCGCCCGGCCGTCCTTGACGAATGCGATCACGTGCTCAGCCCGGGGCAGCGTGCCCGTCACATCAAGATGAACGCGGCGGACAAATACCTCGTCGCTGCACAAGCCGGCAGGCGCGATGCCGCGCTCGGTGAGCGCCTTGAGCACCAGTTCATCGATGCGGCCGGCCGGGGCGAATACAATCGACTTCTCATACGGCTCAACCGGCTGCGCCGCCGCCGCCGGCACCGGCATCACAGCCAGAGCTTGCAGCACCAACGCGACCATAATCAGGCCATACCGCATGCAAACCTCGACAGACTCCAGTCTTGGGACAACGCAGACCATACGATCCTATTGCCTTTACATCGGCCCAACTGCCGCTCCAACCCGGCCCATGCGGGTCCGCGAGCACAGGTCAACCGTGATGTCGGGGTCTTGACAGGCCGGGATATGCGTGGTATCATACTTGTTGAACTTGCGATTCCGAGACGTTCCAGACAATATGGACTCGTCGAGTGCGCCGAGACCGCCCTGATGAAAAGGAGCCTCCCGCCAACCGGGATTCTCGCCCGTCGCCTGGCAACCGCTTCCTGTCAGCGGCGTCTGCGATGACGTTCCCGCAGGTTCTTGCGGTGATAGCAACGCAAGCCACTGACATTTACATTAACGTGCTAAATAGGATACAAGTAACTTACTACAAATGGATTAGAAAAAGTAAACCGATAGATCATAGATGTCAGGGTGACACGCCACTGACAGGGGACTGACATTTGCCAAGTATCGTATTTACATGGAAATATCAAAAGATGACACTCCGGGGGAGCAATACTGTCCGGGAAGTGGTCGGGTGTTCGGCGTTGGGGAGAGCGGCAGCT
>JBBDMX010000021.1:0-35213 GCA_040878035.1 Phycisphaeraceae bacterium | reverse complement strand
CGAACACCCGACCACTTCCCGGACAGTATTGCCTCAGAAGGGAGAGGGGGTCAGAGCGGCCATATGCAATTGCCCTGGACCCCGGACCCCGCTCAAGATGGCGTCGCCAAGCCCCGCATTGGCATGACGGGGCTGCAACGTGAAATGGCCTACCCGTGCAACCGAACCGCCGCCCCGGCGGTAGGATCGGGAGATGGCCATGACGCTAACCCCCGAGACGGGCGCGCAATTGAGCGAGCCGTCGTCAGGCGATGACGATGCTCAGCTTGCGGCGCGGGTCGCCCGGGGGGATCGGTCGGCCGCGGAGGCGTTGATCCTGCGGCACCAGGCGCCGGTACGCGGGTTTCTGCGCAAGATCACTGGCCGGGACGACTTGGCCGACGACCTGGCGCAAGAGACGTTCCTTCGCCTGTTGCGTCATGCCGGCAGCTATGACCCGCGGTATCCGATGCGGTCGTGGCTGCTGACGATCGCCCGGCGGCTGTCGATCAACCTCGGCCGCCGCGCGGAACGCAAGAACATCGCCCTGGCGGAGTATGACACGCAGTCGCCCGACGATGGGCCGGCCCAGCAGGCAGCCGACAATGACCAGCAGCGTACCCTGCGGAGGCACCTGGATGCGGCGCTGGGGCACTTGCCCGAGGCCCAACGTGCCGCCCTGGTGCTCTTCCACCAGCAGGGCCTGTCGATCCAGGAAGTGGCGGAGGTGATGAAGGTGCCCACCGGGACGGTCAAGAGTCACCTGCACCGGGGGCGAATGGCGATGCGAAACTTGCTTGGCGCCGAGCCGGAGGTCGTAAGCACATGAACTGCCAACAGATCACGGAGCACTGGGACGAGGCGCTAGACGGCGAGTTGCCGGCCGACGAGGACCGCGCGTTTCATGCCCACCTGGCGGCATGCCGGGCGTGCGGGCGGCGGTGGGAGGAGGAGGAGAGCGCGTGGTTGGTGGGGATGGTCCCGGCCGAGCGCCATGACCTGGCGATCCCGGCCAAGCCAGAGGACTCGCATGGCCGGGCCTGGGGAGGCTCTGCGGAACTCAATGAGTCGGGTCAGGCGTTCGCCCAGCGCGTGTTGTCGGCTTGGGATCGGCAGGATCAGGATCAAGCGCGCCCGGCGGTTCTGGCGCATCTGGGCGAGTGGCGCGCGGCTGCGGCGGCCATGGCCCTGGCGGCGACAGTCGTCCTGGCGGTGTTCATGGGCGTACGCAGCGGCACCGCGCCCCCGGAAGCCCCCCGATGGCCCCCCCGACTCGACCCCTTGGCGGCCCTGGCCGACGACCTGAACTACACCACCCAGCAGCCCATGCAGTTAATCGACGGCATCCGCCAGACCGCCGCCCTGCTCAACTGGCAAAATGCTTTGGCACAACTGATTCCTTCAGATTCGGGGCTTTCGGGAGTTCCGGGAATTCCGGGGGTTCCAGGAGTTCCTGATCCTGCCGACATTCTCGAACCTGGTGATGCCCCTGAATCGCCCATGCCTGAACACGGAGACATGCTATGAACCCACGGCCTTTCCCGTTCCTCGTTCTTCGTTCCTCGTTCTTCGCTCTTATCAAGCCATGCGCCCGCACCGTTGGTGCTTGGGCTAACAATGCCATCCGTCGCACAAGCCTTGCGCTGGCGGTGTTACTCGCCCTGCTCCTGGCGCCGGCGGCGCTGCTGGCGCAGGACGGCGCCAAGCTGGCGCCGCCGGACACCGGCGTCTTCGTGCAACTCGACGACCTGGCCAAGATCCGCGCCGACTTCGAGAATGACCGGCTCGTCGAGATGCTTCGCCGGCAACTGGCGCCGCCACGCGAGAATGAGGCCTGGCAGCTTCTCCAGGCCGCTCTGGGCCTCAACACGCAGCAGATCATCGACGCCTACTTCGGCAAGAGCTTGGTGGTGATCGGCAGTGAACCGGGGGACGGCAACCCCGGCGTGATCCTCTCGCGTGTGGCCAAGGCCGACGCCGCCGCGGCCGTGCAGAAACTCGGGCTGGTCGAGGTCGAGCAGGCCGGCGACTTCACCATCTACACCAACGACGAAGACAACGCTCGCATCGCCTTTTCCGACGAATGGATGGCGATGGCTAACGTATTGCACAGTGACTACATGGTGCAGGTGTTGTCGCACAAGGCCGGTGAAAAGTCGCTGGCGGACGACGCGGCGTTCAAGGCGTGGATGTCCAAGCTGCCCGAACAGCGTGTCGGCGTCGCCTACATCCGCAAGTCGGACCCGGATGAAACCCACGCCCTGGCGGTGACGCGCCAAGGCGCCGACCTGAGCCTGCACTACGTGGGCGTCACCCCGCAGATCAAAACTTTTCTGGCCGGGGCGGACAACTCCGGCCAGATGAACTGGGGGCCGCTGCCGACGTCCACGCTGGCGGCGCTGACCTTCAACTTCCAGGGCCACGGCCCCAAGGACACGCGCATCCTCGATCGTCTGATCGCGCCCAAGTCGTTCACCAAGGATGTGCTGCCCAAGATTGGCCCGAGCATCGCCGTCTTCTTCGGCAATGTGCCTGGCGAGCAGCTTCAGCCTGCGTCGGACGCCGGCTATCCGGTCGTCGGCGTGGCGGTGCAGATGAAGGACTCCTCCATAGCCGCGGAACTGGACAAGGTGGTCAATGGCGCCATGCTGCTGGTGAACATGCAGACGATGAACTGGGGGACCGATCCGTTGGCGATGGGCGCCGGCGAGCACCGGGGCGTCAGCTATCGCACGGCCGGATTGGGGGCGGTGCTGGCGGAGCGTGCCCGGCGTCAAGAGCTCAAGCCCATCACGTTGACGTATGGTGCCGCCGGGGGCTGGTATGTGCTGGCCAGCCAGGAGCAGTTTTTCAAGCAGATCGCCGACACGGCGGCGGGCCAGGCGACGGCGCTGGGCCAGAGCCAGGCGTTCAAAAAGCTGGGGCTGGAGGCCCAGGAGGGCTTGCTGGCGACGATGTTCATTCAAGGGCCGGAACTCGCGCGCGATTTGCAGCCGTGGCTCAGGCGTTGGCGTCAGCAGGGCCCGCCGGGCCCAAGAGGCATGGGGCCTCCGCGGGACGGCGATGAGTTGGAGGGTCCGGGGCCCGATCGGCAACGCCCGCCGCGACGCGGACCCGATGGTCGCCCGCCTCTGCGCGGCCCCGAGGGTGGCGGACCAAGAGGCCCCGGCGGCCCCGGAGCCGGCCCACCCTTCCCGTCGCCTGAAGCGCGTCTCATGCGGCCGCTGATGATCGCCGCGACGATCCTGGAACACTACGAATCAGTCAGCGCACAACTGCTGCGCGGCGACGGCGAGACGGCGGTAATCAAGGTGCAACTCAAGCGCAAGGCTGCGCAAGTGCCGGCCAAGACGCAGGAGTGATCGGCCCGCGGACTACTTGGGCTTCCAGGCCGGACTGAGTCCGCCATGATCCGGATCCGGGCCTTCGAAGACTCTGGTCCGGCTTGGAGAGCCCCAGTGAGCATCCAGGCTCCTCACGGCCGCGGCGGCGGCGGATACTCGGGAGAGCCCGGCGGGCGGCGCATGCCCGGCGGGTAGGGACCGGGGTACGGCGGCGGTGTACCTCCCGACTCGGGCGGAGCGGTGGGCTCGGGCTTTGGCGCCGCTGCCGCGGCAGCCATCCGCTCTTCCTCACGCAGACGCTGATGTTCGGCGTTGTCGCGGTCCTCACCGATCATGCGTTCGCCCAGTTGCCCGGAATTCTTGTTCAGCAGTACCGCTCGCGTGTTATCCATCGAGCCGCGCTCCTGTGCGATGTCCACCAGGAGGACGGGTGCCTGCATGGGCACCTGGACGGACATGCCTTCGTAGGTACGGGAAGTTGTGCCGCCGACCGCGTCACCCAACTGCACCTCGAAGATTTCCTTGATGTACTGGCCGCCGAAGAGCTTCCAGACCACCCAGCGGCCGGTCCGGCCGTTGTTGGAAGCGCCGACAAAAAAGTAGTACATCTCGGGCGCGACGTTGACGCGCTCGCTCCACTCGCCGGGCTCAGACACCTGCGCCAACAGGTTCTCCATCTTCTTGCGCTGTTCCGGATCGATCTGCTGGCGGAAGAGCGGGTTGAACAAGCCCACGACAAAGCGGTAGCGATAGCTGGCGCCGGGTTGGACGGTCAGATCATGCGCCAGCAGGTCGAGTTTGTCGGGCGGCTTGGGCGCCGACAGGGGAGCGGGGATGGGCATGCCGGGCTGATTTCGGATATTAGGCCCGAAAGTGGCGGGCGGCACGGCGCCGTCCGGTGCGACCGCATCGGGGTCGCGGCCTTCGAGGATCGCACGCTGGCGGCGATGAAGCACATCAAGCTGCTGGCGGAGTTGGGTCACGTCACCCCCGAGGCCAGGCGCCGGCGCCTCGCCGGCCTCGCCCGGCATCATCTGCGGCGCCTGCGTTGCAGCGATCTGGGCCTTGACCTGCATGATCTGTAGCAACACATCGCGCAGCATCCGCCGCTGCTGCTCGTTGAGCTTGCTGGGATCGATATTGGGCGGCAGCCACACGGCGTCGCTGGTGATCATGGGAAACACTTGCTCGATAATGGCCGGCTGCTGCTCGCGAATGTGCTGAATCAGGTCGCCGACGCGGTCAGGCGGCAAATCGGGGCGAATCTCCTCATTCTGCGGCACGGGATAGCCCGGCACCGGGGCCACATCCGTCGCCGGTCCCCACTGCTGCGCCACCGGGTCCCACTGCTGGCGCTGAAGCTTCACGTAGATCACCAGCATCTGTTGCCAACCATCGGGCACGCCCGCGGCCGAAAGACGCTGCTTCCACTCCGCAACATTGAACTGGCTGGCGGCACTGACGTAGCTGAAATCCAGCGGCGGCTCGCCCCGTCCGATCGTGTGCACCAGGGGCGTGAGCATGGTCGGGTCCATCGTTCGGTCAAGCACGGCGTGGTCGGCTCGGACAGCAGGCTTGGCGGGCGCCGGCGGGGCCTGGATGGCATAGCGGCGAAGCTGCTCCTCGCCGATGGGCCCGATCTCTAAACCGCCCCAATTAAACGGCACCGCCAGCGTCAGCGAAGGTGGCACTTCCTTGAGTTGCTGGATCGTGATCGGAACGTACTCGGCCACCCGAGGCGAAGGGAAGGGCAACTCCGGATTATTCAGCGCGTTCTCCAACAGCTTGGCCCTGGCAAGGATCTTGTCCTCAAGTTCCATGGGACCCATCGTCGTCGTCTGCACGCCGTCCTGGACCTTGACCGAATAGGGCGACCCGACGTAGTAGAGCCACGCTACCACCAGGAGAAACAGCAGGGCCACGCCCACCACGATTTTCTCGAGGTTCTGGTCCATGAAGCTCAGATGCTTGCTCTTCATTCGTGGTCACTCCAAGACAGCAGGTAGCCACAGATGGACACAGATGAACACAGATGCAGATTAGGGAAAAACAGAAACGCAGAAAAAGCAGAAGAGGCAGGAAATTCAACCCTGTCCAACCGCTCTCCTATTTTCTGCTTATTCTGCATTTCCTGGCTTTCCTATCTGCGTTCATCTGTGTCCGTCCGTGGCCAATTCAGGGGTCGTTTCTCAGGTCAGGGTTGGGCCACGGCCGGGGGCTGGGGGACGCCTACGGCCTTCTGGACCGAGGGCGCCATCAGCTTGGCCGTCCACTGGCGGAACCAGATCGTTTCCACCAGCATCTCCACGCGGACCGCGTCTTCCGTCCCGTAGACCATGCCCTGCCGGAACGCTTCGTACTCGTCCACATTGTGGATGTCCACCTTCAGCACGGTCATGAAATTCACTTCGCGTAGCTGGTAGATGAACTCGGGCAAACGCTGGACGTCGACAATGGCGGTCACCCACACGTGATGCACATCGTAAAGCTGGTTGGAGACACGCCCGGTCGGCGAGAGATTGAAGTTGTAGGGCAGGGCCTGCTTGGGGTCAGCGACGATCACGGGGGCCGGGGCTTCGCCAGTTGCGCTGGGGGGAGTCACCGGGCCATACTGCTCGACCGTGGGGTTGCCCGACGGCGCGCCGGCCGGTCCGCTCTTGAGCCCGCTGTCACCGGTCAAGCCCACCGAGCCAGGCACCACGCTGATGCGCAGGAGCTGCTTGACCGGCGCGCTGGGCACGTGCGCCTGGGCGTTGATGCCGCGATTAGCGCGGGCGATGGCGGCGATGATGTCGCGCTGAATCCAGTAGGCCATCTGGCCGCTCCAGATCTGCTCGTCGCTGGCGTTGGCGGGCATGGACAGCGGCCGGGTATCCAGCGGGAAGTCGGCCGAGTTGGGATCCGTCACCGCATAGAGTTCCAGATCGCGTGCCCGTTCGACGAGCATCTCCGTGACTTTGTTGCGCATCAGGGCATCGAGCTTGCGGCGTTCGGCCTGACTCAGACTGGCGTAAGTCTGCACGCCGACGCCGCTGGTGAGAAACTGGTTTTCCACCTCGGCGACGCGGGTCTTGATGCGGTCCTCATCCGGCGGCAGGCCGGCGCGAATCCCTTGCGTCAGCAGGTCGCGCAACGCGGCTCGATAGGCGTACTTGACGTCCGCACGCAACGACTCTTTGACGGGCACGGGGAGCAGGGCGGGCAGCAGCAGCGTCTCGGGTCCGCGCGCATTGCGCTGCATGAGCAGCCGGGAGATCTCCTCCGACTGGCGGCCGATCTCCCCGTAGACCCGGCGGATTTCCTCGATCGCCTTGTCGTTGATGGTGATCAGTTCCTCACGCGGCTTGCCGTCGGGCTTTTCCGGCGGGAGTTCGACACGCTGGCGCAGGCTGCGCTGCAACTCGTTGAGCTTGCCGCCGCGCAGCGCCACCTCGGCCTTGAACGACCCGCCTCGCCAGTAGAAGAAGCTCACGGCGACGACCGAGAGCAGCGCCACGGCGATACAGATGCCAATCACGGGATTGGACTTGATCAGCACCAGAAATCTGTTCATGGCGTCACCTCAGTGGGCTGGATCGTGCTGGCGGGCGTGGCAGGCGTCGGCGGTGTCGCAGGCGCAGTGCCGTCGGCCGGTGCGGCCGGTGCGGCCGTCGCTTCGGCCTGGGCGCCCGCCACGCTCAGGCGGGCCTGGTCGGGAGGCAGGATCTGGACGTAGAAGGTCATCTCAAACGACTGGTCGTCGGGCCCGGCTTCATCCATCAGCGGGCGGACGGGGAAGAGCGACTTGATGTCCGCCATTCCGCCAGCCTCGGGCGCGGTGGGCGGCTGGGAGCCAAACGTCGGGCCGCCGCCAAAGTCACCGAAGCCCGGAGTCGGGCCCACGGTTCTACCGGCGCCAACGGGCCCGGGCCTGCCACTGGGCGCCGGTCTGCCATCGGGCCCATCGTCCGGTGTATACGGCCGGGGCGAGATGGTCGCCACGTTGCTGGGCAGGACGAACTTGTAGGGTCGGCCGGGCTGTTCCGCGTGATTGCGCAGCCATTGCGGCAGCTCGTCGAGGATCAGCGTGCTGGCGCCCTTATACGGGGTCCAGCCGGTGAGGCGCACCATAAAGGCATGGGGCGTGGCGGGATCCTCGGTTGTAGTGGCCGTGCCGGTGCCGCCGGGCAGTTGCATCTCGTACGGTGAGGCCACAGCCGTCGCCGCACGGGGCGTGGCCGATGACAAGGCGGTAACCGGAACGTAGGTGACCTCCATCGACTCGATATAGATTCGCCGCCGCTGATTGCGGGGGATCCGCCTGATTTCCTTATATTTGCCGGCGTACAACTGCTGCTGGTCCTTGTTCAAGGAGGCCACCGCATCGGAGATGTCGCCCAGCAGCATTGGCCACATCGAGCGGTAGTCCAGCACCCGCCGTTCGTTTTCGATCAGGGGCCTCAGATCGGACTGGCGGATGACCTCCTCCCAGGCGATGAAGTTGTTCTGAGCCCGGCTGATGATTCTCTGGACATCGAGTTGATTTTTGTCCACCTGACTGTGAAAAGCGTTGGAGACGGACCAGATCTTAATGCCCGCCAACACGGCGGCCACCAGAAAGACTGCCGCGGCGGCGCCGAACCAGGGCTGCTTCTGCTTCCAGATGCGTTGCCGCAGGATTTGCGCCGGCAGGATGTTGGCGTCGATCTTGCCTATTCCCAGACCCTGCAGCGCCAGGCCGTAGGCCGTCGCCATGTTCAACGCGTTGTCGGAAAAGTCCGCCGACTGCGACCCTTCGACGCTGATCTTCTCAAACCCGTCTGGCCGGACCACGTCGATCTGGAGTTGCTGCTTGAGGAACTTCTGCAAGCCCGGCAGGCGGAACGTGGAGCCAAAGCCGATGAGCCGCTCAAGCTTGGCGTCGCGGTTGAGCGTCTGGTAGAAGCCCAGCGAGCGTTGGATCTCCTGCACCAGGTCGGCGAACACTGGCCGCATGGCCTGGAAAATCTGCCGGGCGTATTTGCTGGTGCCCGCCTCGCGCTTGAGCTTTTCCGCCTTGGGAAAGCTGAGCTTAAAGGCCCGCACCAGGGCTTCGGTGAAGTTGTTGCCGCCCAGGGGTAAGGTGCGCAGCCACAGGTCGCCGTGCTCGACGATGATGATGTCCGTGCTGCTGGTGCCGATGTCCATGAGGATGACGCCCTCGGAGTCGGCGTCCAGATCCATGTCGTAGGCCATGGCGTTGTACACGCCCAGGGGCGAAAGCGTCAGGCCGTCGAGCTTGACGCCCACCGCGCGGTAATTGGCCAGTAGTTGCCCCACTTTCTCCTTGGTGATGGCGAAGATGCCCACCTCCACGTCCGGCGAATCCGGATCGGCAAAGACCTGGTAGTCCCATTCCACCTGCTCGATGGGGAAGGGAATCTGCTGCACGGCCTCAAATTTGACGATGTCGGGGATCTTCTTGGGCTCGACGGGCGGGAGCTTGGCAAAGCGGGCGAAGGCGGCGTTGCCGGGCACCGAGGCCACGATCGTGCTCTTGGTCACGTCGTGACGGGCAATGAACTGATCGAGGCTGAGCTGAATGGCTTCGTCGGCGTTGAGATCGGGCGTGGTCAGGATGTGCTTGAAGGGCAGGACGTCGTATTCCGCCAGGCGAACGTGGGCACCATCGGCCACCAGGCGGATGGCCTTGATGGCGTTGGCGCCTACTTCAAGGCCCCAGGCGTCGGACTTTTTCGACATAGCTCGCTCCTGATTGGCGTCTGCGGCAGAATTCTTGCCCTGCGGTCGGAAGCTGATCCGTCAAGGCCGGCGTCGATTCGGGGGGCGGCGCTCACATCCCGCGGGCTCCGGGGTCCGGGGTCCGGGGTCCGGGGTCGAAGCTGCGTCCGAACCCGCCAGCGTGGCTTCATCATGATAGTAAATCGTGAGCAACCGTACGCGGCCCGACGCGCGCGACCGTGCGGATCGATCGGGTCGGGGGCAAGGGAGGGAACGATACAGTAGCGCGGCATCCAGCGAACATTAAATCTTCTGGGGATGAATCAGTCAAGGCGGGCGTTTACCACCAAGTCCACTCATGCAGTTTATGCCAGGGGGTTGGCCGACGGCAAGCGCACAGGCTTTACCCCATGGGCAACAAGGGTTTTGACAGTCTGACCGTTGCTCACCTGCCCAACGTCCTCTCCAGGATCTTTGTGAGCAGCGTTCTGGAATCGAGGAACTCCCGGGCGATGGCGCGGGCCGCTTGGGCATGGTGCTGGTGGTCCTGCTCCACGGCGTGGCAGCAGGCGGCCCCCGAAGATTACGCTAGGGCGTGCAACCCTTGGCGCCTCTTGTCGGGGTGGAAGTGAACCCCACCCTTTGAGCCGGCGGCGGCCCCCGGGTGTCGCAACGGAAGAGCTTCTTGGGCGTGAGCTGATCCCCAGGGCCAGCCCACACACGGTCGACGGCAACGCCGGCTGTGCGACCCACGATAGGTGTTTGGTGCAGCTCCGCTGCAACCACTTGGTTTTGCAAGCCGTCCCTGGCAGGACACGTCGTCGAACCGTCGCCTCCGCCAACAGAGACAAGGCCAACCAGAGCTTCGCTCTGGTTTATTCACGTGCGCCTCTTGACATCAGAGGCCATATATGGGTTAGGCGGCGCTTTTTTCATGGCCCCGAAACCACTCCTGCGACGAAAAACTTAGACAGCACGCCGAAGCCTATCCCACTGATGATAAGTCCCCAAAGAACTCGGCGCGTGTGCAGCATCTTGGCGTTCCGCTCAACCTCGTCGCCCCACAAAAACACGGCGGTGGGATAACAAAGTCCAATGAGATAAATCACACAGCCGAGTACAACTAGGAGCGGTACTCCAATATATGCCTTTTGCCGGGTCAACCCACTGGGCCGGCTCTCCCTGTAGGCTAGGACAACATTGCGGAGTTGCGTCGTGGCTATCTCCCTCATCTCCTCGTCAGTGAGTGTACGCTGCTGTTTTAGAATCTGCTCAATTCGTTCGACATCACGAACGCGTAACCACATCGCGTCTGCGTCTCTGCCAGTACCGGAATTGAGACCAGCAAATGATGAAAGCAACAAAAATCCGATGACGAACAAGACCCCGATGAAAAGACACCACAGCACGCCACGGGATGCGCTATCCTCAAGCGAAGTTCTTTCGACCTGTTCTTCTACCTCCGAGAGCGCGCGAGCACTCCAACCAGAATCGTCACTCTTAACACTAACTGTGACCTTGGTTTTATTCTTGCCGATATTCCTGCCGTCAAAATCAACCTGTATTTCATGATCGGGACGTGCCCCACGTTCGGTTGATGCAAAGCAGGTAATCAAGAGGCGTTGTATCTTCGATTTGCGCGAATTGTCGAGATTAAGCACATCATCGACGCTGGTCATTTCCTCGCGTCGTTGCCCGGACAGGAACACCTCAAAATCGTCGTGCTTCGTCGTGCTCTTGTGCTCGCCAAGCAGCCCGTGGATAATATCCATAAGCCGGTCCAGCTTTGTCTTTTCGAGCAAGAACGCCCGCTCGTATTCTTTATGTATTTGCTTCATCAGATTCTGGAGCCGCCTAACAGTAATTCGACAACTGTTAAGTTGTATAACGCGCCGGCCAGTATCCGCGCGGTTTCCCGGCCTGTCAAGTGGTTTTTCCGTGTGAATCTCGTGCATCGGGTACTTTATAAACCCCGAACAGCGGCGCATAATGGCGGAAGCAAAACCAA
The DNA here is from genome assembly GCA_040878035.1 of Phycisphaeraceae bacterium. Classification (GTDB taxonomy): domain Bacteria; phylum Planctomycetota; class Phycisphaerae; order Phycisphaerales; family Phycisphaeraceae; genus JBBDMX01. Next base: position 24,182 of record JBBDMX010000021.1, on the reverse strand, counting down.
CTTTGGGGGCCACGTCATGAAACTGCTGGATCAGGTGGGCGGTAGAGGGCGGCGGGCTGGGCGGGCCGTGTTGGGACCCGGCGGTAGAAAGGGGCAGGCACAGCCTGTCCTGCTTGATGGCCGCGCGGGGAGTGTTGGAACTGGCCGACAGGCATTCCCCTGCGCCGGGTCGTGGTCTGGGCGCTGCGGGACATGACTTTGCGGCTTGTGGAAGGGCATGGGCGTTGCGCGGGCCTGGTGAGCCTTCTGCGACATGCCTTACAGCTTACGCGGAGGGGTGTGTGCCGCGCGGGGATGGGAGTAGACGCCTTGCGGGCGCCAATCCACGGCGCGCGGACGGGAATACGCGGCGCGCGGATAGGAATGCGCGTTGAAAAGGTTTCCTTTCGCCACTGAACCTCGCGGCTGGGGGATTGACCCTCGAGGCTGGGTCATCGGGCCTCGAGGCTGAGTCATTGGGCCTCGAAGCTGGGCCATCGGGCCACGAAGCTGGGTCATCGAGCCTCGCGGCTGGGTCACTGAGTTGCGCAGCTGGGTGTGTCAGCTTCGAGGCTGGGTCACTGAGCCTCGCGGCTGAGTCATCCAGCTTCGAGGCTCAGTGCGAGGTATCGGACCCCCCGGACGTGGCGGTGCAGCAGAACCGCGTTTCTGGCTGATCCAGAGGGGTATTGACCGGGGGGGTTTGACCGGGGGCGCGACATCTGAGCGCTGTAGTTGCGTCGGTGTTGCCCGCTTTTGCAGGAGTTCGGGAGCCCACCCAGCCATGGGGCCTCTGCGCATCAGTCTACCCGTGGCGGTTGGTTTGGAATACAGCATGCTGGCGACCAGAGCGCCTGGTCCCATGCTCCCGTGCTCCCGTGCTCCCCTGCTCTCCTGTTCTCCTGCTCTACCCGCCCATCCATCCGTTCATCCGGATAGGCGGGCGATTTGCCAGCGCCGCCGTGAATCGGTACAAAGGTGGACTCACCAACCCGGTTATTCGCACCCCATTCCCGCGGGCTTACGCCGCGCGGCTCTGAAGGAACGCCATGGCAGCGAGTTACAACAACGGTCTTCACCTCTTCACCAGTGAATCGGTCTCCATGGGCCACCCCGACAAGGTGTCCGATCAGATTTCCGACGCGGTGCTCGACAGTTTGCTCAAGGCTGACCCCTACGCCCGTTGTGCCTGCGAGACGCTGTGCACCACGGGCCTGGTGGTCGTGGCCGGCGAAGTGACTGTGCATAACGATGCGGGCATCAAAGCCCTGGAGAAGGTCGAAGACACCGTGCGCCAAACGCTGCGCGAAATCGGCTACACCGACCCGACCATGAAGTTCGATGCCGACAGTTGTGCTGTGATCCGTACGATTCACGGGCAGTCGGCAGACATCGCCATGGGCGTGGATCGCGAAGGCGCCGGCGACCAGGGCCTGATGTTCGGCTTTGCCTGCCGTGAAACCAAAGAATACATGCCCCTGCCGATCCACCTGTCGCACCGGCTGGTCGAGCGGCACGCCAAGGTGCGGGAAAAGGGCACGATCAAGGGCCTGCGGCCGGATGCCAAGAGCCAGGTCACCGTGGAATACGACGGCAACAAGCCGGTGCGCATCCATACCGTGGTGCTCTCGACACAGCACACGCCGGCGTGGAACGGCCCCAAGAAGCAGGCAGAGCTCAAGAAGCAGGTCATCAAGCACATCATTGAGCCCTGCATGCCCAAGAAGCTGTATGACGCCAAGAAGGTCAAGATTCACGTGAACCCGACGGGGCAGTTCGAGATCGGCGGGCCGCACGGCGACACCGGACTGACCGGGCGCAAAATCATCGTGGACACCTACGGCGGGCGTGGCTGCCACGGCGGCGGCGCCTTCTCAGGCAAGGACCCGACCAAGGTGGACCGCTCCGCCAGCTACATGGCGCGTTACATCGCCAAGAATGTGGTGGCTTCGGGCCTGGCGGATGTGTGCGAAGTGCAGTTGGCCTATGCCATCGGCGTGGCCGAGCCGCTGTCGGTGCTGGTGGATACCCAGGGCACCGCCAAGGTCGATGAGGTCAAGATTGAAAAGGCCATCCGCAAGGTGTTCGGGCTGCGTCCGCGGCAGATTATCGAGCACCTGAACCTGCGCCGGCCGATCTACCGTGAAACGGCCCGTCACGGCCACTTCGGTCGCGAGGGAGCGGAGTTCACCTGGGAAAAGACCGATATGGTGGATAAGCTGCGCCAGGCTGCGGGGTTGTGAGTATCGCGGGCTTCCACGCCGGGGCTGAGTCCGCGAAGCCCCGGATTTCCGGACGCGAAGGGTCAGTGTGACTTGAGAATCTGACTGTAGTTGTCGTGATCGCCGATCCAGAACCACACCAGACCTTCGTCACGCTCCTTGGCCAGCGCCCGATGCGCCAAGCCCACGCGGACCGACCAGAAGATGCCGGCTCGCTTTAGACGCAGCGATGGATGCCGGCCATCAGCTTTCATCAGTTGGAAGTTCTTGTCCGCCAGATCGCGGACCGCGGGAGGCAATTGCCGATAGTAATACCAGAACTCGGGGGTGGCGAAATGTCTCACAACTCCGTGCACCGCCCAGATTCGAAATGCTCGTCGGCCTGTTTCGCCAAGTGGTCGAGCTTGCCTTCCGCCACGTCGGCTTCAAGTTCTTCGTCCCACGCCTGGGCCATGAATTCCTCGAACCAACTCGCAAAGCAAGTCAGTTCTTCGGGCGATAGGCGGGTAACCGCGATTTCAAGTTCCTTAATACCCATAGTGTAAGCTTAGTCGGCCAAACGAAAATTACAAAGCAAAAATCGAATAAGATCATCTCCATGGTCATCAAGAAGGGCATTGCGGTTTCACCTGGCGTGGTCATCACCCGCGCCGTGGTGCTTGACGCACAGGACCAGCCGATCCCGCGCCGCACGGTGCCGGCCTCGGCGGTCGCCCACGAGCAACATCGCCTCACCGAAGCGATGAACGCCGGCGCCAAAGCCATCGAAATCATCCGCGACCAGGCCACCGCTTCGCTGGGCTCCGAAACCGCCAAGATTTTCGGCTTCCATCTGGGCATGCTGCGCGACAAATCGCTCATCGATCAGATTCGCCAGATGATCGACAACGATCAGGTGACGGCCGAGTACGCGGTGTATACCGTGATGCGCCGGCTGGGCAAGATGTTTCGCCAGCAGGAAAGCCGCATGCTGCGCGAGCGCGTGGCGGACATCTGGGACATCGAGCGGCGCGTGCTCAGTCACCTCATCGGCGAGGCCCGCGCGGAACTGGGAAGCCTGCGGCACGAAGCGGCGGTCGTCGCCCACGACCTGACCCCCAGCCAGACCGCCGGCCTGGACAAGACCAAGGTCAAGGCCCTGGTCACCGACGCCGGCGGACGCACCAGCCACACCGCCATCGTCGCCCACGCCCTGGGCATCCCGGCGATCGTCGGCCTGGAAGACCTGTCGGGCGAAGTCAACACCGGCGACACCATCATCGTCGACGCCAACAACGGCGTGGTCATCGTCAATCCCGATGCTGCCCAGCTCCTGGAATACCGCCAGCACGCGGCACGCATGGCGGAGTTCGAGACCAGCCTCGACGAGATGGCGCAGTTGCCGGCTGTCACCCAGGACGGCACGCAGGTCACCATCCTGGCCAACATCGAATTCCCCAACGAAATCACCGCGGCCCTGGCCAAAGGCGCTCACGGCATCGGGCTCTATCGCACCGAGTTCCTCTTCCTGGCCTCCACCAGTGAACCCAGTGAAGACGAGCAGTACGCCCAGTACAAGTCGGCCCTCGAATCGCTCAAGGGCCAGCCCCTGACCATCCGCACCCTGGATCTGGGCGCCGACAAACTGGCGGACATCGACCACGATCACTCTTCGCCGCAGGAGAACAATCCCTTCCTGGGTTGCCGATCCATTCGCCTGTGCCTCCAGAACCTTCCGCTCTTTAAGACCCAACTCCGCGCCATCCTGCGCGCCAGCACCATCGGCCCCATGCGCATCATGTTCCCGCTGATCTCCAACATCATGGAGCTGCGCCAGGCCAAGATGGTGCTCTCCGACGTGATGGAGGACCTGGAGGAGGAAGGCATCCCCTTCCGGCGCGACATCCCCGTGGGCATCATGATCGAGGTGCCCTCGGCGGCGCTCCAGGCCAAGTGTTTTTCCCGCGAGGTGCAGTTCTTTTCCATCGGCACCAACGACCTGATTCAATACACCGTGGCGGTGGACCGCGGCAACGAACGCATCGCCAACCTCTATGCCGGGGCGCACCCGGCGGTGCTGATACTGCTGCGCGACGTGATTCGCGTCGCCAACCGCGCTAAGATCGAAGTGAGCCTCTGCGGCGAAATGGCGGGCGACCCCGACTACATCATGCTGCTGCTGGGGCTGGGCCTGCGCTGCTTTTCCGTCACCCCGCCCGCCATTCCCGAGGTCAAGCGCATCGTCCGCGCCGTGAGCATCAACCAATGTCAGCGCGTGGCGCGAAAGGCCATGAGTTTTGATTCCGACCGTGAGGTCCTAAACTACCTGCACGATCAACTGCAACGTGTCGTCCCGGATATATTCCAGGGACGTTATCTCGAACCATAAACCGCTAACAGTTTCTCACCCCGTACACCGAAGCCCCGCGCGAACGCAGCGGAACAGACGAACACGACAGAATGAACACGAAGACACGAAGACACGAAGCAAGGCATGAAGAGAGCAGGTGGACCTGCGCTGCGCCCCCCGGCGCCGCAGCCCATTCCCCTGCTTCTCATCCTTTATTCCTCTCTTCTTCGTGCTTTCGTGTCTTCGTGTTCAATCCTTCCGCGCCGCGCTCGTGGCTTCCCCACCGAAAGCGCTTTGCACATGCCCAAGAAGGAAATGCTCATCAACTTCGTTCCCGGCGAGGAATGCCGAATCGCCATCGTCGAGAACGGCCGGCTGGAGGAGTTCTACCAGGAACGCGCCAGCACCGAATCGCACGTCGGCAACATCTATAAAGGCCGCGTCGTCAACGTCGAGCCGTCGATCCAGGCGGCCTTCGTGGACTTCGGCCTGGAACGCAACGGCTTCCTGCACATCTCCGATCTGCACCCCAAGTATTTCCATGGGGAGCACAAGGAAGACACGGAGATGGTCGGCCAGAAGACGCCGCGCCACGAGCGCCCGCCCATCCAGAAATCCCTGCGCCGCGGCCAGGAAATCCTCGTCCAAGTCCTCAAAGAGGGCATCGGCACCAAGGGGCCCACGCTCACCAGCTACCTGTCCATCCCCGGGCGGTACCTGGTGATGATGCCCGACATGGAGCGGCTGGGCGTATCCCGCAAGATCGAGGACGACGAAGCCCGCCGGGAAATGCGCCGCATGCTCGATGACCTCAATCCCCCCAAGGATTTTGGCTTCATCATCCGCACCGCGGGGATCGGGCGCACCAAGACCGATCTCAAGCGTGACCTAGCGTACCTGATTCGCCTGTGGAAATCGATCGACACACGCATGCGCCAGCTCCGCGGGGTGGGCGAACTCTACACCGAAAGCGATCTGCTCATCCGCACCCTGCGCGACGTGTTCTCCAACGATATCGAGCGCATCGTCATCGATGACCCCGTGGCCGCCCGCCGCGCTAAGGACTTTTTCACCATTGCCAGCCCGCGCTCCGGGCCGCAGGTGCTGCGTTACAACGACTCGGTGCCCCTCTTCCACCGCTTCGACATTGAGCGGCAGATCGAGAACATCAACGCCCGCGTCGTGCCGCTGGAGTCGGGCGGAACGCTGGTGATCGATCAAACCGAAGCCCTGGTGGCCATCGACGTCAACAGCGGCAAGTACCGTGACAACCGCGATGCGGAGATGACGGCCTACAAGATCAACCTCGAGGCTTGCGACGAAATCTGCCGGCAACTCCGACTGCGCGACTTGGGCGGCGTGATCGTCAACGACTTGATCGACATGCGTTCCCCCAAGCATCGCCGCGACCTGGAACAGCGCTTCCGCGTCAACCTGAAAAAGGATCGCGCCCGCACCCGCGCCCTGGCGATCAGCCAGTTCGGCATCGTCGAGATGACCCGCCAGCGCATGCGCCCGTCGCTGCACAAGTCCACCTACATCGACTGCACCGCCTGCCAGGGCGCCGGCAAGGTCAAGAGCTCCGAGACGGTCGTGCTGGACGTGATGCGCCGCCTGGCGCTGGTCATGCCGCGCAAGGACGTGGCGCGCATCGAGCTGACGGTCAGCCCGGACGTGGCGTTTCAACTGCTCAACCGCAAGCGTTCGTCGTTGGTGGAGTTGGAGAAACAGTACGACAAGCCGGTGATGGTGCGCGTCAATGGCGGCGGGCCGGTGGATTTCATCGATCTGGCGTGCTTTGACGGCCGCGGCGGTGCGGTGCAGGGCGAAGCGCTGGGTAACCTCGAGGAACCAACGCTCGAAACACTCGAGTCCACCGGACTGTTGCCCGACGATGACTACGAGGAATCCGAGGAGCTGGAGGAAGGCGAGGAAGAAGCGGACGGCGAGGTCGGCGAGCCAGACGATGATGAGCCGGCGCCTCAGGGCCTCAAGGGCAGGGACATCGCGCTACCGGTGCACAACCCCAACACCGCGGAAATCGTGGTGGATGGTCAGATTCTGGCCGTGGAGCAGGTCGGTGCGCGGCCGACGCCCGAGAGTGAAGGCAAGGCCTACGCCGACGTAGACCAAGAGACGGAGGGCACCGATACCGACAGCGCCGGCGAGCGGCATGAGCCCGCTCATGCCGGTGAAGGCGACGGAGCCGGCGGCGGCGAGGCAGTCGGCGGAACAGGTCGGCGACGGCGGCGGCGGCGACGCCGGCGCGGACGCGGCGGTGGCAGCGCCGTGGAGGGCGGCGAAACACCGGCAGGTGCGATTCAGCCTTCGGGCGACCATGAAGCGGCGCCCGAGCCTATCGAGCCGGCTGCTGTCCAGAGCCACGGCGCCGTAGAACGCTTGCCGACCGCACCGCCCGGTAAATTGCCGCCACAGCCGGCGGTCCACAGCGATGGGTCTTCAGCCGGCGCACCGCAAGGCGAGGGCGGCGGCCGGCGTCGGCGACGGCGGCGACGCGGCGGTCGCGGTCGCGGAGGGGGCACCGCCGGTGGCGCCGCAGGCAGCACGGGCGGCTCGGGCAGCACGGCCGGCTCGGGCGGTATGCCGGCCGGCGGCGGCGATGCCAACGGCTCACTCCAACTCCCCAACCAATCATCCAGGCCGCCGATCGTGCCCCCTCGCTCGTCGGGCGACCATGGCCCCAGTGGCGCCGGCAACAGGAACGCCGGTGCGAGCGGCAATGCCGGCAGCTCCGGTGGCATGGGCGGTGCCGGCGGTTCCGGCAGGTCCGCGGGATCCGGAAGTTCCGGCGCCCCACCGGCGTCCGCCACGCCCAAGCCGGCGGCCCAACCCAGCCGTGGATACACCAACCGCGTCATCGGCACGGATCAGCAGGACAAGGGATGAGCCAAGCCGCCAACCAGGACCCGCGGCGACTGATCGTGCTGGGCTCCACCGGCAGCATCGGCGTCAACACGCTCAAAGTGGTCGAGCACTTAAACGCCAGCGGCGCCCTGCGCATCCAGGTCGCCGGGCTGGCGGCCGGTCGCCAGCTCGAGCCGCTGATCCAGCAGGCGCGGCAATTTGCCGTGCCTGCCGTGGCGGTGGCCGATCCGGCCTGCGAGCCGCAACTGCGCCACGCCCTGCCCGACACACGCATCTACAGCGGCGCTGACGCGGCCCTGCGATTAGTTGAAGACTCCGACGCCACCGACCTGACCGCCGCCATCGTCGGCAGCGCCGGACTTCCCGCCACGCTGGCGGGCATCCGCAAGTCCATGCGCATCGGCCTGGCGAATAAGGAAACTCTCGTCGCCGCCGGCGCCCTGGTCACCCCTTTGTGCCGAGCGCACGGGGCTCAGCTCATTCCCGTCGATAGCGAGCACTCGGCAATTTTTCAGTGCCTCCAAGGGTTGTCTAACGTCCGAGGTCCCGACCGGGAGACCGGAAGACAAGAAGACAAGGCAACACTGGACAGCTCCGCGATCAAGCGCATCGTGCTCACCGCCTCCGGCGGGCCGTTTCGTACCGCCTCGATGGAGACGATGCGAAACGCCACGGTGGAGCAGGCGCTGAACCATCCGACCTGGAAGATGGGCGCCAAGATCAGCATCGACTCGGCCACCATGATGAACAAGGCGCTGGAGATCATCGAGGCGCACTGGCTATTCGACCTGCCGGCAGAGAAGATCGCGGTGATCATTCATCCACAGTCGGTGGCGCATTCGTTCGTGGAATTCGCCGATCATTCGGTGCTGGCGCAACTGGGTCCGCCGGACATGAAGACGCCGATCCAGTACGCCCTGATGTACCCGCATCGGCCGGCGGGGTGCAGCGACGCGATGGATTGGTCGAAGTTAGCTAAGCTGGAGTTTGAACAGCCGGACATGGAGAAGTTCCGCGCCTTGCAGTTGGCCTATGATGTGATCGAAGCGGGCGGGACGGCCGGGGCGGTCTTCAATGCCGCCAATGAGGCCGCCGTCGCCGCGTTCCTGGACCGCCGCATCCGTTTCGGCCGCATCGTCGAACTCGTCACCGAAGCGCTCTCAGCCATCGAGCCGGTGCCGGTGGATTCATTGGCCACGGTGCTGGCCGCCGACCGCCAGGCACGCGAATTCGTGAACCAACGGCTGGCTACGAGCGTTTAGTCATAGCCACAGATAAACACAGATGGACACAGATAAGAAAAATCAGAAAGGCGGAAAAGCAGGAAACGCAGAAAACAAAGAGACAGCCGGCCAGGATTGATTTCCAGCCTTTCTGCTTTTCTGCCTTTTCATCTGTGTTTATCTGTGTTCATCTGTGGCTACTTAAATGGATTCCCCCGCATGGATTTCTTCCCGTATCTCACCTCGGCGCCGGCGCTGCTGCTGATGGCGCTGGGGTTTGGCTTCATCATCTTCGTCCATGAGCTGGGGCACTTTCTGGTCGCCAAGGCGGTGGGCATCAAGGTGACGCAGTTCGCCATCGGCTTTGGCCCGGCCCTGCTGGCGTGGCGCAAAGGCATCGGCTTTCGCGGCGGCTCGACCGAACCCGAATACGAGAAGATGCTCAAGGACGCCAAGGCCGCCCAGCCCGATATCGCACACCTGCCCGGCGTTGCCGGCGTGGGCGAAACCGAGTACCGGCTCAACTACCTGCCCCTGGGCGGCTATGTGAAAATGCTGGGCCAGGAAGACATGGATGCCACCGCCACCAGCGACGACCCGCGCTCGTTCAACCGCAAGCCCGTCTGGGCCCGCGCCGCGGTCGTCTCGGCGGGTGTGATCATGAACCTCATCTTCGCGGTGCTGTTCTTCATCATCGCCTTCATGTACGGCGTGTCGTTCCCGCCGGCGCTGGTCGGCGGCGTGGTCCCGGGCACCCCCGCCGCCACCACCTATGCCGCCGGCCACGGCCAGGACCCGGCCTACCTGGGTCTCAAGGGCGGCGATCACGTGGTCAGCATCGACGGCGAACGCACCAACGACTTCACCGAGATCATGATGGCGGCGGCGCTGGGCCACGGCGACGTGCCGATCCAGTTGACGATCCAGCGCCAGGGCTTACCGCAACCGCTGACGTACAACATCAAGCCGATCCATTCCAAGGTGACTAATCTGCTGGGGCTGGGCATCCGCCAGCCCGCTTCCACGCGGCTGGCGGAATCCGACGTGTACAACCTCAGCCCCGATTTGCTCAAAGCCGGCGTGGAAAAGGGCACGAGGATCATCGCGGTCGACGGCAAGCCCGTAACGCATTTCCATGAGGTCGAGTCAAAGGTGATCGACGCCAAGGGCCGGCCCGTCGAACTGACGTTCAAGGGGGATAAAGAACATACGGTGCAGGTCAAGGTGCATGCATGGCCTGGCCTGACCACCAGCGGAAACGGGACGGAGGCCAACCTGCTGGGTCTGGTACCCACCACCATCGTGACCGCCGTGAGCCCCAACAGCCCCGCCGAAGCTGCGGGCGTGCAGGTTCTGGACATCCTGGCGGCCATCAACAACACGCCCTGGCCCAGCCCGCAACAGACGGTCGAGACCATCGTCGCTTCCGCCGACAGGCCCATCGCCCTCTCGGTCCTGCGCGGTGGCGAGATCGTCGAACTCAAACCCGTGAAGCCCGGCGCGGACCGCAAACTCGGCATCGGCACTCTGCCGGCGGTGGACCAGAATCGCGTCGGCAAGACGCTGCCCCAATCGCCCCTGGCGCAGCAACATCGTGAACTACCCGCCGGCTCGCGCATCCTGGCCATCAACGATGAGCCCGTCGAGCGCTTTGGTGACGTGCAGCGAATCCTGGGGGAAATCGCCGCCGCCCAGGGCGATGCCTCGGTACCCGTATCGCTGAAGCTGACGTACCAACTGGCGATTAAGGGCGAGCCCACGCACTCCGCTCAGGTGACGCTGCCGCCCGCCGAGGCGGCGACCTTAGCCAAGGCGCAATGGGACCTGCCCATGGCGCTCCAGATTGGCTTTGAAACTCTCCGCGAACCGATCAAAGCCAACGACCCCGTGGGGGCCGCTCACCTGGGCCTGATCAAGACCAAGCAGTTCATGACGCAGACTTACCTGACGCTCTTGCGCTTGTTCCAGCGCACCGTGCCGGTTAACGAATTGCGCGGCCCCATCGGCATCTTCCAGGCCGGCACCGTCATCACCCGCGACAACGGCTGGCCCTACCTGCTGTTCTTCCTGGGCGTCATCAGCGTCAACCTGGCGGTCATCAACTTCCTGCCCCTGCCCATCGTCGACGGCGGGCTGATGGTCTTCCTCATCATCGAGAAGATCAAGGGCAGCCCGGTGAACCCCAAAGTCATGGCCGCGGTCAACTATGTCGGCCTGGCCATGTTCGTCAGTCTCTTCCTTATGGTGACGTACTTCGACCTGGTGCGGCCGTAGAGTCGTTCAGGGCCAGCCGGGGCAGAGGCTCGGCGCCGCCCCGGGTTTTCCCACATAATCCCTTCGGACCCGGGGCGGCGCAAAGCCTCTGCCCCGGCTTGCCTGCTATACTCTGGCCTTTTCCCGATTTGAGGCCCCGATAGTGAGAACTGCTGCCATCCTGAATCAGCTTATTGTGTCGTTGGCGCTGACTGTGGCGCTATGGGTCGCGCCTGCCCTGGCACAGGAGGCCGCTGCCCCGCCCGAAGCGCCGGCCACCCAGCCTGCATCGGCGCCCGCCGCCGACTTTACCCCCGCACCGGCCGCGTCCGCCGCGCCCACCCTGACCATCGCCCCGGCGACCAATCCGCGCGACGTCGTACTGGGCTCCAACGACTCCACCTCCGACTACAAGATGCGGGTCAACCTCAGCCACTACGGCGCCAGCGTCTGGCGCATCACGCTGACGGACTATAAATGGCACGCGACCACGCCCGAGCCCTATGCCGTGCTCAAGACACTGGAAGTGCCCGTGGCCGGCGGCGTCGCCCGTTACTACCACTTTGGCGCCCGCTACGTGAACGTGGACGACGCCGCCGACTGGCTCTGGAACAAGCCCTGGAGCCTTAAAGATGGGGCGACTGACGGATCGGCGACCTACGAACTGACCGTCAATGACGCCCAGGGCCAGCCCCTGCTGCGCCTCGAGCGCACCTACACGCTGGACAAGGTCAGTTACAACCTGCGCTGCCAGCAACGCATCGAAAACATCTCCGGCGTCGCTCGCACGGTCATCTGGTCGCAGTACGCCCAGGGCGATGCACCCGCGGATGAGTCGGCCTACATCGGTGACATGCGCCGCTATGTGGCGGGCTATTTCAACCTGGAGTACAACCCGAAGAAGCAGATCATCTACACCAAGAACGCCGACGTTCCGCGTGGCACGGTGTTGCTGCAAAACGAGAATCCCGCCCTCGATATGCCGCGCTGGCCTGAAAAAGACCTGCCGGCCCACGACCTGGTCTGGCTGGCGACGACCAACCGCTATTTCGCCCTGGCGGTGCATCCGATCGTCGGCACGCCCGATGTCAACGGCCTGATTCAGCCCCACCCCGTGCCCGCCGAGTCGCTTCAGTCGATCTTTCCCCACATCGAGGTGCAGCGCTGGGGCAACCCCGCCGATGCGGCGCATCAGGCTGCGGCCATCACGCTGACCACGGCGCAATTCACGCTTTCGGCCGGCCAGTCGCGCGCCATCGGCATCGAGCTCTTTGCCGGTCCGCAGGATCGCAATCTCTTTAAACACACGCCCTACAGCCTGCTGTACTTCAAGGAAATGGTCGTCTACAGCCTCGGCGGGATGTGCGGCCCGTGCACGTTCCAGTGGCTGGCCAAGGGGCTGCTCTGGCTGCTTTGGGCCATCGACCTGATCGTGCGCGACTGGGGCATCGCCATCATCATCCTCGTGCTGGTCGTGCGCGCCATCCTGCACCCGATCACGCGCAAGGCGCAGATCAACATGGCCAAGATGCAGAAGGGCATGGCCGCGTTGGCGCCGGAAATCGAGAAGCTCAAGAAGAAGTACAAGGACGACTCGGCCAAGCTCCAGGCCGAGCAGATGAGGCTCTACCGCGAGCGCGGCGTCAACCCGCTCAATATGCTCGGCTGCCTGCCCATGTTCCTCCAGATGCCCATCTGGATCGCCCTCTACGCGATGCTCTATTTCGCCATCGAGCTGCGGCACGAACCGGCGTTCTACGGCGTGTTCCAGTGGATCAGCGGCGGGAAATGGGGCTTCCTGGCGGACCTGGCCAGCGCCGACCACTTCATCCGTGTCTTTGATACGCCCAAGCAGATCAACCTCTGGCTGATCCATCCCAACTTCGAGGCAGTCAATATTCTGCCCTTCCTTATGGCCATCGTTTTCTACTTCCAGCAGAAGCTCATGACGCCCCCGCCCGCCGATCCCAACAGCCAGGCGGCACAGACGCAGAAGATGATGAAGTGGATGGTGCTGTTGTTCCCCGTCATGCTTTACTCTGCGCCGTCGGGCCTGACGCTCTACATCATGGCATCCACCGCGGCGGGCATCGTGGATAGCCTGCTGATTCGCCGGCACATCAAGCGTGAGGAAGAAGCCGGCACGCTCTTTAAGCCCAAGCCCGCCAAGCCCGGCAAACCGGGGGGCCTGATGGAACGCATCCACAAGATGATCGAGGAAAAGCAGCAGCAGACGGGCAAGCCCAAGCCCAAAGGTGGCGACAAGCGCTAATCCGCCGATAGGAGGCGCCGCGACTTGTCGCGTTCGCCGCGAGGTCACCAGCACCTCATGCACGCCCCCACCGACACCATCATCGCGGTCAGCTCACCGCCGGGGCGATCACCGCGTGGCCTGATTCGCCTCAGTGGCCCCGACACCCCCGCCATCATCGGTCGCATGACTGACCGTCCACGGCCAGTCGCCCGCCAACTCACGCCTTGCCGCGTCCGCTTGCACGACGATGGCCCGGTGCTGCCCGCCTTACTCACCTGTTTCACCGCACCGCACAGCTACACCGGCGACGACCTGGCGGAGCTTCAGGTGCCCGGCCACCCCGCCCTGCTTGATCGCCTGATCCATCGCGGCATCGACCTGGGCGCCCGCTTAGCGGACGCCGGCGAGTTCACCTTCCGCGCCTACTTGGCGGGCAAGCTCGACCTGACGCAGGCCGAGGGCGTCGCCGCCACCATCGCCGCCGCCAGTGACAGCCAGCTCCAGGCCGCAACGCTGCTGCGTGAAGGTGAGTTGGGCCGCTTCGCCGCGGCACTGGTCGATACCCTGGCGACGCAACTGGCGCTGGTCGAAGCCGGCATCGACTTTGTCGATCAGGACGATGTCGTGCCCATCGCGCCGTCACGGCTCCACGCAAACCTCACGGTACTGCGCCAGCAGCTCGCCGATCTTCTGGCGCACAGCCGCTCGTGGGCCTCGCTGGAAGCCTTGCCTCGGGTCGTGCTCGTCGGGGCTCCGAGCACGGGCAAGAGCACGCTCTTTAACGCGCTGTTGGGGCGCCGCCGCGCCGTCACCAGCGATGTGCGCGGCACAACGCGCGATGTGCTGGCTGAACCGCTGCGCCTTGAGACCAACCATGGCCAGAGCGTCGAAGTCATGCTCCTCGACATTGCCGGCCTCGACGACCCGCTAAGCCTGCTGGATCGCCAGGTGCAGCAGGCGGCACGCGAAGCGATCCGCAGCGCCGACCTCTTGCTCTGGATCGACGACGGTGTGCACGCCGTTAGCCCAAGCACCACCCCCGGATACGCTGCGGACGCCGCATCCCTCTTGTATATCCGCAGCAAGTCTGACGCATGCGACACCGACATCCCCACCAACGCCGTGGCCGTCAGCGCCCGCACCGGTCGCGGCCTGGCCCAACTGCGACAAGCGATCGCCCGCGCCCTGGGCCAGCGCGGCGTCAGCATCGCCGCCGACATGCTGGCCTTGCAGCCCCGCCATGAAACCTCCCTTCGTCGCGCCCACGAGTTGCTGGCACAGGCCACCGATTGCCTAGCTCCTCAAGTCACCCACCACGCGATCAACGACGTGGAGATCATCGCCAGCCTGTTGCGCACAGCCCTGGATGAATTAGCGGCACTGGGCGGCCACATGACCCCCGACGACGTGATCGGCCGGGTCTTCGCCACCTTCTGCATCGGCAAGTAGACTTCAAGCAATCAGAGCCGCGGGGCGAGAACCGGCGGGGGATCGTGCGCGGGCTTATACGCCGCACGGCTCTGAGTTGTGCCCTGACGCTATACTCTCCCCTTCCCATGCCCCGCAAGGATGACAACTCCAGCCACGCTCCACGCATCGTCAACCGCAAGGCCCGACACGATTACTTCGTGAGCGAGTCGCTGGAGGTGGGCATCATGCTCACCGGCAGCGAGGTCAAGAGCATCCGCACCGGGCAAGTGTCTCTGGCGGAGGGCTTCGCCCGCGTCGAGCCGGCGGACAGGTCGCTGTGGCTCTACAACGTGGACATTCCGCCCTATGCCCACGCCCACGGCGCCGCCGGCCACGAGCCCAAACGCCCGCGCAAACTCCTGGCACACAAACGCGAGATCAGCAAGCTGCACGACCTGACCGTCGGCAAGGGCACCACGCTGATTCCCCTGACGCTCTATTTCCTGCGCGGGCGCGTCAAGATCGAACTGGGCGTCTGCGAAGGTAAGAAGGCTTACGACAAAAGGCAGGATCTGCGCAAACGCGAGGCCGACCGCGAAATGCAGCGCGGCATGACCCGCAAACGCCTGTAGAGATGACAAAGTGAAGGACTTACAAGGTGAAGATGACGCTTGGTCACCTTGTCACCCCTCACTTTGTCATCTGCCAAACCATGACCCGCATCAACCGCCTGTTACTGTTCACCTTCATCGAAAGCTTCGCCACGATCCTAATCGAGCGTGGCGTGTATTTTTACACCGATGAGCTTCTCAAGTTCACCAACCGGCAGAATCTATTGCTGGCTTTTGCCTTCGGCGTGGTGTACGCCGTCGCCGCCCTCTTGAGTCATCGCCTGGCGCGGCGCCTGGGCGAGAAGCGGCTGCTGGCGCTAGTCGTCGCCGGCCAATGCCTGTCGCACCTGGTCATGTGCCTGTTCCCCGCCTCGGCGGTGCTCGTCGCCGGCGACATGGGCATCGCCCTGTGCAACGGCCTCAAGTGGCCGGTGGTGGAAAGCTACATCAGCGCCGGACGCACGCCGCTTGGCGCGGCACCCATCATCGGCAGGTTCAATCTCGCCTGGTCGATCTCCGTTCCCCTGGCAATGTTCGCCGCCGGTCCCTTGATCGGCAGCGGCTGGCCCTGGCTGCTCTTTGCCTTACCGGCTCTGGTCAACCTCGTCAGCCTGGTGCTGATCATCCCCCTGCCGCGCGTTCCCGAGCATCTGGCGGTCGATCATCCTGATCGTCTGGCGCCGGCCATTCTCAGCCGCTATCGGCTGCTGACCAGCGCCGCCCGCTGGTCTATGCTCTCGGGCTATTGCCTGCTCTTCGTGCTGGCGCCGCTGATGCCGACGATCTTCGGCACGCGCCTCAACTACTCCGTGGCCGCCGCCACCGCGCTGGCGGGCATTACCGATGTGGCACGCGTGGCGGCATTCGTGCTCATGATGATCACCGTGCGCTGGCATGG
This sequence comes from Phycisphaeraceae bacterium, assembly GCA_040878035.1. Classification (GTDB taxonomy): domain Bacteria; phylum Planctomycetota; class Phycisphaerae; order Phycisphaerales; family Phycisphaeraceae; genus JBBDMX01. The sequence continues at coordinate 8,117 of JBBDMX010000021.1, read as the reverse complement.
CCGGCGCTATCCGCTGCTGGCCGGCACGGTGCTCATGCCCCTGGGTTTCCTCGCCGCGATGTATGGCCCGGATGTGACCACGGTAATCATCGGCGAGATCATCTTCGGCGCCGCCGCCGGCGTGGCGTATCACGCGGCGCTCTACTACGCGCTGGTGGTCGCCAACGCGGCGGTCGCTGCCGGGGGCGAGCACGAAGGGCTCATCGGCGCGGGCTTTGCCCTGGGGCCCCTGGCGGCGCTGCTGGGACAAATGGCGGGCAACGCCGTCGGTCGGCCCGAACTAGGCATTCTCATCGGCGTGGCGCCGATCATCCTGATCGGCCTGGGCGCCTCGCTCGTGCCGTTGGCCAGAGTGCGCCCGCCGGCGGTGTGAATCAGCGTGGGCTTCCGCCCCGGAACCACCTAGGGTGAAGACCCGGATTTTCCCCACCAGAAATTCGGGCCTTTGGAGAACCTCAGGCCCCGCATGGCAGCCATAGCATTGTGCATGACTCGCCATGCTGACAGCAACGTTGATAAGGTCGCCGACGATCCCTTTGTTGCCGTCTATCAACGGGAAAAGCCCGCCTTTGGCGACGCGCCATCGGCTGAGCTGGTCGCCTATCTGGACGAGCATCCGCTGACCGGCCACGCCTTGGACCTGGGCGCCGGACCTGGCCGCAATGCCTTGGCCTTGGCGCAGCGCGGCCTGCACGTCACCGCCATCGACCGTTCACGCATCGGCATCCAGCGCCTCGAGCGTGCCGCGGAGTCGCGCGGCGTTGCCGACCGCATCAGCGCGATCGTCGCCGACTTCCGTACCCTGACCTGGGCCACGCATCGCTACACCGTCATCGTCGCGGCCACCGCACTCGACCACGTGCCCCAACGCGACGGCCTGATCCTGCTGCCCGTGCTGCGCCAGTGCCTCCAACCTGGCGGCGTGATCTTCATCGAGGTGCATACGACCGACGACCCGGGCTTCACCGGCATCGGCCCGGCCAGCGAATGCGCCGCCGCCATCGCACATTACTTTGCCCCAGGCGAACTGCTCGAACTGGCGGCGCCTCATTTCCGCATTATCCAATACGACGAACGGAGCGAATGGGACGACACGCACGGGTCGCGCCACCTCCATGGCAAAGCCATACTCCTGGGCGTGAAAGGAACGGAACGTGCAGGCCCCTGGGTACTTGACTACGCCCGCAGCGGCGCCACACTCACCGCACCGGCAGAGGCGCTTCCCTCCTCGCAGACCAGGGCGATACCCCCGCTCGTCAGTGGCCGATCATCATCGACGGCGTCCACGATGCGCCGGCCGTCCACCAACGCGACAATCCGGTTGTCACGCACCTCCAGTTGCAGGGCGTAAGGCTTGGTCAACTCCCACGCCAGCGAGGTCTCCCCCAGTGTGGTTTCCTGGTCGTCGTAAACCTTGACCAGGCGAGCGCGATTGCCCGGCAGCAGGAACAGCGCGTAATAGCGGCGCAGACCCTGTACCCGCGCCGCCAGGCCGACGGCGCGCACCATGTGCGGCCGAATCGTCGCCGCCACCGAATAGTCGCGCCAATCCCGCGCTCCCTGTATCAGCAGTCCGCGGCCCTCGTTCTGGGCGAAACGAAAATCGGCCTCGCCTCGCTCCAAGAAGTGGCTCATCGCATCCACCCATGCCCGCCGCGCCATCGACCCCGGCGTGCGATGGAAGATCACTTCCGGCTCGCCGCTCCACGTCAGCGCGTGCAGGTATGCAGTGCCGGCTGCGCCATTCACGCCGCTGATTTCCACCCCGACTTGCGCCACCGGCTGGCCGCGCATGTTGGGCAGCCGCCACGTCAACTCCTGCGTATGGCCTGGCGACCATGTGGCCTCCGGCCCGAACGCGAACGCCAATGCGTCATGCGCATCGTACGGCCGCACATACAGGCGCGCCGTCACCGGCTGACCATTGGTCGCAGCGGCACTGAGCTTGGCCGTGATGGTCTGGCCGGAGTAAAGCGTGGGCGACGCGGCCATGGCGTAGCCGCCGGCTTTCACCGCGTCCGGCGGCACGAACGTCGCCGTCGCCACCCGCGATACGCGGTCTGCCGCCAGCCCTTCATAGTGAATCGCCAGACAACGCTCGCCACTTTCGCCGTCGCTTGTGCCTGACAACTCATTGGCGATACGCGTGGTGCCGCGCACCTCCGCCGAGTCCTCCGGCATAAATCCCTGCACCAAGCCGGGCAGCGAGAAATGGAAGCGCGCCCCATGCTTGGGCGACAACACCGGCTCACCCCCCAGCGCCCGGCCCAGATTCACCAGACGATACGTCTGCGTCACCGCGTCGGTGACGCACGACCCGCCATCGGCCGTGGGCAGATACAGCCGATCCGCCACCGGCCCGCGCCAATCCGGCCCGACACCCAGGCTGCCCGGCCCGGAGAGCCCGTTCTTGATCCCCATGATGCAGCCGACGTTACCCGAGTTGCAGTCCGTGTCCCAGCCACAGGTGTTGGCGATCATGAGCGATTTCTGGAAGTCGTCGTCGCCCCAGAGCAGCGCCAGCATGATGACGCCGTGGTTGGGCACCATGTGGCAGCCGCCGCCGAACTTGTCGTAGCCGTAGCGTGCCTGCATCACGTCGCCAAAGGCCTTGCGCCAGTCGTCGTGCTTCTCCCGCTCGTGTCGCAGGTCGGTGATCATGCGGGCGATGACGCAGTCGCGGGGAATCAAGCACACCGCGGTGTCCAGCAACTTGCCGATGTCGCGTTCGACAAAGGCCTGCGACTCGATCGCAGCCACGACCTGGGCGCCGTAGATCGCTTCGCCGTCGTGGCTGACGCTCGCCGCCTGGCGGGCCAGCTCGGCCGCCAGTGCCGGGTCGCCCGGCGCCACCATCGCCCAACCGTCGACAAATATCTGCGACCCGATCTGCTCGGCGACGACCTGGCTGTTAGTCGCCATCGCTCCGCTGCGTGGCGCCTCGATGCCGTGCTTGAGACGCAGGTAGGCGGTGTGCTCGGTGGACACGCCCAGCCCGCCCCACCACAGGATGGTGCGCCCCTCGATAATGTAGTTGAGCCAGGTCTGCCCTATCTGCCCGGCGGTGATCCACCGGCTGGTGCCGTGGTCTTCCAGGGCGCGGATGAAGGTGAACGTGCCGCTGATATCGTCATCGGTGACGATCAGCGGGACGCCGCGCTTCTCATGCACGTAGTAGTTGATTTCACCAAGATCCGCGAGGATCTTCGCATGCGACCAGCCCTCGAACGGCCGGCCCAGGTACACGCCGATCAGCTTGCCCAGCACGCCGGCGTAGACACGCTGCGCATAGTCGACGGGAAGCGACATGGGAACCCCCTAACGATTCGAATGGCGAAGCTCGAATGACTATTGACGAATAAAGGCTCAAATTCCAAGGAACGACCATGGCTGCCGTTATTGGAATCTGATCATTGGAGGTTCATTCGTCATTCGAATTTAATCATTCGCCAAGCGGCGCTCACGCCGCCTGGGCGGCCGCGCCGGCCTGCTTGGCTTGCTCGAAAATCGCGTCGAACGCCTTGGGGTCGGCGATGGCGATCTCGCTGAGCATCTTGCGGTTGAGCAGGATGTTGGCGGCCTTGAGGGCGGCGATGAACCGGCTGTAGCTCATGCCGCGCTCGCGCACGGCGGCGTTGATGCGCAGAATCCACAGCGCGCGGTAGTCACGCTTGACCACCTTGCGGTCGCGCGTCGCATACGCTCCGGCGCGGATCACCGCATGCTTGACCTTGCGCCACTGCTTGCTGCGGGCGCCCCGGTAACCCTTGGCGGCCTTGAACCAACGTTTCTTGGATTGGCGCGTCGCGGCGCCCTTTTGTGCACGAGGCATGGCAAATCTCCATCATTTCGCGCTGGCGGGGCTCCCCAGGCAAAAGCCTGAAAGAAGACTTGGGTCCCGACGCGCAGGGTGTATGCCGGGGCGTTACGCCGCCGGCCTGGCCGCGGCCTACGCTTAGGCCTTGGCGGTTTCCGCCGTCGGCGCCGCCGCCGCCGCCGCGGGCCGCGGGGGCTGCCAGCCCGCCGGCTTTAAGTGCCGGTGCAGCATCTTCTCCAGGCGCGGCAGGTCGCCGGCCTTGGCGGTCTTCATCTTGCGGATCTTACGCATCTGGTCGCCCGTCTTGTGGCTGCGCAGGTGACCGGACTTGGCGCTCTTGAACTTCACCTTCCCCAGCGCGGTGACTTTGATCCGCTTGAGCAGACCCTTATGCGACTTAAGCTTAGGCATGAATGCATCCTTGGCAGTATCGAGCCAAACATTGTACCGCAGGCAGATAAACCTGCAAACTCACTGGAAAGTGCCCTTGCCGTGTTGGCCTGTCACCGCTCCTATCGCTTATTCCTTTAGGGAACTCTGATTAACCACCAAGGCACCAAGGACACCAAGACAAGGCCCATTTTCTGAAGCGCTATAGTCCGATTACGTCAGCGAGGTGATCAGCTTCACCAGCGGCAGCCACATCGCCAGCACGTAGAATACGACGAACACGATCAACATCCCCTGGGCCAGAATGTTGAGCAAGATGGTCGCCACCGTGTTGCGGACCCATATTTCCTTGGCAATCAGCCCCGCGGCCAGCAAGCTCAGCACCAGCAGAACGATGGCCAGCGGCATGTCCATGAGCCACTGCGTCGGTAGGGGCAGGGTCGTGTCAAAATCCTCAAAGATGGCGGCGAACCGGCCCCGCGTGAGCGTGATCACGCCGCCCAGCACCACCAGTGACCCCAAGGTCGTGACCAGCAGGAACATACTGCTGCCGCGCAGTACCCACCACAAGCCTGTGCGCTGAGCCGGGGGAGCCCCTGACGCCTGCGGCACAGCGTCAGGCCCGCTTGGCACGCAGACAGGCTCAGTCATCTTGGCCATAGCAAGCCTCCTACAGGTCCACACCAGCGTGCCATGGTACCGCGCCTCCTCCTATTTCCCCGCCACCACCGGTACCGGCACCGGCACGGGCGCCAGCGTCTCAGGCTCATCGGCCTCCTGCTTCACCGACCAGCCCGTCACCAATCCCAGCACGAACCACGCCAGCGACAGAATGCCCGCGGCAAACACCGTGTCGCCGATGGCGCGCAGCCAGCGCAGGTTCACCAAGAGCGGGCTTTGCATGAACTCGGCTGAGCGGGCGTACCACATGCCGTGCTCCATGCTCGCCTGGGCCTGCATCAGACCGACCGGCAGGAGCGAGAGCACGACCATCAGCACCAGCCCGAGGTTCACGCTCCAGAAGGAGAACGATATCGCGCCGGTCTTCCACGTCTTGTCCATGGACAGGCCTTTCAGGCAGAAGAGCATCAGGCCGATGCCCAGCATGCCGTAGACGCCGAACAGCGCGGTGTGGCCGTGCACCGCCGTAGTGTTGAGGCCCTGCATGTAATAGAGCGCGATGGGCGGGTTGATCAGGAATCCGAACAGCCCCGCGCCCACCAGATTCCAGAATGCCACCGCCACGAAGAAGTAGATCGGCCAGCGATAGGTGCTGACCCACTTGGACGCCTTGCTGAGCTTGAGGTTTTCGTAGGCCTCAAAGCCGATCAACGTCAGCGGCACGATCTCCAGGGCACTGAACACCGCGCCCAGCGCCAGCACCGCCGTGGGCGTGCCGCTGAAGTAGAGGTGGTGCATGGTGCCGATGATGCCGCCGCTTAAGAAGATGGTGGTGGCAAAGAGCACCGCCGCGGTGGCCGTGGCCGTGCGCAGCAGGCCCATGCGGGTGAAGAGGAAGGCGATGACCACGGTGGCGAAGACCTCGAAGAACCCTTCGACCCACAGGTGCACGACCCACCAGCGCCAGTACTCTGCCATGGCCAGGTGCGTCTGCCGGCCCCACATCAGGCCGGCGCCGTAAAACAGGGCGATCGCCGCCGAGGAGAGCATGAACAGGCTCAGCAGGTGGCGATTCTCCCCCGGCTTGCGCAGCGCCGGCCAGATCGCCCGGGTCATTAGGCCCAGCCAGACAAACAGGCCCACAAAGAGGAAGATCTGCCAGAACCGGCCCAGATCGACGTACTCGTAACCCTGGTGGCCGAACCAGAAGTTGAGTTCGAAGCCCATGCGTTGCCGGGTGGCGTACCAAGTGCCAAAGCACGAGCCGACGACGATGAGCAGCAGGCAGACAAAGAGGAAGTTGACGCCGGCGCGTTGCCATCTGGGTTCGTAGCCGGAGACCGCCGGGCCGATGAACAGGCCCGTCGCCAGCCAGGCGGTGGCGATCCAGAAGATGCCCAGTTGCGTGTGCCAGGTGCGCGTGACCGCATAGGGAAGCCATTGGGCAAGCGGGAAGCCGAAGAACGCCTCGCCCTCGACGCCGTAGTGGGCGGTCAGGGCGCCCAGCAGCACCTGCACGACGATCAAGGCGGCGACGACCCAGAAATACTTGAGCGTGGCCCGCATGGAAGGCGTGATCTTCAGGGCCAGGAGTGGGTCCTTACCGGGCACGTGGCCGGCCGGCGCATGCGGGTCATCTTTGAGTGTCGCGTGATGCCAGGCCAGGGCGCCAACCCCGGCCAGCAGAAGGACAAAGCTGATGACCGACCACATCACGATCGAGGGGCTGGGACGGTTGTCGATCAGGGGCTCGGAGGGCCAGTTGTTGGTGTAGGTCACGCTGGCGGCCTGGCGCAAGGCCGGGCGACCCGCGGCGGCGGCGGCCGCGGCGTCATCCGCAGCGGCGGTCACGGCGCCCAGCCGCTCTGTTCCGCAGGACCAGGCGGCCCAGAAGAAGAAGGCGTTCATCTTCATCTGCCGCCCTGGATCCTTGATCGTGTTGGCGGCAATGGCATAGGCATTACGCAAGTCGGGGGGCGTCATGCCGCCGTCGGCGATGCCGCGAACGTCGGCGGGGAACTCGGCGGCGTCGGAGAAGATCGCCGCGTAGTAGCCGCTCAGGGCGCGGTAGACGGCGGCCCGATCGGCCGAGAGCGTCAGTTCCTGCGTGTCCGGGTTGTAGGTGTTGGTGCGAATCTCCTGCTTGAGCCGGCTGCTCAGCGCCGCCTGCTGCGGCACCGTGAGCTGGTCATAGGTCGTTTCATGGTCACGCTGAGCCCAGAGATCCAGCAGGAACCGGCACTCACGGTGCAGATAGTCGCCCGACCAGTCCGGCGCGACGTAAGCCCCGTGGCCCCAGATCGAACCGACCTGCTGTCCGCCCATCGACTGCCAGACGTTCTGGCCGTCGCGGATGTCGGCGGCGGTAAAGAGCACCGCGCCGGCAGTGGCAGCGGCGGCGTTGGTGGCCACCGAAGCGGCCGGGGCGTCTGGGGCGACCGAGGCGTCGGTCGAGGCGGCGACCACCACGCGCTGGGGAATGGGTGGCGCCGAGCGGTAGATCTCCACGCCGTAATAGCCCAGCACGGCGAAGGAGCCGAGAATGACGACGACCAGGGCGATCCAGAGCTTGAGGTAGCGCATGTGAGGTTGCTCCATATGAATTGGATAAGTACCTCTACTTATCCGTTTAGGCCGGGAGCATAATCATCGGCCAACTGGATGTCAATATCCACAATGAGTGGGAGAGCGTGAGAGCGGAACGAAGAACGAGGACCGAGGAACGAAAGCCCAGCCGCTCCGGCGGCTGGGATCTCAACACCATCGCTCCTCCCACTCTTATGGCGCACGTCCCCCCCCATCCCATCCCCGCCGCCGGCGCGGCGGGGCTTTTTTGTGGCCCCGACCGGCGCCGGCCGGCCATTTTCGCCGCTTGCAAAGACCGCCACGAGGCAAGACATTCACCGCGTCCGAAACGACATCCTTTCGCTCATGAAAATCCGCTACGCCTGGCTCGCCATCCTCGCTTCCACCGGTCACGCGCCGGCCCAGCAACCGGCGGCCCCGCCCGCCAATCAGGCCCCCGCCTTGCCCGCCGGTCCCTTCGAGGTCAACGGCATCGCCGCCTTGGTCGAGGGCCGGGTGATCACCAAGAACAAGGTCGGCTTCATGCTTTCGCCGATCTTCGCCCAGCTCGCCGCCCAGTTTCCGCGCCGCGGCCCGGAATTCGAACGCCAGGTGCTGGAAGCCCGCGAAAAGATCCTCCAAGAGCTCATCGACCGCGAAATCATCATTTCCGAGTTCAAGATCATGGAGAAAAAGGGCGCCAATCTGCCCGAGCAGGTCGTCG
>JBBDMX010000020.1:0-35407 GCA_040878035.1 Phycisphaeraceae bacterium | reverse complement strand
TTAACAATTCATGGGCGATTTGTTACGGACAGCATTGCTCAGAAGGGAGAGGGGGTCAGAGCGGCCAAATGCAATTGCCCTGGACGTGGTCAACTTCGTACTTGCGGTTAGCCGATCAGAGGGTAGAATACCCGCTCAAGGATCGGCCATGACACTCACCGCTACGACCATCATTACGATTACCATTGGCAACCCTCACCCGCGGTAGGGCCGGCGATCCGTTTACGAACCACGATCACCCACCCTGCCGCAAGGCAGGGTTTTTTTGTTTCGCAGTGTGGTGCCAAGTGCGCGATACGAAGTGCGAATTCCGAAGTACGAACTCCGTATCCTTGCTTCAGCCTTCGCACTTTGTACTTCGTACTTCGTACTTCCCAGGAGCCTGCCATGACTACCCGCCGCATCGAAATCTACGACACGACCCTGCGCGACGGTTCGCAGGGCCAGGGCATTTCCTTTTCGCTGCTGGATAAGCTCAAGATCACTCAGCACCTGGACGCCCTGGGCGTGGACTACATCGAGGGCGGCTTCCCGATGTCCAATCCCAAGGACGCAGCCTACTTCGCCCAGGTGCGCGACCTGCCGCTCAAGCACGCCAGGGTCTGCGCCTTTGGCATGACCCGCCGCAAGGGCGTCAAGGCCCAGGACGATCCAGGCATGCAGGCGCTGGTCGAGGCACAGGCGCCGGTGATCACCATCGTGGGCAAGACCTGGGACCTGCACGTGGACGAAGTGCTGCACGTGTCGCGTCAGGAGAACCTGGCGATGATCGGCGATTCGCTCTGCTTCTGCCGGGACTCGGGGCGGCAGGTGTTCTACGACGCCGAGCACTTTTTCGACGGCTACCGCGGCAACGCGGAGTATGCGTTGGCGACCCTGCGTGCGGCTTTGGAAGGCGGCGCCGAGCGGCTGGTGCTCTGCGATACCAACGGCGGGTCGCTGCCGGGCTGGGTGACCCAGGCGGTCGCGGAGGTGCGACAGGCGCTGGGCCCGCAGGTGCAGATCGGCATTCATACGCACAACGACGGCGGACTGGCGGTCGCCAACACCCTGGCGGCGGTCGATGCCGGCGCCGTGCAGGTGCAGGGCACCATCAACGGCATCGGCGAACGCTGCGGCAACGTCGATCTGACCACTGTCATCGCCAACCTCAAGCTCAAGATGGACCTGGATTGCCTGACCGACGGCTCGCTGGAGCGTTTGACCGAGACCAGCCGGTTCGTTTACGAAATGGCCAATCTCAATCTCTGGTCGGGCCAGCCCTTTGTCGGCAACGCGGCCTTTGCCCATAAGGGCGGCATGCACGTGCACGCGGTGAATCAGCTGGCACGCAGTTACGAGCACGTCGAGCCGGAAAAAGTCGGCAACGCGCGGCGAATACTGGTGAGTGAACTGGCTGGAGTGAGCAACGTGGCGGCGACGGTGGGGCGCAAGTTCGATATCGCCGGCAACAAGGACCTTCAGCGCAAGCTGGTGGCCAAGGTGGCGGAGCTGGAGAATCAGGGCTACCAGTTCGAGGCCGCCGAGGCGAGCTTCGAACTGCTCCTGCGCGAGATGTTGGGCACTCGTCCGGCGTACTGGAAGCTGTCGCACTATCGCTGCGTGATCGTCAAGATGGACGGCAGAGCGGCGACGACCGAGGCGAGCGTGAAGCTGGCGGTGGGCCAGGCGACGGCACACGAGGTGGCCGAGGGCGACGGGCCGGTCAACGCGCTGGACGGGGCGCTGCGCAAGTGCCTGCGGCCGCACTACCCGCAGATCAGCCGGCTGCATCTGCGTGACTACAAAGTGCGCGTGGTCAACGCGACGGCCGAGTCGGCGGCGAAGGTGCGCGTGGTCGCCGAGTTCGCCGTGGCCGACGGCCAGGGACCGCAGGAGGCCGCGCAACGCCACTTTGCGACGACGGGCGTCAGCGAGAATATCGTGGACGCGTCGTGGCAGGCGCTGAGCGAGGCGATCACGTATCACCTGGTCGAAGCGGGCGTTGAGGGAGTTTCTGATTTCTGATTTCTAATTTGTGATTTACACGCCGACGCTGAGGCTTTGCGAAGCTTCTGATATCCGAACTCTGACTTGGTGCTTTCTAGTTCAATTCATAATCGCTACATTGTCCCACCGTTCTGTCAGGAGTTTAACCGTCCATCATGGGCATCAAAGTAGCCAAGTTTGGCGGCACCTCGCTGGCGGAGGCCGCGCAGATTCGTAAGGTCCAGGCCATCGTGCAAAGCGATGCGGAGCGGCGCTATGTCGTGCCCTCGGCGCCGGGCAAACGCCACGCGCAGGACAAGAAGATCACCGACCTGCTCTATCTCTGCCACGCCCACGCACAGCAGGCGATCTCCTTTGACCAGGTGTTCCAGATCATTGCCGATCGGTACCGACAGATCGTGGCGGACCTGGCATTGAAGCTGGACCTGTCGCCGCACCTGATGCTGGTGAAGGAGCGTATCGCCGCCACGGCGCGGGAGGGTGGCGGGCCGGACTATGCCGCCAGCCGGGGCGAGTATTTGAACGGGCTGATCATCGCCGAATTGCTGGGCTACGACTTTGTCGATGCCGCGGACATCATCGTTTTCGACGCGCACGGCCGCTTCGACTCCGAAGCGACGCAGGCGCTGACGAGCCGGCGCCTGGCGCAGCACCAGCGCGCGGTGGTGCCGGGCTTCTATGGCGCCAAAGTCGATGGCTCGATCAAGACCTTTTCCCGCGGCGGATCGGACATCAGCGGCGCCATCGTCGCCCGCGGGGTGGCCGCGGCAGTCTACGAAAACTGGACCGACGTCAACGGCCTGCTCATGGCCGACCCGCGCATCGTGCCTGACCCGCTGCCCATGGAAGTCGTGACCTACCGCGAGCTGCGCGAACTGGCCTACATGGGCGCCACCGTGCTGCACGACGAAGCCATCTTCCCCGTGCGCAAGGCGGGCATCCCGGTCAACATCCGCAACACCAACGAGCCGGCGCACCCCGGCACGATGATCGTGCGCGACGCCGACCCGGTGACGCACTTAGGCTCGATCACCGGTATCGCCGGGCGCAAGGAGTTTTCCGTCATCGCGATCGAGAAGGCGATGATGAACGCCGAGGTCGGCTTTGGCCGGCGGCTGCTGGGCGTGCTGGAGGACCACGGCATCAGCTACGAGCACACGCCCAGCGGCATCGACACCATGAGCGTCGTCGTCGCCGACAGCCAGATCGACGGCAAGCTGGAAAAAGTGCTGGCGGACATCCGCGTGGTGTGCGAGCCCGACACGCTGGAGGTCTATCCGCACATGGCGCTGATCGCCACGGTGGGCCGGGGCATGGCGCACACGCCGGGCATCGCGGCGCGCGTCTTTGCCGCTCTGGCGGAGGCGAGAGTCAACATCCGCATGATCGATCAGGGCTCGAGCGAAATCAACATCATCGTGGGCGTGCAGAACGGCGACTTCGACGTCGCGGTGCGGGCCATTTACGCCGCCTTTGTTAAGAAATAGCCACAGATGAACACAGATGGACACAGATAGGGGGAATGACGAATGACGAAATTCGAATGACGAATGAAATTCCAAGTTCAAATAAACGAATAAGGACAACCCCTCTCTGCGTTTCGTCATAGGAATTTGATCATTGGAATTTCATTCGTCATTCGTCATTTGAATTTCGTCATTCCCACCTGTCCATCTGTGACTACTTCCCATGGATTCCCGCACGCTCCAGTTTGTGATTTTTGTCGTCTTTGGCCTGCTGAGCCTGGGCGCGGGGTACCTGTGCCGGCGGCGCGGGTGGCTGGGCGAGGCCGCCAGCCGGCGCATTCACTTTCACACCGTCGCCTGGATATGGTCGGCCGTGTCGCTGCTGTCCTTGTGGAACAGGCCGCTGTTGCTGGGCGACACCAGCCTGCTGGCCATGCAGTTAATCATCGTCGTCGCCGCCGGCTATGGCGTGATTCCCCTGGCCCGGCGGATGGGCTGCAACCGCCCGCAGGTCGGCGTCATGGCCATCGCTTCGGCGCAGGGCAACATCGGCTTCACGCTCGGCGCCTACCTGTGCTACTGCCTGCTCAACCCCGCCCAGGAGGCCCTGGCGCTGGGCATCGCCTACGTGAACGTCATGCAGGTGGCGGTGATCGTGCTGATCTATCCCCTGGCGCATCACTATGGCACGTTGGACAAACAGGAGCGTTCGTTGGGGCATCTGATTCTCTTCAATCTGCTGGACCTGCGGGCCATGCTGCTCTATGCCGCCGTGCTGGGCCAGATCCTGGGAACCCAGGGCGTGCCGTTGCACCCGGCCGTGTTCGACTACCACCTGATCGACGTCCTCTTCTACCTGGGCGCCATGGGCGGATATTTCGGCATCGGACTCCAGTTGTGGCTGGGCGACACGTTCGAGCATCTGCGCGAGCATGGCGTGCTGGCGTTCATGAAGTTCGCCTTCATCCCGCTGTTGACCATCGCGCTAATCGCGCTATTGGGCCAGACGCCCTGGTCGCTCTCGCCCCTGGCACAGCAGGTGGCCATCGTCCAGGGGTTGATGCCCACCGCCATCGCCACCGTCATGCTGGCGAATATTTTCCATCTGGATGCGCGTCTGGCGAGTGTGACCTGGCTGTGCAACTCGATGCTGTTTTTCGTCGTCGTGCTGCCGCCGATCTTGTGGTGGTGGTCATGAGGCATGCTCACTTCCGAGGCACGCGCACTTGAGAGACATGCTCACTTCAGTGAGCCTGTAGCCCACCGGATAGAATGCCCCCATGAGTACCGCGCCCATGGCCTTCGACCTTGACGCCACCATGCGCCGCGCCAGCGCGGCGCTGGCGAAAATGGACTATCTGGCGTGCGAGTCCCTATGCGTCGAGGCCCTGGCGGTCACGCGGCAGGCGCGGCAGTGGGCCCAGTACGCCCGCGTGCTCCTGCCCTTGCAGGAGGCCCGCCGGCATCGCCGTATGATCGCCGCCGAGGGCACGCTGCGCCTGGGCAGCGCATCGCTGGCCGGAGCGCCGGCCGACTGGCTTGACGACCTGGCGCCGGGCTGCATTGTGCTGACCCGTCCGCATACGGCCGAAGAGGCACATGCGCTGGTGCAGGTCTCCCGGCAGCGTCAGCTTTTTGTCGAGGTGTTGTGGGCCGACAGCGCCGTCGGGGACGACACCTGGCAACTGCGCTCATTCGAGGGACCGAAGGTGCACCTTGCTTGCGGCGCCCCGCCGCGCGACTGGCGCGACCGCTTTGTGCATAGTGACCCCGGCGGGCAAAGCTATGCCCCGCATCCGGTCAGCCCCGCCCTGCGCCCGGCGGACTGGTTCATCGACGCCACCGAGGCCCTGGGCCAGGCGGCGCTGGCCAACGTGCGGCAGCCGCCGGACACCGTCGCCTGTCTTGAAGCGCTGGAAGAGTGCCTTCACGTTTTTGCCGATCATGAGATTATCCACCAGCGTCTGGGCGACTTGGCGCGTAACCTGGCCAGAAGGGTGAGCTAACCGCGGCTAACTCCTCAGGAATAGGCAATGGCTGCAATACCCCGCAAACGTCGTGTCTGGCGCTACATCGTGCTGGCGATTGTCCTGTTGCCGATTGCCGCGTTCGTGGCAGCGCTGGCGCTGACGCGGATGGACCCGCCGGCATGGAAGGCGCATCAGGCGGCGATGAAGAAGTCGACGCCTGCCCAGCGCGAGGCCAAGGCGGTGAGCCTGGAAGCGCGGCTCACGGCCTTGACGTCCTACACCCGCGCCGACGGCGTGCCGGGCATCGTTCTGGTATCCGCCAGCGGCGGCGAGAGGGGCGGCGCGGCGGCGGCGCTCAACGACGGCCTGGGCGTGCGCCAATTCCATGTCGAGGCCGACGAGTTCAACGCCTGGCTCGAAACCCGCCTGCCCCAGTTCCTGGCCAATCAGAACGTGAAGCTTCCCGCGAACATGACCCAGCCGATGGTGGCTGTCGTCGACGGCAACATCATGCTGGCGTTCAAATACGACAGCGAGCGCATTTCGCAGGTGGTGAGCCTGCACCTTAAGCCGTCGATAACCGTCCCGCCGGGGGGGAGCAAGGAGCGCCCGCAACTGGTGCTCAAGCTCGACGCCATCCGCGCCGGCCGGCTGCCGTTCCCCGTGGACAGCCTGGTGCGCGGCTTGCGCGACAGCAAGAAGTCGGCTGACGGCAAGCTCGATCCGACCGCTGCCACGCACCAGCTCGCCAATGCGCTGGAGGGTAAGGCCATCGATCCCGTCATGTCCGTGCCGTCGGATCGCACACGGCAGATTCGCTTGCTGGCGATGGACCTGACGAAGAATGGGGCGGATATCACGGTGCGGCTTGAGCCGGTGAAATGAACATACCGATAGCCAAGGGACGCTGCGCGTCACCCGCTAAACGTTATGCATCACTTCACGCTGAACCAATCCGCACCCACGCCCGCCTGCACCTTGAGCGGCACGCGCAAGTCCATCGCGTGCTGCATTTCGTGCTCGACGATGCGCGCCATGTCATCCGCCGCCGATTCGGGTGCCTCGAGCACCAGTTCGTCGTGAATCTGTAAGAGCAGCTTCAGGGGCAAGCCGTCGCGGTGAATTCGCTGATAGAGATTCACCATCGCCAGCTTGATCAGATCGGCGGCGCTGCCCTGCACAACGGAGTTGATCGCCAGTCGTTCGCCCAGGGAGCGCACGTTGGGGTTGCGGCTGGCGATTTCGCGAATTTGCCGGCGCCGGCCCATGATCGTGGTGACATAGCCCAGTTGCTCAGCCTGGGCAATGCACTTGTCGAGGAACTCGCCGATGCCGGCAAAGCGGCGCTTGTAGTCGCTGATGAGCGTGCGGGCGCGTTCGAGGTCCAGCCCCTCGATCCGCCTGGCCAGCCCGTACGGGGTTACGCCGTACACGATGCCGAAGTTGATCACCTTGGCGCTGGCGCGTTGCTCGCGCGTGACCTGTTCCAGCGGCACGCCGAACACCTGTGCCGCCACCGCCGCGTGAATGTCCAGGTCCTGCTCGAAAGCCTCGATCAGCGCCTTGTCGTGCGACAGGTGCGCCAGCACGCGCAGCTCGATCTGCGAGTAGTCGGCGCTGATCAAGCGATGGCCCGGCTCGGCGATGAAGGCCTTGCGGATGTTGCGGCCGATCTCGGTGCGGATGGGAATGTTCTGGAGGTTGGGCGAATTGCTCGACAGCCGGCCCGTGGCGGCGCCGGTCTGCTGAAACTGCGCGTGCACGCGCCCGCTGTCCGGGCGGATGCTCTGCCGCAGGTTGTCCAGGTAGGTGTTGACCAGCTTGGTGAGCTGGCGGTACTCGACGATGCGGCCAAGCACCGCGGTCTGCTGCGGCGACAGGTCGTCGCGATCCGCCAGCTTTTCCAGCACCTCCACATCGGTCGAGGCGCCCGTCTTGGTGCGCTTGACGATGGGCAGTGCGAGCTGCTTGAACAGCACATCACCGAGCTGGCGCGTCGAGTCGATGTTAAAGATGCTGCCGGCGTGCTGGTGAATCTCGGCCTGAAGCTGCTCGATGCGACCCGCCAGCACGCGCTTCTGCTCCTGGAGCACGGCCCCGTCCACGCGAATGCCGTGGTGCTCCATCTCCGCCAGCACCTCCACCAGCGGCATCTCGACGCGCTGCGAAAGCTCCTCCATGCCCAGCAGCTTCAGCCGCGGCTCCAGCACATCGTGCAGTCGCAACGACACCTCGGCGTCATCGGCGGCGTAGGTGGTGATGCGCTCCAGCGGCACCTGGTCCATGGTGCGCTGCGAGCCCAGCAGCGGGCCGGCGCCGTGATCGATCCCGATGAGTTCGCTGATCTGCATCATGTGGTGGTGCAGGTGCGATAGCGCCAGGTGGTCCAGGCCGTGGCCGGGCTCGTTGAGCAGGTGGCTGGCGATCATGGAGTCGAAGACCACGCCGCGCATCGCGACGCCGGCGTGGCGCACCACGCGCAGGTCGTACTTGAGGTTGTGGCCACATTTGCCGATGGCGGGGTTCTCAAGGATCGAGCGCAGGGTGTTGAGCACGGCGGCTTCGTCGAGGTGGCTGGCCTGCTGGGGCGAGCAGATGGGCAGGTAGACGGCGCTGCCGGGTTGCCAGGCCAGGCTCAGGCCGCAGAGGCGCACGCGCGAGCCTAAGCCGATGGTTTCGGTGTCGAAAGCGATGAGTGTTTGCCGGGCGAGCGTGGTGCAGAGATCGTCGAGTTGTGCTCGCGTGGTGATGGCGCGGTAGTCGGCGGCGTCGGGTGCGGTGGCGCTGGTTTGGGTTGCGGTTGTGGTCGCAGTTGCCGTGGGTTGGTCGTCTTCAAAGAGGCTGGTGGCGAATGGCGCGGCACGGGGGATTTCGGATTTAGCTTGCGCTGTTGAAGCCGTCGGATTTCGGATTTCGGATTTTTCAGCCGCTTGCGGCTTAGCCTCCGTCGTCTCCATTGCCGCGCGCTGGCCCAGCAGCTTATCCAGGTCGGTCTGATGGCGGCGAAAGCCCAGTTCCTCGAACATGTGCCGCACACCCGAGGCATCGACGGGCCGAATCGCCGCGTCGGCGAGCGTGAAATCCAGCGCCAGGTCGTCCTTAAGCTGCACGAGCTTGCGTGACAGAGGCAGGGTGGCCTTGCCCTTTTCAAGGTTCTCGCGCCGCTTGCCCTTGATCTTGTCGAGGTTGGCCAGCAGATGGTCGATCGAGCCGAACTCGCTGATGAGCGCCGCGGCGGTCTTGGGGCCGATGCCTTCGACGCCGGGCACATTGTCCACCTTGTCGCCGATCATCGCCAGCATGTCCACGACCTGCTCTGGTGTAACGCCCTTGTTCTCTTTGAGCCAGGCGGTGTCGATCGTGGTATCGGTATGGATATCGAACATCGTGACGCGCGGGCCCAGCAGTTGCTCCAGGTCCTTGTCCTTGGACACCATGCGCAGGTGCAGATCGGGTTGCGCCGGGTCCGCCAGCACGCGGCGAACGACGGTGGCGATGATGTCATCCGCCTCGGCGCCGCTGTGGGCGAGGATGGGGACGCCGAACATTCGCGTGAGTTCGAAGATGCGTTGTTCCTGGGACGCCAGGTCTGCCGGCGCCGGTGGACGATGGGCCTTGTACTGGTCGTATAACTCGTCGCGGAAGGTCTTGCCGGGCGAGTCGATGGCCATGACCACGTACTGCGGCTTGAACTGGTTGAAGAGCTTGAGGAGCATGCCGGCGAAACCGAACACGGCGTGGGTTGGCTCGCCGGTGATGGGGCTGGTCATGCCGCCGCGGATGGCAAAGTAGGCGCGAAAGATCTGCGCATGGCCGTCGATGATGTAAAGCGTGTTATTCGGGGGGGGCATTAGGTCGATTATAGAGCCGGAGCAAAATGGAATTTTCAGATCGACTTATCTTGATATCGGCGTGCGTTCGACGATGAGAGTTGCACGGGCCAGGCGCATAGTCCGGCGCAGGGTGTAAAGGCAGGCTTGGATGTACAATCCGGATCCCTTGAACGACCACCGCGTCAACGAGCATTTTGCCGATCGGCTGTTGGCGGCTTGCTTTCACCGCCGGACGCCGATTTGCGTGGGCCTGGACCCGGTCTATGAGCGGTTGCCCGCGGCGCTGTTGCGCGATGTCGGGGCGAATTGCGGGGTAAATTCCGGGGTGAATTCCGGGGGCGACGGCGAGGGGGTGCGCGGGCGAGTCGATGCGCTGCGCCGTTTCTGTAGCCAGGTGCTTCAGACCGTCGCGCCGCACGTGCCTTGCGTCAAGATTCAGGCGGCATGCTTCGAGCGGTATCAATGGCTGGGCGTCGAGGCGCTGCGTGCCCTGATCGGCGAGGCCCGCGGGCTGGGGCTGATCGTCATTCTCGACGCCAAGCGCGGCGACATCGGCATCAGCAGCGCTCATTATGCCGCGGGGTGCCTCGCCGATGCACGTTATGACGATCTGGGCGCCCTGCCCGGCCCTGACGCCCTGACGATCAACCCCTACATGGGTCTGGACACGATCGAGCCATTCATCGACACCGCGACGGCGGCGGGCAAGGGACTCTTCGCCCTGGTGCGCACCAGCAACCCTGGCAGCGATGCAATCCAGAATCTGGCGCTGGCGCAGGGCGGCACGGTGGCGCAGGCGATGGCGGGCATGATCGCCGCCGCCGGTGACAAGTCGATCGGCCAGAGCGGCTACAGCCTGTTGGGCGCGGTGGTGGGGGCGACCAAGCCGGACGACGCGGCGCGGCTGCGTGAGCTTATGCCGCGGCAGATTTTTCTGGTGCCCGGTTTCGGCGCCCAGGGTGGCACCGCCGACGATGTGCGCGCCTGCTTCAACGCCGACGGCGCCGGGGCGATCATTACCGCCAGCCGGTCGATTCTCTATGCCTATGAGAAGAGCGACGAGAAGGGTTGGGCGGTGGCGGTGGAGAAGGCGACGATCCGGATGAAATCTGAGATTGAAGCGATACTGGGTTGAACCCATTGAAAAGGTACCGGATCCCCGGCAAGCCCCGCGGACGGGGCATGCCGGGGCTTGGCGGTGGGGCGGGGGTCAGTGGCGGAAGTGGCGCTGGCCGGTGAGGAGCATGGTGACGCCGGCGTCGTTGCAGGCGGCGATGGTGTCGGCGTCCTTGACGCTGCCGCCGGGCTGGACGATGCGGGTGATGCCGGCGTTGATGAGGATGTCCGGGCCGTCGCGGAAGGGGAAGAATGCGTCGCTGGCGGCGGCGGCGCCCCTCGCGCGGTCACCGGCCTTGTCCACGGCAATGCGACAGCACGCCAGGCGATCCATCTGCCCCGCGCCGGCGCCCACCAGCATCGCATCCTTGACCAGGCACACCGCGTTGGACTTGAGGTGCTTGACCGCCGTCATGGCCAGCTTCAGGTCCAGCAGGTCCTGGGCGCTGGGCGCCGGGCCGGCGGCGTGGCGCCACTGGGCCGCATCCATCGGCGACAGGTCTTTGTCCTGCACCAGCATGCCCCCGGCGATCTGCTTCAGTGCCAAGTCGCGCGTGCGGGCATCCGGCGATGGCAGGTCGCCGACTTCCAGCAGGCGGGTGTTCTTCCAGCGTTCCTGCATGAGACGCAGGGCCTCGGGCTCGTAAGACGGGGCGAGGATGACATCGAGCTTGTGCTTGACCGCGGTGATGCGCTGGGCGGTGGCCAGATCGACCTTGCGATTGAGGGCGATGATGCCGCCGAAGGCCGCCAACGGATCGCCTTCGTAAGCCTTCTGAAACGCGGTGGGTAGATCATCGGCCACGGCGAAGCCGCAGGCATTGGCGTGCTTGATCACGGCGGCGGCGGCCTGCTTGGAGGCGTCGATCTCCTTGACCAGTTCCAACGCGCCGTCGGCGTCGAAAAGATTGCAGAACGACAGCGGGATGCCGTGCAACTGTTTGGCGTTGACCACCGCTGCCTCGCGCCAGCGCGGATCGGCATACACGGCGCCGCGCTGATGCGGGTTCTCGCCATAGCGCAGCGTCACCGGCAAGCTGTTGTAGTGCAAGACCATGGCCTGGGGGAAGTCGCCGTCGCCGAGCGATCCCGGCCAAGCTCGAAGACTCGCATGGCCGGGCTTGTCCCGCTCCCCGAGGTTGGCATGGCCGGATTTATTGCTGAGCCAACTGGCGATGGCGGTGTCATACGCCGCCGTGCGGGCGAAGGCCGCGGCACAGAGGGTCTTGCGCAGTGACAGGCTCGTGGCGCCGTGGTGGTTGTCCAGTTCCTGCGACACACGGTCGTACTGCGCGGGATCGGTCACCACGGTGACGAATGGATGGTTCTTGGCGGCGCTGCGGACCATGCTCGGTCCGCCGATGTCAATCTGCTCGATCGCCTCGTCGTCGCTGACACCCTGTTTGGCGATGGTGCGTTCGAAGGGATACAGGTTGACGCAGACCAGGTCGATGGGCTCGATACCGTGCTGCTTCATGGCGGCGAGGTGGTCGTCCTTGTCGCGCAGCGCCAGCAGCCCGCCGTGGATTTTGGGATGCAGCGTCTTGACCCGGCCGTCCATCATCTCGGGGAAACCGGTGACGTCTTCGATGGCTGTGACTTGGAGGCCGGCGTCGCGCAGCGCCTTGGCGGTGCCGCCGGTAGAGATCAGGGCCACACCATGGGCCGCCAGTTTGCGGGCAAAGGCCACCAGATCGGTCTTGTCGCTGACGGACAAGAGGGCACGTTTGATGGTGATCAGGTCGGACATTAGGGGAAGGGGTGGGGAGTCAGGAGTCAGGAGTCGGGAGGCTAAGCCGCAAGCGGCTGCCAATCCGAAATTCGAAATCCGAAATTCGAAATTCGAAAATTCGTCAGGGCAGGGGGTTGATCCGCAGCAGGCGGCCCTGCGGGGTGACGAGGATGAGGCTGTTGTCCGGGCCGGGCAGGACGGTGTCCAGGGGCAGCAGGGGCACATCCTTGAGCAACTTGCCGGTCTGGGGATCGACGACAAAGATGCGGTCGTCGGCAGGCATCAGAAGGTTGTCACCGACGCGCATGACGTTGCGGATGCCCGGCTGCTCCAGTCGCCAGGCCACCTCGCCGGTGACCAGGCTGAGCGCGACCCAGGCGTCGTAGTTGCCCACGGGTTGGTAGGCCACCGAGCCCAGCGCGACCGGTCCAGCCGGCAGGCCCGCCGCGTCGCGGAAGGGCAGGGGCCAGGCGTCCTTGCCGGTGGCGCGGTTGAGGAAGTAGAGCTTGTTGTCAATGGTGGGCACCAGGACCCCGGTGGGGGTGACGACCGGTGCGCCGGCCAATCCGTCGGTGGGCTGGCGCTTCCACAGCAGTTCGCCGCCGACAATGTCCAGCATGGCCACGACGCCGTTGCGGTCGGCAACGAAGACGGTGTTGGCATAGACGACGGGCGAGGTGGGGATCATGGCGCTGAGCTGGTAGCGCCACTTGGCAAAGCCGGGCGTCAGGTCATGGGCGAAGACCAGGCCATCGATCCCGCCGAACATCGCCGTGGAGTAGTAAAGCGACGGCGGGGCGGTGACGGACTGCGCCAGGGCGCTGTAGGTCAGTTGCCTGCCGGTGCGGGCGTCGAGGGTGTAAATCGCGTTTTCGGAGTTGATGTAGATTTCGCCCTCGACGCGGACGGCGCCGATGATGATCTCGGGTCGGTCGGCGAGGATCTGCCGCCAGGCGATCGAGCCGTCCTCGACGCGCAGGGCGGTGATGATGTTGGCCGGACGTTCGGTGACGATGACCAGGTCGCCCAGGAGTTGGACGACGCCGACGTCGCCGCCGCGGGGCACGCCCAGGTCGGCGGCCCAGAAGAGGTTGTAGCCCAGTTGTTGGATCTGGCCCGCCAGAGTGGCGTCCTGCTGGCGGCGGCGGACCTCAGATTGTTTGGGACTGGTGCAGCCGGCGGATAGAACCAGTGCCAGCACGAGACAGAACGACAACGCGCGCTTGAGCATGGAAGACTCCCGTAGGGGATGAACGGCCGGCAAAACCCCTGGGTGCAGGCCGCAGCCGGTGTGGACGCTGAGGGGTAGTGTAATCGTCCCCGGTCAACAGGCAAAATCGGGGGGGAGTGAATCGCGGGCCACCAAGCCGGGGCTGAGTCTGCCAAGCCTCGAATCCGGACCTTCGCCAAGCCTCAGCCCCGGCGTGTCAGCCCTACGGAGCCGCCGCCAGTTGCTGGCGTTTATCTCCGATGAGCTTGAGCAGCTCCTTCTGCGGGTCGGCGAACTTGCGGATGCCCTCCTCCAGCAGCGTTTTTTCCAGCTTGCGCATGTCCACTTCCTGGTCAATCTCCTCCAGCACCGCCTTGGGGGGGAGCTGATCGACCGTGCGGTGGTAGGTCTTGCCCAGTTTCTCCACAGCCTCGTTGGTGGCCGGCGGATTGGTCTGGATACCGTCGCCCACCAGGGTCGAGACATATTTATCCGGCGGGTCGCCTTCCATCTTCACGCCGGTGGAGGCAAAGACGATCTCCTGTTGAAGCGGCGGATTGCGGCTCTTCCAGAACTGGTCGTTTTCCTGCCAGATGCGTTTGGCGTTGACGATGCCCACCCAGCCCTGCGCCGCCGAGAGGTTCGGCTCGTGCTTGTCGGTGTAGACATCGACGCGGGAGATGAAGATGGAATAGACGCTCTTGAAGGTGTCGAGACTGGCACGGCGCTGGGCGCCGCGCCAGATCGAGTCGCGTGCGGCACGGTACTGGCGCAAGGTGAACATGAGGGTGACGTTGAGCGGGATGTTGGCGGCCGCCAGTTCCTCCAGCGCCATGATCCCGCCGGGCGTCGCCGGCACCTTGATCAGGCGGTTGTCGTGGCCTTTGGCCCAGCTCTTGCCCAGGTCGATGTAACGGATGGCACGATCCTTGTCCGACAGACCCAGGGCCGGGTCCTCGAGCAGGGGGTCAAGCTCGAAGCTGACGTACCCGTCGTTGCCGCCGGTCTTTTCCCAAGTGGGCCCAAACTCCTTCTGGGTCTTGCGAACAAGATAGTCGGTCAAGGCCCAGGCAATGCCTTCATCGTCCAGACCCTTGTCCATCATGCCCTGGAGTTGCTCGTCGAACCGCCCGGACTTGATCAGGTCCGCGACGATGATGGGGTTGGAGGTCGCCCCGGTGGCGCCCCACTGGAGGTTCCTGGCGACCTCGTCGGGGTCCACCGAGTCGAGCCAGAGCTTGGTGCCTGCCTGAATCAGGGATTGCAGTGCTGAGGGCATGCGTGATCCTTCTGAAAGAATCTTTAGCCACAGATGAACACACATGGACACAGATAGGAAAAAATCAGAAAATCAGAAAAGGCGGGAAACGCAGAAAATCGGAAAACAAACCCTGTCATTTTTCTGCCTTTTCGGCTTTTCCTCTCTTTCTGCCTTTCTTCATCTGTGTTCATCTGTGTTCATCTGTGGCTATTTTCTCCAGCCAGGTGGTCAGTTCCTCGGCTGGCATCATGCGCGTGGCGCGGTCCAGTTCGCGGCCCTGGGAATCGAGAATGATCAGCGTCGGCGTCGCCCAGATGCCAAACTGCCGCGCCAGCGCCATCGTTTCCGGATGATCATAGGTCAGGTCCGCGCGGAGCGGCACGTAATGCTGATTCAGGTAGTCCGACACTTTCGCATCCGGGAAAACCGTACGCTTCATTTCCAGGCAGGGCGGGCAGTCACGCTGCGTAAAGTCGATGAAGATCGGCTTGCCGGTCTGCTGCGCCGTCGTCAGCGCCTGCGCCATCGAACCGGTCCAGTGAATGTGGTCCGGCGGCAGCGGCTGGCGGAACGAGGCGCTCACCAGCCCCGCGATGGCAAACCCCAGCGTGATGATCAGGAACACCACCAGGCCCTGGGCGAACTGGCGTCGCCGGGGCTTGGACGCTCGCCGCGGACCATCGTGCGGAATGAAAACCACTTCATCGTCGGATTGGGGCATGATTCCTCGCTCCCGGTTGGGGAAAACTCATTGTAGGAGGACAGAAGGCAGAAAACCCGCCGTCGCAGAGTCCACCCACGCCGACGCTGAGCCGCTTTGGGCGAAGCGTCTGGTGTCCGACACACGTTGAATTGACAGCAAGCGCGAAGATACCAGACGCTTCGCAGACTCAGCGTCGGCGTCTGCTTGGCTTCAGGTCAATACCGCGATGACCAGCATGATCAGGGCCATGGCCCAGCCCCCCAGGGCGATGTAAAACAGCGGTTGCTGGAAGAAGGGGATGGCCTCGCTGCCGACGCTGACCAGTTGGGTGTCGCCGTTGGAGGTCGGCTGCTCCAGGGTCGCCAGCGACGCCATGTCAAACTTCTGCCGCGCCTGCAAGGGTGCTTCGCCCCGCGCCACGGCTTCCAGGTCATGCAGCAGGTCGGCGGTGGTGGTGTAGCGCTTGTTGGCGTCCTTGGCCATGCACACTTCGATAATCTCGCACACCCCTGCCGACAGGTCCGGGATGATGTGGTCCGGCGGCGTCGCCTGCGACTTGAGGTGCTTGTGCATGACCGACGAGGGATTGGGCCCGTCGAAGGGAACCTGCCCCGTAAGCATGTGATAGAAGGTGACGCCCAGGCTGTAGATGTCGGTGCGGAAGTCGATGCCCATCTCTCCGCGAATCTGCTCGGGCGAAATGTAGTACGGCGTGCCGTAGGCCTTGCCCTTCTCGGCCTCGGCGGATTCGCGGTCGGAGATCGCCCGCGCCAGGCCCATGTCCGCCAGCTTGGCCACCCCGGCATGCGTGATCATGATGTTCTTAGGCTTCACATCCCGGTGGATGAAACCCGCCTTGTGCGCGTGCTCCAGCGCCCGGGCGATCTGGAGAATGATCGCCAGCGCCTCGCTCTCGGTATACCGGCCCTTATCGGTGATGTGGTCGAAAACCGTGTGGCCCTCGACGTACTCCATCACGAAGTAGTGGTACTCGCCGGCCTGACCGACGTCCACCGCCTGGACGATGTTGGGATGGTTGAGCTTGGCGGCGGCGCGGCCTTCGGCGTAGAAGCGCTCGATGAACTCGCGGTTGTTGGTGTAGCGTTGCGGCAGCACTTTGACCGCCACGATGCGGTCCAGCGATAGCTGCCGCGCCTTGTAAACCGTCGCCATGGCGCCGGCGCCCAGCTTGTCGAGAATCTGGTAACCGGGGATCTGCTTGTTGGGGCGGGCCTCCTCCACTTGCGGCTCCAGGCGGTCGAGTTGGCGTTGCGTGATCACGCCGTTGGACACCAGCAGGCTCGCCAGCGACTGCTCGCGCATATCGCCGCCCAACTGCTGCTGGAGCTCGAGGACATCCTGCACATCCTCTTGCGTGGCCAGCCCTTTGTCGACGACCAGCCGGCCCACCATTGAATCCACGTTGGTCTTGATCGCCTCGGCCATAGGACGTTTGCCAATCCCCTCCAAATCCAACCCAATAAGCCCACCGGATATGTGAAAATCAGCGCAGGACGGTACGGCGCTATCTCGCGGATGTCAACCGCTTTCTCACCCTGCTACCGCAAAACGCATGCCGACGCATGCCGCTTGCGGCTTCGCGCATCGGCACGGTCTATGAGGGCCTCGCGCACGGTCCATCATTGCGCGAAGCCGCAAGCGGCTCAAAGCAAGTGTTTCATCCGCGCACCTGCCCCACGCCGGTCACGACCCACTTGTAAGTCGTCAGGTCCGCGGCGCCCATCGGCCCACGCGCGTGCAGCTTGTCCGTGCTGATGCCGATTTCCGCACCCAGGCCGTATTCCCCGCCATCGCTGAAACGCGTCGAGGCGTTGACCATGACGTTGGCGCTATCGACCTGCTGCACGAACATATTGGCGGCCGAGAGCGAGGACGTGACGATCGCATCGGTATGCTTCGAGCCGTACTTATTGATGTGCTCGATCGCGTCGGTCATGCAGTCCACGACGCGGACCGCGACGATCAGGTCCAGGTACTCCGTGCCCCAGTCTTCCTCGGTGGCAGCTTTGGCGGCGGGAAAGGCCTTGCGCGTGGCCTGGTCACCGCGAATCTCCACCCCCCGCTGGGCCAGCGCCTGGCAGGTCTTGGCCAGCAGGCCGTCGCCCACGTGCGACGCATGGAAAATGATCGTTTCACATGCATTGCACACGCCGGGACGCTGCGTTTTGGCGTTGACGCAGATATCCAGCGCCATCTGGCCGTCGCACTCGCCGGCGACATAAACGTGGCAGTTGCCCGTGTAATGCTTGATTACCGGAATCCGCGCCTGCTCGACCACGGCCCGGATCAACGACTCGCCGCCGCGGGGGATCGCCAGGTCGATCTTACCTTCCATCTTGAGCAGAGCGCCCACAGCGGCGCGGTCGGTGGTTTCCACCAGTTGCACGGCGTTTTCGTCCAGTCCGGCTTCCGCCAAGCCCTGGCGCACACAGCGCGCCAGCGCGGCATTGGAGTGAATCGCCTCCTTGCCGCCGCGCAGGATCGCGGCATTGCCGCTCTTGATGCACAGTGCCGCGGCATCGCTGGTGACGTTGGGCCGGCTCTCGAAGATGATCAGCACCACGCCAATGGGCACACGCACCTTGCGGATCACCAGCCCGTTGGGCCTCGTGTAGCCCTCGATCACCTGGCCCACCGGATCGACCTGCTCGGCGATCTGTTTGACCGAGTCGGCGATCCTGGCGATCCCCTTATCGTCGAGCCTGAGGCGATCGAGCATGGCGGGGGACAGGCCGGCGTCGCGGCCGGCGGCCAGGTCCTGGGCGTTGGCGTCCTTGATCGCGCCGGCCTGATCGAGCAGGCGGCGGGCAATGCCATGCAGCGCGGCCGTACGCTGCGCGCCGGAGGTGGTGACCAGCGCGCGGCTGGCGGCCACGGCGCGGTCCGCCAGTTCGCGGCAGTAATCGGCGATATTCAGCGTCGCGGTGCTCATGCGGGCAATTGTAGCTTCCCGGTTAGCCCAGGCACCATCGGTGCGGGCGTGCATGACCCAGTGGGCCTACGGCTTGCGCATCACCCGAAGATTCACCGTCGGCGGCGGCGCCGCCAGCGTCACGCCCGCCGGCAGGTGAATCTCCAGTTGCTTGCTGGTGATCCCCCGGTCCAGTTCGTCGGCGGTCAGACGCAAGGCCACCAGCACGGCGCTCTGATTTTCCTTGAGCTGGTTGATCAGGTCGCGCGGCCCGGTGACCACCATGTCGCGCACGAATCCGTCTTCGGCACTCAGTTCCACGGTATAGCGGGCCGTCTCGCTGGGCGGCAGCACCGCCTGGATCTGCACCAAGGGTACGGTATAGGTTTCCGTGCGCCGGACGATGACGAAGGTGACTTGGGCCCGCGCGGGCGTGATGGTGACGTTGTTCGCCTCGACGCCCTGGGGCAGGGTGATGGGCACTTCCTGGGTGACGGGCAGATTTTCCGGCAGCGTCTGGACATTCACTCCCGCCAGGCTGGCGTATAGGCGCGTGAGCGAGGTTTCCTTCCACCAGCTCTCGGGCGCTTCCACCAGCGCCTCAACGGGCTTGACCCCAAGCGAGCCGCGAACCACTTCCACGTCCCCCGCATCGCCGTCGATCGCCACCCGCCGTGCTTCGAGCTTTTCGATCACCACCGGTGGATTGTCCACACGCACGCTCTCGACGGTCACGCCCTTGGCGGCAAGGCGCGCATCGGTGCGCAGCTCGTCACGCAGGTTCACCATCTGCACACGCTGCGTCGGATCGTCCGTCACTTCCACGGTAAACGCCGCCTGCTCGAGCATCTTGATCTGCGTCCACTGACTTGTCGAGGCGCGGATCAGCAGCACCACCTGGCGGATCATCACCGGCTCGATCACCAGTTGCTGCCCCGTCGGCGCGACCAGTTCCACGTCCAGGCGCAGCTCGTGGTTGCTGATCGTCTCGCCCTCGGCGTACACCCACACCAGCACGGCAAAGGCGCCCGCCAGCACCAGCGTCTGTGCTTCCTGCCATACGAAGTTGCGGATCAACGTCCAGTTCATGAAAGCCTCTTAGCCGCGTCCATCCGCGGTTAATTTCTTATCAGGTTCGGCGGCTGGCGTCGCCGCGGCCTCCTGCTCCGCCAGCTCCGCCTCGGCCTCCTCGCCGTTTTCCAGCGCCGCGCTGCCCAGGCCCTTGACCAGCTTCTCACGCAACTCGTCCGGCGTCAGGTTGCGCGTCAGCGTGCCGCGCTGCGCCAGGCTGATGATGCCCGTCTCCTCGCTGACTACGACGATAAGGACATCGGCCTCCTGGGACAGTCCGATGGCGGCGCGGTGGCGCGAGCCCAGTTCGCTGCCGAACTGCTCGCCCTCGGCCAGGGGAAACTGCACGCCCGCCTGCACGATGCGGTTGTCGCGGATGATCACCCCCATGTCGTGCAGCGCGCTGCCGGGCCAGAAAATCGTCTCCAGCAGCTCATGCGACACCTCCGAGTCCAGGCGCGTGCCGCCTTCGATGATGCCCTTCAAGCCCACGCGGCGCTCGATGGCGACAAGAGCGCCGATCTTGTTGCGGCTCAAGTAGGTGACGGCTTTGGTCAGCTCCTCGATGGTCTTGCTGCGCCGCCGGCGCGAGCCCATGAACAAGCGCGCCTCGCCCAATCGCACCGCCGCCCGGCGAATCTCCGGCTGAAAGACGATCACCAGGGCGATGCCCGCAAACCACATCAGCGAACCATAGAGAAAGTTGAGCCGCTCATACGCGCTGTCGCTGGTGAGCAGCTTGATGACGATGGTGGCCACGATGAAGATCATGGCCATGCCCTTGATGGCGCGGGCGCCGCGCGTGCCGCGCAGGAAACGCAGCACCAGGTAAACCACCAGCCAGACGACCACAATCTCGACCACGACCTCGTGGCGCGGGTAGCCGGCGATCCGCAGGACCAGTTGTTCGAGCCGCTGGATGAAGAGCTGGTAGTTCAACCGGATGATTCCGTGGGTGGCCCATGCATTCTAAGTCAAAGGGCTCAAGCCGGGGCAGAGCGAGCCGCTTTGGGCTCGCGCCGCCCCGAGTCGGCCCCCGGTCGGCCGCAAGCTTGGCGCCACACGGCTATGGTCCCACGCTATACTTGCCGCCGTGGTCGAACACCTGCTTCCCAATATTGAACGTCTGCGCGGCAATATCCAGCGCGTATTCCTCGGCAACCAGTCGGCCGTGGACAAGCTTGTCGTCTGCCTGCTGGCGCGCGGGCACATCCTCATCGAAGATGTCCCGGGCGTGGGCAAGACCATCCTCGCTACCGCCCTGGCGCGCAGCCTCGACCTGTCCCTTTCGCGAATCCAGCTCACGCCCGATATGCTTCCCTCGGACATCCTGGGCGTGACCGTCTGGGACCAGCAGAAGAGCGAATTCGTGTACAAGCCCGGGCCGATCTTCTCCAACATCATCCTGGCGGACGAAATCAACCGTACCACGCCGCGCACCCAGTCGGCGCTGCTCGAAGCCATGAACGAAGGCCAGGTGTCGATCGACGGCAAGACGCACAAGCTCATACAGCCATTCATCGTCATCGCGACGCAGAACCCGTTTGAATTTGAGGGCACGTACTTTCTGCCCGAGAGCCAGTTGGACCGCTTCCTGATGCGCATCCACCTGGGCTACCCCAGCCCCGAAGACGAGGCCCGCATCCTGGAGCTTCAGCCGGCCCGCACCGCCTTGACGGAACTGCAACCGGTGATGACCGGCGAGGAAGTGCTCCAGCTTCAGGATCAGGTCAGCAAGATTCAGATCGACCCGGCCCTGATCGACTACGTGGTCCGTATCGCCGGCGCCACCCGCAACAACGAGCAGCTCCAGATCGGCGTGTCGCCGCGCGGCTCGCTGGCGCTGGCGCAAGCCGCCCGCGCCACCGCCATGCTCCACCGCCGCGACTACGTTGTCCCCGACGACATCATCTCCAACGTCATCCCCGTCTGCGCCCACCGCATCATCACCAAGACGCACGCCCACGACGCCGACGGCATCGCGGCGCAACGCATCATGCAGCAGGTACTCGAGACGGTGCCCTCGCCGGTCTAAGCCGCTTGCGCCGCGATGACCATGCGCTTAACGCTGGCGCCTCGGTATCAGTGCCTGGCACCCACCGTCGGGTGTCCAAGCTCCCCCTTGCATTCCCGCCGGACTTGTGCATCATAGAAGCCCGTTGTCCGAACACTCCGCACCCTTGCCAGAGAGTTTCAACCCGCCATGGCCAATCCAATCCGCGTCACTGTCTGGGGCGAAAACGTCCATGAGAAGAAGCACGAGGCCGTCAAGAAAATCTACCCCGACGGCATGCACACCGTCATCAGCCAGGGCATCAGCCAGTTGCTCGGATCGGCCGTCACCGTGCGCACCGCCACGCTGGATCAGCCCGAGCATGGGCTGACCGATGAGGTGCTCGAATCGACCGACGTGATGACCTGGTGGGGCCACGCGGCCCATCAACTGGTCGATGACAAGATCGTCGAGAAGGTGCACAAGCGCGTGCTCAACGGCATGGGCCTGATCGTGCTGCACTCGGGCCACTACTCCAAGATTTTCCGCAAGCTCATGGGCACGGGCTGCGGGCTCAAGTGGCGCGAGGCCGCGGAGCGCGAGCGGCTCTGGTGCGTCAATCCCGGGCACCCCATCGCCGACGGGCTGGGCGAGTATTTCGAGCTGGATCACACCGAGATGTACGGCGAGCTGTTCGACATCCCCACGCCCGATGAGCTGGTGTTCATCAGTTGGTTCGAAGGCGGCGAGGTGTTCCGCTCGGGCTGCTGCTGGACGCGCGGCAAGGGCAAGGTGTTCTACTTCCGCCCCGGCCACGAGACGTTTCCCATCTACTTCAACGACAACGTTCGCCGCGTGATCGCCAATGCCGTGAAGTACACGGCCCCGCGGCAAGGTAGCCCGTACAGCCTGTCGGCGCCGAATGTTAAGACGCCGCTGTCGCCGATCACCAGCAAGCATAAGGTCGAGGAAGCGCTGCACAAGCATTGAGGCAGGCTCAGAGCCGCGCGGCGTAAGCCCGCGGAACGGGCTGTGCAACGACGATCGAATCCGCGGGCTTAACCGGGGGCGCCGGCCGCTCTGATTCCCAATTCCAATTGCGCGTGCTTCTTGCGTTTGCGCACCGCGCGGGTGCCAGGCGTCCGACCGCACTCGATCCAAGGAATCAACTGCCGATATGGCAGCGCCATCGAAGGATCAAGATGTCTTGTATGATGGCATGTCACTGCAAAACATGTGCTTATAAAAACAAATTTGCTTAGGCACCAAATCTGTATCTATAGGGACCAGAAAAGGAGTCCCTATATGAACGGATCACCCCATTGTGTCGAGTCCCGCCCTGCCATTGCGCCGCTGGAAAGCCCTGGCGTAACCGCCTCGCTTTACACCCTGGGCATCGACACCCCGCAGTGGCTCGAACGCCTGGCGGGAGCTGTGCGGCAATTCCTGCATGGCAAGGGATTGGACCATTGGCAGGTATTCTATCCTCGCGGACCTTGGGTGCTAGGGAGCCTGGCCCGATTTCTCGATCAACAGAGCAAGGATCTCGTGCGCGCATCCCTTCGTGCCGGTCCGCACGGCGAGCAGCCCATCGACTTCCTGGACCCCGAATGCAAGAGTGATCCCTTTCTGCTGGAACACGCAGGCATCCGCCTCTACCGCGACAAGGGCGTGCTGATCGCCCAGCTTCAGGGGCCGCTTGCCAAAGACGGCGAGCCCATGCGTCTCTTCCTGATTGCCGCCGACCAGGCCGAGCGGTTCGCGGCGTTAATCAAGGAGATGCGCGACGCTGAAAACGCTAAATCCCGTGGGGTCAAGTGGCATGTTGTCTCAGGCGGTTTGGGCGACGACCAGGCTGACATGGATCGCCACTGGACCTGGGATCGCCTGGTTCTGGCGCCGTCGCTGCGCCAGCGTCTGGAACGAGAAGTCGTGGCTTTCTTCGACCCCCGCAGCGGCGACATGCACCGGAGCTTGGCCTGCCCTACCGCCGCGGCGTGCTGCTCTACGGCCCACCCGGCAACGGCAAGACCAGCGCCATTCGAACCGTCGCCAACGCCGCCGCCGTCAACGCCCTGGTCCTGCGCCCCGGCGGCCATTTCGACGATGACGACTTCGACCGTGTCTTGCACCGATGGAAAACGCAGGCGCCCGCCATCCTCGTCCTCGAGGACCTCAACGATCTGCTCAGGGCCACACGCATTACCCTGGGCAACTTCCTCAATCGCCTCGACGGCATCGGCACGGAAACCCAGTCCGGCCTGATGATCATCGCCACCACCAACCATCCTGAGGAACTGACTCAATCCGTCAGTTGCCGGCCCGGCCGGTTTGATGTGCTGCTGGAGTTCCCGCCGCCCGACCGCGAGCTGCGCCGGCGGTATCTCTGCCGCTCCGACTTGGTGCTTGGAGCGGCCCTCATCAGTGAATTGGTTGACGCCACCGAAGGCCTGAGCTTCGCCCACCTGGACGAACTCCTGCGCATCGCCGGCTTCCGCGCTCTGAGCCAGCACCGTGCCGCCCGCGACGCCGAGGACTTGCGCCACGCGGCACAGATCGTGTGCGAGCAGCAGAGGCAGGCCATGCACGGCTTCCCGGCCAAACCTAACGGGGATTTCGGCTTCGCTCGCGCCCAACGGCCTGGTTCGACACAACGCGAACTGGCAAGGGAGGGAAGCTGAACTTGAACAACGAACCTTCCCACGGTGCCTGTGGCTGCGGCTGCCTCAGCATGTTGCTGCCGATGCTCCTCCTGGCCATGCTCACCGGCGGTACAGCATGGGCCGACGGGGCATTGGTGGAGACCCTTCAGACATCTTTCGTCCTGCTCGGAGTGGCGATTTTCTGCGTGGTTTCCATGGCACAACACAACATGGCGCAAGCAGGTTGCGGGTGCGGGTGCCTGACCATGATGCTGCCGTCATTGCTCTTGGGTGCGCTGATCAACGGCACGTCATGGGAGAACGGGCTTCTGGCGGGTGGTCTGCATGCGACATTCCTGCTCATGGGCACGGCGGTTTGCCTCGGCATGTTCCTGCTGCACGCGTGGGGGACAACAAGCCAGCGCCGGCACTGCCGATGAGTCGTCCGGCCATCACCGCGCCACAGCCGGGAACGAGGATGCGCCCCATGCGCGACAACGCCCGCACGCCCATGAGGAGCGTCGCAGACCACCAGAAGACGAAGAACCGCCCCATTCGCAGGAACGCCGCCATACCGATGACGAACCAAGACGGCCGCGCGGCCGTGGCGATCGCTTGACGCGAGCCGAGGCGCTGTGCATACTTGGTCTTGCGCCGGGGGCCTCTCCCGACCAGATCAAATCCGCGTACCGGCGACTGGCCAGACGGTACCACCCGGACAGCGGAGGCAATAGTGACGCGTTCATCCGGGTTGCCGCCGCGTATGAACTACTAAAAGGAGACTGATCACTTGCCTAACTTGGTCGACATCTTGCTGTGTGATATGATCCGGACCGGCGTATGCATCGGTGTTTGATGCGTTGCAGTAACCCATCCGATAAGGATTCATGCATGCCTCTTGCTAATCTCTATAACAACGCCATCGCCCCCATCCTTGAGGGGCTCGAACCGTGGGGTCATCAATACCCAGGTCTCCATGGCCCTTTCCTTCTGGGAAATGTATGCATGGGTCAATCACCCTTGATGATAGTTGGCCAGGAAACCGGGGGATGGGACGCATACCAGCAAGGCTGGGCGAACCAGCCCCAGCCAGCAATAGCGCAATTGATGGCCACGTACAATGCGCTCAGGCCCAACGGACAAGTGGGCGGTCAGTGGGCGAACACACCATTTTGGTGGATGTGCAATGCTGTCTCCAATCACCTTGTGGGCAACGACGCGTTCATCTGGAATAATCTTTGGAAGTTTGACAACAACGGCCACGCTCTCCCGGATGATCTGAGGGATGGAGTCCTCTTGCCATGGATGATCCAACATCAAGTGTTGCTGACGGAAATTGCGCTAACGGGGGCGAAGCGGGTTCTGTTCGTGACTGGCCCGGCATCTCACGCCGCCTTGCAACACCTTGGACTCCATGTCAATCCAGTCAATGGAGGACATGCGCTCAATCTGTACCACGTTATGGGCGATGGCCTTCCAGATTGGGCATATGTGACATACCATCCAAACTATCTCAACTTTCAAGGTCTTGGTCAACAGTTCATTCAGACGCTAGGAGCTCTATAGTCTGATGACTATGGTTGACCGAATCCGCCTGACTGACGTGTTGCTGGCGAATATGAAGCGCGAGGCTGAGCGACTGGCGCGGCTGCTCGAAGAGGTGAACGGGCACTGGGCTTACGAGGATGGCCTTTATCGCTTCTATCACCAGTCTCTGAAGGTTTACTATCTTCAGGAGCACACGAAGCAGTTGGTCGCGGCGCTGCGGGCCATTGCGCCGGAGGATCAGCCGTTCTGTGACTACTTTGCGCAATTGCTGCGTGAGGGGACGGGGCGGGAGTTTACGCAGGAAGCCAACGCCGACTGGGTGCGGCAGACCGCGCCCATCGTGCAAGCATTCCTGCACGCGCGCTACTTCCTGGAAATGACCGTGAAGTACGCGCGGGAGTTGGAGGCGGCGCCGCAGATCATGCCCTCGGGCTTCGCGGCCCTGCTGTGCTTGTACGGCATCCGGTGATCAAAGCGGAGCGCAGCCTACGTGTACCAAAGGCAAGCTCAGCGCCGCGACCATCCGCAGGCACCCTCACCCTAACCCTCTCCCAAAGGGAGAGGGGACCGGACGGATCACACGTGCTTCTTGCGTTTGCGCACCACGCGGGTGCCCGGTGTGCCGGGGGCGGGTTTGCTGCTCTTTTCCAGCTCATGCTGGCTCAGCGGGACGCTGGATTCGGGCATGTCCTTGAGCTGCTTGACCTTGTCGCGCAGCATGGCCGCCTTCTCGAAATCCAGGTTCTGCGCCGCGTCGTACATGCCCTTTTCCATCGCCGCGATCGCTTCGGTGCGATCCAGCGACAGGTCGCTCTCGGCGGCGATCGCCTCGCGCACGGTTTGCCGGGCCTGGATCTCCAACTCCATGCCCCGACGAATCGCCTTCTGAATCGTCTGCGGGGTGATGCCATGCTCCGCGTTGTAGGCAAGCTGTATCTGCCGCCGTCGGCCCGTCTCGTCGATGGCACGCTGCATGGCGGGGGTCATCAGATCGGCGTAGAGAATCACCGTGGCGTTGACGTTGCGCGCCGCCCGGCCAATGGTCTGGATCAGGCTTGACGGGCTGCGCAAGAAGCCCGTCTTATCCGCATCCATGATCGCCACCAGCGACACCTCGGGCAGATCCAGCCCTTCACGCAGCAGGTTCACGCCCACCAGCACGTCGTACTGACCCAGGCGCAGATCGCGCAGGATTTCCACGCGGTCAAGCGTCTGGATCTCACTGTGCATGTAGCGGCAACTGACGTGCTGCTCGGAGAAGTAGGACGCCAGGTCTTCCGCCAGGCGTTTCGTGAGCGTGGTGACGAGCGTGCGCTCGCCGGTGGCGGTGCGCTGCTGAATCGCCGCCAGCAGGTCGGGCACCTGGTTGGCGGCCGGACGGACCTGGATGACCGGGTCCACCAGGCCGGTGGGGCGGATGATCTGCTCGATGACCGCCCCGCCGCACTTCTCCAGTTCATACGGCGCCGGGGTGGCGCTGACGAAAACGACCTGCGGCCAGATGCGCTCGACTTCCTCGAAGCGCAGCGGGCGATTGTCCAGCGCACTGGGCAGGCGGAAGCCGTGCTCGACCAGCACTTCCTTGCGGGCGCGGTCGCCGTGGTACATGGCGCGAATCTGCGGGACCGTGACGTGGCTTTCGTCGATGACGAGTAGCCAGTCTGAGGAATTTCGGATTTCTGATTTCGGATTTCGGATTTCAGAAGGCGTGGTTGCTTGCCAGCCTTCGGGTCTATCATGCTCGGGGTGTTCGGGCGTGCGCCACTGGTATTCGCCTTCGTATTCGCCGCTGGTGGCGTCGGGGAAGTAGTCCATGAGGGTGTAGGGCTTGGCGCCTGGCGGCCGGCCGTCCAGGTGCCGCGAGTAGTTTTCGATGCCTGAGCAGAAGCCCACTTCCTGGATCATCTCCAGGTCGTATTTCGTGCGCGCCTGGAGACGCTGGGCTTCGAGGAGTTTGCCTTCATGACGCAACTGGAGGACGCGGCGATCCAGTTCCTCCTGGATCGAGGCCACGGCCTGCGCCACCTGCGATTCGGGCAGCACGTAATGCACCGCGGGATAGATAAACACTTGGTCTTCTTCGCGGACGACCTCGCCGGTGAGCGGGTTGATCAGGGCGATGGACTCGACATCGTCGCCGAAAAGTTCGACGCGATAGGCGACTTCCTCGCCGGCGGGGTGGACCTCGACCACGTCGCCGCGGACGCGGTACGTGCCGCGCTTGAAATCTACTTCAGCGCGGGTGTACTGGAGCGACGACAGCGCCAGCAGGAAGTCGCGGCGATCCAGCGACTGGCCACGCGTGACGCTGACGACCGACTTTTTGTAGGCGTCGGGCGAGCCTAAGCCGAAGATGCACGACACGCTGGCGACGACGATCACATCGCGACGGCTGACCAGTGCCGAGGTGGCCGCGAGGCGCAGGCGATCCAGGTCGTCGTTGCGCGACGAGTCCTTCTCGATATAGATGTCGCGCTGCGGAATGTACGCTTCGGGTTGGTAGTAGTCGTAATAGCTGACGAAGTAGTGCACCGCGTTGTGGGGGAACAGCTCGCGGAATTCCTCGTAGAGCTGGGCCGCCAGCGTCTTGTTGTGGCTGATCACCAGCGTAGGCTTGTTCACCTGGGCGATGACGTTGGCCATGGTGAACGTCTTGCCCGAGCCGGTGACCCCCATGAGGGTCTGATATTGGTCGCCGCGCACAATGCCATTGGTGAGCGCGGCGATGGCGGCGGGCTGATCACCACAGGGCTGGTAGGGGGAGACAAGTTCAAAGCGGTCGCGAGGCATAGCGGGAATTGTATGCCGGGGCGCAGGCGAGAAGAGGATTGGGAGCGCGCTAGCGGACTTGATCCGGGCCAAGCTCGAAGACTCGCATGGCCGGGCTTTTTAGCACCCTCACCTCAGCCCTCGGGGGTCTCTCTAAGAAGGGAGAGGGGGTCAGATCATCGCGATCTGGTGCGGGGTGCGGATACCCAGTTCCGGGCAGATCAGCTCGATGCGTTCGACTTTGGTGTTCAGGACCACCATTTCCAGGTCCGTGCTGTCGCTGGTGGGCCCGACGACGTACTGCCGCACCGCCTGGGCGAGCTGGTCCCACGCCGCCTGGGTGGCGATGGGCTCCTCGTCGATACTGACCCGGCCGATGAGCTGCACGATGTCGCCAAACGCCTCGCTGGTGAAGACCCACGACACGCGGTCATTGTGGCGGAGCTGTTCGAGCTTGCGCGTGTGCCGGGCGGTGAGCGTCTGGAGCGTGTGCAGGTTGTCATGGCTCACGGCGGTCATCCACCGCGCGTGCGGGTAGGCATGATCGTCGCAGGTGCACAAGAGGCCGACACGGTTCTGATCGACGACGGAGATAGCGCGACGAAGGCGCGAGTCCAGCTTGCTCATGATGGGCTACCTCAATCCGGAATGTTAACCACCAAGACACCAAGGACACCAAGAAGAGGGAACAAGGATGGACATGATAAACATGATTGGAATGAAGAGAGGCTAAGCCGCAAGCGGCTACTGATACCATCCCGTCCATCATGTCGATTCCTGTTTCCTCCTCTTCTTGGTGTCCTTGGTGTCTTGGTGGTTAATCTTGATTTACGGCGCGAACTGCATTTCGTGAGGCTCGGCGCCGCGCCAGCTCTCGAGCATCTGCATGTAGTTGGCACGCTGATAGGCGTGCGGGTCGGGGCAGTGTAGCAGGCTCATGCTGCCGCGCGCCTGCACCAGCGTCTGATACTCATGTTCCTCCAGCCAGCGAACCAGTTGCTGCTGGATGACCAGCAGGAGCGTGGGGCCGTGTCGAAGCAGTGCCGAAACCAGTTGCACGCCCGAGGCTCCGGCCATGACGGACTTGAGCACGTCGATGGCGGTATGCACGCCGCCGGTCACCGCCAGGTCGGCATTGACCCGGCCATGCAGCATGGCGATCCAGTGCAGGCGCAGCAGCAGCTCGGAGGAGTCCGACAACTGAAGGCGTCGCACCTCCAGGGCCTCGACGTCAATGTCGGGCTGATAGAAGCGGTTGAAAAGCACAATGGCGTCGGCGCCTGCATCGGCCAGTTGGGATGCGAAGTTGGGCAGCGCGGTATAGAACGGGCTGAGCTTGACCGCCAGGGGGATGGTCAGTTCATCGCGCACCTTGCGCACGAGCTGAAGGGTTGTCGCCTCGACTTCGGCGGCAGGCCGATCGGTCGCCGCGGGCATGTCGTAGATATTCAGTTCCAGGCCGTCGGCGCCGGCGTCCTGCATGAGTCGCGCGTAGCGCAGCCAGCCGCCCTCGGTCACGCCGTTGAGCGAACCGATGACCGGGATGTCCACCACTTCCTTGACGCGGCGAAGCTGCTCGAGGTATTCGTGGGGCCCGATCTGGAAATCACTGAATGCGGGGAAGTATGTCAAGGCCTCGGGCGAGCTGTCGGCGGGCAGGTCCATGGCTCGGGCCGTGGCTATTTCCTCAGCCAGTAACTGCTCCTCGAAGAGCGAATGGAATACGATCATGGCCGCGCCGCCGTCCTCAAGGCGCTTGACCATGTCCAAGTCGCGCACCATCGGCGAGGCGCCCACGATCAGCGGGTTGGGCAGCGTAAATCCCATGTACGTCATTTCCAGCATGAGTCACCTCGGTGGAATTTCGGATTTCGAGTTTCGAATTTCGGATTTGATTCTGATTTCGAATCTCGAACTTCGAATTTCCTCACTTAGTTGTTGTCCGCGGCCACCGCCGCCTTGGCGGGCTCGGCCTCGAGCTTGGGATCCGTCGGCACCGCCAACTGTGCCAACTGCTGGTACAGCGCCACGCGCTGAAGCGCCTGCCGTTGCGATTCGATCGCCAACCGCTTGAATCGATCGGGATCGATCTTTTCCACCATGCGGAAACGGGTTTCGTTGCCCAGGTATTCGCTCACCGGCACCTTGGGTGGGCGGGCGTCGAGTTGGAGCGGCGGCAAGCCTTGCTCGGCACGACGCGGGTCGTAGCGATACAGCGGCCAGATGCCGCATGCCACCGCGCGACGCTGCTGATCCATGCCCATTGCCAGATCATACCCGTGGGCGATGCAGTGGCTGTAGGCGATGATCAGCGACGGGCCGGGGTAGCTCTCGGCCTCGAGGAAGGCCTTGACCGTCTGCGCGTCGCTGGCGCCCATGGCGATCGAGGCGACGTACACGTGGCCGTAGCTCATGGCCATCAGCCCCAGGTCCTTCTTCTGGGTGGTCTTACCGGAGGTGGCGAACTTGGCCGAGGCGCCCAGCGGCGTGGCCTTGGAGGCCTGCCCACCCGTGTTGGAATAGACCTCGGTGTCCATGACCAGGATATTGATGTTGCGGCGCATGGACATGACATGGTCCAGGCCTCCGTAGCCGATGTCGTATGCCCAGCCATCGCCGCCGAATAGCCAGACGCTCTTCTTGACCAGGTAATCCGCCAGGAGCGTCAGTCGTCGCGCTTCGAGGCTGTCGATGCCCTTGAGCTTGCCGCGCAGGGCCAGGACGCGCTGGCGTTGCTCGGCCAGCTTCTGGTCGGGATGGCCGTCGCCATTGTTGCTTGCGGCCTCGTGATCGCCGCCGTCGAGCAAGGCGCTGGTCAGCTCATCGCCGACTTGCGGCGCCAGTCTGACCAGCAGTTGCCGCGCCTGGGCGGTCATGTGATCGACCGCCAGGCGCATACCCAGACCGAACTCGGCGTTGTCCTCGAAGAGTGAGTTACACCATGCCGGGCCGCGTCCTTCGGCATTGACGCAATAGGGCGTAGTGGGCAGGTTGCCGCCGTAGATCGACGAGCAGCCCGTGGCGTTGGCGATCAGGGCGCGATCGCCAAAGAGCTGGGTCATCAGCTTGATATAGGGCGTTTCGCCGCAGCCGGCGCAGGCGCCCGAATACTCAAAGAGCGGCAGCATGAGCTGCGATCCCTTGACGTCGACGCGAATGATCTTGCTGCGATCGACATCGGGAATGTCCAGGAAGTAGCGGTAGTTTTCGCGCTCGACCTGGCGATGCTCGGTCAGCGGCGCCATGTTGATGGCCTTGCGGCGAGCATTGCTCTTGTCCTTGGCGGGGCAGATGTTGACGCAGAGGTTGCAGCCGGTGCAGTCCTCGGGCGCCACCTGGATGCGGTACTTGAGACCCTTGAAATCAGGCGCCTTGTAGGCGGCGGTGGTGAAGGCGTCGGGCGCGCCGGCCGGGGCCTCGCCGTTGAACACCTTGGCGCGGATGGCGGCGTGCGGGCACACCAGGGCGCACTTGTTGCACTGGATGCACAACTCGGGCTCCCAGATGGGGATCTCCATGGCGATGCCGCGCTTCTCCCATTGCGAGGTGGCGGTGGGCCAGGTACCGTCGATGGGGAAGGCCGAGACGGGCAGCAGATCGCCGTTGCCTGAGGCCATGACGCCGGTGACACGCTTGACAAAGTCCGGCGCCAGGTCGCTGAAGATCGAGGCACGCTCCCGCGCCGCCGTCGCCTGCGCCGGCACGTCGATCTGGTGCATATTCGCCAGCGTCTGATCCACAGCCTCACAATTGCGGCGAACCACGTCGGCGCCCTTCTTGCCATAGGTCTTGCTGATCGCCTTCTTGATCTGCTCGATCGCTTCCTCGCGTGGCAGGACACCGGAGATCGCAAAGAAACAGGTCTGCATGATGGTGTTGATGCGCCGTCCCATGCCGGTGGCGCCGGCGACCGTGTAAGCGTCGATCACGAACACGCGCAACTTGCGCTCGATGATCGTCTGCTGCACCTGGCGGGGCAGTTGGTCCCAG
Organism: Phycisphaeraceae bacterium; assembly: GCA_040878035.1. Classification (GTDB taxonomy): domain Bacteria; phylum Planctomycetota; class Phycisphaerae; order Phycisphaerales; family Phycisphaeraceae; genus JBBDMX01. Next base: position 3,182 of record JBBDMX010000020.1, on the reverse strand, counting down.
ACTTCGCCAGCCTCGAAGGGCGCATTGAGCAGTAGCACGCCGCCGGGCTTGGTGTACGCCAGGACGTCCAACTGGTCCAGAAACGGCCAGTGATGGCAGGCGACAAACTCGGCCTGCTTGATCAGGTACGGCTGGCGGATCGGCTTGGGCCCGAAGCGCAGGTGCGAAATCGTCATCGCACCCGACTTCTTCGAGTCGTAAACGAAGTAGCCCTGCGCGTAATTGGGCGTGTCCTCGCCGATGATCTTGATCGAGTTCTTGTTGGCGCCCACCGTGCCGTCGGCGCCCAGACCGAAGAATACGGCGCGGACCACGTCCTTGGGTTCGATGTCGAAGCTCTCGTCCACGGGCAGCGACAGGTGGGTCACGTCGTCGGTAATGCCGACGGTAAAGTGATTGCGCGATTTGTCGGCGCTCAAGTTGTCGAACACCGCCTTGACCATGGCGGGCGTGAATTCCTTGCTCGACAGGCCGTAGCGACCGCCGACGATGGCGGGAACCGCGAAGGGCAGCGTGCCGGCGGCAGCGCTCTCATGGATCGCCGCCAGCACATCCTGATACAGCGGCTCGCCCACGGCGCCGGGCTCCTTGGTGCGATCCAGCACGGAAATCTTCTTGACCGTGGTGGGTAGCGTGCTGATGAATGCTTCAGCGGCAAAGGGCCGGTACAGGCGGACGGTGACCACACCGACCTTTTCGCCCTTGGCCGCCAGCGCCGCGGCGGTGTCGTCGCAGGTCTGGGCGCCTGAGCCCATGATGATGATCACCCGCTCAGCGTCGGGGGCACCGCTGTAGTCAAACAGCTTGTATTGCCGGCCGGTCAGCCCGGCGAAACGATCCATCGCGGTCTGGACGATCTGCGGGCAGGCGTCGTAGAAGCCGTTGGCGGCTTCACGCGCCTGGAAAAAGGTGTCGGGGTTCTGGGCTGTGCCGCGCAGCACGGGGGCGTCAGGCGTCAGGGCGCGGCGGCGATGCTCGGCGATCTTCTCTTCATCAATCATCTGGCGAAGGTCGTCGTCGGTCAGTTCCTCGATCTTGGAGACTTCGTGGGACGTGCGGAAACCGTCGAAGAAGTGCATGATGGGCAGGCGGGCGTGGAAGGTTGCGGCATGGGAGATGGTCGCCATGTCGTGCGCTTCCTGGACGGAGGCGGAGGCGAGCATGGCGACGCCGGTCTGTCGGCAGGCCATGACGTCGGAGTGGTCGCCGAAGATCGACAGGGCATGGGTCGCCAGGGTGCGTGCCGCCACGTGGATGACAAAGGGCGTCAGCTCGCCGGCGATCTTGTACAGGTTAGGGATCATCAGCAGCAGGCCTTGGGAGGCCGTGAAGGTCGTCGACAGGCTGCCGGCCTGCAAGGCGCCGTGCACGCTGCCGATGGCGCCGGCCTCGGACTGCATTTCCACCACGTCCGGCGCGATGCCCCAGATGTTGTGCCGGCCCCGCGAGGCCCATTCATCCGCCAGCTCGCCCATATTCGACGAGGGGGTGATCGGGTAGATCACGATCGTTTCAGTCAGGCGATAGGCGACCGAGGCGGTGGCCTCGTTGCCGTCGATGGTGGTCATATTCCGGGCGTTTCGGGTGGCCATGGCGAGCTCCGCGGGGAGGAAGAGGAGTTTCGGACACTATGATCCTTTTAATATATCGCCCCAATTCGGGGCCGTCAATCCAATAAGAAGAAAAACACTGGTGGATAAGTCAGCCGCTGGATCGTTTCAACGGCGGCCTGGCGGATGTAGACGCCCGGCCCCAGGGCACGCGGCGGCAGCGGAGCGGGCGGCGACCACGCGGCCTACCGCTTGAAACGCGACGAATTGGCGGATCTGCCGCTGCCCGGTACGACATTGGGTGCCGCTTGTTCGTATCGTAATGCGATACACCGACCAGGGATCAATGAGCCATGAACTACGTCGACATTCAAGTCAACGGTTATGCGGGCGTCACGTTCAATGGCGACCCCCTGACCGATGAGCAATTCGAGCACCTCGGCGCTCGGCTCCAGGCGGGGCAGGTGCGCGCCATTCTGCCCACCATCGTCACCGGTGACCTGAAAAAGATGGCCACGCGGCTGGCGTCGCTGCGCAAACTGATCGACCAATCGGCGGTCACCCGGCAACTGATGCCCGCCTTTCATATCGAAGGCCCGTGCATCTCGCCGGCGGACGGCTATCGCGGCGCCCATCCGGCCCAGCACGTCAAGCCCCCCAGCCGCCAGTTGCTCGAACCCCTGATCGACGCCGCCGGTGGGCCCCAACGCGTGGCCATGCTCACCCTTGCCCCTGAGTTTGACCAGGACTTTGCCGTCACCCGCTGGCTGACCGAACTGGGCATTATCGTCTGCGCCGGCCATACCGACGCCTCACGCCAAGTCCTTGGCGAGGCACACCAGGCAGGCCTGAGCTTCTACACGCACCTGGGCAACGGCTCGGCCAAGCTGATGGACCGCCACGACAACATCATCACCCGCATCCTGAGCATCGACACCCTCCGCGCCTCGCTGATTCCCGACGGCCATCACTTGCCGTTCTGGCTGGTGCGCTCGTGGGTCAACGCCTACGGCCGGCAACGCTTTGTGTTCACCACCGATTGCGTCGCCGCCGCCGATGCTCCCCCGGAGTTTCAGATGCCTCAGGGGCGCGAACGGGTCCACCTCGACCACGGCCCGGTCTGCCGTCTCACCGGCACACCCTACCTGGCCGGCTCAGCCATCACCATGCGGCAAGGCTATGACTTTGCCCTCCAGCACATCGGCCTCAGTGCGGCCGACGCCAAGGCGCTGTGCTGCGATCAACCTGCGGCGCTGATCGCTAAATGGCTGGCTTAAGAAGTGAAATATCCGCGGCAGGGCTCAAACACCCCGCCAATATTTCCCGCGCGGCAGCAAAATGCCAAACTCGAGGTCATTGGATACCGGATTCGTCAGTTGGTAAGGCGATGTGTGGGATGTGCCCGTCGCCGCTGCCACTGCCATTGATGGCTGGCATTGATTCAATGCCGAGTTCGGCCAAGCGTGCCCACAATGGCATGAGCGCCGCGTCGGGATCGCGGCCGAACGTACTGCCGAGAAGACGCCAGAATTGCCAACCGGCACGCTCGAGTTGGCGTTGCCGCGCCATATCTTCATCATCTGGTTATGCACTTTACTCTAGTTCCCGACGATCTGATGGTAGGTCCGGGCT
>JBBDMX010000019.1:0-1302 GCA_040878035.1 Phycisphaeraceae bacterium | reverse complement strand
GTCCCCTTTCGGCTTAGCCGTATACGACAATCACAGCTCGGCCTGCGCCGCCAGCACCGCCAGCACCCGAATCGCTCGTGCTGTTGACGCCTGCGCTTCCGCCGCCCCCAGCGCCGCCTGGTGTGCCGCCTGCCCCACCAGCGTTAGCGGTCCCACCGCCGCCACCGCCGCCAGCGGCACCGATCATTCCTGCGCCAGAAGCGCCAACACCGCCAATGGTGGTAGCGCCGCCACCCGTTCCGCCTGCCCCCGCAGCGCCGTCGCCACCGTTGAGGGCCTGAAGGTTGGTGTTGGCAATCTTGCGAGTGCCCCCACCAGCACCACCGCCGACATGACCTCGCGTGCCAGGCAAAGAAAAAAGGCCACCCTCCTCCGCACTCGCCCCACCAGCGCCAGCAATGAAAGAAGATGCCCCAGCGCCGCCTGCCGCCCCAGGGAACATGCTGCCCCCATTTTGGCCCCCAACGCCAGCGCCACCAGCCACATGAGAACCGAACGAGGTGGCCCCACCGTTTCCACCGACGCCACCAGCACCATTGTTGGCCGTGGCAGCCGTCCCCGCCGTTCCCCCCGCGCCGATTGTGACAGTTTCGCTTGACCCAGCATCCGCCGCGTCGAGAAGGAAATAGACCGCACCGCCAGCACCACCACCGCCGCCACCCTGACGGGTCGTGCCCTCGGCGCCCTTCTTGCCTCCGCCTCCGCCACCGCCGCCAGCGATGAGCGAGCCCTCAATGAGCTTCGCCCCCTCGGGCTTCGTCCAAGTGTGGGGAGAACCCGCTAGGTCGTAGACCTGAATGTCGATCACGCCGACCTTGCCCAGCGGGGCGTAGTCCTCATCGTGGTCGTGCGCGAGGGCTGCGTAGGTCAGGTCGTGGTCGTGACCAATCTGCGAGTAATCGCTATCGTGGTGGTGAGCGATGGCCGAGTAATCGGAATCGTGATCGTGGGCTATGTCCGCATAGTCGGCATCGTGATTGTGGCCCGTGGCCGATGCCCCAACGTCAGAAGCGGTGAGGCCGTGCGCTCCGAAAGCGAACGAGGAGGCGCCCGACGCCTTCAAGAAGTGCCCAGCGGTTAGACCCGAAGCGGTGTGGTCTGCGGATACAAGGGTATGAGGGTTGGGATCGCGGTCGTCCGCGAGCCGAGCGTCATTGTCTGCGACTACCCCACCATGGGCGGTCGTGGTGAGGGCCTCGTGCGTATCTAGGTCGCCTCCCACGGACGCTGCCGCGTAATCCTCGTCATGATCGTGAGCTACAGCAGCGTAATCCGCATCGTGCTCGTGGTCGATTGCGGCGT
>JBBDMX010000018.1:0-35612 GCA_040878035.1 Phycisphaeraceae bacterium | reverse complement strand
TTTGTGCGCGCCAAAGCGCGGAAAATCCGCGCTGGCGCGATGTAACCCTTGCTGGGGCAAGGAGAAGAAATATTTAACGTGGGGCGCGACTTTGCCTAATCAGAATGTAATTCTGTGCGCGCCTTGGACGGTTTTGTTAGGGTGCATTTGGAGCGCTCCTGCATGCTCACTGAAGTGGGCACGCCTCGAGCGGAATGCACCGGTTCTTCCGCATTGCCTTTTCCTGTCTGGGCGCATAGCTTGGGGTGGGTGCGAGCATGGCGTTAACGAAGCACAACAGACTGGGCAGACTTGGGCGATGGCGCGGCTGCGCCATGCACTTTGCGTTGGTCGTGATCCTGTCGCAGGGCGCGGCGTGGGGGGAGGAAGCCAAGTCGCCGCCACGCGCCGCCGCGGCGCCATCGTCAGCCGCTGATGGCCTGCGCGAGTTGCTGGACTTCAGTTACGCGGGATTGGACCGGCGGCTGGGGCCGGCCTATGACCATTACCACCGCGGGACGAAGGAAGCCTTTCCGACGGTCTACCTGGCGCCGCGGAAGCAGGACAAGGGGGGTCGGCCGTACCAGATCGGCGGGCCTTGGAACAAGGGTAATGCGGGCGACTACAGCAGCACGCAGGGCCAGGTGCTTTACGGTGGCCCGCGCGGATTTGGCGTGGACCGCGTGACGATCATCGAGTGGGCGCACGGGTGCTGGACGGAGAGTCCCGAGCCGCCGTGGTGGGGCGGCTTTCGGCCCGAGCCGGCGGCCAAGGCGTGGAACGCGCGCGGTACGCCGCTGGCCATGGCGCGGGGCATGGGCGGCTGGTCCAACCTGGGATTGATCGTCTTTTCCTCCGGACTCGTCGCCACCGCCGGCACCGCTACCGCCGCGGGCAACAACGCCACCTTCCGATTCCCCCCCGACAAAATCCCCACCGCCATCAGCGTCACCAATCGCAACGAGTTTGCCCTGGTGACGATCTACGACAGTCGCCGCCAGCAAGGCCAGGTTGCCGTGCTGGCGCTGGTGGGCAGCGGCAAGGCCAGCGGCTTTGCCCACGAGTGGCCCGACGACTACCCCTGCCTGCCCAACGTGGCGATCATCACCGGCATCAAGCTGCTGGGTTACGTGGAGCTGCCGGACTTGAAGTATCCCAGCAGCATTTCCGCGGTGGGCAACCGTATGGGCGGCCGGGTCAATGGCGCCGATGGCCACGCCGGGCTGCTCAGGAATTTCAACCTCGACGACGCCGCTGCCCGCCGGAGCTTCGCCACCGGCAGCAACGCGGCCTACTGTAGCAACGCCGGCTTTGCCATTGTCGCCTCCAAGTCCGAGGGCCAGGTCGCCTTGCTCGATCTGGAGCCGCTGTTTGCCTACGTGCGGCAGATGTATTTTGACAGCCAGGAGAGCTATCAGCAGACGCGCAACCTCGGCGCGGCCGCCGATCAATGGCCCTACACATTTGCACACGAGCCCAAGTGGCAGCCCACGGTGGTCAAGACGCTGGCGATCGAGCGGCCCACGGCCGTGCTGGCCAGCCTCAGCGGCGGCGACAAGGCGCTGGCCTACGCCGCCTCGGAAAAGGGCGAGCTGCACGTGCTGGGCGTCGGCGGCCTGGCGACCCCCGGCGCCGCCATTGCGGACGACGTCACGCGGTTGCACACGCTTGCCATCGGCGCTAACCCGACGTGCCTGGCGTATCAGAAGGGCTCGCGCGACACCCTCATCGCGGTCTGCCGCGGCGACCGCGAAATCCAGTGGATCAAGGCCTCGCGCCAGGAGGCGCAGATCATTCGCCGCCTGCGCGACGCCCGGCTGATCGACCCGGTGTACGTGGAGATGGCCGACACGCACGGCATCGAAGCGGGGCTGATCACCGTCGCCGACTTCGGCGGACGCAAGATCCTCAACTACCGCTGGACCGCGGTGAAGTTCGCCACCCAGGGCGGCGCGGTCTACGGCATGGGCCCCCAGGGCAAGGACGAATTCGAGTGCGGTGGCATCCTGGAATTCCCCGGCAGCCCCTTTTGCATCAGCGCGACGAATGTGAATTGAGAAGGGCAGCGCACCCAAAGAGTCTCGCGAGGCGTAAGCCCCCGGAAGAGGCATAGGTTTGAGTCCCGGAGGGACAGCACAATGAGTAGCTCGGGGCGTAAGCCCCGAGATCAGGCGGTCCCCAATGATTTGAGCCCCGGAGGGGCGACACATCGAAGCGGGTGTCGTATCATCTTGCCAGGTTTCATGCCAGGGGACTCCTCATGTCGGCCTTCCTCCACGTTCGCGTACATCTGATCTGGTCCACACGAAATCGTGAAGCGCGCCTCAAGGGTTTATGGCGCAGCGATCTCTGCGGTTACATTCACGGCATCTGCGAGAGTATCCACGCACCGCTGATCAAAGCCGGCGGGATCGAGGACCACCTGCATCTGTACGTATCGATGCCGGCGACGATCACCATTGCCGAGCTAGTTAAGACTATCAAAGCCAACTCATCGCGATGGGTTCACGAAAACCACGATCCTGCGTTCGCATGGCAAACCAAGTACGCGGCGTTTTCGGTGTCCAAGTCCACCGAGGCTGCGCTGCTGACATACATCAAGAACCAGGAGGAGCATCACCGGCACAAGTCGTACGTGGACGAACTCGTCGAGTTCCTGAATCGCCACGGCATCGCGTACGACCCGCAGTATTACCTGGAATGATGTGGCGCCCCTCCCGGGCTCAGACATTTGAGCCGTGTGATCTCGGGGCTTACGCCCCGAGCTACTCATTGTCACGTCCCTTCGGGACTCTAAACCCGGCCATGGCGACGTACCACTCATTGGCGCCTCACCAGTCGTTGCCGCGCAGGTGGATCGTGCCGGCGGGGAAATGCGTGAGCTTGAGCGGGTGCCACATGGCGATGTTCTTGCCGGGCAGGGGGCATTCGCGGCCGGCGTCGAGGCGGATGACCGGGCGGTCGGGGAGGGTGGTCCAGCCGCAGCGTTGGTAGAGGGCTTCGAGCGCGGGGATGCAGAAGAGCAGGCCGGCGTCGTAGGCGCGGCGACGGGCTTCGTGCATGGCGGCGAGCATGACCTGGTCCGCCAGGTGCTGGCCGCGGTGGTCGGGCAGCACCATGACGTTCTGGATGCCGGCGACGCGGAGGAGTGAATCGCCGGCGGTCAGATGGCGATCGACGACGCCGACGTGGGCGATGATGCGGTCCTCGTGCTGGATCACGATGGAGAAGGCGGGCCCACTGCCGTGCCAGGCGCGGGATTGGCCGAACGTGTCGGCGTCGGCGGAGAAGCAGAGGCACAGGCTCTGGCGGATGCGCTGGTCGTCGCGCGCGGTCATCGCGCTCTCGTCGATGATGCGGATCGGTGGTGGGGGGGCGAAGGGACGCTTCGCGTCACCCGCTAAACTTACTGATTCGTCCGCGTACAGCGCGCTTATACGCTGCTCGGCATCGGGCGCCAGCGGTCGCGGCTGGGCGGCGACGATGCGTTGGAAATTGCCGGCGTAAATCTGCTTCAGCGCGTCGGTCGGCAGCGCCAGGCCGCGCAAGGGTGGACGATCGTCGGGGGACATCGCGGGGTCTTGGGGCACGGCGAAGGGCTCATCGGTTTCGAGGAACCGGCGGATCATCATGCCGCGGTCGCGGTGCCAGCCGCAGGACAAGCCAAAGTCGCTGCCAAAGACGATGCGATCGGCAAAGCGCAGGAAGAATTCGCGTGCCTCCTGACGATGCGCGGTGAAATTGTGCAGCATCTCGACACCCGGCGCCAGGTCGAAGTGGAAGGTTGGATGTGCTTCGAGCAGCGTCGCGGCTTCGTCCAGGCGATTGGACAGGAAGAAGAAGTGGGGCAGAATGAGGTTGAGGCGCGGATGGCGGCGCAGCACGCGGTCGATCTCCTGCTCGATTTGGAGTCGTGGCGGGACGGAGGCGTCGTACCACCAGCCGCGTCTTTTGGCCCAGAGCGGGACGGTGTCGCGGCTCCAGAATTCGGGCGGATCGCTGACGTGCCAGAGAACGGGGAAGCGTGATTCCTCGAGCCAGTGCAAGAGAGGTTGGAACGCCGGTCCGTCGAGCGGGTGGTTGATGGCCTGGCGATAGTTGGGTTTGCCGGTGAGCAGTTTCAGGCCGTCACAGCCCATGGCTTGGAGCATCTGTGCCTGCTGAGCGAAGGGGATGCGTGGCGGGGCGCCGCGGATCATGTCGGCAAAGTCCAGGCCGCCGAAGATGAAGATGTCGGCGGGGCGTTGCCGCTTGAAGTGGACGGCATTGCGGAGCTGTGCGCCGGTGGGGTCGTTGACGTCGCGGCCGGTGACCTGCACCGCAAGTTGGGCGGCGCCGGTGTAGGCGACGTCGGCGAGCATGGCGTCGCATTGCGTGCGGTCAAAGACGTGCACGTGGGCGTCGATGATAGGGAGGGTGGCGAGGGTTGGGGGCATTTGTGATTTCTGATTTCTGATCTGGGCGCGTGATTCCTGACGTTTTTGCTTGTCGTAGCCGCGGCGTCTTTGCCGCGCATCCGGGGGGAGGGACGCTTCGCGTCACCCGCTAGACGGGAGAGACGGAGCATTGCCATTTTATAACATTTCTGATACAAATGTGCTCTTGCCATCTCGGGGGATGGTGATTTTGCTCACACACCAATGGATGATTCCCTGCACATTCTGCTGGTGCGCCATGGTCAGACCGATGCCAACCAATTCGGCATCGTGCAAGGCCATCGGCCCACCTCGCTCAACGCCCTGGGTCACCGGCAGGCGCAACTGGTGGCGCGGCGGCTGGCGACGTTTACCCCACGCATTGACCTGATCATCAGCTCCGATCTGCCCCGCGCCATGGAGACGGCGGCGCCGATCGCCGCGGCGCTGAAGCTGGACGTGCGCTACGACCCGGCCTGGCGCGAGCGCTGCTACGGCACGTTCGAGGGATTGAACCCGCAGGAGCGGGTGGACCTGCGTCAGCGGTTGAACCTTGCGGCGGGCGCGCTGCCGCCCGGGGCACAGACCGAGGCCGAATACCAGGCGGGCATTTGCGCGGCCCTGCGGCGCCTGCCGGCGGTGGCCGCGGCGGCGGGGCAGGCTTCCCCGCTGCGCTGCATTCTGGTGGTGACCCACGGCGGAGCCTGCCGGGCCATACCGATGATGCTCGCCGACGGCCGGCTGCCCGCGGCGCCCGACAATCCCGTGCCCGGTGAATTCGCCTGCCCCAACGCCGCGCTGACCCATCTGATCTACCGCGCCAGCGGCCGCGGCCATGAATACCGCTATGGCTGCGTGTACGACGTGGAACATCTGGAGCCCGCCACGGTGACCGCCCGCGACGCGGGGTGAATCAGAGAGTGAACACGAAGACACGAAGACACAAAGGGAAGAGGAGAATGACGAAATTCGAATGACGAATGACAAATGAAATTCCAAATTCCAATATCCAAGCACGCATCGTCAGCGGTTTTGTTTCGTCATTGGTATTTGGTCCTTGTGATTTCATTCACTATTCGAATTTAGTCATTTGTCATTTTCCCTTCCTCTTCTTCGTGTCTTCGTGTCTTCGTGTTCATCCCTGTTTCTTCCTGATTGGAGTCTGCGATGGAACTGTTGCTTCTGGGTACGGCGGCGGCGGATAGTTGGCCCGCGGGGTACTGTGACTGTGCCGCCTGCACCGAAGCGCGGCGGCGGGGCGGACCCAACATCCGCGCTCACTCGGGCGCGCTGATCGACGACGACCTGAAGATCGACTACGGCCCGGGGACGATGGATCACATGCAGCGCGTGCGCCGGTCGCTGGGCAAGGTGCGTTCGATCCTCTTCACGCACGACCATGCCGATCACCTCTATGCGACGGATTTGAGGCGTGCTTCGCCGCCGTACACCAAGACGCGCGGTGACACGCCGATCGTGATTTACGGCAACGCGCGGGTGCTGGCGGAGATTCGCCGGGTGCTCGCCGACGTGGCCAAATGGCGGCTGGATCTGCGCCTGGTGCAGCCCCTCGAGCCGTTCACCACGCCCACCGGCGACACCGTCCTGCCCCTGCCCGCGGCCCATTGTCCCGAGGCGCTGCTCTATCGCATCACCCGCGGCGGCAAGACGATTTTCTATGGCCACGACTCGGGCTACTACCCCCAGGCCACCCTCGACGCCCTGGCCGACGGCGTCGCCCTGGACCTGGTGCTCCTGGATTGCACGCACGGCGGCAGCCCGTCCAAGTGCGAGCATCACCAGAACATCGAGGCCAACCTCAAGTCGATCGAGCAACTGCGCCAGCGCGGCGCCATCGTCCAGCGCACACGCCTCATCGCCACGCACTTTTCCCATAACGGCGGCCTGCTGCACGAGGAACTGGTGCACGCCTTCCTGCCCCACGGCGTCGAGGTCGCCTTCGACGGCATGGTCGTGCGGTTGTGATCGGGAAAGATGAACACGAAGACACGAAGGCACGAAGGCACGAAGAGGAAGAATGACGAAATTCGAATGACGAATGGAATTTCAATGATCAGATTCGAATGAGACTTTCGAAAAACTGAATTGAACCACCAAGACACCAAGAACACCAAGGAATTCATGCGAAAAGATTACTGCCTTTCTTGGTGTTCCTTGGTGTCTTGGTGGTTAATCGAAGGTCTCGAATGATGAAACACCACCGACAGCACTGCATTTGAACTGGAAATCTGGAGCTTCATTCGTCATCTGTTGTTCGCTCCTTCTTCTTCGTGTCTTCGTGCCTTCGTGTCTTCGTGTTCAATGTTGCTTTGTCAGTCCTCCTGGTGTGCTTGGTGTCCTGGTGGTTCACCCCGAGTTTCTTCGCACTGTGGGAACGCGGTGGTAGAATTGCCGCAGCACGACGCCTCGCCCCCGTAGCTCAGTTGGATAGAGCAGCCGCCTTCTAAGGCAGGTTTTACCTTGAATATAGGCGTTTTCGTGGGTGTCAGGCGGGTTTTGCCTGTCGGTTTGCGCCGGTTAAGGTGGGGGCGTGGGTGTCACTGACACCCATTTTGCACAAGCCGCTACGCTCCCCCCTGCCGCGTCGCCGCCGTGCCGGTGCTGGCGGTAGGCCACGAGGCGCGGGACGCGGCAGGGGCAGCCGTGGCGAAGCGGTTGACGTGATGGCGGTTGAGGCGCTGACGTCCAACTTCTCAACGGCGTCGGCGAACTTGCCGGCGCGTTTGACTGTCGCCGGTGAGACGCCGTGTTCCTTGGCGAGACGCTCGGCGGTGCTGATAAACACTGGATCATTTTGACCCAGTGTTTTACCGCGTCCAGGTCCGGCTGATTGAAAGCCCTTGATCCGCTTCGCCCGGTTGTACCGCCTGCCCAGCAGCATGGTGGCGGTACTTGGCTAGGCGCTCGGCGGTGGAAGATGGGTCATTTTGATCCATCTTTTTCTTCCCCCGTTGGCCATGCGCTTTCTTCGCCCGGTTGTACCGCCTGCCCAGCAGCATGGTAGCGGTACTTGGCGTCGGGCAGCTTGACGGCTTCCTTGACCTCGGCCCGCTTGATCTCGCGTCGCACTTCGTTGAAGCGCTTCTTGCCGGCGCGTTTGACTGTCGCCGGTGAGACGCCGTGTTCCTTGGCTAGACGCTCGGCAGTGCGCTGAGCAACGGGGTCATTTTGATCCCGTTCCTCGCTGTGTTGGTTCCTTCCACTACCGCCTTCCCGTTTCTTCGCCCGGTTGTACCGCCGGGCCAGCAGCATGGTGGCGGCGGTGGGCGTGAGGCGCGGGACGTGCCAGCGGCAGCCGTGGCGGTGCGGTTGACGTGATGGCGGTTGAGGCGCTGACTCCGGCTTTGTCCAACTTCTCAACAGCGTCGCCAAACTTGGCGGCGCGTTTGACTGTCGCCGGTGAGACGCCGTGTTCCTTGGCGAGACGCTCGGCGGTGGAAGATGGGTCATTTTGATCCATCTTTTTCTTCCCCCGTTGGCCATGCGCTTTCTTCGCCCGGTTGTACCGCCGGGCCAGCAGCATGGTGGCGGCGGTGGGCCACGAGGCGCGGGACGTGCCAGGGGTCAACGTGGCGAAGCGGTGGGGACGTGGGGGTGACGTGGTGATTGGGATGGCGGGCATCGCCAAGGCGGTGGCGCAGCCTCAGCGCCCCAAGTGTTCCAGCCCTCGCGAGCCCGACCAGTCTTGCCGGCATAGCGACCCACACCGGGAAAACCACCGATGTAGACATTGCCTGCCTCATCAATGTATTGGGCTTGCTCTGTCACAAGCTGGCTCGGAGCAACACCTCGCGCGACAGCCGCTTCGTGTACAAGCGACCAGTAGTGCAATCGCGCCTTTTCAATCTCCCGCGCAAAGTCGGGTTGCTTTGCGCGCGCCCGCTGGGCCGCCTGCCGGCACGCACCAGAACAATACCGCGCGTCTTTTCGGGATTGCGCAAAACGCTTGCCGCAGGATATGCACTTTGCCGTAACGGGTGGTGACGGTTTCATCGTGTCATTATCGTAACGCAACGCGCCAGCTTCGCCAGGTGCATGACCAGCCGGTCCAGGTGCAGCTTGCGAAGCCTGGGGACCACATACAGCTTTCGCGGAACGCCAGGGACGGCCTCTGCCGGGTGCCTTTCGCCTTGATGCCTTGAAGTGCCAGCGCCGGGCCGTGGCCTTGACGTGGTGCGCGTGGCGTGGCGGGTCGATGGTCAGGGCGTCCGGTGCTGGGCCGCGTCCTGGGCCAACGTGGCGCGATTGTTGAGCATCGACCGCAACTGCTCGACCAGGTGCAGCGGATCGCCGGCGGCCTCGATGATGCGCAGGCGCTCGCGGATGCCTGAGTCGTGGGTCATTTTCCATCGGACGCGGCCGGCCGATGGCGAGTCGCGCAGGATCTCGGACAGGTCCAGAAGTAAGCCGGCGGCAACGTCAAACTGCGATGCAAGTCGGTCATGCTGCGCCTCGATGGTGCTGCTCATGCCGCTGGGCCTCTGTGAAAAACCCCGGCAACGCGCCGGGGTCTTACACCTTGCAAAACTCGGCGACGGCCGTCAAGACGCCGTCGAGCCACCCTTTGAAGAGGCGCGCCAGCAGGGGCGCTGCCCAGACAAGGCAAGTTATGCGCCGGCGTCGCCGCTGCTCTTGACGATGGCCCGCGGCTCGCACAACGCGATTGCGAAATCGTAAAAACCACGGATGACTTCGCCCAGCACGTTGGGCGCAGCGTCCGGCGTTTCGACGACCGGGACCTTCGCGCCATTCAGCGTGCCGATGATGATGGCACCATCGGCCGGCCGGCTCGTGAGATACCACTCCACGGCGGTGCCCAATCGCGGCTCGACCTCCACCCGGAGATTCATCGCGCCGAAGGGATTCGCGGTCGATTGCAGGTCGGCGCTTTGGTCGCGGGTCAACGCCATGTTCGAGACAAGCTGGCGTGCCGTGGCTTCGAGCGCCGGGCCGCACAAGAGCGCGAACGGCTGCAAGCCGAGCGCCCGGTTGTCGGCATCGACTTGGCTTCGCAGTTTCACCAGTGCGGCATTCAAGCCGGCGAATGCCAATACGTCGTCGATGATATTGGAGTTGTTGCCGTGGAAGAAATTGCCAAGATTGGCCGCCAGCAGCGCCGTGAACTTCTCACCACGCAGGCGGGATGCTTCCATGACGATGATGCGCGGGATGCTGGCGATGGCCTGCACGTCGTCATTCGCCAGCGCCTTGCGTGTGATGGTGAACATCTTGCCGTAGGTGCCCAACGTGATTCGCGTATCGGACTCGGACAGGTTGCCGTGATGGAGCTCGCCGTCCTGCCCGACTTCCTCCAGGCCGCCGCCGAGAGCCAGCAGGCGATACAACGACTGCTGCTTAAAGTCGGGAAGCGACTGCCAGCTTGCCAGGGAGTCGCACGACGCCGGCGCCTGCTCGAACTCTTGCAGCAGCATCTTCGGGATGCTGGACATGAGGACGGCCAGGCTCGCGGTGCTGAACCCGGCGCGGAGGCTCGGCGCGCCGTCGGTGTGCATTCGGTTATTGAAGGCATCCCATGCGCGCAGGTTGTTCAGGCCGAGCGAGCGTGCCGCCTCGATGGCCTGCCCGTCGTGGCCCAGCTTGGCCGCGGCGCTTTCGTAGCCGCAGACCATCAGCAGCGCGGCCTCGGCCACGAGCTTGTCGCCGGTGCCGATGCGCCCGTTGCCGCCGCCGGCGAAGCTCGCGGATGGACGCGACGCGCGAATGACCTCAAGCTCCGTTCGCGTTGCGTCCCAGCCGGCGGTGATGGCCTCCTGCTGAACATGCGGGAAGGCATGCGCGATGCGCGTAATGTCGGCCTGCCGCTGCAACTCGACTTGCCGGGGGTCGGCGGTCGCCGTGGCGGTGCCGCCGGTCTGCTCGGCGGTGTAGGCCGCCTGCAAGCTCGCGCGCTGCGTGTCGGTGATGGTGGCTTCGTCGAAACCTTTGGCCTTGAGCCATTCGCTGAACTTCATGGTGATTCCTCTTGCGGCGATTGATACCGCGGTATTCGCGCTCGCCCCAACCGGGACGACGGAGATTTCCTTGAGCCGTGATTTTGTGACCAGCAGGAACCCGCCTACTTCGGCGGTGATCGAACGGCCATTGACAACAATGTTTTCCTTCTCACGAACAAAGCGCCGCTCCACCGGCTCGGCTCCGATGGACGCCTCGAACGTCACGCCGTCACGGTGCAGCGCGATAATCGTCTGCCCCGCTGGGGTAGCGCTGCTCAAGGTGCCGCTGGCGGTGAGGGTGCGCCCACCCGCGACCGCCGGCGTGGCGGTGCCGACGATGGAACCGATGACCGACTCGTGATCGGCCAGAAGATTCAGCCGTGGAGGTAACTCCATGCCGGCCAGATCGACCGCAACCGGGCCGAAGCCGGCGACGACCATTACACCACCGTCATAGGCGGAGATTTCAACTCGTGGCGTCTTGCCGGCGGCCGCCTCGATCGTGGCGGATGCTTGCAGGTGCAGCAGGTCGGTGGTGCCGGCGGCGCGGATGATGGGGGTGGTCATTGCTCGCGTGCTCCAACGATCAGGTTGTGAGTGATCCACTCCCGAATGTTTTCAACTTGCGAAACGTCGCCGGCCGCCAACTTTTGCAGGTGCTCGACGATTTCGCCTGCCTCACTCGACGGCGTGCGCGAGCGCTGGCCCAGCGCGACGGCCAGGCCGAACACGAGCTCGCGGCGCCGGTCGGGGTCGCGCTCCTGCTCGATGCGGTCGCACAGGTCTTGAGGGTCGGCGTGGGCAAGGCTTCGCGCTTGCGCGGACGGCTCCATCGGTGCGGCCGACTGCGACAACTCTTGCTTCGCGGCTTCCAGCAGCCAGCGCTGAAGCTGCGCGTATTGGTTGCCGTCCCGGAACTCCACGCCGTCGATGACCAGGGCCGGCGACAGGTGCAGGACGTTGATGCCGGTGATGATGACATTCGGCGGGACCGCTCGATGCTGCTTGCACAGCCATGGAACTGACCACAACCAGGGAACTGACACGCCTTCGGGTTGCTTGGTGCTGTCGGTCATGTGCGAGAATCCTAAACGGGGTTAAGGTGGTGCTTGCCATATTTTGGCAGTGCGGTAACTACTCGATGACGATTGAGAACCGATGGCCGCAGCTTTTGCAGACGGTTCGCCGTCGCGTTGACCCGTCGCCTTGGTTGGCGACGCTGCGAAGCGTGCGCAGGTCGGGGGACTCGCAGGCGGGACAACGTGGCCGCTCCAGGTACAGCACGTCGCTGACTGGC
Organism: Phycisphaeraceae bacterium; assembly: GCA_040878035.1. Lineage (GTDB taxonomy): Bacteria > Planctomycetota > Phycisphaerae > Phycisphaerales > Phycisphaeraceae > JBBDMX01. Next base: position 23,946 of record JBBDMX010000018.1, on the reverse strand, counting down.
GAGTCGTTGCGTCCAAACGGCATCGGCGCAGACGAAGGTATCCAGCTTGGAATGTGGCGCTTGGCCGTGCCAATTTCTGGCGACTCGGCCACGACAGCCGCAGGTGCTGGTGAGCGCTTCCGTGCCGGTCGCTGCGCCGCCGCAGCCAACGCCGCGAGTCTATTTTCACGGCCTTTTCGAGTCATTTCACGCCTCCTTCACTATGTCCAAAAGAAAGAAAGTCGGGTTTCGTGGCTGTTCCCAATTAGCCATCCTGCCTCGAAGCGTTTGCCAGGACCCATCGACCCCCCCCTGGGTGCCGCCAGGTGCCACACAGGCCGCCTACGTCGCCGCGTGGTGCGTTCCGGTTCATCGGTCCACCTCCTGGGGGGTCGGTGCTGGCGTGGCCGTGGCGGGACGCTTGGGACGCTTCGCGCACTACTCTTATCCCTCTGTGACTCTCTGCCTGTTTCTCTGCGTCTAACTTCACTAACGTTCTGACTTTTTCCATATCACCCGTCCCATGTGTCCCGCTGTTTCGTTTGTGCCGTGCCGCAAGGTATTTACGCGCTCTGCAATGCGTCCCGTGAAGCGTCCCGTACCCGTCCCATGTGTCCCGTATTTGGGGTGTTTCAGGTCCATCGGTCTATCCGTTCAAGGGTGCGGGGGTTGAGCCGGGCGAAGTCCGGGTACTCGACGCGGACCGTGCGGGACGCTTCTGGGGTAGTTTCGGGACGCATGGCGGGACGCTTTGATGGATGCCATAACCACGTCCGCCCGCCAGCGGATCGGGACGGGTTGCGGGTGAATTGCTCCGCGCCGTCAACGCCGGCAAACTCGCCCAGCCGGGACGCCAGGCCCTTGGGCGTCCAATGCAGATTCGTCGTGGCCGACAGGCGGGCCGCCAGCACAGTCAGCGGCATGGCGACGGTTTCGGTATCCGGGTCGTGGCCGATGGCCCGGATGATTTCGCGGATTTCATTCTCGAACTCGCCCCAGTCTTCGGCGTCGGCATCGACCGATGGCCGACGCGCGATGATTTCGGCCGCCGCCAGGTCGCCGCCATCGACTCGGCATAGCACGGCATCTTGCCAGGCCGTCCAGCGGTCGCGACAGTCCGCCGGAATTGAACACAGGGCCGGGCCGGCGAGCCGGGCTATTGCCGTAGCCACAAGCGCCATGCGATGCTCGGCAATGAACCGCAGCGCCCAGCCGGTGAAGTCCGACCTATGGGGCCGTCCGATTCGGATGACGATTGAACGGTCGGCCAGGTCGCGGGATAGGCTGGGGCTGTTGGCGGTGACGATCCACGTCAGGCGGTTGGGACGGGTCGCGTCGCCGACATAGAGCTTGTGGCCTTGGATGTCGCCGGCGGTTATCAGTGATTCGATTTCGGCGTTGGACGTGGTGCCGCGCAGGTTGTCCAGCAGCACGACGCGCCGCATGGCTGTGGAGTCGTGTAGTAACCGCTGGCGTAGCCGGTCGATGCCGTCCCGCGTGGCGAGTGATGTATCCACCGAGCCGCCCCAGATAAAGGCGACAGCCTCAGCCGTGGCCGTCTTGCCCGATCCTCGTCCATAGTCCGATGCCAGCACAAAGGCGGGACGTGCGCCGCACTGGATACCCGAACCGGGGGTCAGGATCATGGCTTCCAGTAGCGCCCTATCCGTTGGCGTCGCCGGGTTCAGGTGGTCAAGAAACTCTGTCAGCCGCGCCGGGTTGGGGCTGGGCAGTTTTGTATCACAGTAGAACGTCGCCGGCACGGACGGATGATGGGGCAACTCCGAAACATCGGCGAAGCGCTCGGCGGGACATGCGCTCAGGTGGGCCATGAACTCAGCCCGCGTCACCACGGTGCCGCCGCGATTCGCTCGCGCCGCCCAGTACACTTCGGCGTTGTTTTTCAGCCATGCAAACGCAGCCGCATCATCGGGGAGAAAGCGTACCGTCTGTGCATCGGGTACGAACAAGCCGCGATTACCAAGCGCGTAGATCGGGCCTACTTTCTGGAATACGTTTGTACCTACTTCGTCGGGAGTCTTGGCCGTTGTAACGATGGCTTTCTCACCATCCGGCAAGGTGACTTCCTCGATATCCACGTTCGATACTTTGGGCCGACTACCCTGGGCGCCATCGTCTGCCGTGTCACCCGTGGCCTTGCTCGTGGCCGTCGCCGGCGTCCACAAAGGCGCTTGCTCGGCCATGCCCACCAGGTCTTCTATGTCGCCGCCGGCGTCAAGCCAATCGCTCGCGTCTCCCTTTTCAGGCAGGCCGGGCAGCGCCAGCACGCGAATAGATGCCGCCTTGCCGTCCAACGCCTGGGCCAGCGCCTCGACATGCTCGCGGCCGGCCTTGTCATTGTCGGGCAGGAAGACTACATGGTGACTATGTAAGGGTGCAAGGTCGGTCTTGTGGCCGTTGCCAGCGCCGCCGGATGTGGTGGTGGCGATGATGCCGCAAGCCATCAGCCGGTCGGTGTCCTTTTCTCCCTCAGTCACGAAAACGAAACTTTCCGAGTCTACTTGCAGCAACGCGGGTAGGCCATAGAGCACGCGGTCTACACCTTGCAGGTTCCATATCCATCCGCCGTTGCCGTCGGGCCGGCGCTGCTTAAAGTCCTTGGGGTCGAACCGTACCGACTCGAAAAGTAGGTTGCCGTCGGCATCGTGATACGGGTAGGTTTTGACTATCTTCCCGCGTGGCTTGGTAGCCGTGGCGTGGCCGTTGGTGCGTGGCGGCATCAAGTCCGCCAAAGTCAGGCCCAGCGCCGCTACAACCGCTTCGGGGGTGCATCCGGCTTGACAGTGAATCAGGGCGCGGCCATCGTCGCCGACGCCGACGCTCAAGCTCGGCCGGCGGTCTTCGTGGCTCGGGCATTTCGCCATCCAGCCGGTGCCGTTTTTCTTGGCGTCGGGCAGCTTTTCCAGGAGAAGCTCAATCGGGGTGCCGCTCATCTTCCACCCCCCAGCATCCGCGCGATGCGCGATTCGTGGAACAGCAGCGGACGATTGTTAAACCGCGTGTAGACATGCTGGTCCGGGCCGTCCCAACAGGTGATTGAATCCTGATCGACGGGAATAACCATCGTCTGCCGATCATGCGGTCCGCCGCGAAGGACGACGGTTTGCCATCCGTCGCGTGTTTCGCCTGGGTCGTCCTTGGTGTGTAAGATCATGGTGAATCCTTTTATTGCCGCCGCGCCCGAACCTGCAAAGCAGGGCGCTTGCGGCATGCGCAAGATGGCTCAGATGAACTTGGTGACTGACTCAGGCCGGCGCGGTGCTGGCGTGGCGTCAATGCGTCGGCGGGCCAGGCTGGAGCGGCGGGCCTCGAATCGTTCGATGGCATCCGGCGAAATCTTCCAGCGGGGCCGCTGTCCGGTCGCGCCCGCTTCGCTCGTGTCGATGGCTTCAAGCTCGCCGCGCTCAATATAGCCGCGAACCTGGGCCGCGCTGATGCCCAGCAGGTGCGCGTATTCGGGGACGCTCAGGCAGGTGTTCAGACTGTTCGTGGTCATCGGTCGGCACTCCGTGGTCAAGGGTCTATAAACCACGGATGCGACAATCAGACGCCGCCGCGTTGTCGCAAACGCGCACGAAAAAACCCGCCTAGCGTTGCGCCATGCGGGTTAATGAAATCTTTGCGACAATTGAAATGTCGCAAACTGTCGCAAACGTCAGATGTCTTTCCGGCGAACCACGGACTTGCCGATCCGCTTCTCGCCGCAGCGCTTCATGGGCAGCAAGCCGGCCTTGCGGGCGCGCGTAACGGTCTGGCGGAACGCCTTAAACGACGGGGGCAGGTCGGCCTTGTCGTGCTGCTCCGTGAGGCAATCCCATACGGCCCGGTCGGTTCGCAGAGACAGGTCGGCGTCGACAGCTTGCTTGTAGAGCATGGCGCAACGCTGAACTTCCGGGCTTCCTGTTGCCTTGTTTTGGGCCGCTGCGTCGGTGCCCTCCCGCAGCGCCTTTGCTGTCTCTTGCGCGGTGTACCGGGCCATGGCGCGCCCGTTCAGGTAATCGGTAATCCAGTTTGGCATGACCTATCCCTTTGATGCCGGGCCGGCCCGCCGGCGAATCGTGGGGGATAGGTCCACGTCCGCCGGCGAACCGTTCACGCGGGGATCAATCCGCGTGCCCGATGGTTTGATGCTATCCGATCTTCGCCAGCACAGCGACATCTTCGCGGGTCAGGCCGAGCCAGTTTCGTACATGGTCGGCGACGGCCCGGAGCCGGTCATTGTCGATGCCTTCGCGGTAGCGGGTTGCCATGCGGTTGTAATCCTCGTGGCCCATGACAAGCTCGACCGTGGGGAAGTCCCGCGAACCTTCGGCCACGGTGCTGAAGGTATGCCGCAAACTGTAGAAGCCCAGTGGCGGGACACCCTGAGCCTTGCACAGCTTATTGAATTGCAGCCGTACCGAATCGACGTTGTGCAACTTGTGGTCGGGCTTGCCGGGCCTGGGCTTGTCCACCTTGCGAAGCTCGCGCTGTGTCCAGGGGTTGCCGTACTTGGTGATGAAAATCAGATCCATGTCGGCCGGGTCGCTGGGCTTGGGCCGGGCTTCCATCGCGGCGCGGATCGCGGCGACAGTTTCCACCCACAGGCAGGCCCGCCGGCTGATAGACGTCTTGGGGCGGGGAAAGTCCAACGTCGCGGCGCTCAGGTCAAGGTGTCGCTGTTCCAGGCGGGCGATATCCTCATTGCCCAGCCCCGCATTGATGCCCAGCAGTACCATCGCCTTCATTGGCACGTCGGCATTGTCGATCAGGCGGCGCACTTCGGCGGGGGCGAACATCCGGGCGGGCTTGGCGGCGCGCGCTTGCCGCATGGCTTGCGGCTTGGGGCGCTTGAACGACGGGCCGAACCGAATCGGGGCGGGGATCATGGCCGAGTCAAAAGCGAACTTGAACAGGGAGCGCGTCCGCTGGACATGGCCCGCCAGCGCATGCGCCCCGCAAGTCTTGGCGAACTCAGCCCGCAACGCGCCGAAGTCTTCGGGGGTCAGATCGGACACGACGCGGGATCGGCCCATCACCTTCGCCACGGCCCGGCAGGTCAGAAAGTAGTGGTGCCAGCTTGTGCCGGTCAACTCGCCGGCGTCCATGCTCTGCTGCTTGGCGGTCAGGAAAGCATTGCATACGTCGGCCACACTGACACCCATTTCTGACACCTTGCGCACCTTGCGGCCCGCCAGCAGGTCGTCACGTTGGGCCAGGTACACGTCAAGCGCCCCCTGGGGGTCTTCGAGCTTCCCGAAGTAGTGGCGGCCCTTGCGAATCTTCCGATACCAGCGCCCGCTTGGCGGGTGGGGTGACAGCGGGAAGTCTTCGGGCAGGTGCATCGACCGCAGCAGCGCCAGCGTGGCGGGGTTGCGGTGGCGTCCGGGCTTTACCGTGCTAGACTTGCGGCGAGCCATGATGCGATTTTCTTACAGGCCGTGGTCGTCTTCACCCTTGCAGCCGGGCCATGTTCGTGCCGCTTGGGTGTCAAACTGGGTGTCAACCATGATAGCAGGGAATGCCGGTAACGCAAGATATGCCTTAAAATAAGCATCGCCCCCGTAGCTCAGTTGGATAGAGCAGCCGCCTTCTAAGCGGCAGGTCGCTGGTTCGAGTCCAGCCGGGGGTACTTGTCATTCAGGGCAGCAAGCGATCGCGTACGAGGTTGGAGTCATGTCCGAGCCTGAGTCCCACCAGCAGCTATCAGCCGAGGTGCCGACCGTCAGCGCGCTGGGCGCCTCGGGTCTGCCCATGAGTGTGGCCGGGACGCCGGGCGGCCAATCCGGTGGCGATCTGCCCGTCATCGACGGATACCAGGTGCTGGGACGGCTGGGCCAGGGCGGAATGGGCGTGGTCTACCGCGCCGTTCAGTTGGGCACACCGCATCGCGTGGATCAGCAAGCGGAACCGGATGGCGGCGGGCATCAGCGCGCCGGGCGGCCCAATATTCTGTTGATCGTCACCGATCAGCAGTGCGCCGATGCGATGAGTTGTGTTGCAGGGCGTCAAGGGAAGCTTCCGGGGGGGCCGCGCACACCGGCGATGGATCGGCTGGCGGCGCGCGGCGTGCGCTTTGAGCGGGCCTATTGCACGCAGCCGCTGTGCGTGCCCAGCCGGATGAGCATGATGACCGGGCGGATGCCCCGGCAGGTCGGCGCCCAGATCAATCGCCACCCGCAACCCGGGGCGGTGACGGCGCCGATGCTTGGGCGCTTGCTCGGTGACGCCGGCTATGAATGCGGCTATGTGGGCAAGTGGCACCTGACGCTGCCCAAGGACGAGCGGGCAACTCACGGCTTTGAGTGGATGGCGCAGGAGAACGAGAATCAGGACAGCCAGATGCCGGGGCGCTGCGCCGAGTTTCTTGACAAGGCGCACGATCGTCCGTTCTTCCTGACGGCGATGTTCATCAATCCGCATGACATCTGCGAATGGGCGCGGGGGCAGAAGCTGCCGCGCGGGCCGATCGGCGACCCGCCGGCGCCGGATCAATGCCCGCCGCTGCCGGCCAATCACCAGCCCGCCGCCGATGAGCCGGCGGTGCTGCGCCAGGTCGTTGGGCCCAGTCACCCCAAGGCGTATCCGACCCCCGACTGGGACGGCGATCACTGGCGGCAGTACCTGTGGGCGTACCATCGCCTGGTCGAGAAGGTCGATGGTGAAATCGGGCAGGTGCTCGAGGCCCTGGAGCAGAGCGGCCATGCGGAGAACACCATCGTTATCTTCACCAGCGACCATGGCGACGGGGCGGCGGCGCATCGCTGGAACCAGAAGCAGGCGCTGTTTGAGGAGTGCGTGCGGATCCCCTTGATCGTGTGCGATCCGCGTCAGCCTCGGGCCGGGCGCGTGGACGAGGCGCATCTGGTTTCGCTGGGTCTGGATCTGTTGCCGACGATCTGCGCTTACGCCGGGGCGGTGACGCCTGGCGATCTGCTGGGCCGAAGCCTGCTGCCGCTGATGGCGGGGCATGAGCCGGCATGGCGCGATTGCGTTTTCGCCGAGACGGAGTTCTGCAGCTTTGGCGACTCGACGGGGATCCAGGGGCGGATGGCACGCACCGCCGACTTCAAGTACGTCGTCTACGACCGGGGCAATCACCGCGAGCAGCTTTTCGACCTGCGCCGCGATTGGGGTGAAATGCACAACCTGGCCCAATCGCCGGCCCATCGCCAGGTGCTCCAATCGCATCGTGACCGACTGGCGCAGTGGATGGCGCGGACGGCCGATCCCTTGGCGGCGATGGTGGGGGGCACAAGCTCAGGTCTGTAGCGGCAACCACTGGGCGGTCCAGCGCGCGTCGATCGCCTGGCGCCAGGACTCGGCCGCGGCGCGCAGGTCGCCGAGCTTCTCGGGGTGACTGTCGGCGAGATTACGGCTTTCGGCGGGATCGTCGTCGAGATTGGCCAGGAATACATCGGCGACGGGACCCTCAGTCTCGACGAGTCGTCCATTGAGCACGAGTTTCCATGGCCCGCGGCGCAGGGCGGTCTGATTGGACTGTTCGAAGAACAGATCGCGCGGCGGCAGGGGGGCGCCCTGGGTGAGCATGCCCGACAGGTCGGCGCCGTTCAGTTCCAGATCGCGCGCGTCCACGCCCGCCAGAGCGAGCAAGGTCGGCATGATGTCCATACTAGCGGCGGGGGTGTCGATGACCTGGCCGGGGGAGAAGCGGCGGGGGAAGTTGGCGATCCCGGGAACGCGCAGGCCGCCCTCGAAGAGACTGAATTTGTGTCCCTTGAAGGGGCCCGTGGTGCCGCCATAGTAGGGATCGGTGCGTCCGTCGAGCCAGTTGCGGGTTTCGCGCGAGGGGCCGTTGTCGGAGGTGAAGAACACGCACGTGTTGTCGCCGACGCCTTGGCGTTCGAGCTCGGCCACGATGTCACCCACGCCATCATCGACGGCGCTGATCATGGCGGCCATGATGCGACGCTCGGGGGAGAGGTGCGGGAAGCGATCGAGATATTTCCTGGGCGCGTGCATTGGATAGTGCGGCGCGTTGTAGGCGACGTAGAGGACGAATGGTTGCTGCCGTGCTTTTGCCTGGCGGATGTAGTCGATGGCGCGCTCGGTGATCAGTTGGGTCATGTACTGGCCGTTGCGCCAGACTTCCTTGTCGTTGTCCCACAGGTCGTGAAGCGGGTCGATGGACTTGTCCCAGTAGAAAATGTGCGAGAAGAAATCGATGCAGCCGGCCAGGTGGCCGAACCACTGGTCGAAACCGTGATCGCGCGGTCGGCATCCGTCGGCCAGGCCCAGGTGCCACTTGCCGCTCATGGCGGTGAAGTAGCCGGCGTCGCGGAGCGCGCGGGCGAAGGTGGGGACGGAAGATGGCAGGCCGGTGGAGGTGCGATGGCCGCGCAGGATCGAGCGCACGCCGGCGTTGCCGGGGTAGCGTCCGGTGAGCAGAGCGGCGCGGGTTGGCGAGGAGACGGGCGCGTTGGCGTAGAAACTGGTGAAGCGAGCGCCGCCGGCGGCCAGGGCGTCCAGGTGCGGCGTGTGGAAGTCCTGGCTTCCCATGCACGACAAGTCGCCGTAGCCGTGGTCGTCCGTGAGGATCACAACGAAGTTGGGTTGGGTGTTCATATCAACGTCCATGGACCAGTTGGGTCATAGGCGCCACGAGGTCAGGCCGGTCCGGCGCGATGTCGTGATCTTCATTCGGGTCTTCGCGCAGGTCCCAGAGCATGACGCCCTGGCCCGGGTCGGTTTCTTTCATGATGCGACGGCCGGGCATATCGGGCGTGAAGCCGGTGACCAGCTTGAAGCGATCGTCGCGCACCATGCGCCACGGCCCCAGGCCCGAGCGGACGTGCATGCGATGCGTTTGGGCGCGCCCTTCGAGCACAGGACGGAGCGATCGGCTGTCCATGTGCTTGGGGCGCTCCACTCCCGAAAGCAGGCCAGCGTAATCCAGGAATGTCGCGCCGATGTCGATGAGACTGGTCAGCGCCTCGGTCACGGCGCCGGGGCGCACCGCGGGGCCGGCGATGATCAGCGGCACACGGACTGACGCTTCCCAGGGACGGACCTTGCCCCACTGGCGGTGGTCGCCGAGCATTTCGCCGTGATCGCTGGCGTAGACGATGATCGTGTGCTCCAGCTCGCCGCGCCGGCGCACCTGGTCGACCAGCAGGCCGGTATGGCGGTCGAGGTTCTCGATCATTGCGGCGTAGTTTCGCCGAACCTGCTGATGTTGGTCGGCACTGTAGTCAGGATCGCCATCGTGCGGGGGCGGGAAGTCCACCGGCGGATCGCGATACCAGCGGTGCATGTCGGCGGTCACATCCATCGGCTCGTGCGGGCCGGCGAAATTCACCACCAGGTGCCAGGGCCGGCCCGCCGGCGACTCGTCGAGCAGGCGCAGGGCCTGTCGGCCGATCCAGTTGTCGCAATAGGTTTGGTCATCCAGCGGCGTGGGATGGGTGTGATGGTAGTGGCGCCGCGTGGCCAGGTCGGCGGCATGCGCGTGCGCCAGGCCGCGCTGATGCAGGTACGCCATGTAAGGATCGCGCGGCTCATCGGCGGCGCCATGGGCCACGGCGTCGCGCTTGCCGGCGTTGTCCAAGCCGGCGGAGAATCCCCACTCCTTGAGCAGGTGCTGGCCATCCACCCCCCAGTCGTGCGTGGCCTTGTGCAGGTCGAATTTGCCGCAGCCTGTGACGTGATAACCCGCGTCGCGAAGGAGGCGGTAATAGGTGACGCGGTCCAGGGGGAAGTTGGTGCTGTGATTGGGCGTGCCGCAGCGTGGATATTCGACGCCGGCGGCGAGGCAGGCGCGTGAGGGGCCGCAGACCGGCGCGGCGCAGTACGTGCGCGTCAAGCGTGTGCCGCGCTTGGCCAGGGCATCCAGATGGGGCGTGCGCAGCGCCGTCATGCCGGCACAGCCCAGCCAGTCGTGGCGATGCTGATCGGCCAGCACGAAGAGGAAATTGGGGCGCAGGGCGTGCCGGGCCGGCGGTCGGACTTTTGCCGATGGCCCAGTCGTGGCGCTTGGGTCAGGATGGCACCTTGCGGTCATGATGGCAGCGACTCGGGTGGCCAGGGCAGGTGGAAGATCACGTCGTGTCGGCAGCACCATCTTACTGACTGGCGGAGCGGTCCATGGAGGAGGTGACGGGCGAGTCTGGCGGGTACCGCGCAGGACCCAATACTTGACGTAACCTTCACCCCCGTGCCGGAGCCGGTGACGGCGGTATTGCTCGGACTCGGCGGCATTCTGATGCTGCGCCGCCGGCGGTGAAGCCAATGGAAATGCTCGGTCACGGGCAGATGCTCAAGGTCTAGTGAATCAAGCCCATGCGCTGATATTGCTCGGGGGGGGCATCGGCCTCGTCCATCAGTCGCACCATGTGATCGATCATCCTCTTCTCGATCACCGGATCGTCCAGCGGATGCTGCTCGTGCGGGTCGGCTTTCAGGTCGAAAAGCAAGTGTTGCACCTCCTGCCGCGGTTCCCCGTGGCCGCCCCCGATCTTGAGGGTGGGCATGTTCTTGGTGAAGGCAAACGGCTCGGCAAGCGTGGCGCCGGCCAGTTGCTCGGCGCGCTTGAAGCCGCGCATCATGTTGGTCGATAGCGTGTAGGCGGGGCATCCCTGGGACAACGGATCGCGCAGGTACTTATAGCGCCCGTCCGTGACGTTGATGCGGCTGCCGTGGTAGCCGAACAGCGCCGCGGCGCGCACGTCGTCGTCGTGGGCAATCGCCCCGGCAAGGGATTTGCCCAGCATGTCCCTGGTGGGAGTCATGCCGAAGAAATCGAGCAAGGTGGGGCCCAAGTCGATCGCCGGTTGGACCAGCGCGGCTCGCCGCCGGCCCGCCGAGGGCGGACAACGCGGGTCCCACACGAAAAACGGCGTGTGCGATACCTCCTCGTACAGGGGCATCCAGTTCTTGGCCCAGCAGCCATGCTCGCCCAGCATGAACCCATGGTCCGTCCACACGATGAGCATCGTGTCCTTCCACATGTCATGGCGATCCATCGCGTCGAGCAGTCGGCCCAGATTCGTGTCGCACTGCGTCAACAGCGCCGCGTAGCGGCGCCTGGCTTCTGCCACCTGATTGGGCGATTCGGTGACCTGGCGATAGCCCGGCCAGTCGAACAGCGGACCGTCGTAGTCGCTGGGGTACATGTCCTGGTAGCGGTCCGGCACGACGAACGGCTCGTGGGGATCGAAACACTCGATCTGGAGGAACCATCGGTCCTGGTCGTGGTTCATGTCGAGGAACTTGAGGCCCGCGGCGAAGGTTTGCGTCTGGGGGAACTGCGCCTCGGTCTTGATGTGCATGCGGTTGACCCAGTCGGATCGGCGGCCCTTGCCGTTGATGTTCTGGGGGACGACCGGATCCTTCACCTGCCCGACAAACGGGTCGCCCTCCTGTCCGCGAAAGAACTCCCACGAGTCGTAGCGGCCGTGATAGGTCGATCCGCCATCTTCCCAGTAGTGGTAGTGATCCGAGGCCAGGTGTGTGTAGATACCCTGTTGGGAAAGCATCTGCGGCACCGAATCGTCGAAAGGTTCGAGCGGTCCCCAGCCACAGTGCAGGAAGCTCGGCCGGCCCGTGTGCAGGTCGCGCCGCGCCGGCATGCAGGGCATGGAGCAGACGTAGCTGCGCTCAAACGTGGCGGTACGCTGGGCCAAGCGGACGAAATTCGGCGCCTTGACCAACGGGTCGGACGAGTACGGCCCAAGCATGTGGCGGTTGACCGAATCGAACATCATCATGATGACGCGCATGGGGGTTATCTCACGGCGGGTGACGAATCCAAGCCACAGCATACCGTCATCGATCGGCGCACCGGGCAGTTTGCGGGGGTTGAGCAGGGCAATCGCATATGGGCGCTCTGACCCCCTCTCCCTTCTGAGGGAGAGGGCTGGGGTGAGGGTGATCGGTACTGCTCATGGCAACGAAACGGTGATCTCCGCCCGTGATCGCCACCCCAGTCACCCTCACCTAACCTCTCCCTCAGAAGGGAGAGGGACCGGAAACAGCCATATGCAATTGCCCTGGGGGTTGAGCCCTGCTGGGCGTCGCTGCGTGCCGCAGGATTAGACCGAGGCGGCGCGCAGGCGGTCAGCCGGGAGCGTGACGCGCGGGGCGGGTCGGCGCGGCGGCATCGTGTTGGGTGCCACGCAGTGGAGCATGGACTGGATCAGGCGGTCGCGCAGACGATCGCGCTGGGCGGCGTGTTGCGGGTCGGCGGCTACGTTGTGCTGCTCGTGCGGGTCGTGTTGGCGGTCGTACAGCTCCTGCCGGCCGTCGTGATGGAACACGAACTTCCAGTCGCGTTCGCAGCACATGCGCCAGCTTTGCCGGTGCCGCGGGCCCTGGGGATACGCCGACTTGTCGGCCCAGGTATCGCACTCGGCGTAGGCCCAATCGCGGTGCGCGGGCGTCCGGCCCAGCAGGTAGGACCAGAACGACCGCCCGGGCGTCTGCGGCAGCAGTTCGGCGGCGCGGTCGCCGCCGGTGGCTAGCTCGATCAGCGTGCAGGGCAGGTCCGCCGATTCGACCATCTGGTCGAGCCGGGCGCCGGCGGGCACGACGCCGGGATAGCGCACGGTGATCGGCGTGCGGCAGGAGCCGTCGTAGGGCAGGCACTTATGGTTGTGGCGCAGGTCGCCGATCATGTCGCCGTGGTCGGAGGCAAAAAGCACGACGGTATTGCGCGTCAGGCCGCGGCGATCCAGCACGTCCAGCAGATGGGCGACCTGGTCGTCGATCATTTCGATCATGGCCACGTAGAGCAGGCGCAGGCGTTGCCAGTAGCGCACCTGAGCGGGATCGGTGACGCCATGCGGCGCGGGCATGTCCTGCCAGCGGTGGCGCTGGACGTATTGTTCGGGCGGATCGAGCGGGAAATGCGGGCCGCAGAACGAGGCATGCAGGAAGAACGGCTTGGTCTGGTCGTAGTCCTGAAGCCAGCGTGCCGCGGTGTCGCCGATCAGGCCGTCGGCATGGTCCGCCGGCTGGAGGAACGACGGCGCGAAGCGCTCCTCGCCATTGAGCTGTGGGTTGCGCCACACCAGGTCACGGCGGTAATCGTCCAGCAGGCCCCGGCGGCGCAGATGCTCGGTCCATTGGCAGTCGCGCCAGGTCGCCAGCGACTTGCCCGACACTTCAAACACGTGGTCAAAGCCGCGGCGGTGCTGCTCGTCTTGGCGATCCAGCAGGTTGATGTGCGCCAGCCCGCCGTGGGAGTGAATCTTGCCGATGACCGCGGTGTGGTAGCCGGCGTTGCGGAGGGCGCTGGGCATGGTGCTCAAGTGTGAAGGCCAGTCGTGGCCATTGGCCATGAGCCGCTGCGCCGCCTGCGAAGGATACAGGCCGTGGTACCAGATGAATCGCGCGGGCATGCAGATGGGACAGTTGCTAAAGGCCTGCGTGAGAGTTGAGCCTTGCCGGCGCAGTTGATCCAGCGCCGGCGTGCGCAGCGGCCCGGCCGCTCCCGTGTCGCCGAAAAAATCCCAGCGATGCTGGTCGTCGGTGATCAGCAGTATGTTGGGCTGATCACTCATGATGGGTTGCCCCCAAGTCCTCTTTGTCAGGTCCGGTGGGATCGGTCCATTGATGGAGGTCGCGGACCAGCACGCCGCTGGGACCCGGCTCGATGAGCACGGCGTTGACCAGGCAGCGCGGCTGATCGTCCTGGACGTAAAGAAACGGCCGCTCGACATAGCGTGCCACCGTGGGCTGCGCCTCCCCGCGGAAGTGGATGTTCAGGTCGTAGGCGGGCCTGTCGCTGGCGCGGCGCCAGTGCCGGCCGTCGTCGGAGCGATAGAGCATGCCCGCCTTGGCGATGCCGCATTCGGCGGCGGTCATGGCTTTGACCAGCATGCGGTAGCCGTCGGCGGTGCGCCAGACGTGCGGGTCTTCGATATCGTCCTGAAACAGCAGCGACGGTTCATCGCGCGCAAACGGCCCCAGGGGATCGTTGGCGACGGCAAAGCCCAGCCACAGCGGGCGGCGCGGGGCGGTGGTGGACTTGTAGATCATGCCGATGCGCCCGTCGGGCATGACGTGAATGGCCGGGTTGGTGGTCAGGCACTGGTCCCACTGGCCCGGGCGCGGGTGGAGGATCGGGTTGTGCGGGCAGGGGGTCCACGGCCCGGCGGCGTCGGGCGCGGTGGCCACGGCGATGCGCTGGCCAAAGCGAATGGTGTTCCAATGCTCGAACTCGGCGTCGTTGGCCTGCCGCCGCGCCTGCACCGGGTCGGCGTCACCCCAGCGCGTGCCGATGTAATACATGTAATAGCGATCGCCGATCTGGTACACGCGGGCGTTGTGCGCCATGTCGGCCGACCAGGGCTGCTCATTGAGCACATCCAGTTGCTCGCGAAACACGAACGGGCCTTGCGCGCGTTCGGACTCGGCGCGGATCACGTGCGAATGCGTCAGCCAGCCTCGAAAGCCCGTGTTCGCCGGCCAGCGCGAGGCGTAGAGCTGGTAGTGGCCGCGCTGGTCGCGGATCAGCGACCCGTCCCACACGTAGTAGCCGTCCATGGTGAACATCTGGCTGCGCTCGGGCGGCACCAGAGCCGACGCGAATAAGGGCGGTTTCATCGTCGTGGTCGTGTCGGTCATGGGCTTGTCCCGCGGGTGGCGTCCTGTTGGATCATCGTGAAACTGTAGGGCTGCACGGTCAAGGCCTGGCCGGGACTCAGGTCGATCGCTTGCTCGTTGACCTGCGCATCGCGTGCATCCAATGCGGCATGGAACGAGGCGCCCGACCATGTGCCCTGCGGCAGCGCCATCGTCAGTGGCGCCTCGCCGCGGTTAATCAGGATCAGCGTGGTCGAATCGTCGCGGCGGATGGCTACGGCCTTGAGTACAGGGTACTGCCGATCCTTGAATCGCAGCGCCCCGGGGAATTCGCCGGCATCGACGCGCCAGGTGGCGATCTGGCCGCCGCCGTAGACGGCCTGGCCCAGGTGGGTGAACATTTTGCCCGTTGGGTAGGTAATGCGTGCCTCGTTGAGCTGTCCGCCGCCGGTGCGCACCTGAATGGGCATCCACGCGCGGGGCACAGCCGCCATGTGCTTGCAGATCATGGTCACCGGGCCACGCTGCGCCAGAATGGACACGATGAAATTGAACTCCGCCAGCCGGCCGTACCAGGTCTCGCCGGGTGAGTCGTCGCCGGGCTTCTCCCAGGTGACGATGCCCACCTCGGTGAGCCACAAGGGCAGATCGCCGAAGTCCTGCCGGTGGTACTCGGCCATGAAGGCGGGCCAACTGTCGCCCAGGGCGAACATCCACTGGGCGCGCCGGTGGACCGTCCAGCCGAGCTTGGCCTGGAACTGGAGCCAGGGGTGCAGATACTCGTGGTGCACCACCGCGTTGTAGAAGCTGCGGTCCTGGCCCAGGGCATGGTTCCATTGCCGATGGTTGGGCTTTTCGTCGGGCACGTGAATCTGTTGGAAGTGAATCGGCGCCGCGGCGGTCACCGCCACGGCAATGCCCGGATAGCGCTGGAGCATCTCCTGCCCCACCGGCCGGGCCGCGGCGATGTAATCCTCGACTGTCTTGATCGCGCCGGCGTACTGCTTTTTGTAGAAGAGCACCTCGGGCACTTCGTTGCCCAGTTCCCAGTGCTTCACCGCCGGTACGCCGTCGGAGCCGGTGAGTGATGCGACCCATGCCAACGGGTCGGGCCGATTCTCCTGGAGGAGATTCATGGTGAAGACGGGGGACGCGCCGACCTGGCGGCAGAGTTCGAGGAACCCAGCCTGGTTGCCGTGCACCGCCAGAGCCTGCGGGGTGACGCGCTGGCCAAAGGGGTGGGGCAGCTCGAGGTGTTCGCTCTGCCAGTTGTGATACTGCGAGAGCGTTCCGCCGGGGAAGCGCAGCGCGCCGGGCTGAAGCTGGTTCATGGCCTGGACCAGCTTGGGGTGGTCCCACGGGGCGCGGGGCAGACCGGCGGCGGTGGCCGGGGCGTTGGTGTTATAGCCCAGCATCCGCGGCGGCAGGGGCGACCACTCGTCAGGCGCCAACAAGCGCAACGGGGCAAGGGCCATGGGTGCCGTCGCGGCGGGTGCCGGGGACGGCGCGGCGGCGGGGGTCGATTGCGGCGCGGGCCGGCAGCCCTCGATGCCCGCTATCGCCATGATCACCATCATCCCGCACACGGCCGCCCGACATGACAAAGTCAGATTCATGAAAGCTTGCGTCCTGAATAGTCGGTGGCCTTGCTGGCCTGGAGCCCCTGAAGGATCCGGCCCTCTGAAAAATCCGGCGATCATCCCCGGCAAGTCGTAGAAAGCGTGTGAGAGGCCAGAGATCAGAGATCAGAAGTCAGAGGTCAGCAAGGACCTCGAAAACACGCGATTTCTGACCTCTGATCTCTGACTTCTGACCTCTTCTCACGCGCTTTTTTAGTCCACGCGGAAGTAGTCCCACTCAAACCAGCCCGCGGGTTGGCGGGCCGCATGGCCGTCGGCGAAAAGGAAATTCGAGGCGTCGTTGTGGACGGTGTCGTAGTAGTACTGCCCCCAGACCGCATGGTCGGGCCAGAAGTTCATCGCCGGCCAGTTGGCGTGGCGCGTTTCCACGATGCTGACGGTGGTGCCCGGATGCAGCAATTCTGTCGGGCGGGTGTGCTGGGCTCGTGCGATGTGGCCGCCCAGGCCCTTGAACGCCCAGCGCGGATCGGCATTGCTGACGGCGCCGGTCATGCCCATGGCGTAGGAATGGCCATACAGATTGGCCTGGTTGGGGGTGGTGTTGCCGGGGCAATAGAGCAGGGCCTTTTCCGCCGTCGTGGCCGACATGTGGCCGGGCGTGGTCGAGATGTTGGCGAAATGCTCGACGTGCCCGGCCTTCATCAGGCGGTAGGTCCACCACTGCCACATATCAGGCGTGGCGGCGAGGTTCCACGCGGGCGCTTCGGTGTCGTTCAGCTTCGTCCGCGGATAGGCGCCGTTGTCGTTGGCGTAGGTTTCCAGCATCAGGCCCAACTGGCGCTGGTTGCTGGCGCACTGGATCGCTCGGGCCGCCTGCCGTGCGTTACCCAACGCCGGCAGCAACATGGCGATGAGAAGGGCAATGATGGAGATCACGACCAGGAGTTCGATGAGGGTAAAGCCGCGTGGGCGAGCAAGCCGTTGCATCGTCGTTTTCCTTGCAGAAGGCGGGAGCATGGACGCAAGCCCCTCCGCCCCCCTTTACCGCCGCTTGAACATCAGCAGGCCGCCGAGGCACAACAGCGCCAGCGACGCCGGCTCGGGGACGACCAGGGATAGGTCGTCGAGGGTCGCGATGCCGTTGCCGCGGATATTTTGCAGCCCGATGCTGTCGATCTGATCAAACGCACCAGCGCCGGGAGCGGCGCTGCCCAGGTTGGCCGTCACCGTCGCGCCACTGACCAGACTGGCCAGCGTGTCCGTGTTGATGATGTCAAGCGTCGCGGTGACGTTGGTGCCGTCGCCGCTGTCGCTCAGCGCGATATTCGAGAGCATCACGGTGTACCAGGTGTCCACCGACCAGGGATTGGCGAGATTCGTAAAGACGCCCGCGACGGATGGGTCGAATCCCTGCGAGCCGTTGGATACGCGGATGGAGGAGGTGGCGCCGCCGTAGAAAGTCACGGCGAAGGCCACCGCATCGGTTGCGTCAACGAGTTCCGAGGCATAGCCCAGGTTCTCGCCGATCAGCAGCGTGAACGAATGATTGACCCCCGCGGCGATGGGAGGATTGGTGGTGCCGGGGTTGTTGGTCTGGATGCTGGCGATACGAACCTTGGCCTCAAAAGCAGCCGGCCCGCCGGCGGTGGTGACCGCTTCCGACACGGTCAGCGACCGCAGCGCCTGGTCCTGAAAGTTGAACTCCACACCCTTGGAGTTGGTTCCGTAACCGACCTGGCCCACGATGGCCGATTCCTCATTGGTGATGCTGTTGAGGCGCACCGCCACGTCGGCGCCGGGACTGGCGGTCACCGGCCCGCTCCAGTTGGTCAGGTTGTTGACCGACGTTCCGTCGGTTAACGCGTCGAAGTTTTCCGTGAAGTCCGCCCGCGCGATGCCGCTGCACATGAGCATGGCCGCGAGCGTGGCGCCGGTCACCGATAGGATCCGCTTGTTCGACATGTGGCATACCTCCCTTTGAGTTGATGAAGCCGATCTGAACGAGTTCGAGTGGTCCCCGCGTGGGGCAGTGGTGATTCAATCCTGTTGCGTGGTGGCGTCCCGGCCAGGTGCGGTCGCGCTTCCGGGGGCGGCGGCGCTTCCGGAGGCGGTCGTGCCTGCGATCCACTGGCCGCGCACGCGGCGTGATTTCATGCCCAGCTCGTCGCCGCCGATGGTCGCCAGCAGCATCTGCGCCGCGGTGACACCCAACTGGTAGCGGTCGAAGCTGACACGGCTGAGGGTGGGGAACATGGCGCTGATCTGCTGGCTGTCATCGCAGCACGCCAGGCCCAAGTCGCGGCCCAGGAGCCGGCCGGTCTCGCCCGCGGCCAGCGCCAGCGTGGTGGCGTGCCGGGCGCCTGACGCCAGGATCGCGGTGTCGGGCGACAGCGGCTCGTCGCGGCAGAGGGCCTTGAGCTGGTCGTAGTACGGCTCGCGGCCCATGTGCCGCCAGACCACCGGCAGGCCCAGCGCCTCGGCCGTCTCGCGCACGCCACGTTCGCGCTCGCGCACGCTGTAGTGCTGGGTCACGTCGGCGCTGGGGCCGACCCAGATGAGCTTGCGGTAGCCGGCCTGCGCCAGTTGCTCGACCGCCAGTTGCGCCGCGTGTACTTCATCGCGGTGCAGGCAGCCGGTGGCGCGCCATTGGTTGTTCTCCACCCACAGGCACGGCGCCACCGAGTTGTGGATGCGCTTGAGCTTGCGTTCGATGACCTCGGGCATGTCGCCGCCCAGCACGATCATGCCGTCCAAGATGTTCTCGCGGAAGACGCGGGGCACCTCGTCGGATTCGTCGCCCAGTTCCGCCAAGTGGACCAGGGAGAGCATGAAGTCTGCCGACGCCAGGCAGTCGTTGATGCCCAGCATGGTTTCGAAGGCCTGGAGGAAGATGAATTTGCGGTCGGGGGCGTTCCGGACGACGACGCCGACCATGTGGCTCTTGCGTTGCGCCATGGCGCGGGCGGCCCAGGAGGGCCGGTAGTTGAGTCGGGCGGCGATGTCCACGATGGACTGGGCTCGTCGGGCGGCGCTGGGCCAGGCGTTTTTGTGCTTGCCGTTGAGCACGCGCGAGACGGTGCCGATGGACACGCCGGCTTCCTTGGCGATCTGGGCGATGGTGGTGCCGCTGGCTGATTCCATGCGAGGGCTCGCGGGGGGCAACATGAAAGCGTTTCAACATTGAAGCGCTTTAAATATACCGCCTGTTCGATCCCTGTCAAGAGCACTCCACCACTTTTCATCGAAAATCTGCTCACCACCACCCCCGCGGTTATGCCACGCCAAGTGACTGCAGAGCCGCGCGGCGTAAGCCCGCGGAATCAGAGCCGCGCCCAGCGTAAGTCCGCGGAACGGCAGTGCAACGACGTTCGTTTTTCTCCCGTCCGCGACCCTCCACTCTCCACTTTGCGATCTGCACCGGCTTCGCCCGCCTCAACCTTGCACTTTGCACCTTGCACTCTGCGCCGGCTCCTCCGCCCACCCTCCACCTTGCACTTTGCACTGTGCACTTTGAACTGAGCGCTTCGCCCGCCCCATCCTGACAGCTTTTCCGCGCCCCGCCAAAGACTCCCAACCTTTTCTGGCCCCCGACTAATCAGTAATGACCCTTTTTTCGGTCCCGATTTCCATCTGTGGCACCTTTTCGGCCTCGATCTACCAGCTACGGGCCTTCTTTGGCAATACGCAGATACTTCGGCCTTGGGATGTGGTGGGTCGTGTTACGGCTGGGGCCAGGCTCACAATCGACCAGATCGGTAACTGTCACTTCCTTCCCACTGTATGGGCCGGAGGTGATCATCATAGCCACTTCCTCGGCGGAACCACCCATGAACGTAACAGGAATGAGCCGCAAGTATCGCAGCCGTGTTCCGCGACGAACCTCTTCATACGGAGGCAAGTTTGACCAACGACGATTCTCCTCATCAGCTTCGGTAACCAGAACAAGCCGCGGCAGTGGCGCGGGGTGCGGATCAATCTTGATGTCATTTACAATCTCATAATCAACGTCAGGAACGAATCGCGGAATCGTTTTCCAGTCGCCCAGGTCCTTGGCGGTGGGCGTGCCGCAACCCGATAGAGCGCACAGGCATCCCAGCAGACATGCGGACACCCATAATCGGCGACAACTTAAGTGATGGTGGCAACTCATGGTTGTTTTCCATTGGGCCCAATACGCTTTCAGATCCACGATCTGGCCTGCGGTATTCAACCGTCCATACGATCAACTACCCGTCAGGCCAGCACAACCACTACGGCACTTCGTCCGCAATACGCATGTACTTCGGATTCGGGGACTCATACTACGGGGAGCGGTTAATAGTTGACACCTGTTCTATGCAGCGGCGTAGCAAACATGCTCTTCCTGAAAGTAGTTCCTGACGATCTGGGGCCGGCGCTGTGCTGATCTTTACCCACATCTTTGCAGGGCAGTCTGGTCCATGGGCGATAGGAATTCGATCACCCTGATCCAGGAGGCCAGGCATGGATGCCGACGCCACTCATCGTTTTGCCCAGCGCCATTTTGGCGAGGCCCTGCTGGGCGATGCACGCCGGACCCGACGACTGGTCGAGGTGGGGGCGGCCTTCGCCCAGGGCGGCGGGGGTGAGAACGGCGGTACGATCACCAGCGTGATGCGCGACTGGTCCCAAGCCAAGGCGGCCTATCGTCTGCTGAGTCGGCCGGAGGTGACCCACGACGCGGTGATCGGCGCACACGCCGCCGAGGTGTTGGCGGCCACCGAGGCGCCGGGCGATTATCTGCTGATCGAGGACACCACGACGACAGCGTTTGCCGACCGTAAGGGCCGCCGCGGCCTGGGTCCGATCGGCGACGATTACACCCGCGGCCTGTGGGCGCACAGCACCCTGGTGGTCAGGATCGACTGGGAACAGGGGCACAAGCAACTGCTGGGGATGTTGGGCCAGCGGGTGTGGACGCGGCCGGCCAAACGCCCTTGGGACCGGCGCAAGAGCCACGGGCGCGGCAAGGAATCCGATCACGCCCGCCAGCAGCGCGATGACCGCGAATCGCAGCGTTGGATGACCGCGCTGGAGGCCGCTGGCGGTCCCCTGAACGCCACCACCTGGACCTATGTGGCTGACCGGGAGAGCGACATCTACGAGGTGTTCCAGAGCGCCGCGGTGAACGACTGGCACTATGTGATCCGGGCCTCGCATCCGCGGGCCTTGGCGGGCGCGTGGGCCGGAGAGAACCTCATGGCCGCCGCCGCCCAGGGCCAAGTCCCAGGGCAGGTGGACCTGGAACTGCCCCGCGAGCACCGCACCGCGCATCTAGAGGTGCGCAGTGGCACGCTGGAGCTGCGCGGGCCCAGGCGTCCGGGCGGGCGGTTGGAGAACCATCCGCTCAACGTGGTGTGGGTGCAGGAACGTGATGCCCCCAAGGGTCGCCAGCCTCTGCAGTGGGTCTTGTTGACCGACCTGCCGGTGCAGACGCTGGCCCAGTGCCTGTGGGTGATTGAGATCTATTGCGCGCGCTGGCTGATTGAAGAGTGGCACAAGGCCTTGAAAACGGGCCTGAAAGTGGAACACAGCCAACTCTCCGATGCGCGTCGGCTGGCGGCCTTGATCGGCATTCTCTCGGTGGTGGCCGTCTTCCTGGTGCGGCAAAAACTCCTGGCCCGCGCCGATCCCGATGCGCCGCTGGACCCTGGGCACACCGACCCGGCCATGCTGGCCGTGCTCCAGAAAACCGATCCGCCCCAAGGAAAACCCACCCGCCGATGGTTCTGGATCGCCATCGCCAAACTCGGCGGATTCCTGGCTCGCAAGGGCGACGGCGACCCCGGCTGGCTCACCCTCTGGCGCGGCTGGCAGACCCTCATGATCCTCGCTCGCGGCTATGAGTTGGCAAACACCTCATAGATGTGGGTAAAGATGAGCGCAGCGCCGGCCCCAGATCGTCAGGAACTACTTTCAGGAAGAGCATGTTTGCTACGCCGCTGCATAGAACAGGTGTCAACTATTAACCGCTCCCCGTAGTAACTGATAGGAAATTTGATTTCTTGGGGGTGAGGGGTTAACGCAACGACCCCCTTCCCCAAGATCCCAACCACCGCTGGTCCGGCTCGGCCGGTTCCAGAACCTGGCTGGAGCGAAGTTGAGCCTCAGACATTTGTCGCTGCCCTTGCGGCAACGGCTTGTGTCAGGGCTGCACGAACCATGCGTGGCGCATGGGTCATGCGGTCGTTATCCATCTGTCCAGAGCGCCTTGATGACCTGTTCCTGATTGAAGCCGGTGGGCGACGCTGCCGAGGGCGTGTTGGCGTAATACACCTTCAACCCGTGCGCCGGTTCGGCCAGCGTGCGCTGACCGGGCATCTGCAGAAAACCGTTGGCATCCAGGTCGCCCACGCGCCGGTGAGCGTAGCGCAGAAACTCATTGCGATAGTCCTCGGGCTGACGGGCCAACCAGGAAATCTCATCGCAGCCCCACACCCACATCCTCTCGCCGGTGATCTGTCCGGGCCGTCTGCTCGTGCCGTAATTGTCGAACTCCACGAGGTAAGGCAGGTGCTCGCCCGTCCAGCCCGACGGCGCGATTCCGCCCAGGCTGTGGCCGTAGATCGCATGACGGACGCCGATTGCCAACTCACCGTGCTCGGGCTTCTCGGGGATCTCGCGGATGTGCAGCGGATAGGAATGGAAGTCGAAGAGCAGGCGGCCATCGTCGAGCCGCGCGCCGTGCGTGTGGGCGTCGATGAGCACCAGGTGCCGACGGGCGCGTTGGCGGGCGTAGCGGCGAATGCGCGTCAGCAGATCCCACCAGTGCGCGTAGCCCGCATCGCCGTGGTCCATCAGGTGAATCTGGCCCAGGTGCAGCGCTTCGTAGCCGGCGTCGATGTAGCGCCGGGCGCGATAGTAAAACCACATCCGCGACTCAAGCTTCGACATGTCCGGCACCGCCCCGCCGTCGTGCCAGTAGCCGCGCATCCAGTGGTTGCCGGCGTGGGGTCGCCACTTGACCGGCTCGCCGTAGTCGCCGCCGACATCGTAGAGCATCGCTTCGTAATTAAAGCAGCGCGATTCGACCGGCAGGCCAAATTCCTCGAACACCCACGCCGGAACGGCAATGCGCGAGACGAACTCGGCATAGACCGCCTCGAACACGCAGGCCTGGAAGATGGTCTGGGGATCGAGGCGCTGGTAATCGGCCACGGTCTGTGCCGCCGCCTCGAAGGGAAGCAAAGGGGTCGGGAGTCATTATTATGCCTTTGGCGGCCGGACCACGCGTGGGCGTCTGGGCATACCGCCAGTCTACCCGAATCGCCGCCGACGCGTCAATCAAAGACTCCCGACCCCATTTGCTCCCCCGACCCCTTTTGCTCCCCCCCTTTTGCTCCCCGACCCTTTGCCTCCCTCATGTCATCAGTTCGAGAACGTGGGGGCCAAGAACCAGCAGACCGATGACCACGGCTCCGATTGCTGAGATCAACACGGCTCCCGCTGCGACATCCTTGGAATGCTTGACCAAGGGGTGAAACTCCGGTGATGCGACATCGGCAAGGAATTCAAATGCCGTGTTGAGGGCCTCGGCTGTCCACACGGCCATGATGGCGAGGACGAGCCAGCACCATTCGGCGGCAGAGATGCCGAAGAAGAACCCACCAGCGACCACAGCAACCGTTGCACATGCGTGGACCCACGCATTGTGCTGAGACTTGAGCATGGTCCAGATGCCGACAAAGGCGAACTTGAAGCTCCGGATACGCCCCGTGAATTCAAATGGTCTGGTCATTTCTTTCTTTGCGGGCAAAAGGTGTCAGGCGGGCAAAAGGTGTCAGGATTGAATGGCACTTCCTGAAGCTGTAAGGGTCGTGGCAAC
>JBBDMX010000017.1:0-6861 GCA_040878035.1 Phycisphaeraceae bacterium | reverse complement strand
AAAAACAACAAGCCGCCTGATTCACGAGGTCATCCACAGAATTTGACCATAGCTCAAGGCTTTCTCCACCTCGTCGATAAACAGCACCGCCGGCTGCATGGCATCAATGATGCGCAGGGCCTGACGCAGATTCGCCTCGGTCTGACCAACCAGCGATCCCATCAGGGCGCCCACATCCATCATCAAGGTGGGACGGCCGGTCTCGTTGCCCAGGGCCTTGGCAAATGCCGACTTGCCACTGCCGGCCACGCCCAGCAGCAGGATGCCCTTGGGTTTAGCGCCGCCATGACGATTCCGGGGGGATAGGGCCTGGGTGCAGAAGGCCTTGAGCGCGGTCATGCCCCCCAAGTCGGTAAAGCGTTCCTGTCCGCGGTAGAGCTGGAGCAGGCCGCTTTTCTTTAGCATTCCACTCTTGATCTCCCAGATGGCCCCCGGCGTCACCTTGCCCTGGCGGACCAGGGACAACGAGTAGGCGCCCTCGGCTTCCATGCGGGTCAATCCCGCGGCGGCTTCGAGCACCAGGTCCAGGTCATTGCCCTGGGGCAGTTCGCCGGCCTCGGTGGCCACCTGCTGGGCGATCTGCTCGAGTTGCTGTCGGTCGGGTAGCTCGTGCTCGATCACCACGAAGTCCTTTTCCAGTTCCACGGGGATCTGCACCACGGGGGCCAGGATGATCACGAAGGTGCGGTTCTGCTTGCCGCGATGGATCTGGTGACACAGGGCCTGCACCACCTCGGGTGATGGCAGGAAGCGGTGGAAGTTGGGCAGCACCAGCAGGGCCGAATGTTTGGCGTCATCCTGGGTCAGGGCGTTGATGGCCTTGATAGCGGCCACCGGATCAGAGCTTCCCGGGGAATTCTCGGGGGCCTGGTCGCCGATGCGCAGGCCCTGGTCAATGTCCCAGGTGGCCAGCGACCACTTCTGTTCCCGGCATAGCTGGACCAACTCGCTAATCGCATCGGCGTGCTCAAAGCGTTGCACCCAGATGCCGCTGAAAGCCGCGGCGATGTACTCGCCCAGCTTGTGGGATAGGCTCATAAGAAGACTCCTGGTTTGGTGAGGATGAGAGTGGCACGCGTGTAGCAATCGATCGGGATGTGAAGCTAGCCCGAACGTTGCTCAAGTTGCTGTTGCTGGGACTGCCGGTAATAGTCGGCGGTCTTGACGTCGGACTCGGTTATTCCCAGCGCGTGCTCAAACGATCGGCTGGCGTCCTGGCACTGGCCGCCCCAATAGCCCTTGGTCTGCAGGGTGGTCTGACCGGTGGGCGTGATAATGATCTCCATGGTCTTCACGTTGCGCCTCCTACTTGCACGGTGAGTTTGATCGATCCGTCTTGCAGGGCCTGCTCGGTGACGGCGTAGCCTTGGCGTCTGGCCTCGAGTTTGGCCTTCTCCACGGCATAGGCCTGCATGAGTTGATCCAGCTTCCGGGGGTCGCCCCATTGGCCGTTGTAGTTGTCGTAGAGGCATTCGCCGACCTGCAGATCGAATACCACGGGGTACTGCCAGCCCGGAAGGTTGACGATCGTGCCCTGGCGCTGGGTGGTAAACAGCAAGGCCTTGCCCGTGGTCGACGCCGGTAGACCCAGGCGCTGGCACGCCGCCGCCAGGGCCGTCGCGTCCTTGACCAGGGTATGAATGGTCACGATGTGGCTCATGGGCTCTTGTCCTTTCTTCTGATGAAGTGCCTGCACGAAAGGAACAGCAAGCCAGCCACAACGGCTGGCTTGCTGTCTTAGGGTCTATGGAATGAAGTCAGACCGATACGGCTTACGTGCCGTATTCCTCATCGCCGGCGGAGGCGGGCTTGAGCTTCAACTGGCTCAGGGTGCAGGCCGCGGCATCGATATCGTCCCGCTTGCCCAGGCACACGGGATGGAACAGGCTGCCGCCCTCGTAGGCATACAGGTAGCGCACCTCGACCAGGTCGCCCTTAACCGGTAGCGGCTGGTTGGGCGGGATCGTGACGTTGCCCACCGGTACCTGCGTCACCCCATCCAAGACCACTAGCGCGACACTACGCTTGCCCACGTTGGCCCCGGCCACGATGCACGAGGCGGTGGCGGTGAACTTGAACTTCACCTGCGCGCCCCCGGATGCCGGGCGCCCATGCGTGTACTTGCCGTCGAGGCGCTTAAACACTGCCCCTTCCGCTTTGCGCTCTCGAAGCTCCGCCAGGTAGGCCTGCTTATCAGCCGGACCGGTGACCGTCCTCACCAGCCGGATCACGGCGCTGGCGTCCGACGAACTTATCAACTCCGTCAGCATGGACAGGCGCTGACGGCAAGGCCGTCCGCGGGTATCCCCGGCGCCCTGGCCCAGCAGGTCAAAGGCGTGGTACACATCGCCGATGCACTCGCCGTCGAGGATCAGGTCACCTGGCAGTTGCCCGAGGGCCAGTGCGATGGGCTGGGGCAGGGCCACGCTCAGGCCCGAGCGGTTGATGCCCGTCACCACCTGGTCGGCTTTCTGGATGAGGATGCGCTTGCCATCGAGCTTCTCCTGCATGGCCCAGGCATCATCGGCGATCAGCCGCAGCGCCTGGGTCTGGTCGATGGCGTTGAGCAGTTGCGGCAGGATGCCGGTGGCTCGGCTCTCCCTGTCCGTCTGTTGGTAGGGCGTGCCATCGGCGCCGGGGGAGTAACCCTTGGCCGTCTTTTCGGCCACGAGTTTGTCGAAGATCTTCCTGGCGGCCTCGTAGGCCACGGGACCCGAGGCGGTCTTGGTCCCGCTCTGCATCGTGCTGCCGCGCCGGCCGTAGGTGAAGTTCACGACGAAGCCGGCGCCCTGGGGTTTGAGGTGTGCCTGATAGACTTTGTCGGATGAACCCTCCCTGTAATAGAGCGTGGTTGATTTGCCTGTGTGGTTGGTGTTCATTGGGTTCCTATCTGTAGGTGGGTGGTTAAGGTGATCACTGCGCCGGCTTACAGGGCCGCCCGCTGACAGGCTGTCCCAGGACGACCGGCTCACGTGCTTAGGTCTTGATTGTTAGAATGTGGCTCATGGGCCCTGTCCATGCTTACGCTCAAAGTGTTGGCGCAGCGCTTGCTTGATGGCCCAGGCCTCAAAGCCGCGGCCCAGGCATGGCCGGTACTCGACCTGGTGGACCATGGCGATCTGGCGCAGCAGGTCCAGGCCGTAAATGGCCGCCGCTGCTTCCCGCCGCGGAATCAACTTCCCATCCGCCAACTAAAACCGCATCATGCGACATGGAGCCTGGACATGAACTATCGGATCCTCGGCCGCACCGGCGTGAAGGTATGCCCGATCTGCCTGGGTACCATGAACTTTGGTGGCCGCAGCGACGCGGCGGAATCCGCCCGCGTGCTCGATGCCTACCTCGAACTGGGCGGCAACTTCATCGACACCGCCAATGTCTACAACGACGGCCGTAGCGAGTCGATCATCGGTGACTGGATGGCGGCCCGCGGCACCAGGGACGGGATCGTGCTCTCGACCAAGGTACACGGCCGGCGGTCACCGCACGTCAACGACGCGGGCAACCACCGCTGGCACATCGTCCGCGAGGTCGAGCAGTCGCTGCGCCGGCTCAAGACCGATCGCATCGACGTATATCACATCCACCGGCCCGACGCCGACACGCCCATCGACCAGACGCTGCGTGCGCTCGACGACTTGATCCACCAGGGCAAGGTGCTGTACCTGGCCAGCAGCACATTCGCGGCCTGGCAACTAGCCGAGGCGCATTTTGTGGCTGAAAAGCTAGGCACAGCGCGGTTCGACGTCGAGCAGCCGCCCCTGAACATCATCGACCGGCGGATCGAGGCCGAGGTGCTGCCCTTCTGTCAGAAATACCAGGTGGCGACGATCACCTGGGCCCCGCTGGCGCGTGGCCGGTTGGCTGGCGGCTACACCCGCGGCGGGCGCCACTTCCCCGATGGCTCGTGGTACAAGGCGCAGAACAAAACCGACTTCCCCGCCTGCCAGTGGCCGGTTATGGAAGCCGTCGACAAGCTCGCCGACGAGCAGAGCCTGACCAGCAGCCAGTTCTCCATCGCCTGGTGCCTGCACGTGCCGGGGGTTACCTGCCCGATCATCGGCCCGCGCACCGCCGAGCAGCTCAGGGACAACATGGGCGCGATCGGCGTGACGCTGAGCCCCGAGACGCTCAAGCGTGTGGACGCACTCAACGCCTCTGGCGAACTCTGCCGCGACCGCACCGCCGGCCCCGTGCCGCGCTGAGGCAGATGCCTCAGGTGCCACCCGCCCGTTCCGCGGGGTGGTACCCTGCCTGCGCCCATAGGTGCGCCGCGCGTATGCTGCGCTGGCACGGCCGCGATAGCCGATACCCGGCCAATCCCGCCTTCGTGCCCTCAATGCCAGCGTGTTCCCCCCAAACGCAGCCCACCCAGAAGTCAATCCGGCACAGTCGCCGGCACCAGCAACTCCATGGAAAGCAGGTTCAACGTCACATCCGCATCCACTGGCATGCGGCGCAGCCACCGGGCAAACTGTTCGAGCATCAAGCCGGCGGCAATATTGGCGGTGAAGATGGTGCTCTTGGCCGTGCAGCTGCCCTGTACAGCTTCGCCGGCGGCAAAGAGCGTGGTGGGGTAATGCCCCCGGCCTTGACTGTCAGCCGCGGTCAGCACCCGCACCACCTCGGCCGACATCCGCCCATCGGCAAAGAACTCGACCTTGTCCTTCACCGCGTCAAAGATGTGCCGGCGCGTCTCAATCGAGTCCACGCAGCAGAACAGCACGTTGCCAATACTTCCGGGGGCCATGCTGCGGCGGAAACGTTCCTGCCGTTCGTCCACTTCCAGTTGATGGTTAATCTGCTGGCACAGATCACCCGTGGCCTGGACCTTGGGCCGCTTCAGGTCGTCCTCCAGGTAACCCTGGGGCGCCAGGTTCACGGCTTCGACCGTGTCGGGGTCGATCAGCTGTAGCCAGGCCACACCGATGGCCGCCAGTTGCAGGGCCACCTGTCTGCCGATGGCGCCCACGCCCACCACGGTGGCCCTGCATCGAGCCAAGGCTTCCGGGGGAACGATATCACGTTGACGAAGATCTCGATCAGTCAGTGGAGTCATGGTTATTCCTTTTTGGAGGGGGTGATCGCCACGGAGAGGGGTTGCCATCCGTGTGCTGTCGGGAGGTGAATCGGGGCTTGAGTGCTCAGGTAGAAAACAGCTTGGCCATCATTTTGCCGAGATAGCACTGTCCAGCGGCATCAGGCTCGACCAGTGTGCCCGCACCACGTCGGCACGCGTCAACATGATCCTGGCGGCACGTCCGGCCAGGATCTCCATCTCTTTGTGAAAATCCCGCCCGTGATGGGCGTTAAGGTGGTGGGCCGTCTCGTGGATGAGCGTGGTCAGGGAATCATCACCCAGCGGCTCGGTCCAGATGCCCGATGAATCAATACCCAGGGTCAGCACATCATCCTGGCTCCACGTGGCCACGGCATTGACCGGCCGCAGTAGGGCCAGCTTCACCGAACAGATGGAACTGTCGCTATAGCCATCGAGCAACTGTTGGCAGAACCACCGGGCAAAGTCCATGACCGCCTGCACATGTTCTTTGCCGCCCACCGCCTCGATCAGCCGGCGCCGCTGCTGGTCGGCCCGGCCCTGCCCCCGGAATGCTTCTTCAGTGCCGAAACTGGAACCGGCAGCCGTGGCCAGCAGTTCCTGATTGCGCTGGTCCACCGCCTCGCGGGTGGTCGGTACATGCTGCTGGAGGATTTCCCGGAATCCACCGGAAGTTTGGCGTGTGTCGACCACCTTCATGCCGATCTCACGGGCGTCCTCATCAAACTGTCGTACGCCCATCTTGGGCACCGAGCGAGCGATGTTATGGCCAAACCCCCGGCTGATAACCTCCCGCTGCACCTCCGGGGGGCATGACGCAGCCGCGGCGCCCACCCAGTCCTGGAGAACCTGACCGGCCTCCATCTGAGGCAATAGCAGGGGCAGGCATACTCTATGCACCTTGACCAAATAGCCCGAAGCCACGGCATCACGGCAGGGGTTCATGGGCACACGCTGCTGCACGTTGACGTGCAAGGGCTGGGTCCACTCCACAGCACAGACCGGGATACCCATCTCATACACCAGCGGCGTGCCATCACCCGTGACCGGGATTAACTCGATCAGGGTCTTGCGTGAGGGGCGTATCCATTTGCCGTCCTCAAACAACTCGGTCGTGAGATTGGCTTGGATACGGTGCGCCGGCTCACGGGTCTGGATGACCTGTCCATTCACACGCAACTGCACGCTGGCCGGCGGTAACAGCCCCCGGAAGTAAGCCTCCAACTGCCTGATCACCTGCGGGTGCCAGGGCATCACCATTTCCACCATCGTGCCGGCGACGTCATTGCCCTCCAGAGTTGTATAGCGGGTGATCCGCCGGCCGTCCTCCATGGCAAACTCGATCTTGCGTGACCCGCTGATGACGGTCGCCTGCTGAGCGATGCAGAGCATTTCCTTAAAGCCCCGGCCCATGCGTCCACGTTGCAGGTGTGAGTCGGTCTTACTCGTGTGAAACACCACCCGGAGGTCCTGCAGATTGGTCATACCCCCGCCGTCGTCCCGGCAGGTGACGCTGGTAGTCTTGCCCCCGGGGTGGCCTTGGAAGGAGAGGTCAATCCGCCCCGGATTGAGCCCGATGGCATCCAGGCTGTTCTGCACCAACTCCTTGACCAGATGGGCAGGGGGACGGCCGGCGCGTTCATGGTGGCAAAGGCCGCGTCGCGGGGCACGTCGGGCGAGAGGCAAAGATGCTTGCGCCAGGGCTTGAGGCGATGGGAATTGAGGATGCGCCCCACCGTCTGGGGCGAGATGCCGGCCACCACCCCCTAGGCCACCAACTGACGAGCCAATTCCCGGCAATC
>JBBDMX010000016.1:6162-151229 GCA_040878035.1 Phycisphaeraceae bacterium | reverse complement strand
TAACCTCTCCCTCAGAAGGGAGAGGGACCGGAAAAGCCATATGCAATTGCCCTGCTCGAATGCGGGGTCTTCTTGGCGCATCTGTCGGCCACCGCTATGATTGTGGCATGGTGATTATCCGCTTCACCAACGAACAGGCCGAGCGCCGCGGGCTGGGTTTCTTGGCCAGCCGCTTCGCGTGCAAGACCTGGGACAACGGCCAGACGATGGTGCCCGAGGCGGCGCTGGCGGCGCTGGCGCATGACGGCATCGCGTTTTCCGTGAAGGGCCCGGCCAACTATGACCACCTCAAGCCGGGCGTTCCGGCGGCACTCAATCCTGCTGCCGCGTAGATTCAACGACGGCTCGGCGGTACCTTACGAAATCATCGGCGACACGCTGATTGAGTTGCGCCAGCGCTTCGGCGCGGTGTCGTCGGAGACTCAGACCATCCAGGGTTCATGGACGCACGAGGAGACCATCTACCTCGACGAGTTGATCCGGGTCTGGGTGGACGTGGACGACACGGACGCAAACCGCGCGTTCTTTGCTGATTTCAAGGACCGTCTAAAGGCCCGTTTCCAGCAACTCGACATCTGGATGACCACCTATCTGGTTGAAGTCATCTGAACCATGAGCCGAATAATGGTTGCTCACACTGGAAAAGGAACGCTGTGCCATTGCAGCAGCAATTTCGAAAATGTAAGACTTGCGGCGGACAACGGTTGGCGGCTCGCACGGCGCCGAACCATATTCTTCATCTCTTGCTGACCATCGTTACAGGCGGCCTATGGCTGATTGTCTGGATATTGTTGTCGTTTCGCGTCACCGCGGGTTGGCGCTGTCAAACCTGTGGGAATCAGGTCTGACGTTACAACGGGAATATGGGTGAAGTGCGATGGGCGATCGCCACCAGCGTCATGGTGGCCACAAAGCGGTGGACGATGTTAAGTCGCCGTAACATCCACGACCAATTTACCTGTTTCATTCCTGCAAGTTCTTCAGCAGCTTCGCCTCATCCCACGTCTCAATGCCGAACTTAGTCGCCTTGTCGAGTTTACTGCCGGCGGTTCCGGGGGCGCCGACGATGAGCAGGTCGGTTTTTTTCGAGACGCTGTCGGTGACTTTGGCGCCCAGGGCTTCGAGTTGTTCCGCCAGCTCTTTGCGTTGGAAGTGTTCGAGCGTGCCGGTGATGACGATGGTCTTGTTAGCGAAGGGCGAGTCGGCGGCAATGGCCGCGGCGGTGCGTTTGGGGGCGGTCATTTCCACCCCTGCATCGCGCAGTTCCCGGATCACGTGCTTGCCTGCATCACTGTCGAAGAATGCCCGCGCCGACTTGGCGATCTCACCCGCTTGGTACCTTTCCTTTTCCATTGCCTTGCGCTTCACGTCCAGGTCGCCCGTCGCCAGCGCCAGGTCAATGGCCTTGGCGTCGGCTTTCATCAGGCTGTCGATATCGCCAAAGCCGTCGGCCAGCATCTGGGCGGCGCGGGCGCCGACGTGGCGCACGCCCAGCCCCGCCAGCACGCGT
The DNA here is from genome assembly GCA_040878035.1 of Phycisphaeraceae bacterium. Taxonomy (GTDB): domain Bacteria; phylum Planctomycetota; class Phycisphaerae; order Phycisphaerales; family Phycisphaeraceae; genus JBBDMX01. Next base: position 149,719 of record JBBDMX010000016.1, on the reverse strand, counting down.
GATAGGCCGCGCGACTTGGACGCCTCGATGCCCGAGAGCAGGTTGTCCACCTTTTTCTCGCCCATGCGTTCGAGAGTTAGCAGCTTGTCGCGGTGGTCCTTGAGGCGGTAGATGTCGCTGAAGGACTTGAGCAGGCCCGCATCCGCCAGTTGTTCGACGCTCTTGTCGCCCAGGCCCTCGATGTCCATCTGGTCGCGCCCTGCAAACCACGCCAGCCGCTCGCGGATCTGCGCGGGACACTCGGGGTTGTTGCATCGGAGCGCTGCTTCGTCCTCCGCACGCTCGACCGGCCCGCCGCAGCTTGGGCATTTCGCCGGCGCCTGCGTTTCATGACTCGTCTTAGCTCGCTTCTCCTTCACCACGCGAACCACCTGCGGAATGATCTCGCCGGCCTTCTCCACCACCACCGTGTCGCCCACGCGGATGTCTTTCTCGCGAATCTGGTCGATGTTGTGCAGCCCGGCGCGCTTCACCGTCGTGCCCGCCAGGAACACCGGCTCGAGTTCCGCCACCGGCGTGAGCGTGCCGCCTTTGCCCACTTGCCAGGTGATGTCGCGCAAGAGCGTCGGCGCCTGCTCGGCAGCATACTTGTAGGCGATGCACCAGCGCGGACTCTTGGACGTATAGCCCAGTTCCTCCTGCTGTTCGTAGTCGTCGATCTTGATGACCACCCCGTCGACGCCGTAGGGCAACTCGCCACGCTTCTTATCGAAGGTTTCGATGAGCTGCCAGACTTCGTCGAGGCTCTTGCAGACCTTGGTAAGCGGATTGGTGGGCAGGCCAAGCTCGCGGCAGGTATCGAGAAACTCACTGTGACGGTGGAAGTTGTCAGGCTCGACCTCCCCGCGGCCATGGGCGATGAAGCGCAGGCGACGTGGCGCCACGGCCTTGGGATCAAGCTGTTTGAGCGTGCCGGCGGTGGAGTTGCGCGGATTGGCGAACAGATCCAGGCCGGCGGCCTGGCGCTGTTTGTTGATGCGCTGGAACTCCTCGGTGGGCATGTAGACTTCCCCACGCACTTCCAGAATCCCCGGAAGCTCGTGCCTGCTATCGTCGAGCAATAGCGGAATGGCGCGGATGGTGCGCGCGTTGGCGGTGATGTCGTCCCCCTGCCGGCCGTCGCCGCGCGTCGCCGCCAGCACCAGCTTGCCATTTTCATAGCGCAAGCTCACCGCCACGCCATCGACCTTGGGCTCGGCGATCATCGCGATGCCCGGCCCGCGCTCTTGGGCCTTCTGCGCTGCCTCAAACAGGTGCCCCGCCGAACCGATGGGCTTCTCACCCTTGGGCGCGTCAGCTTCGTCTAGACCGAGATTCTTAATCGCGCGCTGATACCACGCGGTCAACTCGCCCTGGCTGTAAGTGTTGTCGATGCTCCGCATCGGCCGGGCGTGCGTGACGGTCTTAAAGCCCTCGATCGGCGCGCCGCCCACGCGCTGTGTGGGCGAGTCGGCGCTGGCCAACTCCGGATGCGCCGCCTCCAAATCCTGGAGCTCGCGCAACAGTCGGTCATACTCCTGATCGGAGATGACGGGCTTGGCGTCCACGTAGTAAAGCCGATTATGCCGCTCCAGTTCGCGGCGGAGATGCTCAACCCGCTGGGCAACGTCACTGGCCATGCGGAGATTCTACAACAGCGCGGAAACCCGGGGATTCGCAGACTCATCCCCGGCTTGGCGCGCACGAAGCGGAGACGTTCAGTCACCCGCGCGTCGCGCGGTCCAGAGCCTTGATCGCGGCGGGGTCGAGGCGGCCCTGGCGGGCTTGTTGGAGCAGGTCCTGCCGGTTCTGACGCCGGATGGTGCGGACCATGTCGAAGAAGTAGTTGTCGCGGTCGCGGACGAAACGCGGGAAGGCCTGCTCCAACTCGGTGCGGGTGTACTTGCTCAGCGGGTCGTTGAGGCCGGTCTGGGCCACGGCCCAGTCCAGCAGGTTGCGTGGATGGCGCGGGTCGGTGCCGTAGCGGAAGCTGTCGAGTACGGCGGCGAGGCGGCTGGAGAGGGTGGCAAAGGGATCGGTGAAGGAAGCGGGCATGCGCCACAGTTCCTCCTTGCCGACGCCATTGCCTTCGAGCCGGTCGAGCCAGCCGCCGCCGTTGGACGGCTTGGGCGTGGCCCCGGGCGTGGGGAATGTGGGTCGAGACTGCGTAGCACTCATGGTGATGGCGCCCTCCTGGGCGGGGAGTAAAGGTGCGACCGCGGTGTTGATGGTGACGCGGCCTTGGTTGGCGAACTCGATGACCAGGCGTTGCGCCGCCGGGCCGGACTGAGGGACGGCCATGGCCTGATGGACCAAGCCGCTGCCCCACTCGGGCCGGCGCGGGTGCATGACCCGATCACCGCGTTTGAACTGGATCGCCTCGGACATTCGATGGCGTCTTACCGACCGGTGACGCCCCGGTCGTGGGATGAATCAGTTTGCTTTATCTTGGACCATGTGAGGATGATCGAGACTCGCGCCCCGCGGGGCCATCATCCTGGCCCGGCGAGAAGCGAAGGTTCAATCAGCGATGAATGGGCGTTCTGGGCCCGACCTGAGAAATCCGAGCCACACCCTGTTACCAAAGGCTGCCGCCCCCGGACCTCGAACCCCGGACCCCGGACCTCGAACCCCCAGACCCCGGCGAATCCTAACGCTCCTTGCGGCTTACTTTCATTATCGGCCAGATCCAGCCTGCGCTCTTGATTTGCAGACAAGCCAGAGCCCCGTTCCCGGGGGCTTTTCCACGAACCGCCATCCCATGGTTTCATCCACCGGCATGGTGTTGGAAGTCTTTCTCCTCGCCTGACGGACAAGTATAGACCTATAAGCCATGGTAATGCAAGTGCTACAAGGAGTTTTCAACAGGGTCTGAGGTCCCTCACGCCGGGACTGAGTCCGCCAAGCCCTTGATTTCCGGAACCCCGGACCTTCGGCAAGCCTCAGGTCCGGCGTGGTGATCGGAGCACATCCTTCACGCGATCTGCGTCGGTTGCGCCTGCGGAAAAGTGACTTCGAGCCAGATCGTGTCGGCGTCGAAGGCGACATGGGCGTCCTTGGAACTGGCGGGCAAGAGCAGCGTGTCACCTTTGGTGAACGTCAACGGCTCGGCCGAGTGCGCGTGCCGGCCGGCGCGCGACGGGTTGCCCGGCGTCATGCGCCCCGCGCCCTGCAACACCATCCACACCGTGGGCTGATCGTAGGGTATCTCCTGCTCATAGCCTTCGCTCATGCGCACCTTCTCGATGCGGAAATGCTCGCACTGCACCAGCCGGCTCACCGTGGTGAACATGCCGGCGATGTGCGTACGTTTTTCGTATTGCCGCGTGTCGGCGGGGCCAAAGGTCATCGACTCCAGCGCCGGCTCGACGTGCAGCTCGCGCCCGCTTCGGCCCCAGTCATACACCCGAAAGGTCGTATCGCTGGGCGTCTGCACCTCGGCCACCAGCACGCCCGCGCCCAGCGCATGGCACGTACCGCTGGGCAGGTAGTGGCAGTCGCCGGCCTTGACCGGAATGCGAATGAGCAGCGCCTCGACATCCGCCTCCGTGCCGGTGGTGATGGCCTGGCGAACCTTCTGCGGCGTGGTGCCTTCCTTGAGTCCCTTGTAGATCGCCGCGTCGGGCTCGGCCTCGACGATGTACCACGCCTCGCTCTTGAGGTGGGCCTCGGGATGCGCCTGGGCATATTGCGGACTGGGGTGGACCTGCACCGAGAGATTCTCTTTGGCGTCGAGGTATTTGACCAGGAGGGGAAAGTCGCCGGTGTCGGTGAGGGCAAGGTTGCCTAGCAGCGCGGGTCCCAGGCGGGTGACGGCGTCGTGGAGGGTCGCGCCGGCCAGGGGACCGTTGCAGATTCGGGAGCGTGCCGCCCCACCGCCGCCGCCGCTTACGGAAGTTTCCCCCAGGTCGGCGATCTCCCACGATTCGCCGATCAACGTCGAGGCGTCGCCGGGCAGTTGACGCCCCAGACGTTCGAGCCGTCGGCCGCCCCAGACTTTTTCCTTGTAGATCGGCTCGAACTTCAACGGGTAAGGTTCATCGGCAGGCATGGGCGGCTTTCCCTCAGATAAAGATTGCATTGACCTGAACGGTGCACGGGTAGACAATCATGGGACACTCCCGTGCGGAGGCCAGGCTATGAACCAAGCAGCACGACTGGCGGCGATGGCGGCGATTCTGGGCATCATAGGGGCGGCGCAGGCCCAGACACAAGAGACGCGGCGGGAGTTGCCGGATGATCCGGCGCGGCGGGTCATCGATGCCGGGGATGCGCAGCGGCTGGCTGAGCAGACCTGGCGCCGGCAAGGCTCCGAGCGGGTGATTCAGACCGAGCCGCTGATGGGCATACCGAGCCTTGCGACTGACCGTACCGCGGCGAGGGAGGCCACCAAGCCATCAGGCCAAGACGCGAGCGTTGCCGCCGGCGAAGACCAATTCACCGCTGATGAGCCTCGCCCAAGTGCCAAGCCGGGGCGTCGGCCGCTGTTTATCGCTCAACCCATCGATATCACCAAACCGGCACCCGGCCGCAGCGTGCAAGCGGCGCCGCGTGAGGTTGCCGCGGCCAGGAGCCAGTCGAGCGAGGCAGCGACTACCACGCACGATGATGCCGATAGGCCGGCTGCGGACGATGGGTCGGTGTTCAGCGCCGCCCTGCCGCACACGGCGACGACCTACGGCGCCGACGCCGCCGAGCTTCGCGCCGGCCGCGCCGGCCCGGCCAGCGCCTACGGCGTCGATGCCGCCTTCACCAGTCAACACCACGGCAACTATCGCACGCACACCCGCTATCGCCGCACCTATGCTGGCCGCTATGGCGACTCGCATTACTATCCCGTCCGCTACGGCTATCCGTCGTCCTACTACGCCTCGCCCTGTTATGACTACCCCTACACGTACAGCTACCCCAGCGTGTACTCGACCTACGTTTCCTATGGCGACAGCTACTTCCGCCACGCCTACATCGGCTACGGTAGCTACGGCTGTAGGCCGCATAACCCACGCGTGGGGCACTACCCCGCCTGGCCGGTGGTCAGCAGCGGGCTGCATGTGAAGGTGCGCGTGCGGTTCTGATGTGTCCTACTCAGAGCCGCGCGGCGTCAGCCCGCGGAGCGAATGTCTCTGCGCCATCGATCCGCGGGCTGACGTCGCGCGGCTCTGACAAGGGAAATGAATTTCCCTTGACAGCCGCCCATTTGTGTGCCATAGTTCCATCATGCTTCGCATCTTCGCCTCTTTCTTCGGCTTTTATTGGTTTACCCGGCATACGGCCGCGACGGGTGCGTTGTCATGACGGCTTAAGAGCCAGACACTAAACACAACCCCGGCGCGGCGAGCGTCGGGGTTTTTTGTTTCATTTGGCATCGACTGCCAATTATCCCCGGACCCCGGACAACCAGGAGCCACACCATGATCGTCGTCATGCGACCCGATGCCACCGAACAGAACGTGCAGCACGTCATCAAGCTCATCAACGAAATGGGACTCAAGGACCACCCGATCCACGGCACGGAGTTGACCGTCGTTGCGGCGGTGGGCGACGACCGCAAGAAGGACAAGGACCGCCTGGAGCAGTCGCCGGGCGTGGACCGGGTGCTGCGGATTCTGGCGCCGTACAAGATGGCGGCGCGGGAGACCCGGCCGGGCCCGCGCACGTTGGTGCGCATCAGCGACGCCTGCGTGATCGGCGGCCAGCACGTGCCGGTGATCGCCGGGCCGTGCAGCGTGGAGGGCGGGGAGCACATTCTCGCGGCGGCCAAGATGGTCAAGCAGGCCGGAGGACATGCGCTGCGCGGCGGCGCGTTCAAGCCGCGCACCAATCCCTACGCCTTCCAGGGCCTGGGCGAAGATGGCCTCAAGATGCTGGCCGAGGCACGCGCTGCGACGGGTCTGGCGATCGTCACCGAAGTGATCACGCCTGGCGACGTGGACCTGGTGAGCCAGTATGCCGACTGCTTACAGATCGGCACGCGCAACGCGCAGAACTTCCGCCTGCTCGACGCCGCGGGCCGCCAGCCCAAACCCGTGCTGCTCAAGCGCGGCATGGCGATGACCATCGACGAATACCTCCAGGCCGCCGAGTACGTGCTGGCGGCGGGGAACCCCAACCTCATTCTCTGCGAGCGCGGCATCCGCACCTTCGAGGACCACACGCGCAACACGCTGTCGCTCTCGGCCATCCCCGAACTGCACCTGCGTTCGCATCTGCCGGTGATCGTCGATCCCTCGCAGGGCACCGGTCACGCGCGGCTGGTGGCGGCGATGTGCCGCGCCGCCGTCGCCGCCGACGCCGACGGCCTGATCATCGAGGTGCATCCCGACCCCGAGCACGCCCTGACCGACGGCGCCCAGTCGATCACGCCCAAGGGCCTGGGCGAACTGATGGCGTCCCTGCGCCGCGTCGCGGCGGCGGTGGACCGCAGCGTGTGATGCTATGCTGTTTTCTTTGGCCGCTTGCGGCTTCGCGCAGCCCCACGACGGTCGAGATCCAACCAAAGGACAAGCCCATGCCCGAACTGATCATCACCGCTGTCGGCCCCGATCGTCCCGGCCTGGTGGGCGAACTGACCGGGCGCGTGCACGCGCAGCACGGCAACATCGCCGACTCGCGCATGGTCAATCTACGCGGGCAATTCGCCATCATCATGCTGGTGCAGGGTGACGCCGAGGCGCTGACGAGCATCCAGACCGACCTGGCAGCGGCCAGCGCGGACATGGGGCTGACCGTGACGGTCACGCCGCAGACCGCACCCAGGCAAAGTGTGAAAGGCGTGCCCTATCGGCTCAAGACCTACTCCATGGACCAGCCCGGCATCGTGCATCGCGTGTCCGACCTGCTGCGCGCCCATGGCGTGAACATCGAGGAAGCGCAGACCCGCCTGGAGTCGGCGCCTTTCGCCGGCGAACCGCTCTTCACCATGGACATGCGGCTGACGGTGCCCGCCAAGACGCCGGTGCGGCAACTTCGCTCTGAACTGGAGCAACTGTGCGACCAGCTTAACTGTGACGTGGACCTGGAGCCGGCGTGAGACTTGGCCACAGATGAACACAGATAGGAAAAGGGCAATGCCGTTCGGTGCACCAAAGATGTCTGCCGCGCGCGGGAACATCATGCTTTCCCTTGTTCTGGGCGTTTGGTGGATCACCTATTGTACGTGCTACCTTCTTTATGGCGCGGGGATAATCTACTTACCGGTGACCTGGTTCATCGCCCCTAACGCCGGATGCGTGGGACCTGTGGTGTTTGGTTTGTTTCCTTTCTTGCTTGCAGTATCTGCCGCCGAATACGCCGCCAAGCTTATACCGCGCGCCCGGCAACTCGCCTATGTGCAAATGTTGGTCTTTGTAGGGTTCGTCATCGTCGGCGCATTGCTATTGTTCTGGTAAGGCTCTGCCTCCCCCATCCGTGTCCATCAGTGCTCAACTGCGGCTAAGAATCACTTCGAGGATGCCCAGCCCGCCCAGCAGCACGCTGATCAGGCCGTTGACGGTGAAGAACGCCATGCTGATGTGATGCGTGCGCGAGCCCCAGACCAGCGCGTGTTCGAGCAAGAGCAGGGCTGCGACGATGACGATGCCGCTGGCGAAGGTGATGCCAAGCAGGGCACTAAGCCACACCAGTGTCCCCAGCGCCACCAACGCGCCGACGTGCAGTAACCGCGCGATCCACAGTGCCGGCTCGACGCCGAGGTTCGCCGGCATCGAGTGCAATCGCGCGGACCGATCGAAGTCCACATCCTGCAAGGCATAGATGATGTCGAAGCCTGCGACCCAGCAGGTGACGATGACCATCAACAGCCACGGCTCGGGCTGGAGAATAAACGCCGGCTGAATCGCGATGGCTGCGGCGATGGGCGACATCGCCAGGGCGCTGCCCAGGAACAGGTGGCAGAGCCAGGTGAAGCGCTTGGTGTAGCTGTAGAGCGCCAGCCAGGCCAGGACCAGGGGCGACAGCGCCAGCGGAAAGGGATTGGCGAAGAAGAACCAGAAGGCGGCGGTGGCGACGAGGAATCCCGCAGCGCAGAGAGCCAGCACGGCCAGCATGTATGAACGCGACAGCCGCCCGGCGGGGATGGCACGACCGGCGGTGCGCGGGTTCTGCGCGTCGTAACGGGCATCGGCCAACCGGTTGACCGCCATGGCAAACGTGCGGGCGAAGACCATGCAGAGGATGATCAGGCCCAGGGCAAGGGGGGACGGCAGTGAACCGTCGAAGGCCAGACTGTTGGCGACCCCGCCGCGCCCGGCGGGCAGTTCATACGCCGCCGCCAGGAACGTCGCCAAAAGCGCAAAGGGCATGGCGAAGATCGTGTGGCTGAGCTTGATGTCACGAGCCAGGTACGAAGTACGAAGTACAAAGGACGAAGTGGGAGCGGTTGTCAGACTCATGCAGCATCGGTTCCCGTATCGTTGGACTTTGTATCTCGGACTTGGCACCTCGCACTTTCTGCTTCGCCCCAGCGCACGTTCTTCAGATCGTGCTCGACGTGGATCAGGTCCAGCACCCGTGCCACCATAAAATCGACCAGGTCCTCGATGCTGCGGGGCAGCATGTAAAAGCCCGGATTGGCGGGGCAGAGGATGGCGCCGGCTTCGGTGGCGGCCACCATGTTGCGAATGTCCACCAGCGACAGCGGTGTCTCGCGGTGCACCAGCACCAGCTTTCGCCGCTCTTTGAGCGTCACCTGGGCGGCGCGGTGCAGGAGGTTGGCCGACGCGCCCGTCGCCACCGCCGAGAGCGTGTTGGACGAGCAGGGGATGATGACCATGCCGTCGTGCTTGAACGAGCCGCTGGCGATCGGCGCGCCCACGTCACGGTAGTGGTGCAGCACGATGCCGTGATCGTCCCGGCCCGCCAGTGCCGCCAGGTCAATGCCTTCCATACCCAGTTCGTCGTGGAGCAATCGCTGGCCCAGCGACGACACAACCAGGTGCGTTTCGACGCCCGCGGCCACCAGCAGTTGGATCGTCCGACGCGCGTAGGCCGCGCCGCTGGCGCCGCTGATGCCAATGATGATGCGCCGTGTCATCTCCGGCCCCCTCTCCCCCGGGGAGAGGGCTGGGGTGAGGGGACGCATGCATAAATGGGACACCGGTCACTGCCAACAGCCATAGCATTTCACCTCTGCCTCACGCCCCTCTCATCCGCAGATCCCCTCACCCGGCCTCGCGGACTCGGCCACCCTCTCCCCAAGGGAGAGGGGGTTATCGCCCCACCAAGCGCTGGCGAATCAGCTTGGCGCGGGCCTCACGCCGCGCGCTCTGCTCCATCTCGCAGCCGGTGAGCTTCTGCAAATGAGCCGGCTGGGTGATCAGGAACAGCTCGTTGATCGTGCGGATGTCCACCGTGTCGATCCGCCCCAGGTTCACGCCCAGGCGCAGGTGCGACAACAGCGCCAGCACCTCGTCGGTGCCCATGACCCGCGCGCTAGACAGAATGGCCCAGGCACGCCAGATCTTGTCATCCAGTTGCGCAGCCCGTTGCTTCAAGAGTGCTTGCCGCGCCTGCTGCTCATAGGCGATAATCTGCGGCACGATCTGCTTCTCGAAGGACTCGAGGATTTCATCCTCCGTCCTGCCCAGCGTCGTTTGGTTGGAGATCTGAAACAGGTCGCCCAGGGCATCGGAGCCTTCGCCAAAGAGCCCGCGCACCGCCAGGTGCATGTCCCGCGCCGCCCGGCGAACCTTCTCGATCTCGCCGGTAAGCCGCAGCGCCGGCAAATGCACCATCACGCTCACGCGGATGCCCGTGCCCACGTTGGTCGGACAGGCCGTCAGATAGCCCCAGCGCGAGGAATAGGCAAAATCAAGCTTGTCCTCCAGCACATCGTCGAGGTGCGTGATCTGGTCGAACGCCTCGGCCAGTTGCATGCCGCTGCGCAAGACCTGGATGCGCAGGTGGTCCTCTTCGTTGACCATGATGGCGAAGGTTTCGTCCTCGGCGATGGCCACGGCGCGCGGGAGGTCGGCGCCGCCCTGGGTGTGCTGCCGGCTGATCAGGTGCCGCTCGACCAGCAGTTGCCGGTCCAGGTCGTCGGCATCGCTCATGTTGACCCACAGCATGTCGCTGGTGAGCCGGCCGGACATCACCTGCTCGCGCACGCGGTCGACGATCTCGTTGCGTTGCCGGCGATTGGACCGGCCCACGAAGGGGTACCCCGCCAGGTTGCGCGCCAGGCGCACCCGGCTGGAAATCACAATCTCCGAATGAGGCCCGGCGCCGCGCAGCCACTCCCCCGCCCGCTCCGTGATCTGCCGCAGCGTCATCATGAATTCTGTTCCTCGTAAGCGCGGATCTCGTCGCGCAGATGCGCCGCCGTCTCGTAGTCCTCGCCGGCCACCGCGTCCGCCAGTTGCTTGCGCATGCGCAGCAGGTGCTGCTGGCGCTGCTCGCTTGCCCCCGCGCGGCGCGGCACCTTGCCGATGTGGTGCGTCGCCCCTTCATGGGCACGCTCCAGCAGCGGACCCAGCGGCGCTTCAAACGCATGGTAGCACTCGGGGCAGCCCATCAGGCTGTTCTCGCGGAACTCGCCAAACGTCAGCCCGCAGTTGTCACACGTCAATTCCTGTTGCGTCACCGCCCCCGAATGCTTCTTGACGAAATTGGTCAGCAACTCGTTGATGGGCGTATGCTGCACGGCTTTGATGATCATGCCCGCCTGCTGCGCGTGCAGATCACACAGGTTCTTCTCGATCTTCTGGCCCTTGACGATCTCCACGGAGTGGTGCGTCGCGGGCCGATCACATAGGTCGCACTTGGGTTTCACGGGCGGATTTCTCCGGCGGGCTAAGTGGATTTTAGAGCCCGTCGCCGATCGGTTCAATCGCCGAATGATACGCTGATAGGCACGACCTTGCGCAAGAAACCGCGGGTGACGCGGGCACCGGGTAGGGTGGTGCCGAGTCCGCACGGCCCACCACAATCACCTACGGCAAACCGTGGACCTCGCAGACTCGGCACCACCCTACCGAACGCCGGTCGCAACCCAGCCGCAAAATCGCCTAGAATGATCGCCACGGGCGTGACGCAGGCAGGTTCGAGCATGCAGGTGACCAATCTCCAAAGCGGCAATATCGAGCAGGCCGAACAGATCGTTCGGCAGGCGCGCGATGTCTTTGCCTCCGGCGGACTGGTCGTGTTCCCCACGGAAACGGTCTACGGCGTGGGCGCGTCGGTCGCCAGCGAGCGCGGCTACCAGGCCCTGCGCCAGGTCAAGGAACGCACCGAGGCCCAGCCTTTCACCATTCACCTGCCCAACGCCGAGGCGGCGCTGCGATACGGCGACTTTGATTCGCCGGTGATGCACCGGCTTTTCCGCAAGGTGTTCCCCGGGCCGGTGACGCTGGTGCTGGATGTGAGCGACGACGAGATCGGCCGGGCGCTGGCGCGCATGAAGCTACCGGCGTCGCATGCCGGGCGAATTTACCACAATCGCACCGTGGGCTTGCGCTGCCCCGATGACGCCATCGCCCTGCGCGTGCTGGGGAGTATCGACGCGCCGATCGCCGCCAGCAGCGCCAACCGCCATGGCGAGCCGCCGCCGCAGGACGCCGAGGCCGCCGCCGCCGCGATGGGCGACGCCGCCGAACTGGTGATCGACGGCGGACGTTGCCGCTACGCCAAGGCCTCGACGGTCGTGCACGTGATGCGGGCGCGCGGTATTCCGCATATCCGCATCCTGCGCCAGGGCGTCTACGACGAGCGCTTCATCCGCAAGCTGCTGCGCTGGACGATGCTGGTGGTATGCAGCGGCAACACCTGCCGATCGCCCATGGCCGAGGTGATGGCCCAAGACATGATGGCGCAAGAGCGCGGCCTTAAGGCCGATGAGCTGGAATCCGCGGGCGTTCGCATCGTTTCGGCGGGGACCATGGCCATGCCCGGCCTGCCCGCCACCGCCGAGGCACGCCAGGCGCTGGCATCCATGGACTTGGATCTGATGCAACATCGCTCGCGGCCCTTGAGCCACGAACTGCTGCACGAAGCCGACGTGATCTACTGCATGACCGAGGCTCACCGCCAGACCGTGCTGGACATGGCGCCGGCAGCGGCGGCAAAGACGCTTATACTGGACCCCCAGGGCCAGGACATCGAGGACCCGATCGGATCCGACGTCGAGGCGTACCGGCGCTGTGCCGGGCAGATTCGCCGACTGCTGGAGCTGCGGCTCAAGGAGCAATGGTCATGAGAATCGCGCTGGGCGCCGATCACCGCGGGCTGGACGTTCGCCGGCACATCCTGGGCACCATGCGGCAACTGGGCCACGAAGTCGAGCTGGTCGGCGACGATGTCCCGGCGATGTGCGACTACCCGGATGTGGCGTATCCGGTGGCGCTGGCGGTCGCCGAGGGCCGCGCCGACCGCGGCGTGCTCTCCTGCGGATCGGGCATCGGCATGTGCATCGCCGCCAACAAGGTCCGCGGTGTGCGCGCGGCCCTGGTGCACGACGAGATCGGCGCCGACATGAGCCGCCGACACAACGACGCCAACGTCCTGTGCCTCCCCGCCGACCTGCTGGGCATTCGCATTATCGACCGCATCCTGAGCATCTGGCTCAAGGCGCCGTTCGAGGGCGGCCGGCACGGTCGCCGCGTCGCCAAGATCATGGCCATCGAACAGAACCTGGACCCGCGCCACACCGCTGACGCCATGCTCGTTCAACCGGCGCAGGACACCATCAAGGCGACCCAGTTGGAGGCGTGACCGCCCCTCTTGCCGGTGATGCGGGGGCCGATCCCAGTCGCCCGACCACCCACCGCAAGGTCGCCGCACTCACCGCGGAATCAGCGACCTCCAACCCCACCGGCCCGCGATATCCCAGCCGCGCACAGGTTTGCAGCGCCGACTTCGCATCGTTCAGGCCAACGTCATCCGTGCCCAAGGTCAGCAGCACCATGCGCGGCGCCGCCAGGTGCAGGCTCGCGTCAAGGTTTCGCCCGTCGATGCGCCGCCAGTGCGCCAGGTTGAACGTCAGCCCCAGTATCGAGCGGTTGAGCCGCATGGCCAGTCGCACCGCGTCGTCGATGCGCTCCAGCCAATCGCCACAGCGATGTGACAGCGACACTGCAAGGCCGTGCGGCCGCGTCCGCTCCAGAACCTGCTTGATGAGCTCGACCGCCCGCCCGTCGCCGCGCGGCGAAGAGGGCGCATCATGCTGCGAACTACTGCTCAGATGCAACTCGATCACGGTCGCACGCCGTGCCAGCACAGTCAGCACGTCATGCAACCACACCGGCATCTCCGCGACTTGAATATCCAGCGTCAGCCGCACCGATACCAACGCGAGCCGGGCCGTGTCGTACTGGTCCAGGGCATCGCGCAACGTACTGGCGATCGTCGTTTCATCCACCGGAATGGAGATACCCGCGATACCCGCCTGGCGCAGCAACGCCGGCACCGCCACATGAGCACCATCGTCAACCAGATAGAGATTCATCGCCGTCCCACTACACCGTCGCCGTTTCGAGTAGTTCATGCACTTGCCGGCGCGTCGTTTCCGTCACGTCCTTGCCGGCCAGCATTTCCGCCAGTTCCTCGATGCGCGGCTTGCCATCGAGCATGGTCACCGTGGTGCGCGTCTCCTTGTTAGCGCCCTTGCCCACTACCTCCTTGGCGATGCGGAAGTGCCGCTGGGCAAATGCGGCGATCTGCGGCAAATGCGTAATACACAACACCTGATGGCTGGCCGCCGCTTCCGGGGGTTGCGGTTTAGCGCTCTTCTTCCTCCGCAACCCCGGGCTCACGACATCCCCCTGCCCCGCCAGCCGCCGCAGCTTCTGCCCGATCACCGTCCCCATCCGCCCGCCGATGTTGGCGTCGATCTCGTCGAACACCAGCACGCTGATGCGGTCGCTCTGTGCGAGGATCGACTTGATCGCCAGCATGATGCGTGACAGTTCGCCGCCCGAGGCGATCTTACGCAGCGGCCGGGCCGGTTGACCGGGATTGGTGCGCACCATCATCTCTGTGCGATCCAATCCCGAGGCGCCGGCATCGCCCGCCGGACAAGCCCGGTCATGCGAGTCTTCAAGCTTGGCCGGGCTTGTTTCGTTGCCTTCGCCTGCCGTCTCGAATGCGACGTCGAACTCCGCCTCGCCCATGCCCAGCTCGCGCATCTGCGTCTCGATCAACGGTCTGATCCGCGCCGCCGCCGCCTTGCGCCCCGCCGTCAACTCCCCGCCGATCGTCACCAGCTTGCCCGCCAGTGCGTCGATGCGATTCTTGAGCGTGCTGACATCTTCGTCCTGACCGCGCAACTGGGCAATCTGCTCGCCGATCTCCTGGCGGTACTGGAGCACGATGGCGATGGCGTCGCCCGAAGCGCTTTTGGCCGCGGCGCCGCCGTGGTCGGCGTACTTGGCCGCCAGGCGATTGAGCGCGTTGAGCCGCTCCTCGATCTGCGCCAGTTCCCCCGGGTCCAACTCCAGCCCATCGACGTATCGGCCCAACTCGTACGCCGATTCCTGGAGCGTCAGGGCCGCCCCACGCACCTGCTCGGCCGTCTCCTTGATACGCCCGTCTAGTTCCGCCAGGTCGCCCAGCACATGAGCGATCATCTGGAGCCGTTCGATCACCGCCCCTTCGCTTTCATACAGGGCGGCGTGCGCCGTGCCGGCCTCGCGCTTGATCCGCTGCACGTTTGAGAGCAGCACGTGCCGCGCGCGCAGCTCCGCCAGCTCGCCCTCGCGCAGGTCCGCCTTGTCGATTTCGTCGGCCTGAAATTCGTAGAGTTCCAACTGCTGCTGCCGCAGCGTGCGCGAGGCGCTTAGCTCTGCATGTCGTTGCCGCAAGGCACGCAGCTCGCCGTGCACCTCGTGAAACCGCGCGCGGAGCGGCATCGTCTGGCCAAAAGCGTCTAAGATAAGCAGTTGATTCGAAGGCTTGAGCAGGTATTGGTGATCGTGCTGGCCGTGCACATCGACGAGCAACTCCGCCACGCGGCGCACCATCGCCCCGGCCGCGGGGTGGCCATTAATCGACACGCTCGACCGCCCTGAAGCGAACACCTTGCGGGTCACCAGCAGGTCATCGCCCGGATGCAACGCCTGGTCGGCAGCCTGGGCGATCTGCGCGGTGATGTCCGCATCGTGCAGTTCGAACACGCCGCTGACACGCGCTTCCTCGGCGCCGGGGCGGATCATCTCGTCCAATGCCCCCCCGCGCAAGCCCAGCAGAATCTCCAGCGCCCCCAGGATCAGGCTCTTGCCCGCGCCCGTCTGCCCGGTGAAACAATTGAGTCCGGCGGCAAAGGTGATGGTCACGTCCTCGATGACCGCCAGGTTGGAGATGTGCAGTTCGCGCAGCATGGTGCGGCATTGTAATGCCTCGGCGGCTGGGACACTGGCTCAACCCCTCACCCCAGCCTCGGGGATCTCCCCGAGAGAGAGTGGGTAGAGCCGCGCATGGTGCGCGCCAACTCCTTGCGCGTCTCAAGATAGACGCGCAGATTCTCCAGCGGGATGTCGTGCGTCAGCCCGCCACCGACGTTGACCACGAAGCGCCGAGCCGCGGCCCCTGCCGCCATGCACCGAGTCGTGTGCTCGATGATCTGCTGCGGCGAGCCATGCGCCATCACATCGCTGCTTAGATTGCCGACGATGATCATGTCCGGGTACCGCTGCACCACCGGCTCCAGCGCCACCCAGTGCTCGATGTTGATCCCGTCGGCGCCGGCATCAACCACATCGTCGATGAACTCCGTGCAGTCGCCATCGCTACAGAAAATGATGGGAATGCCCGCTGTGCGCAGCGGGGCAAAGATCTGGCGGTAGTGCGGAAAGATGTGCCGGCGATACCACGCGGGCGGGAAGATCGGCCCGCTGGTCATGGTCAGATCATCGTGGCAGATAAAGCCTGCAATGCCCGGCACGCGCGACCAGGCGGTGGTGATCCGCAGACTGATCTCCGCAAATCGCTCCATCAGCTTGCTCAAGGCGTCCTCGTCGGCCATGCCCGTTTCGCACAGTAGTTCGAAACCGAAGATCGCCAGGGGAAAGTGAAACGCCGTGGTGTAGTGATGCGGGATGGGATAGCACACATCGCCGCAGAGACGGAGCATCTGGGCGTACTCCTGAGTGAATCGCTGCGTCAGTTCCGCCACGCTTTGGGGAAAGTACGGCGCCGGATCGAACGCCAGCGCCTCGGCGACGCCGGCGGGCTTGGGGATGTGATGGAAGTGCCGGCCATCCTCGGCATGCGTTGTGCTGAAGATGCCCCATTGCACGCACGTCTGCCCCTGCCGGTTCATCTTCGTCGTCGCGCCGTCGGACCAGTCAAACCGCTCGCCGCCTCGATCCGGCAGGCCACCGCCCCAGTTCAGGTCGATCTCCAACTCGCGGCCGACCTGCTGGTAGATGGCGTTGATCGCGTCGGGCCCTTCCGTCAGCGGGTCCCGGCCGGTCAGGCCGATCACCACCTCTCGCGACAGGGAGGTGAAATGCTCCATCACGGCGATGCGCGGCTCATCGTAATCCTCACGCAACACCGCCAGTCCAAGCTCACGAGACATCGCCAACTCCTTCGCACGCTCACATGGGCAGCATCGAGCGCGGCGAGCGGTCGCCGGCGTTGCTCAGCGGCTTGAAGCGGCGCATGGTGTCGAGCAACCGCTGATACAAAGCGAACGCGGGATCATTCACATCACGTGGCAACGCTTTCGCCTTGGCCTCCGCCTGACATTTCTCCTCCTGCAACTTCCGCCGAACCTCGGCCGCACGCTCGCGATAGCCGCTGTGATCCACCCCCGCGTGCTGCGCCAGCACCGGCAGCCAGCGGTGCGCGTACTGCACGTGCGTCTGCTCATCGATGATGTCAAAGAGCATCATCTCCGCCGACTCCAGGTCGCCCCCGGCCTTAAAGTCGTCGTAGGCTTCGCGCTTGACCTGGAAGTGCCCGGTCTCGGCGACCATGCCGATGTGAAACACCTGCTCGTACAACTCGGCCCCGCTCAGCGGCGCCGCGGCCTCCGCCGCGGGCAGCGCGCCAGGCTGGTTCTGGCCGGCCTGCGGATACAGCGGCGCCCGGCCCGCCAAGGGCTCGTCACCCTGGTAGCTGCCAAAGCCCACCTCCGCCAGCGTGATGCCGAAGTCCGCCAGCCGCGAGCAGCCCGAGTCACCGTGCCGGCTCTCGTCCCACAGGTGACGGGAAATGTCGTGGTGAAACTCCCACGGCATGGCGGGACTGTCGTAGAGCCAGCGAAGCTGGTCCATCGCCAGATTCATCTCGCGCATGTAGCCCATGCACCAGAAGAGCCGGCGGGTTTCGACGCGGGTGCAGAAGTCGGCGTCGATGAAGGGCCAGTCGTTGTGCTTCAC
Source organism: Phycisphaeraceae bacterium (assembly GCA_040878035.1). GTDB lineage: Bacteria > Planctomycetota > Phycisphaerae > Phycisphaerales > Phycisphaeraceae > JBBDMX01. The sequence continues at coordinate 132,425 of JBBDMX010000016.1, read as the reverse complement.
CACGGTACCCGCCGGCCGCGCCGGCCAGCGCGGCAGACGAAAGCCAGTGTGCACGCCCGCGGGCTGCGCCGCCTCAACACCGACTGCCAGCGGTTCCAGCAGCCAGCCGCAGTCCGCCGCGGCACACTCGATTCGTTCCGCATACGACTTCTCAATCGTGTGCGGGAAACGCCGGCGATAGTCGCGCAGCCACAGCCGCATGCCTTCCTTGATCGTGATCACCTCGTTGAGCAATTCGAGCGTCGGGGCATCGTGCACGGGATGGGCGCGCGTCGCGTAGTCAGCGTACGCTTTGACCAGCAGCCGATTGAGCAGGCCGTAGATGCCTTCAGCCGCGTCCTGATGCGAGGGCGCCAGCAGCACCGTATTGGTCAGTCGCTCCAGCGCCGCCGACACGGGTTGATCAAGATTGGCCGCGGCGCCGGGGAACTGCGCCAGTCGGCTGCGCAGGCGGCGCACGCACTCGGCCTGCTCCCACACCTGGCGATGCACAACGATCTTGTCCTGCCAATCGGCGAAGTACCGGCCCCACGCGCAGATGAGCCGATGCATCTGCCGCTCGACGTATTCCCAATCGCGCAGTCGCTCCACGGAACGCGGCTTGCGGCCCGAGTCGGCGACGATTTCCACGGTTCTGGGCATGGCTGAAGTCATGACAGTCGGTCTGGCGGATTATCCCGCAACGGTGCGGCGGCGGCTATGCAGCCGGCACGCCATTTTGTATCCTTTTCGTGCATGGCGCCGTATACACTGCCCCAACCCACCTATCGCCGATCACTCCAGGAGGCGTTCCACCTCCGCTTATTTGAAGCTAATCGCACGATCATCGACGAATCGTGGAACTCTCGCGGCGTCCGCAGCAGCTTCTGGCGTTTGTACATCAATCGCGCCTCGGCGTCAGCGTCTCGCCCCCGCAAGGCGGCAGCATCGATCATCGTGAACCGGATGCCGTTCCCAATCCCGGCCGATCACGTCTGCCTCGTGCCGGCGTGGGTCGCGTTCGATTGCCATTGCGTGGGCCTGGTGGATCATCTGTACCTCCACTTCGACGTGCTGGGGCTGGCCGCACAGCGCGTGCGCCAGTTGTTTCCCGAACCGCTGCTGGTCGGCCATGTGGACACCTTCGGTACCTCGGCGCCTCGCCTGGGCGAACTGCTGGGCGGAAAGGCCAACCTGTCGGCAACGACGATCTGCCTGGCCAAGGCGGTGGCGTTCGAGGCCCTGTCGCTGGCGCTGGCACGCATGCCCGAAAGCAATCACACGCGGCTGATGGCGGCCCTCCAGCCCGAGGCGGCGATTCATGCGGCCATCCAGCACATCGCGGCGCACCTGAGCCAACCCCTGCACAACCCGACGCTCGCCCGGCTGTGCCACCTGAGCGAATCACAACTGGTGCGGCAGTTCCGCAAGGTACTGGGCCAGACGCCGGCCCAGTACATCCTCGACCGCCGCGTCACCCACGCCGCACAGGCGCTGACGTTCAGCGATGAAACCATCGACCAGATTGCCCGCCGATTCGGCTTCTGCGACCGCTACTACTTCACCCGTGCCTTTGCCCGCCGCATGGGCGTGCCCCCCGCGGCGTATCGCAAACGCGAGGTTGTTTGACCTGGCGATCATGCGAGCGGCTGGCCGGGCAGGAGCGGCGGCATCGGGCAGGACAGGGCGTCGGCGACAGCGCGGAGCATTTCGCCTTCGCGCACGGTGATCTGCCGATCGGCGGCGATACAGGCGGCGCAGGCGTTGAGCAATCGCCGTTTCTCGCGCGGGGAAACCATGTCCAGCGCATCGAGTGCCGCGTCGATGGCGTCGAATCCCACGGCCGACTTGGCCTGGCGTTGCACGTTCACGCCGCCGAGCTGGGCCACGCCGCTGGCAAAGGCTGCCGCGGCGCCCGGGTCATCCTCGTGGCCCAGGTACGCCAGCGCCGAAAGCAGCGTGGCGCACGCCGCCGCCACCGGCTTTAGCGAGTAGAACTGCACCGCTTGGGGGCGGGCGCGCTGGGCAAAGTGCGGGTCCATATGCCGCATGATGATCCTGCCCAGGGCCCACTCGAAGAGGTCCAGTCGCTCATCGGCGCGCATCAGCGCCAGAACGCTGCGGCGAAATTCCTGGTACTGCCCTGCCGCCAGCGAACGCAGCGCGGGGATCGCCATGTCGATCAGGGGCAGACGAGCGTTGGGGTCCAGCGAACTCAGATGCGGCAGCAGGCGTTGTGTCAGGACATGGACCGGTGCCTCGGACTCGCCACGCAGATAGTCCATCTGCCGCTGACCGACTGCGGCATCCTGGCTCAGCAGGAGGGCGTAGATCAGGGCGCGGGCGCCGTAGGGCTCGCGGGCCGCCGCCTTGAGGGGGTCGGGAATGGCGGCGACCAGGTCATGCGCGTAGGCCAGATGGTCCGCGCCAGGCTGGCCGATCGCCTGCACGGCACGGGCCGACTCGGCGGCCGCCAGCAACAGCGGCGCCGCCAGACCGATGGCCCGCGCCGCAGTCGGCCGCGACAGCGTCGCCAGCTTGGCCTCCCGCTTTTGCTCGACGTAATCCGGCTCGCGAACCTCGGGAAACGTGCCGTCCCACTGCGGGTCGATGCGGGCGATGCGCTGCGGCAGGGGCGGATGCGTCGCCATGATGAACCCGGCGATGCGCTCCACGCCGTCGCTGAAGAACATGTGGCTGGCTTCCTCGGCGTTGGCGGCGCCGACTTTGGAGCCGAAGGAGTAGCCGCCGATTTTCTTCAGCGCCCCGCCGATACCCTCGGGGTTGCGGGTGAACTGCACTGCTGAGGCGTCGGCAAGGAACTCGCGCTGACGGGAGATAGCCGCCTTGATCAGCTTTCCCACCAGCACGCCGATCGAGCCGATGACGAACACCGCGGCGCCGATGAGCACGATGGCGATGCGCCCGCCGCCTTCCTTGTCGCTGCGCCGCCGCGGACCGGCCACCAGCGCCGAGCGCATGAGCATCTGACCGATAAGGCCGATGACCAGGATGCCGTAAATCACCCCGATCAGACGGATATTCAGACGCATGTCGCCATTGAGGATGTGGGAAAATTCGTGGGCGACGACGCCCTGGAGTTCATCGCGGGAGAGCAACTCCATCGTGCCGCGCGTCACGCAGACCACTGCGTCGTCAACGCTGTGGCCGGCGGCAAAGGCGTTGATCGCCGCTTCGCGATCCATGACATAGACCGCCGGCACCGCCACGCCCGAGGCGATGGCCATCTCCTCGACGACGTTGAGCACCTTGCGCTCGCTCAAGTCGGTGGTGTCATGGGCGACCAGGCGCGCGCCCAGGCTCTCGGCCACGACACGTCCCCCGCCGCGCAGCGCAGCGATCTTGTAGGCCGTCCCGCCCAGCACGATCGCCAGCGTTCCTGCGGTGACGGCCAGCAGCACGCGCGGGTCCCACCACCCCGGAGGCTCGGCCTCGACCCGCAGCGCCCCGTAGTTCATCGCCGCCATTGCCACGAAGTACAGCGCCGTGGTGATGCCGACGGTCGCCAGCACGAACAGCACCATGAGCTTGACAGTGTTGCGCCGGGCGCGGTCTTGATGTTCAAAGAAGTCCATGGCCATGGGGAATGGGAGTGAAGGAGTGACAAGGTGAAGGAAAACAGCCTCTCACCCCTTCACCTGGTTACCTTGTCACCTTGTCATCTGTCCCCTTCATTCGCGGCTATTCCTAGAACTTCACCTTCGGCGCTTCGCGTTCCGCGGCTTGCTCGATTTCAAACAGCTGCGCTTCGTTGAAGCCGAACATGCCTGCGAAGACCGTGTCGGGGAAGGTTTCCCGGCGGGTGTTGTAGTGCATCACCGCGTCGTTGTAGGCCTGGCGGGCGAAGGCGACTTTGTTCTCCGTGCTGGTCAGCTCCTCGGTGAGCTGCATCATGTTCTGGTTGGCCTTGAGATCGGGATAGGCCTCGGCCAAGGCGAAGAACCGCCCCACCGCGCCGCCCAGCACCGCCTCGGCGCCCATCAGTTCGCGCACCGCGCCGGCATCGGCGGGATTGGCGGCCGCCTTCTGCGACGCCGCCTGAGCCTGGTTGCGCGCCGTGATCACCGCCTCCAGCGTCCCGCGCTCGTGCGCCATGTACGCCTTGGCGGTCTCGACCAGGTTGGGGATCAGGTCATAGCGCCGTTTGAGCTGCACATCGATCTGGGCAAAGGCGTTCTTCACCCGCTGCCGCAGTTGCACCAGGCGGTTGTAGATGGCCACGACCCAGAAGGCCGCGATCACAACGACGACGATGACGATCAACACGATGGCGAGAATCATTCCTGGCATGAGGGCACCTTAGTTGGGGTCGAGGATCAATTAACCACCAAGACACCAAGGACACCAAGAAGAATGGGAATTGAGGAACGAGGAACGAGGAACGAGTAAAGAAGAACGAAGAGCCGGGTGAAGGGCTCGTTCTTCGTTCTTCGATCCTCGTTCTTCACTCATCTTGGTGTCCTTGGTGTCTTGGTGGTTAATCCGTTTTCCTACTGCTGTTTCTTCTCCTCCACGCCGCTCCATTCTTCGAGCGTGCGGCCGGTTTGTTCTTTGATCAGTTTGCGGGCCTTGTCCAGCGGCGTCCATTCGGCGTGGTTGTCGTTGTAGCCGATGGAGATGCCCTTGCCGCCGCTGTCCTGAATCTTGGTGAATGCCGCAATCCGCCTTGAATCGGTGTCGGCGGTCAGGTTGGGAATCAGCACGTACGACATGTTGTCGTTGATCCACGTCCGCTGCTTATCCTCGGGCCAGGTGCCATACTCGGCCGGCAGCTTCTTGCCCGACAACGGGGACAGCAGATACTCAGGCGTCATGTAGTTGCCTTGGAGAAGCTTGTAGACATTGTCGGGGTATCGCTCGGCGTTGCCCTGTGCGTAAAGGATGCAGCCTTGGATGATGCCGCGCACCTGCGTGCTGTCCTGCATCTGCCGGGCGGTGCGGCGGGCGGCGCCGAGGGCGGGCAAGGCGATGCCCACGCCCAGGCTCAGGCTGCTGGTGGACATCCAGCCACCCGGTGACAGCAGCGTTTCGCCGGGGAACTTGCCGGTCGTCACCGCGTGGTAGCCCGCGGCATCAACGTACCCGACCGAGGTGGCCACACCCAGGTGCGGCATGAGCTTGGATAAAGGAGGCAGCGTCAGGGGCGTCGCCCCGCCGCCGCCTTGCGCCAGGGCAAATTGCAGCATCGGCAGCAGCACGCCCATCTGTTGATAGATCGCCACCGAGGTCTTGCGCACATCGGTCATGGTAGCGCTGACCACATCGCCGCCGGCGAGGCGCTTGGCCAGCGGGGCGAAGTCCGGCGAATCGAGGATCGAATCCTTGGCCTTGCGCTGCTGAAGGATCACCGCCACGCCACCGGCGCCGAAGCCCACGTACAGCTTGTCGTCGATGACCGTCCACTCGACCATCATCATGGGAAACGCGAAGCTGTGGATATCCAGGCCGTCTTCCTGCCTGGTAGTGACCGTAACCTGCGGTGGCCGGCCGGTGTGCTCGGCCTGCTCCTCCATTTCCGCCTTGATCCTGGCTTCCATCGCCACCAGCGCCTCGCCCACAGCCTTGGCGTCCTGGCATTGGTTGACCAACACGGTCGCCACGCCGTCGGGCAGTACGCCTTCGCCACCCATGTTGCTGTAGATCACCCACTGGTTACCTAGAGCGTTGATGAGGGAATCGGGCGCGAAGCCGAGATTATCCTTGAACTCGGCCATGCCGCGCTCGAAGCTGCGTTGGGCGCGCGGCTCGCCTGCCTTGACCGTGGTGAGAATCGTCTCCCAGAGCTGGGCCGGACTAAACGACACGCCGGCGGCCCAGGTGACGTTGCGAGGCACGACCTTAAAGGCCTCGGCCGGCAGCGCCGGGGCGGTCAGCAGCGCCGCCAGCCCTTTGCGGGCCTCGGCCGGCACGGCGACGAAGGTCTTGGTCGCCCAGCCCCGGCCTTCAAAGGCGCCGGTGGTAATCATGCGTTCCACGCCGCGGAATGCCAACGCCTGAGCGAGTTGCTCATAGCGGGCACGCTGATCGTCACGCGGATTGGCGGCCACCGCCTGGTCGATCAACGCCCAGACATCCGTCGCTGAAACATAGCTCACCCACGCGGGCTTTTCGTGTACCTGTTTGAGTGCCGCTTGGAACTGGGATTCCTGAAGCAGCGTGGCGTCTTTGTCCGCCAGCACGGGCTGATCGTCGGCGTACTGCGCCGTCAGCACGACCAGATCGCCGAACTTGCGGGCCATGACGCGACTGGGATTGGGCTGCGGCCCCTTGGCGATGAGCTTGCCCAGCAGGTCCAGCACCTTGTCGCTGTCGTCGCCGGCCTGGATGGCGATGGCCAGCTTGGGCGGCTCGTCGGCGCCGTTGCCCAGCAGCCACAGCGCGGTGGGATGGCGGTAGGCCAGGTCGAGCATGGCCGCAACTTGCCGCAGGTTCTGGGCCGCATCGGGATCCTGGCCCCCGCGTGAAGCGAGGTTGGTCACGACGGTCTGGATGCGACCAAAGAATTCGCTCACGCCGCCCTCGGCGAGCACGGCCTTCAAGTGCGATTCCTCGTAGGTCTTGCCCAGCGTGTCGGTGCCGGCCCAGCCGACGTAGAGCAAGGCATCCTCGGGCACGCGGTCCGCCAGCGGCTGCGCCTGCGCCGCGCCAGTCGTCAACCAGACGAACAACATCGCCGCGGCCGTTACGCGTCGTTGCATCGTTGTCATGATGAGCCCCTGAAGCACGTGGGTTGATTTCGCCTTATAGCATACCGCGCGGCACCATGAAGTGCGGCCGAGCCGTCGGAGCCGCGCGGGGTAAGCCCGCGGATCGTACCTATCAGAGCCGCGCGGCGTAAGCCCGCGGATCGATGGCGTAAAGGCGCCCGTTCCCGCGGGCTTACGCCGCGCGGCTCTGATGGATCACCGATACGGATTCGCATACGGCTTCTTGAGCCGTTTGCAGTAGTACAGCCGCAGTGTGATCTCAACGTACGGGCCGCGCGTCACGGCCACGTGGCCGATGGGCGTGATGGACTCGAAGTAGCCGCCTAGTTCACCTCGCGGATCGTGAAGGAAGCCGTCGGTGCCGATGAGTACCGCGTCGCGGCCGAGCCAGCGTGAGGAGTCGGTGATGAAGGCCCAGGAGCGGGCATCGGGGCTGAAGCAGAAGACGGCATGCTGCCCTTGGAGTTCATAGGCGACTTTGCCGGATTGGAACCAGCGGTTGGTGACATAGAAGAGGTCGGGCCGCAGCCGGTCGCGTGCCGTCAGGGCCGCGCGCAAGGGCGTGTAGTCGAGCGATTCGAGGGTGGGGTCGCTCGATTCGCCGGCCTTGGTGGAGAGCCATTGCGGACCAACGGATCGCCACCAACCCGTGGCCGCGTGCGAGGTCAGCATCGCGATGGCGGCGAGCGTAAAGACGATGGACAGACTCAGCCACCACTGCACAGCCCGGCGCCAGGGGCCGCGGCGCTGGAGCAAATGATGCACGGTCGCACCCAGTGCCAGAAACAGCACGAGGTAGCCCGGCGCCTGCCAGTGGAAGTGGAGGCCCAGCGGCGCCCACAGCGCGACAAGCGTAAAGGCGGCGACTGGGCCGATCGCCAGCCAGAAGAGCAGGTGGCGGGCGTCGTCGTCGACGTGGCGCGTGTCGGCGGCGTCATGGCGCGATAGACGCCGCCCTGCCACATGCAGGCCCCGCCAGGCACAGCGGCCCAGTTCCACGACCAACGGCACCCAGATCCAGGGCAGCAGCCACAGCGCCTGCCCGCTGATGCTGCGCAACAGCCAGTCCCAACGCAGGCCCGCATAGCCCGCCCGCTTGCCCTGCCAGAGGAAGGAAATCCACTCATGCTCGACATTCCATACCAGCACAGGCGCAAACACCGCCGCCGCGATGAGCATGGCCACATAAGGCCCGGGATGGCGCAGCCAGCGCCACTGCCGGGGCGACAGCAGGACAAACATGCCCGCCCCGAACACGAAGAACACCGCGTGGTATTTGCTGAGCATCGCCAGGCCCAGCGTGACGCCCACGCCCAGCCACCACAGCATCACCCGCTGCAAACCAGCATCGAATAACAGCCGCACCAGGCAGTAGACGCACGCCAGGCAGAAGAACATCAGCGGCCCATCGGGCTGGAGCCAGCTCCCGACCGACAGGGTGAACACAGCCGAGAGGTTGAGCAGCAGTGCGGCATAGAACCCGGGCCAATCGCCAAAGAGCCGCCGCCCGATGGCGAACATCAGCCAGGTCGTCCCGGCGAACATGGCGATGAAGGGCCAGCGCAACGACAGCGGCCCGACGGCGCCGGTCACTTTCATCCCCAGCCAACCCATCCACAACCCCAGCGGCGGCTGATCGAAGTACGACCACTGTGGATCCAGGGCGCAAGCAAAGTAATAGGCTTCGCCATATCCCAGGCCGATGAACCTGGCGCAGATCAGACGCACAATCGTGCCGGCGACGATGACCAGGAGCACGAGCTGCGCCGGGGTGTAGCGTGGCGGGGTGAGCGCGGCGTTGGACGACAAGGTGGCGGCGGGCGTGGACATGGCGGCATTGTAGAGGCGCAAGGCGACGAGTCGGGCCGAGCCGCCAGGCGCCCCCCGTATAAGCCTGCGGTGGATCGATCAGAGCCGCGCGGCGTAAGCCCGCGGTGGATCATCCGCGGGCTTACGCCGCGCGGCTCTGTAGAATTGTCGCATGCTAAGTTGTACGACTGCGACCAAGGCGGTGCTTGTGGCTTGTCTGACGTTGGTGTGGGGCTGCGCCGCCCAGCCACGTGATCCATCCGGCGATGACGGCGCTGTGACGCCGGCCGACAACGCCGCAGTGAAACTCGTGCAGATCACCGGCCTGCCCGGCGACGTCGAGGCACGCGATCGCGTGCTGGCCAAGTTACAGACGACGCTACCCGAACGCGCCCGCTACTTCGTCGCCCTGCGCCCTTTTGCCCGCGCCTACGCCAAGGCCGACGATCCAGCCACCGATGATCCCGCGCTAGACCGAGCCGTGCAGAACGCCGAGTCGGACCTGTACGCGGCGGCATCGGCGCCATGGCCGGCGCAGCGCCACCCGCTCATCGCAGCGTGGATCCAAACCAACGCGCCGCATCTGGATGCACTAGTCGCGGCGGCGGCAGGCGGTAGGTATTGGATGCCGATGCGCGACACAACGCCGGCGATGGCGCGGGTGATCCAAATTCAACAAACGCTGACCCAACAGGCGGCAGCGGCGCTGGCGGCCCGCGCGATGCGGCGATTGCACGATGGCGATGCCCTTGCCGCATGGCAGGAAACGCTGGCACTACAACGGCTGGCGACACTAATGCTGCGGTGCACGGCCGACACCGCGGCGCCACGGGGCACACACCTCTATCCCGCCATGTCGATCTCCCTCCTGGCGGACACGGCGGTCATCGCCATCGCTCAGTACAGCCAGGCGACACCCGCGCAACTCACCGCCATGCTGAGACAGCTCCGGGCATTGCCGGTTCTGCCAACCGATCGTGACAGCCTCTATGGCCAGGCGCGGGCCCGGCACTTGCTCGCGGCCTTGTCGCTGGCGCTGGCAGCATACTATGGAGACCACCAGACGTTTCCACCCAGGCTCGATGCACTCGTGCCGGTGTATAGCGATGCCGTGCCGGCCGATCCCCTGGCGTCACCGCGGAAGACGCCGGTCTATCGTGTCAGCCAGGACCAGGCCGTAGTCTACAGCCTGGGCGCCAACGGCCAGGACGACGGCGGCCATCCGGAGTTCGACATCGTGCTGGAAATGATCCCGCCGACCCGCCCGCGGTGACCGGCCGCCGCGCCGGCCGCGACCTGGACCATCTATCGGAGCCGCCCAGGTCCGGCGTGGCGACCGGCCGTCCATGCCCCACCCCACATGCCTCGGGCATTTTGCCTAAACTAACGGGCTTTCTACCCGGACCCCCGAGTCCCCGACCCCGGATCCCTGAAGCCCTACTCATTAGTGCATCTATGGCGCGACGTGTTCTGATCACTGGTTTAGGCCCGATCACCGGCCTGGGCATCGGCATCGACGCCAACTGGCAGGCGATGCTCCTTGGCCGCAGCGCCATAGCCCCGATCCAGGCGTTCGATGCCTCGGCCTTCCCCTGCACCCTTGGCGCCGAGGTCAAGGACTTCAAGGTCCAAGCCTACGTGCCCAAGAGCTACCGCAAGGCCATCAAGGTCATGGCACGCGACATCGAGTTGGCGGTGGCGGCGGCGGACCTGGCGGCACGCGACGCCGGCCTGGTGACCAAGGGCACGCTGAGCGAGGAAGGCGCGACGACCTATCCGCCCCGCCGCTTCGGCGCCAACATCGGCGCCGGACTCATCGCCGCCGACCTGGATGAGCTGACTGGCGCCCTGGTCGAGGCCCGCGATGACCACGGCCAGTTTGACTTTGCCAAGTGGGGCGCCCAGGGCATGGGCCACTTGACGCCGCTGTGGCTGCTCAAGTACCTGCCCAACATGCTGGCGTGCCACGTCACGATCATTCACGATGCCCAGGGGCCCAGCAACACGATCACCTGCGCGGAGGCATCGGCGAGCCTGTCGATCGGCGAGGCGCTGCGGGTGATTCAGCGCGGCGACGCCGATGCGTCATTCTGCGGCGGCGCCGAGAGCAAGCTCAACCCCATGGCCTACCTGCGCCGTATCTTGAACGGCGGGCTCAATATCACCAGCAATCCACCCGAAGGCGACCCGGCGAAAGCCGTGCGGCCCTTCTGCGCCACCGCAGCGGGCACGGTGGTCGGAGAAGGCGGCGGGCTGGTGATTCTGGAAGCCGCCGAAACTTTCGAGCAACGCAAGGCATCGTCGGGTGATGGCACACCCCCGCGGGCCTATGCCGCCGTGCTGGGCTTTGGTGCTTCGCAATCGATCCATCCGCAAGCCCGCAACCTCAAGCCTGACCCGCAGGGCAAGGGTGTGGCGCTGGCGATCAGCGCGGCCCTGCGCGACGCCGGCGTTTCACCGGATGCCATCGACCTGATCGTTCCCTTGGGCAGCGGCGTCGCGGAGTTCGACCAGGCTGAGGCGGCCGCGCTGCGGCAGGTGTTCAGTACGCGACTGGCGCAGGTGCCGGTGGTGTCGCTGGTGCCGATGGTGGGCAACTGCGGCGCGGGCATGGGCGGCATCGGCGCCGCCATAGCCGCCAAGACGCTGGCCGAGCAAACCCTCCCCGCCACGCTCAACTGCGACCAGCCGCTGCCCGGCCTGCGCGCCGCCACCGCCCCGTCGCGCCCGGCCGAGCTGCGTCACGTGCTGACCTACACCACTGGCTTAGGCGGCCAGAACGCCGCGCTGGTCCTGGGGCGGGCATAAGACCACGCCGCTAAGATAGTGCCATGCACCCCGTGATCGAATCCCATCGCGAGCAACTGATCCAACTGTGCCGCAAGCACCACGTGCGCCGGCTGGAGTTGGTCGGCTCAGCCGCCCGCGAAGAGGATTTCGACCCCCAATGCAGCGACTTGGACTTCATCGTTGAGTTCGAAGAGTTCCCCCGCAAAGGCTGGAACGACCCTTACTTCCTGCTTCAGGACGACTTGAGGGAACTGTTTCAACGCCGTGTGGATTTAATGGAACAAGAGGGAATTCGCAATCCTTACGTACGCCGAACGATCGATCAGGACCGGAGGCTGGTCTATGCAGCGTGATGCTCGGGCCTTCCTCCAGGACATTCGTGAAGCATGCGAGGCGGTCGAAAGCCATGTGCGTGACATGTCGTTTCCCGCCTATGTCAGTGACCGCAAGACTCGCGCGGCGGTCGAGCGCGAGTTCATCATCATCGGCGAAGCCGTGACACAACTGGATCGACAGGCGCCACAACTCGTTCAGCGCATCACTGATTACAGACGAGTTGTCGATTTTCGCAACCAACTGACGCATGGATACTTCGTTATTAGGAACGAGATAGTCTGGAACATCATTCAAGTCGATCTTCCGCTGCTGCGGCAGCAGATGGACCAACTACTCAAGGAACTCGACACGCAGTGACACGCAAACGCATCGTCATCACCGGCATGGGCTGGGTCACCCCGCTGGGCCACGACATCGAGCGTGTCTGGCAGCGGCTGCTCCGCGGGGAGTGCGGCATCACGCCCATTGGTCACTTTGACGCCCGCACGTTTCCCACCACCTTCGCGGCGCAGGTGAAGGACTACGACTGGCGGCCCTTTGTAAAAGACGCCGCGATGCACGAGGGGATCGGGCACAACACCGGCTTTGCCTTAGGCGCCGCGGCGCAGGCGTGGCGCTCGGCAGGGCTCGATGATTCTCCCGACCTCAATCGCGAGCGCCTGGGCATCTACCTGGGCTCGGGCGAAGGTTCGCTGGATTTCGAGAACTACGTCGCGGCCAACTTGGGCGGCTGGGACGCCGACGCCAAGCAGGTGCAAGGTTCGGCGTGGTACCAGGTCGCCCGCCAGCGCATGAGCGCCCTGCGCGAGATCGAGCAGGAGCCCAACATGCCGCTGTCGCACCTGGCGATGGAGTTCGGCGCCCAGGGGCCGGCGTACAACTGCCTCACCGCCTGCGCCGCGTCGACTCAAGCCATCGGCGAAGCGGCGCACATCCTGCGCCACGGCGACGCCGATGTGATGATCGCCGGCGGGGCACACACCATGATCCACCCGCTGGGCGTCACCGGCTTTAACCGACTCACCGCGCTGTCGCGGCGGAACGACTCGTGCCTCACCGCAGCCCGGCCCTTCGACCGCACGCGCGACGGATTCGTGCTGGGTGAGGGCGCCGGCATGATCGTGCTTGAGACGCTCGAACACGCCCTGGCGCGCGGCGCGGCCATCGTCGCCGAGGTCGTCGGTTTCGGCTCATCCGCCGACGCCTATCGCATCACCGATATTCCCGACGATGGCCACGGCGCCGTCGCGTCCATGCGGCAGGCGATGGCCGACGCCGGGCTGACCATCCATGACATCGACTACATCTCGGCGCACGGCACGGGGACTAAAGAGAACGACTCGACCGAATCGCAGGCGGTCAAGACGGTGTTCGGCGAGCATGCCGGCAAGGTGCCGATGAGTTCGGTCAAGTCGATGCTGGGGCACTTGATCGCCGCCGCCGGCGCGGTGGAGCTGATCACCTGCGTGCTGGCGATTCGCGATCGCAAGCTGCCGCCGACAATCAACCTGCACGAGGCTGACCCCGCGTGCGATCTGGATTACGTGCCCAATGCGTCGCGCCACGCCAAGGTGGACGTGTGCCTGTCCAACAGCTTCGGCTTCGGCGGGCAGAACGATACGCTGATCGTGCGGCGTCCAACCGCTTGAGTGAGGCGGCCGCGTCTTAGCGGGGCTGCCCGAGATTCGCATCGAATCGAGGGGTGGTTCACGCCAGATCCAAATGCCGTAGGACCGCATCGCGCACCGCACAGCACGACGCCTCCTCGCCGCTGATCCCCGTTTCATGCTGCGTGATCATCACCGGCTGATGTTCGGCATCCTGCTCAATGCGCCCGTGCGACCCGCGCACCAGCTTCGCATCCAGCGGCACCACATCCATCAGCATCCTCACGCCCAGCGACTTCTGCATTAATCGCCAGGCGACTTTGAGCTTCGGCCAGCGGATCGCCGGGTCGATGAAAAGCTCCAGCGGGTCGTAGCCGGGCTTGCGGTGAATGTCCACCGTGCGGGCAAAGTCCGGCGCCTTGGCGTCGTCGAGCCAGTAGTGATAACTAAACCACCGGCGGGCCTCGGCGATGAGCAGCAGATCGCCCGCTCGCGAATGATCGATGCCGGCATCCACCTTGCCTTGCCCATCCAACACGCTCGCCACACCCGGCACACCGCGACATAGATCGGCCACGCGCGGCACCTGTTCGGCCTCACGCACGTACACATGCGCCACCTGATGGTCCGCCACCGCAAACGCCTGCGATGCTCCGGCATCCAGCAACTCCAACCCCTGCTCGTCGCGCACCCGTAGAAACCCCGCCGAACGAAGCACGCGATTGATCGGCACCGCATCGTCCACCGACTCGATGCCGTATTCGCTCACGATCATCACGCGCACGCCCTGCCCGCCGAAGTAATCCAGCAGCTGGCCAACCAGTGTGTCAACCTTCGCCACCTCCGCGTGAATCTCCGCATGTCCCGGTCCGAGCTTCTGCAAGGCGTAGTCCAGATGCGGCAAGTACACCAGCGTCAGCGTCGGATGATGCTGCTCATGAACGATGCGGGCCGCATCGGCGATCCACCGGCTCGACTCGATCGACGCCCCCGGCCCCCAGAACTTGAACAGCGGGAACTGCCCCAGTTTCTTCTGTAAGTCGCGCCGCAGCTCCACCGGCTCGCTGTACACGTCGGGAATCTTGCGCCCGTCGGCTTTGTACATCGGCCGGGGCGTCACCGACCAGTCGGCGCTCGAATACATGTTGTACCACCAGAACAGGTTGGCGCAGGTGAAGCGGTTGTCGGCACGGCCAGCGCTTTCGCTGCCGCGCGCCGCCGCAAGTCTGCGAGCCGTCTCCCACACCTTTTCGCCTTGCACCAGGCGGTTGCTCTGCTTCCAGAACTGCACCTCCGCCAGATCGCGGTCGTACCACCCGTTGCCGACGATGCCATGCCCGTGCGGCGGCAGACCGGTGAGCATGCTCGACTGCACGCTGCATGTCACCGCCGGCAGCACCGGCCGCAGCCGCGTGATGCGTCCCTTCTCGGCAAACGCCTTGAGGCGCGGCGACCACGGGCCGATCAACGACCGGTTCAGACCAACCACAAGTAAGACGGCGGTGGGAGTCATGGAGGAGATCGCCGTAACCACGGTAACCGAAGATGAACCACCAAGCCCTTCACCGGTCACTGTGTCTGTTGCGTTACCGAATCACTACCTCACGTCCCCTTGATCCAACGATGCCCGATGCGCGTCAAAGCAAAGCAGGCCACAGCCACCAGCGCGGGCACGATCATCCGCAGTCCCACCAGGAACACGGCGTCGAGCAGACTGATGCCCGCCAGCAGCACCAGCACGATGCGGATGCGGCGCGGGTTGCCGGCCTCACGGCGTGCGATCAGTGATAGGATGACGACATAGATGAGCATGGTCGCCGGTATAGCAGCGTTGCTCAACGGCAACGGCTGCGGCAGTGGCCAGCAAATCGCCACCGCCGAGATTTGGTACACCATCATCCGGCATACGCCCAGCAGCACCACCAACGCTGCATAACGGCGGTGGGCCGCATCGTAGGCAAGGATCAGCAACAAGAGCATGGTCGCGGGCGGCAGGGCTTGTACGTTGACCAGCGCGACGATGAGCATGCCGGCGCCGAGCAAGGCGACGGCGACGACCGTGGCGCTGCGGCGCGAGACGCGACCAGAGGGAATGGGCCGGCTTGGACGCTCTAGGCGATCCACCGCCACATCCATGACATCATTGAGCACCATGCCGGCGATGTAGAAGGACGACATTGCCATAGCCAGGGCCAGTGCAGCCCGCCACGGGAAAGGCACGATCCCGCCATTGGGCGTCGCCGCGCCGGCGGTAGCGCCAAGGGCACACCCTACCAGCACGTTGCTCCACACCGTGGGCAGATTGGAGATGCGTGCCAGCTCCAGGTACGCCCATACTCGGCTTGTCGTTGCCTGGGCCGTTTCACTCATGTCGCTGACCTCGCGGCCGCGGCGTCGATCAGCCAGCGCATCTCACGGGCGATTCCCTGCCCCAGATCATCGACGCGAAGCTCCTGCGGAAGCACATTCCACGCGTAGGTCTCAACCTCGAAATGATGGATGCCGTCGCCCGGCTCAATCGCCGCCAGGCATTGCACGACCTGCTGGCGCGTCGTCTGCACGCCGCCGAATCGCTCCAGGTAGATCGGCACGTGAAAATGCACCCGCCATTCGCCCGAGGGCTGCCGATGTGCCGCCAAGGCCTGCGGCAGATCTTCATAGAAACACTCACGGCCATCGGGCAGACGAATCATCGTCTGATGCAGATAGCGAGGCTCGTCGAACTGCCTCAACTGCGCCAGCGCTTCCTCGCGCTGCTCATCCGTCATGCCCTCAAACAGCACGCGCACCGCCGACGACACCTGCACCTTGCCCACGCGAATGCCCGCGGCGCGATACGTCGCCAGCACCTGCGCCTGATCCTCGAACATCACCGTGGCATGGCACACATCGTGACAGACGCGCAGGTGCGTGCGTATCGCGTCCTCGTCACCCGCGACTAACAGGTGATCCTTGAAGAGCGCCACCACATCCTCGCTGCGCTGGAGAATGCATCCCGGCTCGGGCTCCAGGTCCACATGGACCAGCGTGCCATGCTCTTTGCGATACTCCCCCAGCACCAGCGCCAGCGTCCGCAACTGCTTGGCGGCGGCGGCCAGATCAACGGCCGGACAGGGGGCGCCAAGCCAGCCGATGGGCAGCGTGGAAATGCTCACCTCGGCCTCACCGATGCGCTCCTCCGCCAGCGCCCCCAGGATCAACGCCAGTGACGATGTGTATTCGAACCGTTCGTGCTGCGCCCAATCGGGTCGATAAACGCGATGCTTCACGACCTTGCGATGAAAATCGCCCTGGGGAAACCCGTTGAATGTGAAGGGCATCAGGCCATGCGATTGCAGAAACTCATCGAGTTCCACCACGCCCTGGCCATCATCGGCCAGTAACTCATCCACCGCCTGCTCGGGCAGCCACAATCCCACCCCCATCGGCGCCGCGGGACTCACCACCCCCTTCACCGCCGCCGCATAACGCTCCAGGTTCTCGCGCAGCTCCACCAGCCCACGTCCCGCATGGACATTGGTGCAATACCCCAGCACAGTGTCAGGCCCAAGCACATCACGCATGACGCCATTGTATTGAACACGAAGGCACGAAGGCACGAAGAAGAAGAGGGAACAGCGATAGACATGATGAACATGATTTCAGATTTCGGATTCCAGATTTCAGACTTCGGATTTCGGATCCGCCTTCTGACTCATCATGTCTATCATGTCCATCCCTGTTCCTTCCCCTTCTTCTTCGTGCCTTCGTGTCTTCGTGTTCAAACTGCAAACCGCGGGCTTTGCCCCAGGAACGCCTGCGGGTTGCCGAAGGTGATGCGCTCGATCGTGGCGGCGCTGTGGCCCCGGCGGCGCATCTCCAGGATCGTCTTAGGCACCGCCAGCGGATCACTGTGGCCCCAGTCGCCCGCCGAGTTGACCCACAGCCGCTCGCTGCCATACATCTCGATGATGTCCACCGCGCGCTGCGGCGTGCACTTGCTGTTGGGATACAGCGTCATGCCCGCCCAGAATCCCTCATCCAGCACCATGCCCACCGTGTGCTCCTCGACGTGATCGATCAACACCCGGCCGGGATCGATGTTGCCGTTGCGCTTGAGCGCATCGAGCGTGAGCCGCGTGCCCTTGCGCTTGTCTTCCAGGTGCGGCGTGTGCACGAGAATGAGTTGCCCGTGCTCCGCCGCCAGGCCGATCTGCTCTTCGAGCACGGTCAGTTCGTTGCGGCTGTTCTTGTTCAGGCCGATCTCGCCGATGCCCAGCACGTTGGGCCGGTCGAGAAACTGCGGGATCAGCTTGATCACCTCGCGTGCGAAGACCGGGTCCTCGGCTTCCTTGGGATTGATGCACAGCCAGCAGTAGTGGGCGATACCGTAGGCCGCGGCACGTTTGGGCTCGAAATCGGTGAGCTGGCGGAAATAGTCAAAAAAGCCCTGCGGCGAAGAGCGGTCGAAGCCCGCCCAGAACGCCGGCTCGGTCACCGCCACGCACCCGGCCTCGGCCATGCGCTGGTAATCGTCGGTCGTTCGGCTGACCATGTGAATGTGCGGGTCGATGTAACGCATGACTTTGAATGACCGCTTGCGGTTTAGCGGACCACACCTTCCATGTACCCCGGCCACACCCCCATCGCACCCTTGCCTCCCGCCTTGGCAATCGGCTCGTCCGTCGGATCACTGAGCAACTCCAGCACGCGCCGAACGCGCTCGTCCTGCCCATCGATAAGCAAACCAATGGCTTCACGCAACGCAATGGTGCGCGGGTCTGCGACCGCTTCACCCGCTTGCGCGCGGTCCAGTCGATCCAGATACGCCGCGATATCCAGCAGCTTGGCGCGATGCTCCATGTAGTAGGCGTCGAGCACCTGCGGGGCCGTCATCGGGCATGTACCCTTGCGATCAATCATGGTCTGGTAGCCGCTTGCGGCTTAGCCTCTGTTGCGTCTGTGCCAGTTCCTCCACCGCTCTGACCATCGCGCCGTCATCGATCGCATGCACGTCCACCGACCGCCCCATCTCGCACGCCAGCGTCACGGTCAACTGCCCGCCCAGGTGCTCGCGGAAGGCCTCAATGCCTTCCAGCAACCGGTCGCTGTCGCGCAGGGCGTCATGCCAGGTTGGCAAGCCCAGCTCGCCCAGCACTGCCGCCACCCGGCCCGGCAACGTCGCCGACGCCAGTCCCATCCTCGTCGCATACGTGCAGTCGAGCATCATGCCGATCGCCACCGCCTCTCCGTGCCGCAGCGTGAAGCTGGTCATCTCCTCGAGCCGATGCGCCGCCCAGTGGCCGAAATCCAGTGGCCGAGCGGCGGTCAACTCAAAGGGGTCCCCACCTTGCGTGATGTGGTCCACGTGCAACAGTGCCGAGCGCCGGATCACCGGCAATGCGGCCGCCAGGTCACGCGCCTTGATCCGCGCGGCATCGGCCTCGATCTGTCCAAACAGCGCCGCATCCTTGATCAGCGCCACCTTCACCGCCTCAGCAAACCCATCGCGCCACTCGCCATCGGGCAACGTCGTCAGCAATTGCGCATCATTGATCACCGCCCACGGCGGCGCAAACGTGCCCAGGTAGTTCTTCTTGCCAAAGGCGTTGATGCCGTTCTTCACGCCCACGCCCGAGTCGGCCTGCGCCAGCGTGGTGGTGGGCATGCGCACCAGGCGCACGCCGCGATGCACGATCGCCGCGGCAAAGCCCACCACATCCAGCACCGCCCCGCCGCCGACCGCCAGCACATACGACTGCCGATCGATCCGCGCATCATGAATCGCCCGACAGACCTCCTCCAAGCATCGCGTGTCGTTCTTGCACGCTTCGCCAGCCGCGACGAGATGCACCGGTTCAACCAGCGTGAACCGCTCGCAATGCGCCTGCCCGTACTCCACAAGCTGACGTGTCAGTCTCGGCCAGGCGTCAGCGACATTCTGATCGACAAACGCCACAACGCGTGGCTTGCGTTGGGCATCACCCATCAATGCCGCCAACTCACGATTCGCCGTCTCAAACGCCCCTTCCACGAACCGAACACGATGCCGAAACCCCACCGTAAATGCCCGCTCCACCGCGCGTTCGCCATCGAGGCACGACGCAACAGACCGGTGGGCGCTGGTAACAGGCAAAGGACGCATACGGCTATGCTACAAAGCCGCCCGGCTCAATCTGCAATTCTTGCAGTTCAGTCACCGGGCTGCGCATCTCGAGCAAAACTCAGAGTACCCGCGCGTATTCCTATAAACTTGATAGAGTTTGTCGAGAGCGTAACATACCGCACATGGAAGTCGTGTTGAGCGATGCATCGCTCGCCCAATTCCAGGACCTGCCAGTAAGCATTCGGGCGAGGGTGGCTGCGGTGCTGGCCCGACTGGAGCGCTGGCCCGCCGTGAGCGGTGTCAAGTGGCTCACGGGCGACTGGAAACATCATGCGCGCATCCGCACCGGCGACTACCGCGTAGTGTTCCACCTGCATAGCGACGACCTGATCATCGTGGACCGTATCGCTCATCGCCGCGATGCGTACTTCGAGTGACCGCTGAACGTCAATACACGACCCCGCAAGACGGAGTTACAGCCATGACCAAGAGCGCCATCAGGATGACGATCGGCGAGCGCCGTTATGTGGCGATTCCCGAGGAGGAGTGGGCCCAGACGCTGGCACGTGCCGCCGGCGTGGAATTGCCGGCGTATCCGCCACGGGGCAAGCACGGGTATCCGGCGGTAACCACCAGCCGGGTGTCCATCGCCCGGGAGATCATTTCTCGCCGCCTGGCAGCCGGCTGGACACAGGACGACTTGGCCAGGCGCGCCGGCATGCGCGTCGAAACGGTCAGCCGCCTGGAAAGCGCCAAGCACGCCCCGCAGGCTGCGACCGTCCAGCGGATTGACGCCGCATTCAAGAAGGCCGGCGTGTGACGCGAGGCAAATCACCGATTCCACTTCTCGTTACCCCTTCGTTCTTCATTTCTCGTTCTTCGCTCTTCTTCATTCCACCCCTCGCCGTCTGCCCCATGCCCTTGGTACACTTCACCCCAACATGCTCGCACAAGTTCACAGCTTCGTGCTCCAGGGGATCGATCCTGTCGCTTGTGAGGTCGAGGTCGATGTCGCTGACCGGGGCCTTGCCAAGACCACCATCGTCGGCTTGCCTGACGTTGCCGTGAAGGAGTCCATCGAGCGTGTGCGCTCGGCCATCAGCAACAGCGGGTACCCGTTTCCCATGACGCGGATGCTGGTGAACCTGGCGCCGGCGGACATTCCCAAAAACGGCCCGATCTTTGATCTGCCCATCGCCGTCGGACTGCTGCTGGCGGGCAATGTTATCCAGACACAGAAGCACAAGCGGCTGCTCTTTGCCGGCGAGCTGGCGCTGGACGGGCGGCTCCGGCCGATTCATGGGGCGATCAACCTGGCAATTCTGGCGCGGCAGATGAAGCTCGACGGCGTGATCGTGCCGCAGGCCAACGCCAGCGAGGCCGCCGCCGCCGGTGGCATCGAGGTCTATGCCGCCGATGCCCTTGCCAGTGTCGTGGGCTTCCTCAACGAACAGCACACCATCGAGCCGCACCCGGAGATCGACATCGAGTCAATGCTGGAATCCGAGAAACCGGAGATCGACTTTGCGGATGTGCGCGGGCAGGAAGGGCCTAAGCGCGCGGTGATGATTGCTGCCGCAGGTTCGCACAACATTTTGATGCTGGGGCCCGCGGGTACGGGCAAGACGATGATGGCCAAGGCGCTGCCGGGGGTGCTGCCGCCGCTCTCGCGCGAGGAGGCGTTGGAGGTCACGCGCATCTTCTCCAGTGTTGGGCAGATACCCAAGGGCCAGCCGCTGATGACCCGCCGGCCGTATCGCTCTCCGCACCACACCGCCAGCAGCGTGGCCATGATCGGCGGCGGCACGATCCCCCGCCCCGGCGAGGTCAGCCTGTCGCACCACGGCGTGCTCTTCCTCGATGAGATGCCCGAGTTCCCCCGCATCGTGCTTGAGACGCTGCGGCAACCATTGGAGGACGGCTGCGTCACTATCGCCCGCTCGCACAGCTCGCTGCGCTTTCCCGCCCGCTTCATGCTCGTGGGCGCGATGAACCCCACGCCCAAGGGCGACAAGCCCACCGACGAATTCAGCCAGCGGGCGATGGACCGGTATCTGGCCAAGATCAGCGGACCCTTGGTGGACCGCATCGATCTGCATGTCGAGGTTCCGGCGGTGCCCTACAAGCAGCTCACCGGTGCGGCGCGCGGCACCGACTCGGCAACAATGCGCAAGGCGGTCATCGAAGCTCGCGCCCTTCAGGCCAAACGCAACGGCGGACCGACGCGGCCCAACAGCACGCTCAGCGGCCGCGAGTTGGACAAGCTGGCGCCCATCGACGACGCCAGCAAGGAGCTGGTCAAACAGGCGATGACCGAACTGGGCCTAAGCGCCCGAGCCTATGACAAGATTCGCCGCGTGGCCCGCACCATTGCCGATCTGGACGGCGGCGACGGCGTGCAGGTGCAGCATATTTCCGAAGCGATCAACTATCGGCTACTGGATCGAAAGACCTGACATTGCCCGGCCGCCAGCGGGCCAGGATGGCCGGCTATATATGGAGATGCTCGTTCCATGCCCCATACAACTCGACCCTATGTCCTGCACGAAGCGACGTACCGGCAGATGCTGGACGCCAAACCCAATGTCGCCGTGCTGCCCTGGGGCGCGACCGAGGCGCACAACTATCACCTGCCCTACGGCACCGACGTGATTGAAGCAGTGGCGATGGGTGAAGGCGCCGTCGCCAAGGCCAACGCACAAGGCGCGCGTTGCGTGGTGCTGCCGGCGATTCCCTTCGGCATCGATCACACGCAGCTCGATCAGGTCGCCACCATCACCATGCGCGCGTCCACGCAGCAGGCGGTGCTGCGCGATGTGGCCCAGAGCCTGGTGCGGCAAGGCATCGACCGGCTGGTGCTGCTGAATTTCCATGGCGGCAACGAGTTCAAGTCGATGATTCGCGATGTGATGTTCGACCTGCCGATTTTCATCGTGCAGGTGCACGGATATCAACTCGATGGCGGCGTGTACAAGCTGTACGACAATCCGGGGGGCGATCACGCCAACGAGTTTGAGACGAGTCTGATTCTGCATCTGGCGCCGCAGTGGGTGGCGATGGAAGCCGCGGGGGACGGTGCGACGACGCCGAGCAAGCTGCCGGCGCTGAGTAATACACCCGGCGTGTGGTGTTGCCGGGACTGGCGAACGTATACGCAGAGCACCGGATCAGGCGACCCGCGCAAGGCGACGGCGGAGAAGGGACGCAAGACGCTGGAGATACTGGTTGATGCGTTTGTGCCGGTGCTGGTGCAGTTATCCAAGGCGCAGCGCGGCGAGTTTCCGTTTGTCATTCGCGAGAAGGGCAATGCGGCTGACGCCGCTCGCTAAACGGGTCTTTATGATGCGGCTGCGACCACTGGTATTGTCGGACATTTCCAATGCGTTGCGCCTCAGCGAGCAGGCGGGGTGGAACCAGATCGACCAAGACTGGCGCCGGCTGGTGGCGCTGTGGCCCGACACTTGCCTGGCGGGCGTGGTCGAGGGCCAACTCGTCGCCACCGGCACTGTCGCGTGCTTCGAGGACATCGGGTGGATCGGCATGATCCTCGTCGATGAGTCGCAACGCGGGCGCGGGTTGGGGTCGCAGATGTTCCGTGCGGTTGTCGAGGCAGCGCGGGGGCACGGTGTGCAGCGCTTCGGACTGGATGCGACGGATCTGGGCCGGCCGGTGTATCTCAAGTCAGGCTTTGCCGATCACAGTGCGATCGCGCGATGGATCGGCCGCGGGATGATTGCCGCCCCGCAGGACGGACGGGCGATTACTGAGGCGGATTGGCCGGCGGTGCTTGAACTGGATCGCCAGGCCGTTGGCGTGGATCGCGGGCCATTGCTGCGCCGCCTGGTGAACGAGCCGGGTTCACGAACGTGCGTGATACACGAGAGCAATGGCATCCTCGGCGCGGGGTGGCTGCGACAGGGCGGCGCTGCGGCGATGATCGGCCCCGTCGTGGCGGCATCAGCCGACGTGGCGGCGCGGGTGTGCACGAATCTGTTGGCCCACGCAGGCAATCAATCGGTGATCATGGATCTGCCGAGTGGCAATTCGGTGGAGGCGGTGCTGTCGCGGCAGGGATTTACCGTGCAGCGGCGATTGACGCGCATGGCCAAGGCCGCGAGTGATGCACCACTTTTGACGGGGCCGCAGGTGTTTGCCGGCGCTGGGTTTGAGTTGGGGTGACCGGATCAATCCCGGCCAAGCTCGCAGACTTGCATGGACGGGCCTGTTCTCAGACGCGTATTCTCAGACGGACTGGCGCTGCCGCAGCAGCGCGTGATACGCGCCGTCGTGGTACGTCGTGGCGTATCCGGCGGGCAGTGTCTGCAATTCATCGATGACGCGGGCTTTTCCCTGCTGGGTGATCCAGCGCACCTGTTGCGCGTTTTCTTCGGGTTCGAGGCTGCACGTGCTGTAGAGGATGTGCGCGTCGGGCGCGGCGAAGGTCAGCGCGCGGGTGATGATCTGACGCTGGAGCGCGATGAGTTGTTCCATTGACGCGGAACTGAATCGGTACCGCGCTTCGGGGCGGCGCGCCAGCACTGCCGTGTTGCTGCATGGCACATCGAGCACGATCAGATCGGCGAGGCGGCCCGCCATCGTCTTATCCAACTGGCTTATCCCCGTCACCTGCACGTTGGCAAGGCCCGCGACGGATTCACGCAAGGCCGTCAGTCGCGCGGCATCGACCTCGGCGGCGATGATCTGCGCCTGGGGGTGCTGGATGGCGAGCTGGCGTGTTTTGGTGCCGCGGCCGGCACAGTAGTCCAGGATCACGCGCGGCTGCAGACTTGCGCAGGCGGCGACGGCGCGGGCGGCGCCGGGGTCCTGCACGCGCGCTTGCGGATGCTCGTGCAAGGCGGCTACCAGTTGCTCGTGCGTGCCCTGCCACACCGCGAATCCGGCTTGTTCATGGGGCACGAAAGCGTCAGCGGCAATCCCCGGCAAGCCCCCGGAGCGGGGCATGCCGGGGCTTGGGCCGGGGGTTGGCAATCCCGCGACGATCGTCGGCGGGGTCAACGTGCCATGCCCGCATACCGTGATGGCCTGGGCGCGCCCAAAGCTGGCGATCCAGCGCCGCACCAGCGCAACGGGGTGACTCGTGGCGACCGACAGATGGCGATCGAGCTGGTCAAGGCTGGGCAGGCAAGGCTCACGCAGAGGGCGCACGCCGTCATTGAGCGGCAGGCGATCGGGCGCGGGTTGCCATGCAAGCCCCGCATGGGCATGACGGGACTTGGCGCCGGCGCCGTCAGGCTCCGCATCGGCGTCAACCAGCGCCGCCAGCTTGCGTAGCACCGCGTTAACCACGCCCGCCGCGCCTGGGCGCACCATGTGCCGCGCCAGTTCCACCGACTCATCCACCACCGCATGCGCCGGCAGGCGATCCATGAACAGCAACTGGGCGCCGGCGGTCAGCAACACCGCTCGCAGCGCCGGCTCCAGCAGGCGCATGGGTTGGCGCAGGTGGCGATCCAGCAGGTACTCGATGGTGATCCAGCGCTGGAGCGTGGTGCGATGTACCGCCAGCGCCAAGCGCGCTTCGCGCGGGTCCAAGGCGCTGGTCACCAACACCTGAGGATCGAGATTGGGAAAGCGTTGGACCGCAGCGACGAGAGCTTTGGCGGCGACGGCGCGAGCTGAAACCGGGACAGGTGTAGTCATGGTGATGATTCAACCAGCCGCTTGCGGCTTTGCGCAGGGACAGAGCCATCGATGCGCCCCGTCATGCGCGCATCAGCGCGAAGCCGCAAGCGGCTGAACGCGGAACCCTCACTTCAATCAACTGGCCTTTACTGCATCTGACGGCGCCGCTTCACTGTTGGGCTTGGGCCCGCCCAGGGCCTTGCGGATTTCGTCGATGAGTTGATCGACCTTGAAGGGCTTAAACAACACGCTGGCCAGGCCTTCCTGGCTGGCGCGGACGATCGAGTGGTGCGGGTCGTAGCCAAAGCCGGTCATCAGGATCACCGGCAAGTGATCGCTGGTGCGGCGCGCGGCGGCGAAAATCTCGTAGCCGTTGCGGTACGGCATCTTGATATCGGAAATCACCAGGTCATAGTGCTCGCCCTGCTGCTCGAGCATGGCGGCCGCCTCGTAGCCGTCCTTGCAGATCGTCGGCTTCATGCCGTACTTGCTCAGGATATCGCCGATGGTCTTGCGGATGTTGGCCTCGTCGTCGGCGATCAATACGCGCTTGCCCGCCAGCAGCGGATCGACCTGCTTCTCCTTGACCTGGCCCGAGCCGAGAATGGTCTTGGGCCCGGCGGCGACGTCGCGCAGCGTGCCGCGGATGCTCTCGATGTGCTCGACGATCTTGTTGAGCCGGCCACGCATCGTGTCGTCGCCGATGTATTCCTCCATCAGCGTCTGCGCTTCGGTGATGATGTCGTTGAGCGGCTGGGCCATTTCCTGCACGACGTTGTCGGCAAGCTGGCCCGTCGTGGTGTAGCGCTCGACCACCAGGAGGTTGAGGATATTCAGCGCCATGGCGATGTATCGGCCGAAGATCTCGGCGAACTGGCGATCGTCCTCGCTGAAGGCACCCACCGTTTCCGACTCGATGTTGTAGACGCCGATGACCTTGTCGTGCAGGAGCAGCGGCACGGTGAGCGAGCTCTTGCAGTGCTCCAGGCCCAGCACATAGCGCGGGTCCTTTTCGGTGTCGTGGCAGATGTAGCTGCGCCCGGTGGCGGCGACGTACCCGCTGATGCCGTTGCCCTCGGGCTGGGCGTAGAGGTCGATTTCCTGGGCCTCGGAAGGCAGACCTTCAACGATGACCACTTCGAGCTTGTTGCTGCGCCGGTCGAGCAGGCGGATGGCAAAGTGGTCAAAGTGCATCAGGTCCTTGCTGAACTTGATGATCTTGTCGCGGAGGAGCTGGAGTCGCTGGCCGGGGGTGAGGTTGGGCAGGGCCTCGGTTTCCAGCCGCGCCAGTTCCCGGCCCGCCGAGTCGATGGCGTCGAGCTTCTGCTGGAGCTTGCGGCTGCTGGTGGCGTCCCAGACCACGGCGGCGACCTGCGTGACGTTGCCCTGCTGATCGATCACCGGCGAGGCCATGAGCTCGAAGTAGCGGTCGCCGCACTGCATGGCGAACTTCTTGCTCTTGGCCTGCGTGCCCTCGGGCAGCGGGCCCGAATGCGAGGAGGAAAAGAGCATGCGGGCCTGGGCGCAAATGTGCTTGACGCGCTCGATGACTTCGGGGGAGAAGCTGCGCAGCTTCTTGTTGGACCAGGAACAGCGGCCATCGGCATCGACGATGCACACGCCCTCGCCGATGGTGTTGAGGACGAGACTGGACTTGTCGCCGACCAAGCCGCGTTCAAGCGGGAGGAAGTCGCCCACATCGGCGAAAATGGCATGGAAGTCGCGGCTGCGCAACGCCTCCATGGCGTCGTCCATGCGCTCAAATGTCTCGACATCACAAAACGGGCCTAAGGCCTGTGCGATAGGGTGCTGCCTGGCCACCTTACCCGTCAAAAGAAGTACGCGTGGACGTCCGTTGTCCATAAGCTCTTACTCTTGAACCACTTCCATCACGCTGGAATGCCCCAAATCGCCTTGAATCCCAGCGGCGGACCCAAAACGCCCCGAAACCGCCCCCCGGCTAACCCCGCTGCCCACCGGCTTACTCCCTCTAGCGTGTCATCGGGAATAATAGGCAGGAAGTCTAGCAGCGGAAGTGGACTGGATCAATGCGCTCCCGGCGGGTCAGCCCCGCTTAGGCCAAGCCGCCAGCCCTGGCTAATACTTGCGGGTGAGCACCGCATCGGCGGCGTCCAGGAGAAACACGCGGGCCGGCGAATGGGCGACGATCTCCAACGACTGGCGGGCCTTTTCCACCAGGCGGCGGGCACATTCGTGGGCATACGCCAGCGACCCGGTGGCCGCCAGCCGGGCGCGGATGCGCCGCACCGTGTCGGCTTCCAGGCCCTCGGCCTGCTGCATCGACGAGCGATCCTCCAGGATTTCCAACACCTGGGCCCGGCCTGAATCGTCCGTCCGTGCCAGGTGATGGATCATCGGCAGCGTCAGCTTGCCCTTCTGAACGTCCCGCCCCAACGTTTTGCCCACCGTGTCCTGATCGCCCATAAGGTCCAGCAGGTCATCCACGATCTGAAAGGCGATGCCCACCTTTTCGCCAAAGTCATACAGGCTGGCGGCCACGTCGGCCTCGGCGCCGCTGAGCCGGGCGCCCAGTTCGCAACATGTGCCGCACAGGCTGGCGGTCTTACGGCGAATGATCTCGAAATAGGTCGCCTCGTCCAGCACCCAGTTATTGCGGTTGGCCAGTTGCAGCAGCTCGCCCTCGCAGACCGTATTGGTGGCGTTGGCGATAGTCATGCTCACCGCCGGGTCGCCCAGGCTCGAGCAGAGGTGGTAGGCGTGGCTGATGAGATAGTCGCCCAGCATCACGGCCGTCTCGTTGCCGTTGAGCTGGTTGATCGTGGCGCCCTTGCGGCGGATCTGGGCTTCATCCAGGATGTCGTCGTGGACCAGCGTGGCCATGTGCACCATCTCGACGACGGTGGCGATAACTCGATGGCCATGGCTCAGGGCGGGTTCGATGGGCTTTAGCCCTGCCGGGATGGGCGGTGCCGCAGCCTGCTCGGCGGGGAGGCTTACCAGGCCGCTGGCCAGCACCAGCATGGGCCGAAGCATCTTGCCCCGATAACGTTCGATGTGGGTCACCAGCTCGTTGACGCACGCCAGGTCGCTGACGACTTCGGCGGCGAACAGAGCTTCAACCTGGGCCAACTCGGTCGAGAGCCGTTCTTGCAGGGTTGTTTTGCCGTTGGCCACCAGGATCATGCCACCACCTGTTATTGCGAACCCCGCTCCCGGTCCCCGGACCCAGGACCCCGGCCCCCGGACCTCGGACTCCCCAAGAGCCGTGCGATTCTAGCCGATGTTGGCGATGATATGCCAATATCGCCCGTGGGGGGCTGAGGCGACCCACGTACTACGGGGAGCGGTTTATAGTTGACACCAGAATATTAAACAAACTTCTGGAAACACCGTTACGTCTGACACGACGCCCGACTTCTATGTGTCGCCTATAAACCGCTCCCCTTAGTAAGAGCGCTGCGCGACCCATAGCCAAAGTCCACCCTCCATGCACTAGAATGGACGGCGCATTGATCCCCTGATCGCAACCCACGCCTATGGGAGTTCGCCTCGTGCATCCGGCGCGCATCCTGGTCATCATCGGCGGCTTCATTCAGCTCGGTTTTGCGGCTGTGGAAATATCCCCCCGCTTCCAGGCGGTCTTCGAGTCTCCTGTCCTCGACTTTGTTGTTCCGCTGTTCCTGGTCATTTCCGGCCTTGGCGCCCTGTGGGTGCAGACACGCAAAGCCAACCCCAAGTCGCGCCTGATCATCATGCTGGCCTGCATCGCCATCGTGGTCTGGTGCGTGGTGAAGATGGTCACCCTGCTGGCCTACAACTTCATGAATCCCGAACGCGCCATCGAGCACGCCGGCATGGTGCTGGCCGTGCAGGCGCTGTTGGCCGCCGCCAGCCTGGTGACCATGTTCTCCACCCACCTGCTCCCGGTGTCACGCTCGCAGGCGGGATATTGACGGACAGCCTCTCGCGCCCGTCGGGTCATTGACGCTGCCATTCACTACTGAACCTGGCAAACTGCTGCCAGAGCGTGGCCGCGGAAGCCGGCGCCATCCGCTTTCTGCCATCACCGCTATAATCACCGCCCCAAGCGTCCCCAAAGGTGGCTTATGCACTTCACCAAGATGCACGGCATCGGCAACGACTACGTGTACGTCAACGCCTTTCGTGAGGTGGTGGCGCAGCCCGAGGTGCTGGCGCCGCGGATCGCCGAGCGGCACTTTGGCGTAGGCGGGGATGGCCTGATCCTGGTCATGCCGCCGGACCCGGGCGTGGATGCCCACGTGCGCATGCGCATGTTCAACGCTGACGGGTCGGAATCGGAGATGTGCGGCAACGGGGTTCGTTGCGTGTGCAAGCTGGCGCACGATCAGGACATCACCGCCGCCAACCCGATGCGCGTGCAGACCGGCCGAGGCGTGCTGACGCTTAGTTACACGACCGACGGCGACGGCAAGGTGGCGCAGGTCACCGTGGACATGGGCGAGCCGATCCTGGCGGCCGACGACATCCCGGTTGACTTGCCCCGCCACCATCCCAGTCCGCTGGTGGACCTGCCACTGTTTCAGTACATCCCCGGCGAGGGCCCGGCGGACTGGAAAGCCGAGTGCGGCCTGGATGAACGCATGACCTGCGTTTCGATGGGCAACCCGCATATGGTGATCTATTGCCGGCAGGTCGCGGCGGTGCCGCTGGCGAGCATCGGGCCCTTCCTGGAGCGCCAGCCCATATTCCCGCGGCGGATCAACGCGCATTTCGTGCAGGTTGATGCCCCCGGCGAGGTCACCATGCGCACCTGGGAACGCGGCAGCGGCATCACGCTGGCCTGCGGCACCGGGGCCTCGGCGGTCTGCGTCGCCGGCGTCCTCTCCGGCCGCACGCAACGACGCATCCTGGCCCACCTGCCCGGCGGCGACCTGACGCTCCAATGGCACGAGGCGACCAACCACGTCGAAATGACCGGCCCGGCGGTCGAAGTGTTCCAGGGTGAGTGGCCGGAGATGTAAACAATAGAAAGTGAAAAGTGAAAAGTACAGAATCAGCACGGCCGCTCGTGCTTCTTCATAGCTTTTCACTTTACACTTTACACTTTTCACCTATGCCCCTCGCTTCTTCTGTCGAACACCCAAGACCAGCGGCGCCGCAGCTACTGCACAAACCGCCCCGACCAGAAACGGGGCGTGCAGCGGCCCGATCCATACCGGCCACAGCATCCCGGCGATGATGCTGGCCAGGAGCTGCCCCAGCCCGGCCACGGTATAGAACAGGCCGATGGCGCCGGCACGCTGGTGTTGCGGAACCAAGTCGCTGGTGAATGCCTTGGTGACTCCCTCGGTTAATGCCTGATACAAGCCGTAGATCGGGAACAGGACCCACGGAGCCCAGGACGATTGCGTGACGGCAAAGCCCAGATACACCCCGGCGTAGACCAGCCAGCCCGCCGCCACCACGGGCTTGCGGCCGATCCGGTCCGACAGGTGCCCCAGGGGCAGCGCCGCCAGCGCGTAGACCACGTTGTAAAGTGCGAAGGCCAGAATCACCTGCCCGAAGCTCAGGCCCACTTCTTTAGAGCGCAGGATCAGGAATGAATCGCTGCTGTTGCCCAAGGCGAACAGGGCCGCCACCGCGATCAGGTGCCAGAACGGCTTGGGATAAGACTGGATGATTGGCGGCGGCTTGGCCTGGCTCTGGGCAGGGTGCGGAATGTCGCGCACCGCGATCTGCGCCAGCAGCGCGCTGAGAAGTCCGGGTACCAGGGCCAGGAAGAACAGCCACGCCATGGGGATGCCCGGCCAGAGGGTAATGACCAGCAAAGCCATGAGCGGCCCGATGACGGCACCCATGGTATCCATAGCCCGGTGCAGTCCGAAGGCCACGCCGCGGCGGTCCTGGGGCGTCGAATCGGCGATAAGAGCATCGCGTGCCGAGGTGCGCACCGACTTGCCCAGTCGGTCCACCACCCGCCCGGCGAAGAACAATGGCCAGCCCAGCGTGTAGGCCGCCAGTCCCATCAACGGCTTGGAGAACGCCGAGAGCGAGTAACCCGCCACCACGAACGGCTTACGCCGGCGAAATCGATCGGAGAACGCCCCGGCGACCCAGCGCAGCACGCTGGTGCCCCCTTCAGCGATACCGTCGATCAAGCCCAGAATAGCTGGCGAGGCCCCCAGCACACCGGTGAGGAACAGCGGAATGACCGGGTAGAGCATCTCCGAAGCCATGTCGGTGAAAAAGGAAACCCACCCCAGCGCATAGACATTGCGGCCCAGGCCGCGCAGACCTCGCCGCTTCCCAAGAGGCTCCATCGGCGCAAGGTCAGGGGCATTTGATCCGTTTGTCTGGTGCATGACTTGACTGCTTACGCGCCTCGTCCCAACTGCGGGCGCAGCATCCAGAGGAACATCGGCCCGCCCAGGATCGCCGTGAAGATGCCGATGGGCAGCAGCCCGATGTGGTAGCGCATGTCCAGTCCCACCGCGACCGAGTCCGCCAGCGTCATCAGAATCGCCCCCAGGAGCGCCGAACTGATCAGCAGGGCACGATGCCCCGGCCCGAGCATCACCCGCGCCAGGTGCGGGCAGATCAGCCCCACAAAGCCGATGGGGCCGGCGATCATCACCGCCCCGGCCGCCAGGGCGCTGGCCACGATGAACAGGATCGTCCGCAGCCGCGACAGGTTCACCCCCAGCGACATGGCCTCGGCGTCGGAGAATGTCGCCACGTCCATCGCCCGGCCCAGATAAATCAATAAGCCCAGGCTCACGATCAGCAGCAGCGTCACCACCTGGAACGTCATGGGCGTCGTGCCTTCGTCGATATAGCCCATCATCCACGTGCCCACGTGCTGGATCAGACCCGCGGGCGTCACCAGGTAGTTGAGCAGCATGATGACGGCCCCGTTGACCACGCCCAGGATGACGCCGGTGAGCAAGAGGCCCAATGGATCGATCATGCCATGCTTGCGTCCGGCGAAGTAGACGATCAGGGCGGTGAGGGTGGCGCCGGCGAGGGCGGCCATCTGGCGGGTGCCGACCCACGCCAGGGTGGTGGAGGTCTGGGCGAGGGGCTGATCGAGGTGGAACTGCACGAGCAAGAAGGCCAGGACGCCCACGGCCGCACCGCTGGAAATGCCCAGGATGAACGGCTCGGCCAGGGGATTGCGCAGGAGCGTCTGGAGCGCCACGCCGCTGGTGGACAAGGCGATGCCCACGAGGCAGGCCGCCAGGAGGCGCAGGAGGCGGTAGTCCAGGGGATCGACGCCGCCGGACGAAGGCGACGACAAGCCGGTGACGCTGCGCCAGGCATGATCGATGGGTGCCGGGACCAGCAGCCGCCATCCAGCCGCGCCCACGTGTCCATCAGGCCAGCCGAATCCGGTGGCGCCCAGGCACAGCCGCAACAGTGCCAAGCCCGCCAGCACCGCCAGCAGGACGGCGATAACGGTCACGGCTCTGCCGGGCATGGAACGGCGGGCTGGCGTGGTGTCGGCCATGAGATTAGCCACTGATGGACACAGATGAACACAGATGTAGGAAGCCGAGAAATCAGAACCAGCAGAAAATCAGACCAAGGGACAGGGCTGTTTTTCCATTTTCTGCATTTTCCGCGTTTCTACGTTTCCTCTGACGGGCGTTCATCGGTGGCTAATCCTTGGCCGGCTGCGTGGTCGGTGCTTCCCGGGGCGGCGGCGGCGCGGACACCTGCGGCGGCGGAATGTTGATGACGTGATATTCACCCTCACGCGACAGGGGCGGCGCCGTCACCGGCGGCCCCAGCGGCAGCACCGCCTCAACCGGAGGCGGCGCCTGGAGCAAGGGCGACGCGCTGGAGCCCGCCGGTCCGGTCGCCGGTTCCGATCGGGGCAACGTGGCGGGCAGATCCATCCCCTCCCGCCGCAGAGCCGCCACATCCGTCTTCATGACCTCATCGATCTCCTTCTCCATGGTCGGATGAATCGCCCGCGCCATGGCGGCGGCGATCTCCCCCATCGACGTGCTGGGCAGCAGGCCCATAGGGTGATCGATCAGCACGATGCGATTATTTTTCACCGCCGGCACGTCCATGTTGCGCAACAGCACCAGCCGCACGTCCTCGTCCACGGGCTTGAGCGGCACATCCTTGGGCGACAGGACGAGGATGACCTCCGGCTGAAGGGACAGGAGCTTCTCACGATCGAGCTTGGGGGCGGTGCCCGCCTCGGCCGAGAGCACGTTGACGCCGTTGACCCGCGCCAGCAGATCGTTGTGCACGGTTCCGCGGCCCAAGGCCGTCAAGTCCGAGGGATCCAGCATCATCAGCACCCGCGGCCGCTGCTGGTTCTTGTCCGTGACCTGCTCGAGCAGCGACAGGCGCATGAACAAGTCGAGCTTGAGTCGGCTGGCCTCGAGCTGCCGGCTCATCAGCGTGCCCAGGCTCGGCGGCGTGAACCTCTTGGGCGGTGGCACCGCCAACTCGCTTTCGTCAAACAGGATCATCCCCACTTCGTCCACGTCCTTGGGGTACGGATAGCTGACCACCACCACCTTGTTGCTGTCGGCCATCGACTGAAGCTGCGACGGGACGCCCTCTTTGGTGGACATCATGAAGATGTGCGTCGGGCGCAGGGCCAGCACCGCTTCGGTGTTGAGGTTCATGTAGTCGCCGACGACCTTGGCCCCTTCGGGCGCCGCCTCGTCGTGACTGGCGACGCCCACGATCATCGCGCCTTCGCCCAGGTCGCTGATCATCTTGGTCAGCGCCGGCGCCAGGCTG
The DNA here is from genome assembly GCA_040878035.1 of Phycisphaeraceae bacterium. Lineage (GTDB taxonomy): Bacteria > Planctomycetota > Phycisphaerae > Phycisphaerales > Phycisphaeraceae > JBBDMX01. Next base: position 98,718 of record JBBDMX010000016.1, on the reverse strand, counting down.
ACGATGCGGGTCTGGCCCTGCTCGTTTTCACTCAGCCGCGGCGGGCCGTTCTGACTCTGCCGGTCGCAGCCGGCGAGCATGAGCATGACCGCGGCAACCGTGGCAAGGAGTCGAGGAACGAAGAACCAAGAACAAGGAACGAGGGAAATCGTTCCGCGGGCCATCCTTCTCGTTCCTCGTTCCTGGCTCTTGGTTCTTCGTTCTTTGGTTATTGCGGTTGGTGTCGGCATACCGGCCTCCTCAATATGGCGTCAACTTCCCCATGTGATCGGCGATCACGACGGCTCGCCTTCGATCCTGGCCGGTACGGGGTGTGCCGTCGTCTCGTCGGCGACCTCGGCGGCGCGGGGGTCAAGGTAGATTTCGTCCATTTCCGTCCCGTCCGAGGCCCGCCGCAACAGCAGGTAGATCCAAGTGTTGGCGGCCTGATAAAAGGTGATGGCAAAGGCCGGCAGCAGCCCCACGCACGCCGACACCCAGGCCCAGACGATCACCCCCGCCACTTTGCCCGACAGGCCCAACATCGAGAAATCCGGCCAGTACGCCAGATCGCCGAAGGTCGGCGGGGGCAGCATGGCGTCGAGCTTGTTCACCCCGTGCGTCGAGGCCGCCTCCAGCACCCCCAAGCGGGCAAAGTGGTGCGTCATGAGGATCGTCAGAAAGATGACGATGCCCATAAACAAGTAGCAGATCGCCCCGTAAATCATCGCCAGAAAGCTGTAGAAAAGCCAGTGCCACGGCCGGCCAAAGAGCACATAGTTGTACACCCGGCTGACCGCATCAAAGGCGTCGGTGCCTTCGATGGCTATGGCCGGTTGCATCAGGCTGGCGCCGCCGATCAGGCCGATGAGCATCAAGGCGATGACCGCGCCCAGCGCCAGCGCAAGGCCAAAGAGCAGGCCGCCCAGCACATCCAGCCCCGGCAGGTTCAGCAGCAGCAGCCCGCCCACGCCCAGCACGCACAGGCCGATCAGGCTCACCAGCGCCAGCGGCATCAGCGGGGAGATGAGGAACCAGATCCAGCGGCGCAGGGCAAAGAGGAACGCTTCGCCCGCCGGCCCCGGCTTGCCCTGGCAGGCGTGCAGAGCGCAAAGCCGGGCGATCGTCGCGCCCAGCAGCGACCAGAGCAATAGGGCGTAAGCCACATAGGCGATGGTCAGGCCGCGATGCACGCCCCAGAGCCAGGCGGGCACGGCCACGAACATATCGCGCATGGCGCCGGCCACGGTGTCGCTGGGCAGGGCGTCCCCCGAAAGCAATTCACGCACGCCAAAGCGCAGGGCCGAGGCGCCCGTGATCAGCCGCTCAAAGGCGTCGATCTCCCAGCGCAAGGCGGTCTCAAACACCCCGGCCGGGTGCAGGGCGTCAATCGCCTGCAAACGCTCCTGACGCTGGGCCTGGAGCTCCGCGATCGTACGCTGCCAGGCGTCGGGATCGGCACGGTCGGGGGATTCCTTGCGCCTGGCGTCATACCCCTTGCGCAAGGTCTCGTACCGCTGGGCATAGTAGTCGTTGATCGAGGCCCGAATGCGCGGGAAACGGTCCTTGTCGCGCGTCAGGTCCACCCGTTGACCCATGGCGTCAACCTGCCACTGCAAGGCCCGGCGAAGCGTCGCATCAATCCGCTCCTCCCGGTTCTCCTGCCACTGGGCAAACTGCACCTCATCGAGCTGATTGAACTGGCGCAGCTCGTCCGGATAGACGTGCACGCCCCACATCGCGTCCATCACCATGCCGCCTAAGTACAGCAGAAAGACCAGCAGCAGCCCCAGCAGAAGCTTGGGCGGGTGCACGGCCTGGCGGAATGACCGGAACAGACGCACCCAGGGCAGGATGGCGGCCCAGTCAACCTCTTCTAATCGCACGCGTTGAGTCTGATTGGGCATAGCGTCCCCGAGGAGTCACCGCCGCCTGGCGGCAGCGGACATGATAGGGAAAATCCCGACCGATGCGCTTCTGACCTTGAACTTTGGACGTGGGACCTTGGACAACTCTCGCCGGCAATTCCGGATATCCGGACACATGTCAGCCCCCCTCCCCTCCCCCCCAGTGTCATCTTTTGATTTCTGCTTGTCATCACGACACTTAGCAAATGTCAGCCCCCATGTCAGTGGCGTGTCAGCCTGACACTCCGGACGTTTGGCTCCTTCTGTTGTAATCCATGACTTGAACATAGGTTGAGTCGCAATTAGCAAGTTTTATGAAAATGTCAGTCCCGGCAGTGGCGAAATTCCGCATGATTCGAAGATAAGAGATTCATCGCGGAGAACGCTCAGGTCGCGGAGGAAGACCGAAGGTGCTGGTTGTTGGCGCGTTTTTCGCATCTCGATTCCCATGTCATTGCAGGTTCAATTTTCATTATACACGCCGCGCCGGACAAAGCAAGCCGCCGTCTGCCGGATATGAAGAAAATGCCCGGATCCGCCTGGGAGGTCAAGGCACGCTTGCGCGGGCGCTACCAGATGCCGCGGATCAGGCGCCAGGGGGTTTGTTGCATGTACTGGCGGTAGTCCTCGCCACGGGCGCGAAGAAGCTGCGCTTCCTCGAAAAGCCCAACGAGGTGACGCAGACGCCGCGGCACGGCGTCTGAATTACCTTCGACATCTGGCTCAACTCGATGGATCGCCCGCCGCCGAGAAACTGGCCCAGAGCCTCGTGGATGATGGGGCCATACCCGTAACCGCCGCGGCAGACGCCGCCCATGTCGCCCTGGCAACCGTTGCGCAAATGGACTATTTGTTGACGTGGAATTGCTCGCACATCAACAACGCCGAACTCAAAGGCCGCATAGAATCAACCTGTAAGCGGCATGGCATGCCGTGTCCGTCGATTTGCACACCACAAGAACTGGCCGGAGCGGACTGATGAAGAATGCTGACCCTATTGTCGCCCAGGTTCGTCAAGCTCGCGCCGAGATATTCGCTGAGTGCGGTGGCGACTTGCACCAGTTATTCCTCCGCATGCGCGAACAGCAACACGCTTCGTGTCGCGCAACGACCGGCCGCCGGCGCAACGCCAGTGCGCGCACGAACTTGAAGTCGCGTCGACGGTCTACGACCAAGAACTCATAACGTCAACGGCCACAGAGAAGGTGCCATTCATCATTCCGACCCATGCGGTTTGTTCTCTTCACTTGCCCGGCGAATACATCCACATGCCAACTGTAGCGACGAACAACCAAGCGATGAAGATGATTGCCAGGCCCAGCAGCAGGGATTCAGACCACGGCATCTTTTTCCTTGACCGCCGCCAGGGTGCCGTGCGGTAAAACATGACGTGCAGGCCGACGCCAACGGTGATGATGGCGAGAACGAGCGGCGCGAGCATGAAAATGACTTCCATCGTGATTGTGGTCCAATAGGCTGCAAGAGTGGGTGAACTGGGGAACCTATATGCCAGTCATGGCTTGGAGCCGGTGCGCTGGTTCATCCATCGTCCGCGGCTCTCGATCACCTTTCGGTAGACGTTCGCATCCGCATCGCTGTAGCAGCAGAATATCACCCGCCGCGGCAGGTCGTGTTCCGCCAGCCAGCCCAGGGTGTGCGCGACGGCGATCTTCGCGGCGCGCTCCTTGGGGAAGCCGTAGACGCCGGTGCTGATCGCTGGGAAGGCGACGGTCCCAATGTGGTTCTCGGCGCACAGGCCCAGGGTGGTGTGATAACAGGACGCCAGCAGGACATCCGCGTGCGTGTTGCCCAGTTTCTGCGTCGCGTCTTCCTTTTCCGACCACACCGGCCCGACGGCGTGGATGATGTGACGAACGCCGCGCTGCTGAAGCTCAAAACTCGGTGTGACCACCGCCAGGCCCGTCTGGCAGCCGCCCAGGTTGCGGTTGTGCTCCAGCAGGGCCGGCCCGGCGGCGCGATGGATCGCTCCATCCACCCCGCCGCCGCCCAGCAGCGACGTGTTGGCGGCGTTGACGATCGCCTCGACATGCAACTGCGTGATGTCGCCGGTGACCACTTCGACTCGCGCGACAGGCAAGTCCATCAGGTTTTCCTTTCCATCTCGGCCATGCCCGGTGGCTCGCTCAAGCAGCGCGTGATGGGCAGCAGGTTCGACGGCGGCGGAGCGCCTTGGCGCGTCTGCTGGCGCACGTCCGTCGGCGAGGCGCCATAGGCCGCCTTGAAGGAGCGCGAAAAGTGGTATGGGCTGGCAAAGCCGCAGCGCGCCGCGATCTGTTTCACGCTCAGATTCGATCGCGCCAGGTAGGCCGTAGATCGCTCCAGTCGCAGCATGCGCACCACCTGCATGGGGCTGGCGTTGAGGTACTGGGCAAAGAGCCGGCACAAGTGCTTGGGCGTCACCGCCGCCTGTCGTGACAGCTCTTCCAAGGACAGCGGGCGATGCGGCGCCGCCTCGAAGGACTGGTTCACACAGCGCAGGGCGCGCTCGAGCGGCTGGGGCAGCGCCGCGGTGTCCAGCGCCGCCGCCCGTTGCGCGGGCATGACAAACAGGCTGAGCATGGTCTCGACCAGCCGCGAGACATGCACCGGCGGCCGGGCCCGGTCCGCGCGGCTGCACCAGGTCTCCACCACTTGCCGAAACAGCGGCCGAAGCGGATCACCCTGCGCCGGCTGGAGGCACACCGGCCACTGCTTGACCGGCGGGAAGTCGCGCGGCACGCGGTCGAGCCCGAAGTGAAAATAGGCATGTCGCGTTGTCTGTCGGCGGTCCCATTCGTAGAGCTCCGTGAAGCCCGGCCGGGAGAGAATGACCGACCCCTGCGGCGCGTCGTATTGCTGGTCCCCGGCGCGGTACACCACGTCGCCGGCCATGATCCAGACGAACTCGAAGTCCACCATGGTGCGTGGCCCAAATTTCTCGCCCGGCAGATATGCCGCCGCCCCGCCATAGGCGTAGCGAAGCACTCCCGCCGCGGCCTTGGCACCGCCTCGGCGCGGCTTGGGGGCCGGCTGACGGTGGCGGGCAGGTTGGTCATTTTCAGGCATGGATCAGCTCACGATTGGCGCGGTTTTCCCGCGAAACATCATAGCGTGATGCGAATTCTGGGCATGAAGATGCGAATGCGGCCCATCGCCAGGCAGCCTCTTGTGCCTTAATCTGTGTGCGTGGAATGATTCCAATATCACCGTCTTCTGGACCGCGGCGGCAGCGACGCCGCACTCCATGGAAAAACCGTACCCCGGACCCCCGACCCCCGACCCCGGAGCCTACCATGACCGCCACCATCCAAGTCCCCCGCATCGCCACTGCCGAGCATGTCCGCTTCTTCGTGGACAACGGCTACCTCATCCTGCCCGGACTGATCACCCCGCCCGAGCTGGACGAGCTCAAGGCCGATACCGCCAAAGTCGCGCGCGGCGGATACCCCTGCGAGAGCATCACGCCTCTGCCCGCCGACATGAGCGACCGCGAGGTGCAACGCAACGTCCTGTGCATTCATCAGCCGCACTACATCAGCCCCGTGATGGAGAGTTACGTCAAGCACGTGAAGATCTGCGGTGTGCTGTCGCAGATCACCGCGGCGCACCTGCCCTGGTGGGACGGCAGCGTCAAGTGCATGCAGTCGATGCTCTTCGTCAAGCCCCCCGGATTTCAGGGACAGGCCTGGCACCAGGACGAGATCTACATCCCCACGCGCGACCGTTCGCTCATCGGCGCCTGGATCGCCATCGACGACGCCACGACTGCCAATGGCTGCCTCTACGTCATCCCCGGCTCGCACAAGCAAGGCTACCTCTACCCGCAGAAGAAGCACGACAACGAGGAGGAGTGGGACTTTGCCAACACGAGCCACGGCTTCGATGAGTCGGCGAAAGTGGCTGTCGAGGTCAAGGCCGGCAGCGTCGTGTTCTTCAACGGCTATCTGCTGCATTGCTCCTTCAAGAATCGCACAACCGACAGCTACCGCCGGGTGCTGGTGAATCACTACATGAATGCCTGGTCGCTGCTGCCCTGGCAGGTGCGACAGGGCGAGACGTCGGCGAATGCAGATCGGCGCTGCGTGCTGCCGGTGGCGGGCACCGACCCGTATGCCTGGAAGGGTTACGAGCAACCGCCCAACAACGTGCACCTGCGCACGTGCAAGGCCAATCGCGATCAAGTCGATCCCAACGCCGATCACCTGGGCGCGGGCAAGAAGCCTCAAGTGGTGGCGAGCAAGTGAGGCGGGTCTGATTTCGCGCTGGTTGCATGGCTTGGCGCTGATTCAAGCCGGGTGCCCGGAGAGCAGCCCAAAAAAAGCCCCGCCGGGTGGCGGGGCTTGGGTAATCCGTTGTCATCAATATAAGGCCGGCGTTACGGCCCGCCCATCGGCGGCACGATGTTGCGACCAATGTTGTACCGCGCCGGGTCCTGCAGCAGGCCGGGGAACAACTCCTCTTCCTGCTCATTCTGGATGATGATCGTCGGCTTGATCAGGATCAGCAGCGTGCGCTCGTCCTTGACGTTGCTGGTGTTGGTGAAGAAGCGGCTGATCAGGGGAATCCTGGACAGCACGGGGACGCCCGCCTCGACCTGCACATCGCCCACGAGGCGCTGGCCGCCCAGCAGCAAGGTGCCGCGGTCGGGAACGCTCACGGTCGTCTTGACCTGGGTCAGCTCAATTTCCGGCGCCTCGACGAAACCGGCGAAGGCGACGGTCTGCGCGTTGTTGCCGTTACCGACCGTGCCGGTGGCCAATTGCTCGATGCGGCGAATCGGTTGAGCCAGGGTCGCCAGACTGGGCTGAACCGTCAGGGTGACATAGCGGCGGTCGGCGCTGATGGTGCCTTCCACGATCATGACCACGCCGGACTGCACGACGCTCAGGGTGGGATCAAAGCCCAGGGCATCGGGGATCGGTTCCAAGTCGCTGATGAACACGACTTGGCGGGCGACCACGACGTGAGCGCGCTGACCGTTGAAGAAGGTCACGCGCGGGGCATTGAGGGAAATCGAGTTGCGTTTGGCCAGGGTGGCCCGCAAGAGGAGATTAACCTGAAGGTCATCGAAGTAGGAGAAGCCCACGTCGATGGATCGTCCCGAGGGGGTAAAGCCCAGCCCGGGGACGAACGCGCTGATGGGGCCGCTCTGGGGCAGGCCGAAGGACCCGGCCAGCGCGGTGCTGGGCCGAGCGGCGAGGTTGATGGTGTCGTTGGCGATTTGTACCGGGCCGAAGTTGCCGCCCAGGTCCTGTTGAATGTCCAGATCAACGCCCACTTCCTCGAGGAAGTTCTGATCGACCAGGAGGAATCGGGCCTCGACACTGATCTGCATGGCCCGCGTCTCGCGCAGTTGCGAGAGCAACTGGACGATCTGGCGATGGTTCTGGGTGTTGGTCTTGACGATGAGGTTGCCGTTGAGCTCGTTGAGGGTGCTGGTCTGCTCGACGGTCCATTCCTCGGGCCGGCCGACGCCGGAGGTGATCAGATCGCGGATGCGATTGACCATTTCCTCGCGGCTGAGGGTTTCGGTGGGGGTAAGAGCCGCGGCACCGGCGCCGCCGGCGCCGCCGAACAATCCGCCGCCGCCGCCACCACCACCGCCGCCGCCGCTGGTGCCGGATCCGCCGGCGGAGTTGCCGGTGTTGGACAGGGCCGTGCTCAGGTCAAAGTCCGGCACGTTGCCGAAGTTGGGCACGTTGAAGAGCATGTCGCGAATGTCGTAGACGCGCGTGTCGGTTTCGCGATTGAGATCGCGTTCCGTGGAGATCGTCACGATGCCATCGACGATGCTGTAGGTAATCGGCTCGGGGGCGCCGGAGGACGCCTGCCGCAGCACGCGGGTCAGCGCCACGTCGGCGGGAATCTGCGGCAGGTTCAACGTGATCTGCTTGTCCTGCTCGATGCCGGCGGTCTCCAATGACGACCAGTTAACGTCAAAGGCTAGACCGGTCGTGTTGCGGAAGTAGTCAATTACGTTGACCAGGCGGTTGCCTTCGAAGGTGATCGGAATCGGTTCCTTGAGTCGTTGGGCCACGCGCAGGTTGGCATCCGACTCGCCCCCCGCCAGCCGACGGCGCCCGGCCCACAGGTCGGGGCGGCCCAGGTCATCCCAGCGGCGATAGGTCAGCGCCGGCCAGTCCGACGGATAGGAGAGCAACTCGGTGTAAGGAATCGTAGCTTCCAGGTTGTCCACGCTGCCACGGGCAACCTGGAGCGCCCGTTGCCGCTCGTGGCGGCGATAGTCCACATAGATCATGCTGTCTTCGATCATTTCCTTCATCGCCTGGGCCGCGACGTTGGTGGGATCGAGGAACAGGGCCTGATTGAGGTATGACAGGGACTCGGCGTACTTCTGCTCGCGGCGCAGGTCGGCGGCACGGCGGAGCAGCCGTTGAATCTGCTGGTCCTGCTCGCGCTCAATGCGGATGCGTTCTTGCCCCTCACGCTGCGCGGTAGTCCTGGCATCCTCCAGCCGCACCTTGCTGTCGAAAGCGATCTTGTCGGTGTCGATTTGGGCCGAGAGATTGGTGGCCTGGGCACGCAACTCGTTGTAGCGGGTGGGGGGTGCAATGGTCTGGCGGGCATCGATGCTGCGCTTGGCTTCCTCGACGGAGGACGCAGCGGCGTCGAAGTTGTTGGCCGTCAGTTGGGTGCGGGCCCGGTCCATCGCCGCGTGGTACTCGGCCTCGGCGGCCTGCCAGAGAACCTGGCGCTGGGCGATGTCCACATCCAGAATCTGCTGGGGCGCCGGGCCGGCATCCATCTTGGCGCGAACGTTCTGAAGCGCCGTCTGGAGCTCGGCATTGTTGGGATCGAAACGCAGGCCATCTTCATAGGCATTGGCGGCCACGCGGGTGTTGCCCTGGGCCTCGGCGTCGCGCCCCTCCGCCAGCTTCTGCTGCGCGTAGAGCGCCATGGCCTGACCCATCAGGTCATTGCCGGCCGGCGCGGGCTCGGCCTGTGCAGCGGCGGGCTCGGGCGTCACCGCAGCCGGCTCGGGCGCCGCGGGTTCCACCGCGGCCACGGGCGTCTCGGTGCGGTTGGTGGGCATGGCCTCGCCGGGCTCGACCGTGGGCGCCGCGGGCGCTTCGGGCGTCGCTGCCGCAGCCATCTGACCGGCGGCGGCGCGGCGGTCGCCGACCACCTGTAGGCCGCGCTCCAGGCGCTGATTGTCCCACCATCCCAGGTCAATGCCGCTGGCCTTGACCGCGGTCAGGTCGGCCTCGGCCGAATCCAGTTGACCGGCGCCCAGCGATTCGATGCCGCGGTCCAGCGTCTGCCGCAGCGTCGTTTCGCGAGCGCTCAAGTTGCGCTTGATCTCCGCGACGCGGGCCGTGGCCGTGGCCTTGTCCTGCGTGCTGGCTTGCGGGTTGTCCTGCACCGTCTGGTACAGGGCGATGGCCTTGGCGGCCTGGCCGGCCTTGTAGGCCGCCTGCGCCTGCTCCAGCGTGGTGGCCGGCGCCGCGGCGGTCTGCGTGCGGCGATCGATCTCCTGAAGCGTCTGGTAGTAGACGACGCGGTCTTCCTTGGAGAGCTGCACCGGATCGACGCGGCGAAGCGTCTCCCGGGCGGCTTCCAATTCGCCGGCCTGGTAACTCGTCATGCCCTGTTGGTAGAGATCCTGGGCGGTGTCCTGCGCTGCCGCCGGATCGGCGGCGAGCAGGAGGATGCCCAGGAGTGCGAACAGGACGAACGTGCCTTGGAGGAAACGACGGTGCAACAAAGCAGGCCTCCTTAGGAAGAGCGCTGGCTGCGTGCGATCGTTAGATCGCACAAGTGTGTGTGACGCGGACGCCTGGAGTGAGTGGGGGTTTGACGAGCCACCAGGGGGAACCCTTGTCGAGAGTGCGGTCAGTCTAGTTAGCGGTCTATTGGGCCGCAAGTCGGTTGGCTTACCGGACCCGCTCAGGTCGCGGTCTGTGGGAATCTCAACAAGCCCGGTCAGGCGCATCGGCGAACTTGGCCGGGAACGAATCCGGCAGGTCGGTGCGGGTCGGCCGGTCACTTGCCTGGTGGAGCCGGGCTTCCACCATACAGTCGGCGGGCAGTTTCGTCGACCCGCCCCCAGGCACCATCGCAGGCCGCCATGGCCGCCGGCCGCGTTCCGGCCGAGGGTTTCTTGCCCGCCAGCCGCCAGGCCCGGAAGAACAACTCGTCGTTCTTCTCGATCAGATTATAAAGATCACGACTCTTTTGTGCTTCGTCAAGTCCGGGCGGGGGCACTTCGATCGCCAGGGCATTGCGCACCCGCGACATCTTGCCGCCCTTGATGGGCGACCAGCCCAGCGCGGCAAAGGTCTTGGGGGTCATCCCCAGCCCGCGCAGGATCACGCTGGCGATGACCATGTGCCCCTCTTCCATGGGCCGATGACCATCGAGCGTCAGCAGTTCGCCATGCTCGTTGGACGCCACCTCCCACACGACCTTGGTGTAGGCGAACACGTCGATGAACGACACTTTTTCCCGCGCCGCCACCGTGCGCGTCTCCTGCGCGATCTTCTCCAGCACGCTGTTGTAGTTCAGGCCGTCAAGCCCCGGACTCACGCCCGGCTGCACGGCGCTGGGCGACAGCAGTACGACCTCGCGCACGCCCTGGCTGCCCTTGATCTGCGCCACCAGCGTCGCCAGGTTGTTGTGGTAGGTTTCCAAGACGTCCTTGACCTTCTCGTCCTTGCCGTCGTTGAAGCCCAGGCAGACGAAGACGACCTGCGGCCTGGTGAGGTCCACCAGGTCGTCGATCCAGTCGATGGCGCTGCCGGCGGTGGCGTCCTCCATGCCGCCGTTGAACACGCGCATGTTGTCGTTGGGCATGGCCGCCAAGAGCGCGGTGGCAAAGCCGCGCGTGTACCACATCTGCTGCGTGACTTGATCGCCGACAAAGAGCAAACGGTCGCCCGGCTTGATCAGATCGCCCCAGTGAATGTCGCGGCCTTTGGGCGCGGGCTCGGCGGCGACGGCGGGCTGCGTTTCCTGCGCAATCAAGGCCGGCGCCTGCACGGCGAACGTGGCCAATACGCTAAGCAACACAACGCGCATCACCGATCGATGCTTGAAGATCACTCGTTGGTCGATCATGTGTAACACTCCCGACAGGTCGCTGACACTTTGCCCATCGCACTTGGCCCGCACCGTTTCCGGGGGTGGTGCCTGGGCTAACTTCGTTCCTCGTTCCTCGTTCTTGGTTCCTCTCATTCTCCCACCGCCGCGGCCATCAGCGCCTTCATCTCCGCGACCGCCGCGCGCAGGCCCACGAACACCGCCCGGCTCACAATCGCGTGTCCGATGTGCAGCTCGCGCAGGCCCGGCAGCGCCGCCACCGCGCTGACATTGCGATAGTTCAAGGCGTGGCCCGCATTGAAGCGCATCCCCGCTTCGACAATGCGCCGACCCGCCGCCGCCACCTGCTCCAGCTCATGCCGCACCTTGGCGTCATCCAGCGATCCTCCGGCCGCGTGATAGGCATGAGCATACGGACCGGTATGCACCTCGCAGGTGCTAAATCCCGCCAACGCCGCGGCATCAACCTGCGCATCCTCGGCGTCGATAAAGGCGCTGACGGATATCCCCTTCTCCTTGAGCTGCGCCACCACTTGCTTGATGCGCCTCAGTTGACCGGCCACATCCAGCCCGCCTTCCGTGGTGATCTCCAAGCGGCCTTCGGGCACCAGCATCGCCAGCGTCGGCTTGAGCCGCCGGGCGATCTTGACCATCTCGGCGGTAGCCGCCATCTCCAGGTTGAGCCTGACGTGGCACATGGCCGCCACGCGCTCGACATCGTGGTCCTGGATGTGCCGGCGGTCCTCGCGCAGGTGCATGGTGATGCCGTCGGCGCCGCCGAGCTGCGCCTCGACTGCCGCCCACACCGGGTCGGGTTCATACGTCCGCCGCGCCTGGCGAAGCGTCGCCACGTGGTCGATATTGACGCCCAGTTCGATCATGCCAAAAGTGTACCACTTCCGAGCCGCGCGGCGTCAGCCCACGGTGACTCCCCGCAGGGCAATTGCATATGGCTTTTCCGGTCCCTCTCCCTTCTGAGGGAGAGGTGAGGTGAGGGTGATTGAAATGGCGATGACGTGCCAGATCGCCGTTTCGTAACCATGAACAGTACCGATCACCCTCACCCCAGCCCTCTCCCTCAGAAGGGAGAGGGGGTCAGAGCGGCCATATGCAATTGCCCTGTGACTCCCCGCAACCCGTCTGCGCTCCGACCGCGGGCTGACGCCGCGCGGCTCTGACTTGCTACAGTGCGACCTGAACTTCACCAACCTGGGCTACGGCGGACAATGCCACCTGGACCCGATGGTCGCGCGCATGATCCGCGATCTGCCGGCCGACTACATCAGCCTGTGCCTGGGCATCAACGTGCATGGCGGCTCGCTGGGGCCACGCACCTTTCGCGCCATGGCGCTGGGCCTGATTCTGACGATTCGCGACGGCCATCCGACCACGCCGATGGTCGTCGTCTCGCCCGTCTGCTCGCCGCCGCGCGAAACCAAGCCGGGCCTCACCGGGATGACCCTGCCGGACATGCGCCGCGCCCTGGCCAGCGCCGTCCAGGTCTTGCGCCAACGGGGCGACGTGAACCTGCACTACATCGACGGACTCGAACTCTTGGGCCCCGAACTGGCGGCTCTGCACATGCCCGACCAACTCCACCCCGACGCCCAGGGCTACCGCGTCCTGGCGCAGCAATACCTCAAGGTCGTGATGCCTACCCTCTTGGAAAACACCAAGGCCCCCGCCGCCTGACCCAGCCGGGCACGCCGGCCAAGCCGGGGCAGAGGCTTTGCGACGCCCCGGGTTCCCATCGGGTCCGGGACGGCCCGGCTCGCAAACAGGTGCACTCGCGTGTTTTTTCACCCCCCGCATTTGCATCCCCGCCCGTTACCCGCCATAATGTCACATCTGTATCAATCCAAGGCACCCCGGACCCCGGACCCCAGACCCCAGACCCCGCCCCCGACAATCGGAAACTCGCCACCATGGCTCACTCGCTTAGCGCCAAGAAACGTGTCCGTCAGAATGCCACGCACCGCCTGCGCAATCGCCGGCACTCCGTCGCCCTGCGCGGCACCATCAAGTCCTTCCTCCAGACCGTGCAGACGGGCAATGTCGACGAGGCGCAGGCCCAGTTGTCCAAGGTCTACAAGGCCATCGACCAGAGCGCAGCGCGTGGCACGGTGCACAAGAATGCCGCGGCCCGCTACAAGGCCCGGCTCTCGCATCGCCTGGGCACCGCCCGCCGCACCAAGGCCGGCGCCACCGCCTGATCTGAGCAGCCTCCCCTCATCCGAAGTCACCACCCAACCCCGCCCCAAGCGGGGTGTTTATTTCAGCCGCTCGCGGCTTCGCGCATCGGTGGAGATTGGGGGATGCGCCGGTTGGTCATACCCCTGTGGCGAAGCCGCAAGCGGCTCACGGCCGAACGCCCGCCACCAGCTTCTGATCCGCGACGAACTGGATCGGCACCGTGATTTCGTCAATGGTGTTGGCCTGCGTGTCGCTCACGCGCACCTTCATGCGGAATCGCCCCACGCCCAGCCGGGCGGGCAACTCGACCATCTGCACCACGAAAAAGTCACGCCGGGCGTTTCGCGAGTTGTCCACGATCTGCACCGGCTGCTGACGCCAGACCTCAAACCCGTCCACTTCGCTGTACAACGCCACCTCCTGCTCCAACTTCACCTGGTGCACATCGTTGCCGTCGGCGTCCACGGACTTGACCGACTTAAAGTGCGTCAGCTCCAGGTACACGATCATCTTCTGGTTGCGCCCCGCCAGGAAGGCGCTCGACTCGAACGTGTCATAGACGCCAAAGCCGCGCACGCGCCTGCACAGTTGCACGTTGCCGATCTTGACCGGTTGCGCCGGCACCAGGCCGGCGAGCAACTGGGTCACGCTTTCAGACGTCAACACCCCGTCGCTCTTGCTCAACTTTTCGCCCAGCTCGACGATCAGCTTGTGATAGCGCACGACCATGTCGCGCCGTTTGGGGTCCAAGCCGTCGAGCACCGCCGGGTCCAGTGTCCGCCTGGGATCGGTCAGGCTCAGGCCCGCGGCCGCAATGGCCCGCGCCATGGCAGGATCATCACCCGTGCGCAATGACTCCCGCAGTTGCGTCAGCAACGCATCACGGTCCAACGGTGCCGCGACGACGCTCGCCTCGCCGCCCGCTTTAGCCGCGTCGTTTGCGACCGGCTCGGGCACCGCGGCAATCGGCGCTACCGCCGCCGCAGCCCCCGCCGTCGGAGGCCGCCGCAAGGCCCCTGGCGCCGGTGATCCCGCCGGCCGTACCTCCAGCCATTGCACCGTGAGCTCCGCCGCCGCAGCCCCCTCCCCCGCTTGTAACGCGGCGCGCTTCGCCAAAGCCTGCGCCAGTTCATCGCTGTTGTAGCTCGACAACCCCGCTCCGGCCTCGCCCCCACCCCCGCCCCCGGACGCCGGCGAACGCGCTGCCGGCTCCTTATTCAGCTCCGGCCCCTGCGAATCCAGGCAACCCGACAGCACCGTCAGCATGAGCGCCAGCGCCGGGATCCCCATCGCGATGGAACATCGCTTGACCATGGACCCAGACATTTTCAACTGATTGGGCATGACGCCTCCCTGCATCGCTCGCAACCGAAAGAACCGGCACGAGGGTTCATCCATGAACCTGTTGATGATCTTCAAGCGCCGGCATGCTCGACTCTGCGAGCTTGCCGGGGATATTCCTCCTCATCCTTCATCGGCCACCACGGCACAAAAGCATTCCAGATTTCGCAGCGAATCGCCCAAGCTGCTGCGTACGCGCAGCTCGCCGTCCATGATGCGGTCGAGCCAGCGGCGGGCCTTGGCGGGATCGATTCGCCGGGCCACGTCCATAAAGGCCCGTGAATCGCCCCAGAAACCGACTTGCTTGGCGATGGCAAAATCGTTGCCCGCCCGCCGCCGCAGCAGCGTCGAGGCGTAAAATAACTGCCGCATCAGGTCGGCAATCGCGTAATGGATCGGCACCTCATCCTGCCTGGCCACGTCCACCAGTTCGTGCAGCTTCTCGATCGTCTCCCGCGCCTGGGGGCCGGCCACCCCCTTGCCTCGCGCCAATCCCGCCAGCAGCGCGTTCTTGATCTCCCACGCCTTCTCGTCACTGCTCCGCCCCACTACCGCCTCGACCTGCGGCACATCGATCCCCTGCCCCTTGTCCACCATCACCGCCAGCTTGGCCAGCTCGCTGTCGAGGCGCATCAGGTCGCTGCCCATGCGCTGCGCCAATGCCGCGGCCGCCTGGGGGGTGATCGGGCAGCCGTGCTCCTCCTGGGCCCGGCGAATGACCCAGGCAGGCACTTCCGACGGCTTCATCGGCTTGCAGTCGATCAGCCCGCCGACCTTGGCGATGGCCTTGTCCAGGTTGCCCTTGTTCCACGTGTCGCAGCGCAGCACCAGCGTCCCGCTATCCGCCGGCGCCGCGGCATAGCGCTCCAATGGCTCGCGGAACCGCTGGGCGAATTTCTCAGCCTTGTCCACCACCACGACTTTGAACGACTGAAGCATCGAGTAGGTGCGCAGCTCATCGAGCACATCCGCCAGCCCGACGGTTTCGCCGTCGTAGTACATGGTCTCGAACTCGCCGTGCTCTTGCTCCAGCGCGGATCGCAGCTCATCAAGCTTGAGCCGCTTGATCATCTCATCCGGCCCGGTCAATACGCACACCCGCCAATCCGCGCCAGGCGTGACCTCGTGACCCGACGAACGTGTGCTAGTGCGCTTAGCCATGGGTTGGGGATTGTAACGAACAATGCAGATGAAATAGCGCCACCGCGCCACGAAAGCCCAGCCGCTCCTGCGGCTGGGAAGACCCGCAGCGAGGACACGGCCCTGCAGCAACGCATTGACGCGGCTCCACACTACACGATAATGGTCCGCACACCCCTCCGCCCTTCCGGCGGGGCTTGTCAAGGATGCAACCATGAAATGTCCCAAGTGCGGCGGCAACATGCACGCGGTGCCGGTCGGTGATTTCGAGGTCGATCGCTGCGGGTCATGCGAGGGCATCTGGTTCGACCTGCGCGAGATCGATCATGCCCGCCAGATCAAGGATAGCGACGCGATGGTGGATCCGGGACAACCAGGCGGCTCCGCAGGAACCACAGCCAAGGAAACCGACGCCATCCGCGACATCACTTGTCCGCGCTGCGGCACGAACGTGAAACTGGTCAAGCTGGCGTTCCCCGATCAGCCACACATTCATTACGAGCAATGCGCCACCTGCGGCGGCGCGTTTCTCGACGCCGGTGAGTTCCAGGACCTGATGCACCTGACCTTCGCCGAGCGCGTGCGGAAGCTGCTGCGGCCGCTGCGGCATTGAGTAGCTGCGGATGGACGCGGATCAGGCCATGCTGATCGGTGTCCCGCTACAATGATGCATCGTCGAGGCAACCATGAAACAAACCTTTTCAGCCCGAGTCTGGCGCGAGGGGGAGTGGCACGTCGCACAGTGCGTGGAGGTTGACGTGGCCAGCCAGGGGCGCAGCGAGGTCGAGGCGCTGGCCCATCTGCGCGAGGCGCTGGAGTTGTACTTTGAGGAGCTGACTTCGTCAGCCTAGGACTTGATCCTCTTCTGGGCGGGCTTCTTAGGGGAACCAGCGATGGAAACGTGCGAGAACTGTGGTCGGTCGATTGGCAAACTTGAGTCTGCCCACCTCCATCAAGGCCACGTAGTCTGTAGTGAATGCAAAGAGTGGTTTGCGGAGGTTGTTGTACACAAATCGAGCAGAGGCAGGGTTCTAGAACCTGTTACAGTCTTAGAAATGGACTCCTCACCTCTGGAAGAACTGGCGCAAGCTTCAAGCGCGTCGACCCGGTCGACCCCGATACCCCACAGGTCACTGAGCCAAAGGTCATCTGGTAAGCACGCCGCACCTCGGGACTACACGACCGCGACACCAGGGCGACGTGCTCTCAAACCACGAAAACAACGGGATCCCCTAGCAATTCCTCGCTTGGTGCTGTTGCTGGTAGCAATAGGCTATTCGGTCGCAGTAGGATTTCTCGATTTCGACACTGTCTTCGCGTACATGCTCTGGGGATGCTGGTTGCTTTTGGGCCTTGCTGGAATGGTTCTTCGTGCGACAAAACATTGATTGCGGGCCGCAAGCATTGTTGGCAATTGAAAGACAGATTGTGCTGCCACTGGAGGCGTTAGGAAACCACAGTCACACTTTGTCCGGCGTAGTTTTTCCCGCCAGGTGCTTAGCCCACTGTTGCACGCTGCGCGGGCAGGTCAGGTCGATCAAGAGTGGCGTGAGGGTCATGTAGCCGGCGAAGAGGGCTTCAACGTCCGTGTCGGGGTGTTGGTGGCGGAAGTTGAAAATTTCCGAGGCCATGAAGTGGCGGTCGCCTTGGGCACTGTCGGTGAAGGAGTATTCCTCGACGATGGGGCTGGTGGAAATGGGCACGACGCGCAGGCCGCGCGGTTGCGCGCCGTCGTCGAGCACCGGGAGATTGAGGTTGAGCATGACCTGGGGTTCGAGGGGTTGGGAGACGATGCGGTCGATGACGGTGCGTGCCAGGGCCGCGGCGCGGGGCCAGTCGATGGCGTCGCGTTTGGCGATGTGGAGGGACACCGCCAGTGCGGGGATGGAGCAGATGGCGGCTTCGCGTGCGGCGCCGACGGTGCCGGAGTAGAAGGTGTTGATGCCGACGTTGGCGCCGGCGTTCATGCCGCTGATGACCAGATCGATGGGCTTGGGGACCAGGTGGTGCAGGGCGAGCTTGACGCAGTCGGCGGGCCGGCCTTCGACGGCGGTGCCTTCGAAGAGCGGATTACCAGCGTCGTCGCGCACAGTTTGCCGGCGCGTGCCGATGGGCCGATGGAAGGTCACGGCGTGGCTGGTGGCCGACTGCACGGCAGCGGGGGCGATGACGTGGATGTCGCCCAGGTCTGCAATGGCGCGGTAGAGCGCGGCGAGGCCTGGGGCGGCGATGCCGTCGTCGTTGGTCAGGAGGATACGCATGGGGTGAGTTTAGCAGGAGACGGGTGTGGAAAGGGTCGTGCGATGAGGAGGTGGAGGGTAGAGAGTGGAGAGTGGAGGGGGAAATCCCGGCCAAGCTCGAAGACGAGCATGGCCGGGCTTGGACGAGCATGGCCGGGCCTGGACGAGCATGGCCGGGCTTGGACGAGCATGGCCGGGCTTGGGCTGGGCTTGGCGCAAAAAAAGCCGCGGATGAACGCTGGGGGGAGACGTACATCCGCGGAGGAGGGGCAAGGTTGTGATAGTCAGACGCCCGCACCGCCCCCGGGGGGTGGTGCTTGGGCTAACGAACTGGCTTCGCTCGTTCTTCGTTCCTCTTTCTTCGTTCCGCGGTTTTCGATTCTCCATCACGCGATGGTGATGCTCTTGTCCAGGTACACGTCCTGGATGGTGTTGAGCAGTTGGATGCCTTCCTTCATGGGTCGCTGGAACGCCTTTCGGCCGGAGATCAGGCCCATGCCGCCGGCGCGCTTATTGATCACCGCGGTGCGAGCGGCCTCGGCAAAGTCGTTTTCGCCCGACGCCCCGCCGGAGTTGATCAGCGGGCTGCGGCCAAGGTAGCAGTTGGCGACCTGGTAGCGGCACAGCTCGATGGGGTGATCGGCGGGGGTCAGCTCGGAGTAGACCTTCTTGTGGGTCTTGCCGAACTTCAGGGCGTTGTACCCGCCGTTGTTCTCGGGCAGCTTCTGCTTGATGATGTCGGCCTGGATGGTCACGCCCAGGTGATTGGCCTGGCCGGTCAAGTCGGCGGCCGCGTGGTAGTCGATGCCGTCTTTCTTGAAGCCGCTGTTACGCAGGTAGCACCACAGGACGGTGACCATGCCCAGCTCGTGAGCGCGGGCGAAGGCCTGGCTGACTTCCTGAAGCTGGCGGGTGGATTCCTCGGAGCCGAAGTAGATGGTGGCGCCGACCGCCAGCGCGCCCATGTCAAAGGCCTGCTCGACCTGGCCAAACATCACCTGGTCGTACTCGTTGGGGAACTTGAGGAACTCATTGTGGTTGAGCTTGACCATGAAGGGGATCTTGTGGGCGTACTTGCGGGCGACTGAGCCCAGGACGCCCAGGGTCGAGGCGACGCAGTTGCAGCCGCCTTCGAGGGCCAGCTTGACGATGTTTTCCGGGTCGAAGTAGATGGGGTTGGGGGCGAAGGAAGCGCCGGCGGAGTGCTCGATGCCCTGATCGACGGGGAGGATCGAGACATAGCCGGTGCGGGCGAGGCGGCCGCTGTTGATCAGGGCGCCAAAGCTGCGGAGCACGGCGGGGGAGCGATCCGAGGCCGAAAACACGCGATCGACAAAGTCGGGGCCGGGCAGGTGCAGGACCGACTTGTCGAAGCCCTTGGCCTGGTAGCCCAGGAGGGCGTCGGCGTCGTCGCCCAGAAGTTCATGGATTTTGCTGGCTGAGGCAGTGGCGGTAGACATAGATGGTTATCCTTACGAGGTTGCCGTGCTTGGGTTGCGAGGGTCTTGGGTGTGCGCGGCGGGTAGTTTACCTGACCTTGGTCCGCCGTTGCGGCGGCAGCTTTACGGACTATTCTATCTTATATTGTGTCGGCTGCAAGTACCCATGACATGAATTCAACTCGACCGCAGCCACGCTGGGGCGTGGCGCGCGGATTGGTCGCCTGCCTGCTGGCGGTCCTGGCGGCGGCGACGCTCCTGGCGTTCCTGGGCCGTGGGCACTGGCGGTTTGACGTAGTAGCGCATGCCCGGCCGCAGTTGGCGGCGGCGGCGCTGACCTTGGCACTCTTGGCGCTGCCCCTGCGGGCCTGGAGGCTGGCGGCCCTGGCGGCCGTCGTGACGCTAGTCAATGCGGCGGTCATCGCACCTCTGTGGGTCGGCGGTCGCGATCCCGGCGCCGCGACGCCGCGGATCACGCTGATGCATTTCAACGTGCACACCTCCAATCAACGTTATGCCGACGTGTGCCGGGTGATCGGCGCCAGCCGCGCCGACCTGGTGTTCGTGCTGGAGTGCAACGAGGCGTGGGCACGCGCGCTAGAGACGAGGGTCCAGGGCTACTCGGTCGCGCCCGATGCCCGCCGGCCGCGCCAGGATAACTTCGGCATGCTGCTGCTGGTGCGCGAGGGCTTGCCGGCGACGATCGTCTTGGAATCGGCGCGGCTGATGGACGTGACCAACGGGCTGGCGCAGGTGCCGGCGATCGAGGTGCGTCTGCGCGTGGATGATCGGGCGTTGTCGGTGCTGGGGCTGCATACGTTGCCGCCGGTTTCCAGCGACTATGCGATGGTGCGGGATGCGCAGCTTTCAGCCGCGGCGCAGTGGGCGGCCGACCAGCAGCACGCCGGGCGGAGCGTCGTGGTGATCGGCGACTTCAACACGACGCCATGGGCGCCGAGCTTCGGACTGTTGACGGAGCCGGCGGGACTGGTCAATTCGCAGTTCGGATATGGGCTGGCGACGAGCTGGCCCAGTGGGAGCTGGTTTGTGCGGATTCCGATCGATCATGCGGTTCATTCGGCGGATGTGTGGACGCTGGCGCGTGAGTTGGGAGAGGCGAGTGGGTCGGATCATCGGCCGTTGCGCTTGGAGTTGGGGTGGTGAGGGAAAAGGCGCAAACCGCAAGCGGGTTGTTGCACCAATGACATGCCGGATATATCACACGATTCCTAGCGTGAAGGCTCGCCAAGTCTTCTCCGGAGTTCCCGATGCCTGAGCGACGACCCAATATTCTTCTGATCACCACCGACCAGCAGCGTTACGACGCCCTGGGCATCAACGGCAATCCGATTCTGCGCACGACTAACCTCGACGCTCTGGCGGCGCGCGGCACCAACTTCTCACGCAGCTACGTCACCTGCCCGGTGTGCATCCCCGCGCGGCGGACACTCATCTCCGGCTTGCACCCCCAGACGCACGGCATGACGGGCTACACCGACGGCCAGGAATTCGATCCGCCGCACACCATGCCCGGCGTGCTGGCGGCCCACGGCTACCAGACGCAACTGGTGGGGAAACTGCACCTGCACCCGCAACGTAAACGCTTCGGCTTCGACCACATGATCCTCAGTGATTCGGGAAACTATCGGCCGGCGCATCCCTTCCAGAAGCACAACGACTACACCGACTGGCTGCGCGAACAGGGCGTGCCGTTCCACGCCAGCGCCCACGGTATCAACGCCAACGCACGCACGGCCCGGCCGTTCAATCTCGACGAGGATCACCATCACAGCAGTTGGGTGGCGCAGCAGGCGGTGCGGTTTTTCCAGGGCTGGCGCGACCCCTCGTGCCCCTGGTTCATGCACCTGTCGTTCGTGGCGCCGCACCCGCCACTGATCCCGCCCCAAGCGTACTGGGACCGCTACATCGGGCGCGACGATCTGTCGCCGCGTCTGGGGCAATGGGTGCCATCGGGCGACGATGTACGCCATGGCAAAACTGACGACGCCGCCGTCGGCCCATTCCCCAGCGACGAAATCCACGACGCCATCGCCGGGTACTACGGCCTGATCCACCATATCGATGACCGCATCCGCTATGTGCTGGATGCGGCGTTCGAAGTCGGCGCGCAAAGCGCCTCGGAGCCGACCTACATCCTATTCAGCTCTGATCACGGCGAGATGCTGGGCGACCATCATCTGTTCCGCAAATCGCTGCCGTATGAGTCCTCGGCCCATGTGCCGTTATTCATCAGCGGGCGGAATGTGGAAGTGCCGCGGGGCGCCAGTGATGCGCTGGTGGGATGGGAAGACATCATGCCGACGGTGCTGGACCTGGCGGGGGTGCCGATTCCCGAGGGGCTCGATGGCCGATCGCTGCTGCCGGTGATGCGCGGGCAGGCGGCGGGCGTGCGCGAGGCGATTTTCGGACAGTGCAAGAGCGGCGGGCAGTCCAACCACTGGCTCGTGCACGGCCCGCACAAGTACATCTGGTACGCCAAGACCCACGAGGAACAACTCTTTGACCTGGTGAACGATCCGCACGAGCTGCATGACCTGTCGGGGGATGCCGCGATGCTGGAGGAGAGCCGGCGGATGATGGAGCAGTACCTGTCGGGCCGCGCCGATGCGGGGTACGACCGGTCGCGGCTGACGCCATGCGCCAATGGCCCGCCGGCGGTGTTCTGGGGCAAGCGGTGAGCGGGATTGCCCATTTGTCGACCTCGAAAATCCGGTATTGCATGCGGGATTTTCAAGGTATATGATAGCTGGATGATCGAGCGCAAGACCGATGAAAAGCTGGTGCGGCAGGCGCTTAAGCGTTCCCGCGTCGTCGCTGCCCCGAAGATAACGCCCTCGATGCGGATTGCCCTGTCCGATCTGAAACTCGATGTATTACACGTCGTCTATCCGGGTGACCAACGCTACCCTCTTGCGGACAAGGTGCAAGCGATCGGGTTGACCGAGTTCGTGCTTGCTGACGGCAAATAACCGGGAAGCTCGCGTTTGCCGCCGACGGTGAGCGTGCTAGACTCTTTCCATTGAATCCGACGATTCAACCAGATGCGGCTACGGATCGGCCGCTCTCTCCCGGCGCTAAGGGGCGATCACCCGCCCTGCCGGTTCCCCGGAACCCTCGTTTTGGCCGTTGCGTCTCCTAAGCCTGCTTTGCCAATTCAGCCCGCCGCCGCCGGTCATGCCCTGGTGGGTCGGCAACTGTCGAATCTGGCGCTGATGAAACGCATGCTGGCGCTGACCTGGCGTTTCCGCGCCGGCTGTGCCCGCGCCGTGCTGGTGCAGATGGTCCAGTTGGGCCTGTCCCTCTCGGGCTTGGGCCTGGTAGGCGTGGGCATCGACGTCATCCACCACGCCCTTAATAACAAGGCGCCCAGCCCGCGCTGGCCCTGGGGCATCAGCCCCCCCGCCGACTGGCCCGCCCTTCATCTGGTCCTGACCGTCTCGGTCGGCATCCTGACCCTGGCGATCATCCGCGCCAGCCTGGCCTACGCCAACACCGTCATGCAGACGCGCCTGATCCAGGACATCGTCGTCCACCTGCGCTCCCTGGTGTACGACAAGCTCCAGCGCCTCTCCTTCCGCTTCTACGACGCCAACGAGTCAGGCTCGATCATCAACCGCGTCACCGGCGACGTGCAGGGCGTACGCATGTTCGTCGACGGCGTGATCATCCAGGGCATGAACCTGCTTCTGTCGCTGTCCTTCTTCCTGGTCTACATGCTGAGCATTCATAAGACGCTCACGCTGGTGTGCCTGGCGACGACCCCGCTGCTGCTGATCAGCGCCATCACGTTCTCGCGGATGGTCAAGCCGGCGTACTGGAAGAACCGCCAGCTCTTTGACCGGGCGATCCTGACGCTGTCGGAAAACGTGCAGGGCGTGCACGTCGTGAAAGGTTTTTCCCGCCAGCCGCAAGAGATGGCCAAGTTCCGCGACGTCAATCGCGCCGTCAAGGACCAGAAGCAGTGGATTTTCTGGTGCATCACCATCTTCACCCCGCTCACCGGGATGCTGACCCAGATCAACCTGACGGTGCTGCTGTTTTACGGGGGCTACCTGGTGCACCTCTACAACCAGGATCCGTCCCAGGGCATTCCACTGGGCACGGGGCTGATGGTGTTTGCCGGCGTCTTGCAGCAGTTTTCCGGGCAGATCGAAAGCATCGCCAACATCACCAACAGCGTGCAGCAGAGCCTGACCGCCGCCGACCGGGTGTTCGAGGTGCTCGACACGCCCATCGAGATCGAGAGCAAAGCCGATGCGGTGCAGGTCAAGCGGCTGGCCGGGGCGGTGGCCTTCGAGCACGTGACCTTCGCTTACAAGGCCAGCGATCCGGTGCTGATCGACGTGAATTTCCAGGTCGGCGCCGGTCAGTGCGTCGCCATCCTGGGCGCCACCGGCGCGGGCAAGAGCACCCTGCTGTCGCTGATCCCCCGCTTCTATGATGCGGACCGGGGGCGGCTGCTGATCGACGGCATCGACGTGCGCGACATGAACCTGGACGACCTGCGGCGCAACATCGGGCTGGTGTTCCAGGAGAACTTTCTTTTCAGCAACACGGTGGCCGCCAACATCGCCTTTGGCCATCCCGATGCGACCGCGGCGCAGATCGAAACCGCCGCACGCATCGCCGCGGCCCACGACTTCATCACCAAACTGCCCAAGAGCTACGACACGCTGCTGGGTGAGCGGGCGACCAACCTCTCGGGCGGGCAACGGCAGCGCCTGGCGATCGCGCGGGCGCTGTTGCTGGACCCGGCCATCCTGATTCTCGACGACGCCACCGCCGCGGTCGATCCGCAGACTGAGCACGAGATTCTCACCGCCATGGACAACGCCATGCGCGATCGCACCACCTTCGTGGTGGCGCACCGCCTCTCGACACTGCGCCGCTCGGACCTGGTGGTCGTGCTCGAAGGCGGACGCATCGTACAGATGGGCACACATGATGAACTGATGCGCACCGGCGGCCACTATCGCAAAGCCGCCAAGCTCCAACTCGTCGACGAGGAAAGCGCCCGCCTTCTGGGCATGGCCGGAGGTGTGGCATGACCCAGGCCTCTGGACCCAACTCGGAACCGGCCCCCAACCCGCTCAAACTGTTGACCGTGCGCCAACAGGAGGAACAGGAAGCCGAGGAACGCCCTCTGGATTTCCGGCTCATCCGCCGGCTCTTCACCTACACCCGACCCTATCGCGCCAAACGCAACCTGTTGCTGCTGATCGTGCTGACCCGCTCCATGCAACTGCCCCTGCTGACCTGGGCGATGGCGGCGGTCATCGCCGGCCCGATCGCGCAAGGCACCCAGATGACCGCGGTCATGTGGGGCGCCCTGGGGTTCTTCGCCCTGGCGCTGATGACCCAGGGCGTCCTGCACTTCCGCCATCGCCTGGCGCTGGAATTGGGCGAGCAGGTGGTGCACGACATGCGCCGCGACATCTTCGAGCATCTCCAGAGGCTGTCGATGAGTTTCTACAACCGCACCAAGCT
This sequence comes from Phycisphaeraceae bacterium, assembly GCA_040878035.1. Lineage (GTDB taxonomy): Bacteria > Planctomycetota > Phycisphaerae > Phycisphaerales > Phycisphaeraceae > JBBDMX01. The sequence continues at coordinate 73,911 of JBBDMX010000016.1, read as the reverse complement.
GGGACGGATCATCAGCCGCATGACCAGTGACGCCGAGGCTGTGCGTGTCGGCGTGCAGGACGTGCTGTTTATCACCCTGGTGCAGATGGGCCAGGGCCTGGTGGCGGCGTCGGTGATGCTGTGGTACGACTGGCGGCTGTTCATGTTGCTGCTGCTGATGGCGCCGGTGATCTGGGGTATCTCCGCCTATTTTCGCCGCCGGCTCAGTCAGACTTACCGTGTGATTCAGGAGAGCTTCAGCCGGGTGACTTCGTCCCTGGCGGAATCGGTCAGCGGCATCCGCGTGACGCAGGGGTTCGTGCGCGAGGACGTCAACGCGCAGATTTTCAGCCGGCTTGTCGAGGATCACTCCAACTACAGCATTCTCCAGGGCCGGCAAACCGGCGCCCTGTTTTCCCTGCTGGACTTAAACAGCCAGATCTTCACCGCCGGCCTGCTGGCACTGGGCGGTTACTTTGTGCTGGTGAGCGCGGCGGGCGACCCGGCCGAACAATTGCGCCAGTACGCCAACCTGTTCGTCTTCTTCGCCATGGCGAACCTGTTCTTCAGCCCCTTTCGCGTGCTGGGGGCGCAATATAACGCGGCCTTGACCGCCATGGCGGGCGCCGAACGCGTTTTTCGTTTCCTGGACACCAAGCCCGACTTCGTCGATCCCCCCGACGCCATTGACATGCCCCCGACCCAGGGCCGCGTCGAGTTCCGCAACGTGCGCTTCGCCTATGAGGCGGGCCGGCCCGTGCTCAACGACATCAACTTCATCGCCAAACCCGGCACCACCGTCGCCCTGGTCGGCCACACCGGCAGCGGCAAGACCACCATCATCAACCTCATCTCCAAGTTCTACCTGCCCACCGGCGGCGAACTGCTCATCGACGGCTACGACGTCACCAAGGTGTCCACCGAATCGCTGCAACGCCAGATGGGCATCGTCCTCCAGGTCAACTTCCTCTTCACCGGCACCGTGCTGGACAACATCCTGGTCGGCCGCAGCGGCGCCACCGAGCAGGAGGTGATCGAAGCCTGCCGCAAGCTCGACGTGCTGGACCTGATCGAGGCCCTGCCCGAAGGCTTTCACACCCAGGTGGGCGAAGGCGGCCGCAGCATGTCGCTGGGCCAGCGGCAGATCGTCTGCTTCGCCCGCGCCATGCTCGCCGACCCGCGCATCATGATCCTGGACGAAGCGACCAGCAGCGTGGACACCATGACCGAGGCCCGCATCCAGAAGGCGCTCTCGGTGCTGCTTAAGAGCCGCACCAGCTTCGTGGTGGCGCACCGCCTCTCGACGATTCAGCAGGCCGATATGATCCTGGTGCTCGACCAGGGCTGGATCGTCGAGCGCGGCACGCATCGGCAACTGCTGGCGACCGGCGGCGTGTATGCCTCGATGTACCGCCGCTTCATCCACGCCGCCCGCGCCGCCAGCGCGTGAGGATGATCGGTCAGAGCCGCGCGGCGTAAGCCCGCGGAACGATGTTGGAACAGCGTTCGTTTCCGCGGGCTTACGCCGCGCGGCTCTGAAGCCTAACCCCATGTGGCACGACCTCTGCAAAATCACCGATCTGCCCGCCGACAACCGCGGCCTCTACCTCGAATACCAGGGCCGCCCTCTCGCCGTGTTCCGCACCACCGACGGGCACGGCCACACCCACGTTCACGTGCTCGACGACCGCTGCCCCCACGCCGGCGGCAGCCTGTCAGCAGGCGCCTTGACCCCCCAGGCCACGCCCGGAATCCCCGGCGCCACGTGCGTCATCTGCCCGATGCACGGCTGGCCCTTCAACATCGCCACCGGGCAATGCCCCGACAACCCGGCGTGGAAGGTGCGCACTTACGCTGCCCGCGTGAACCAACACATGGTCCAGATACGCGACAACTCAGCGGGTGACGCCAACCCGTTTGGCGGGTGACGCCAAGCGTCCTTCCGGGCAACCCGCACGAGTCCCCCGAGGCAAAACCGCAAGCGGCTGGGCGCTGCAATTCTCTATAATCCCCCCATGCCAGAAAAAACCAGCCCACGGGTGACCTTGCGAACGCTGCGGCAGTGGATCACCGCCGGCCGCAAGTTTCCCATGCTCACCTGCTACGACGCGACCACGGCACGCTGGCTGTGGCAAGGCGGCATCCAGACGTTCCTGGTCGGCGACACCGCGGCGCAGTTCGTCCTCGGCCATGATTCCACACTGCCGGCGACCATGCCCTTCCTGCTCGAACTCACCGCCGCGGTGCGCCGCGGGGCGCCCCATGCGTTCGTGATGGCGGACATGCCCTTTGGCAGCTACCAGTGCGGCGACGATGAAGCGGTGCGCCACGCGATGGCGTTTGTCGCCCAAGCCCGCGCCGACGTGGTGAAGCTCGAAGTGGACGCCAGCTTCGCCCCGCTGGTGCGCCGCCTGACGCATGCCGGGGTACCCGTGGTAGCGCATCTGGGCTCGCGGCCGCAGCACAAGATCCTGCACGGCGGACGTAGCCGCACGGTGTATCACACCTCGGACCAGGTCGATCGCGCTGTCGATGAAGCCCGGCTCATGGTGGACAGCGGCGCGGTGATGCTGCTCTTTGAGGCCGTGCCCGCCGAGCTGACCCGCCGCGTGGTCGATGAAGTCGCCATGAATCCGGCCCACGGCGACGGCCCCATCCCGATCATCGGCTGCGGCGGCGGCCCGGCCTGCCACGGCCACGTCGTCGTCCTGCACGACCTGCTGGGCCTGACCGACTGGCACGCCCCCTTCGCCCAGCCCGTGGCCAACCTCGGCGAGCAACTGGCCAAGGCCGCAGGCGCCTGGCGCGAACTGGTCGAGTCTGGGCAATACCTGCGCGACGATCACCCGTACCACTTGGAGAAGTAGACGGCCCAAAACCAGTGGCAACACCTTTGAAGAGCCGGAAGGTCGTCTCCTGACGTCTCGTACGATGTACGAACCCAGCCGCGCGCGGCAGCGTATGATTGCCTGTGGCTGCCCTGTCGCCGCGATGCCGGCGCCCACGCAACCCTAGACCACTCATGCCTTGATCAGGCGTTTTGAGGAGCTCCCCGATGAAAAGCATTCGCTGGTACGGACCCACGTTGATCCTGCTCATCACCGCACTCCTTGTCATGATCGCCGGGCCGCGCGTGGCCAGTAACCTGGCGCACGAGTACGACACCGCCCAGCACATTCAGATCGGCGACAAGCTCGACAGCAACCCGACGCTCGATCAGTTGTCCCGTGCGTTTAAGGATGTGGCCCGCTTCGTCGAGCCCAGCGTGGTGCACATTCAGGTGTACGCCAAAGCTCCATCGCGACGCGGCAGCACCGGGGGCGGTAATCCGCTCGAGGAAGAGTTGCTGCGCCGCTTCTTTGGTGATCGCCTGCCCCCCGGCCATCCGCAAGCCATTCCCGACGACCAGCCGCAAACGCCCGCGCCACCGCAGGGCAACCCGCCGGACAACAGCAAGTACGACGTGCCCCAGCAGTACGGCAACGGCTCGGGCTGGGTCTACGACAAGGACGGCCACATCATCACCAACTACCACGTGGTCTTTCGTGACGATGTCAAGGCGCTGGCGGACCGCGTGGTGGTGCGCTTCCACGACGGCTCGGAGCGCGAGGCGACCGTGCAGGGCGTGGACCCCAAGACCGATGTGGCGGTGCTCAAGGTCAAGGGCGATGGCCTGATTCCCGCCACCCGCGCCCCCGAGCCCGTCGAGCAAGGCGAGATCGTCTTTGCCTTCGGCTCGCCCTTCCGCTTCGAGTTTTCCATGAGCCAGGGCATCGTGTCCGCCAAGGGCCGGCACCTGGGCATCCTGCGCGAGAGCCAGGGCTATGAGAACTTCATCCAGACGGATGCGGCGATCAATCCGGGCAACTCCGGCGGGCCGCTCACCGACGTGCGCGGCAAGGTGGTGGGGATGAACTCCGCCATCGCCACCCGCACCGGCGCCTACAACGGCCTGGGCTTTGCCATCCCCGTGGACATGGTCGCACGCGTCGCCGACCAGCTCATCAAGCAAGGCAAGGTGAATCGCGGCTACCTGGGTATCTACATTGAAGACCTCGACGCACGCATGGCCAAGACCTTCAACTACACCGGCCCTGGCGTGCTGGTGACCAACCCGATCGCGGGCGGCCCGGCGGAGAAGGCGGGCATCCAACGCGGCGACATCATCACCAAGGTCAACGGCAAGGATGTGGCCACCGCCGACCAGTTGCGCAACCTGGTCGCCAACCTGCCCCCCGAAACCAGCGTGCCCCTGGAAGTGTTCCGCGCGGGCAAAACCATATCCGTGGAGGTGAGCATCGGCCTGCTGCCCGACCAACTCAGCAGCGCGGCGGCCGACGAGCAGAACGAGGCACCGCCGCCGGAAGCTCAGAGCAAGGAAGTGCTGCGCAAGCTCGGGCTCGAGTCGGTCATCCCCATGACCCGCGCCCTGGCGTCGCGCTATCGCCTGGAATTCACGCCCGGCGTATTGGTGATGGACGTGCGCCGCGGATCGGTCGCCGACTCGGTGGAACTCCGCCGCGGATCGATCATCACCGATGTCATGGGCACGAAGGTCACGACGGTTGACGAACTGACCGCGGAGTTGAACAAAGTCGAGCCAGGCACGGGCGTGCGCATCTCGGTGCGCGACGGCAATGTGGATCGGTTTGTGTTGCTGGAACTGCCCAAGGAGTGATCGGTTACACGTGCGTGCCCAAAGCCCACCCGCTCCTGCGGGTGGGTCGGGGCGATTGAACGAGATCACTCACCTTGACTAATCCATGCTTCCCGGGAGGGCCGAACCCTCCTCGACTTCTCTATACTCATGCCATGACCGCCACAGCCGCCGCACCGCAACCCGTCGCCCCTGCTTCGGATCAGCCGCTGCTGAGCGTGCGCGATTTGCGCACTTATTTCCCGGTGAAGCGCGGCCTGCTGCGCTCGACGGTGGCGCACTTGAAGGCGGTGGACGGCGTGTCGTTCGCCATCCAGCGGGGCCAGACGCTGGGGCTGGTGGGCGAATCCGGCTGCGGCAAGTCCACCGTGGGGCGCACGATCCTGCGGCTGATTCCCGCGACCTCCGGCCAGGTGCACTTCGAGGGCCGCGACGTCTTTGCCGCCGGCCGCGGAGAGCTCAGGCGCCTGCGCCGCAAGATGCAGGTCATCTTCCAGGATCCCGTCGGCTCGCTCAACCCACGCATGACCGTCGGCCGCATCATCGGCGAACCGATCCAGGTGCATAAGCTGGCGCGCGGCGAGCAACTGCACCAGCGCGTCGCCACACTGCTCAAACGCGTCGGCCTGTCGCCCGACCATGCCGAACGCTACCCGCACGAGTTCTCCGGCGGGCAGCGGCAACGCATCGGCATCGCCCGCGCCTTGGCGCTGGAGCCCTCCTTTATCGTCTGCGACGAGCCGGTGTCGGCGCTGGATGTTTCCATCCAGGCCCAGATCCTCAACCTGCTCAACGACCTTCAGGATGAACTGGGCCTGGCGTACCTGTTCATCGCGCATAACCTGGCGGTGATCGAGCACTTCTGCGACCGCGTGGCGGTGATGTACCTGGGCCGCATCGTGGAGATCGGCAGCCGGGACGATATTCGCCAACCGCACCACCCCTACACGCAGGCGCTGCTCAGTGCCGCGCCGCACACCGACACCGAGAGCGGGCGCCGCCGCATCGTCCTGCCCGGCGAAGTGCCCTCGCCGGTTAATCCGCCGAGCGGTTGTACCTTCCACCCGCGCTGCCCGCTGACGCGCTTGCTGGCGTCGGACCAAGGCGTGCCCGCCAACGACACCGTGCCCATCACCATCCGCGGCGAATCCGCCCGAGTGATGCGCCGCTGCGTCGAGGAAGTCCCGGCCCTCCTCGGTGTCGATGAAGATCCGGAACGCTGCGCCGCGTGTCACTATCACGAGCAGACGCAGCGGATCAAACAGGCCTGACGCCCTACCCGATGAACAGATCGGTACTGACCCTGTAATGATCGGCCAAGACCCGGATATGTGCCTTGCTCAATTCACGCTCGCCTCGTAGCAGCTTGGAACCCAGCGAGCGGTTGCCCAGTAGTTCGCCCAACGCCGACGCCGTCATGCCTGACTGCTCCACCAGATATCGCAGCACTTCGACCGGTGTCATTCGTTTGACATCGATCGGCTGGTGCTCATCTTCGTATGCCATTACCAGTGTGGACAGCGCTTCGAGGTAATCGTCCTGATCACGGGACAGATCATGGCCTGCCATCGCGTCAATGACTTCCGTGGCGTTGTCGAGTTCGACCTTGTCATGGATGGGACGCAAGGGCAGCATGCCGGTCAGCCCCGCCCAGTCCTTGGGGAAGCCATGGAAATCCAACGCCGTCTTCTTCCTGGTGTTCCTCATAGCTGGTCCTTCCACTGGTTCTTGTCATACTCGGCATGAGTTAGAAATCGCATGACAAATACTTTGAGCCGGTTGTAGTGGATCGCAGTCAACAGACGAAACCCGTGACCGATGTTAAACACCACCACCTTGCGTCCGCTGCTGACGCGCACTTCATCCGCGCTGCGATGCACCAGCCGCACATCGGCAAACCGCCTCCAAGTCGCGGCCTTGGCGACTTGCAGCCATTGCTCCAAGCCCGGCCCCGCCGTGGGGTGCCTGGCCTTGAACTGGGCAACCCGCGCGGGCTTGACGATCTTCATGGATACATTATGTACGCATCGCTCGTTCTGTCAAGTATCGGCCTTGATGGACTTCCAGATAAAGCAGGCGCCCTTCCGGGGGTGTGCCGGGAAGGGCGCCTGCGTTGGGTTGCGCGCTTATCGGGGATAGGCGCGTGAGTTTCGCGTGGGTGAGATCAATGCTCCCACGCACCTATATCAGGGCTGCTGTCGCGAGTGTTGCCGCCGTAGTCCTCGTCCAGATCGACATCGAGTCCGGCATCGACGGCGGGCGAGTTGGACAGGAGCTTGAAGTCGGTATCGACCGCGGGCGTGCCGCTGACGAACAGCGGATCGTCGACCAGCGAATCACGCTCGATCGTGGCGCCGGAGGTGTTGGTCCCGCCGGTCACGATATTGTCATGGCGAACGCAGTAGGCGGCGAAATCCACCGCCCCGGTCGGGTAGCCTGTGACCAAGGTGTAGAAGGTGCTGCTGCCCGAACCCGAGTCGTCGTAAAGATTGTTAGCGGCGTCGAAGTAGAAGCTGATGCCGCTGGCGTTCTGATTGAAGTACACATGGTAAGTTCTGGGTTCGACGGAGATGTTGTTGAACATCTCGACGCTGGCGCCGTCGACGCGGTTGCCGACGAACTTGTAGTTGTAGTTACAGTCCATGACCGTGTTGTTGTAGACCTTGACCGTGCTCTTGCGCGAGGTGCTGATGCCGTTGGCGTCGCAGTCCATGACGATGTTGTTGGCGATGTACAGGTCCGACGTATTGGCCTTGGGGTTGTTGTTGTCGCCCTCGAAGGTGATGGCGGATCCCTGAACGACGGCGCCCCAACCGGTTCGCATGTCCTTGATGAAGTTGCCGATGACGTAGCAGTGGCGTTGGGTCGTGGTCGCGCCCACATGGAAGTCGATGGCGCTGCTGCATCGCTCAAAGTGATTGTTGGTGAAGTAGAAGTGCTCGTTGTTCTGGATGCCCAGGGCGTGTCCGTCGACGCCGCCGCCCCAGGGGTTGCCGATGTCGTGGAAGTAGCTGTTCTTCACGTAGAAGTGATGATTGCTGCCAAGGCTCCAGATGACATACATGCCGTTGCCGGTGAAAGCGATTTCACAGCCGTCGATGGTGATGTTGTTGGAGTTGACGGGGGTATACCAGTACGCGGCGTTAAGGGGGAAGAACTTGCAGTTGAGGAAGGTGTAGTCGTGGTACGGCCCGGCGGTCGCCGCGCCGTCTTCGTGGTTGATCGTCGATGCGATCACGGTCAGTCCTCGGTAGGTGACGTAGCTCTGGTTTTCCGCCAGAAACAGCCGCCAGCCGCAGGTGCCCGACCAGCGAATCGTGTCGGCAAAGTCGGAGGTATGGAAGGGTCGGAGCCAGACGCGGTTCTGGTTGGTGCCGAAGTTCTCGGCGTAGAAGACGCCGCCCTGGGGCGAATCGATCACGGCCTGTACCGAGCTGACCCACGTGTATTTCTCATAGCTCAGACCGTTGATGCGCTCGAACAGGCCGTGCTGCCAATTGGATTTGTTATAGACGGCGGTCTCGTTGTAGTAGACGCCGGTGTTGCCGTTCCAGTTGGCGACCCAGTTGGCGGCCTTCATGCCGCCGGGCCGGTTGTCCTTCCAGGCGCCCCAGACGATGCCCGGATCACTGGGCCAGTCACCGCGGATTTTGACATGATTGCCCGCCGTGCCGCTGGCGCCGGGTAGAATCCAGCCCTGGCTGGCGATGTTCGTGTTCGACGTTACGGTGCGCACGTGCGTGCCGCAGATGTACAGGTTGTCGCCGGGCAAGATCACTTGCCAGTCGATGTTCTCCAGGCCGTCCCAGGCGTCGGCGTAGCTGGTGCCGTCCTCGTTGCCGTACGAGCCGCCGGAGGGGCGCACGAACCAGTTCGTACCTGATTGAGCAATCTCGGTCAGGCGAATGGCGCCAAGTCTTCCGGTGACCACGAAGTTATTGCCCGCGCCGTAGCTGATGACGATTTTGCCGTTGCTGTCAGGAACCAGTGCGGTCCACCGCATGACTTCGTGATCATTAGGCTGGAAGCCGCTCGTCTTGGTCTGGTAATCCTTTCCGCCACGACGATTCTCGCCGGAATCGCCCCAGCGGAGTACGCCGGCGTCGCTGGCCTGGATCTGGTGCGTAATGCCGCCGGTGCCGGGGTTCAGGGCGACGATGTCCAGGCTGTACGTGGCGTTGGCATCCAAACCGGTGAAGGTCAGGAAGGCCGTCGTGTACGTACCGCTCACCGACGACTGCCTGTTAAAGCTGACGCTGTCACCCATGCCCAGGGCGAGGACCGGATCCTTGTCCGGGTTTGCGGTCGTTCCGTCGTTGAGGTAATCGGAGGCGAACCATGTGATGCTGCCTGAACTGGTCTGGCCCCAGGTGACGTTGGTGCTGTATTCCAGCGCGATGCCGGTCGCGGCGCCGGAGGCGTCCACCAGGGTGGCTCCGCTCGTGCTGTAGTTCGATACATTCCACGTGTTGACGCTATCAACGTCGTTGGCGTCCGTACTGGCGCCCAGGTCGACCAGAATGGTCGTCGTCTCAGCGCCACCGGCGGTCCCGGCGAGTTGGGCGATGTCGTTGGCATTGAGGGCGGTGTTGTAGAGCCGCACCTCGTCGATGGCGCCATCAAAATACCGCGCCATCGTGCTGTCCCGGCCGATATAGGCCGAGTTGGTCGTCGAATCCATCGTTCCCGTCTGGGACACCGTCGCTTTCAGTTGGCCGTCGACGTAGAGCTTGAGGGAACTGCCGTCGTAGGTGCCGGCGTAATGGTGCCACTGGGTGAGGTCGATCGAGTCGGTGGCCAGGTCGTAGGCGACGCCTTTGGCCTGTCCACCGATGTAGACGTAGAACTGGAGCACCTTGCCGCCGCTGGCCGGATGCAAGATGAACTGGCTGCGCCGGCTCACCAGCATGCCGTAAGTGTTCCAGTTGGCGGTGTCGCTCTTGGCCCAGGCGGCGACGGTCATGGCGCCGCTGAATGCCAAGTCGGTGCTATTGGATGCGATCACGTAATCGTTGGTTCCGTCGAACTGGATCGCCCCGCCGCTGGCGCCGGTCGTCCAGGTCGGACCGTTAGTGAGTGTACCGGCGTCATTGACAGACCCGGCGCTGTCGGCCGCCGATGTGCCGGTGCCTTCGTCGAAGTTCCAATAGGCGACGGGGGTTGGAGTCGCATGGGCGACGCCGACACCCAATAGCAGAAGCAGAGTGATCACCGCCGCCATGATGCCGCCGCTGCGGGCATGGCCGACCCGGATGGGGAACAGAACGTGCCTGAATCGCTTCATCGGGAGCTCCTGAAAAGAGGTGACTCGTGAACATCAGGTGAAGAGCAAAATGGGTTCGGCATCGTGCGATGCCGCAAGAGTTGATGATGATTCGTTCAGAAGTGCCGAGTGCGACTCGCGTCCCCCGTGTCCGCCATAGCGTCCCCCGGTCCCCTACTCCCCGGCCCCTGACCGACTCTGATTTGCTGCTACGGCCGATAATAACACAGAGACATCGAAATTTCAATACTTTCAACTAAATATTTTTAATCACTTGGAAAAATGCCAGAACTGGACGCCTGGCGAACTCTTTTGTGAACGTAATTATTTGTTTTTTCAGCATTTATGCTAAAAAATGCCTATCAATCTACCGCTTGAATTCTGTCGCGTGGCTTATGGATTGCCCCAAGTCGCTGCTGATGGTGCCAAACGGCAACCAATATCTAAAATAATTTAGTTGCTTTCCCGCTCACCTCCGGCTGCCCCAGGATGCCTGCATGACCTCGTAAAGTCCCCGCCGTGAGTATCCTGCGCGCGTTGGCGCGTGGCATCACGGAGCGGGCAGCGTGGCTGGCCATTCGCCGGTGGAACACGATCGGCCGGGGCGGCTGATCGGGCGGACTGAACCCCGCGCCCAAATTGCCCGCCGCCGCCGACTCTGCTACACTTCCGCTTCACCCTGGCGGGTCGGTCTGGCCGGGGCTCCGGGCCGTGCAGGCATCAGACCTGCTTCTCAACAGACCGCTAAAGGCTATCCCCAATGACGATCACCGCCGAGAAGAAGACCGAACTGATCCAGACCTACCGCCGCAACGAGCAGGACACTGGTTCGCCCGAGGTGCAGGTGGCGCTGTTGACCCAGCGCATTAACGGCCTGACCGAGCATCTGCGCGGCCATAAGAAAGACTTCCACTCCCGCCGCGGCCTGTTGATGATGGTCAGCAAGCGCAACCGGCTGCTGCGCTATCTGGCGCAAGTGGACCGTACGCGATACCAGGATGTGATTGGCCAGTTAGGCCTGCGTAAATAAGACACCCTAAGACACAAGCCTCGGGACGCTCCCCGTGGCTTGTTGTGAAAATACTGATATTCATCCCCATAGAGCCCGAGTGTTTCGGGATAGGAGCAGATGGCAGGCGACGCGGCGCATCGAATCGGAAGGTCCACACCGGCTCTGGTGCGTCGCGTCCTCTGTCTTCTGCTTCGCGTGGTGATTCATCCCGCCGCGGACGACTTGGCACATCTCTGACAATCCCCTTCAGAGGCTAAGCCGCAAGCGGCCAGCAGACGCAGAAGGACCCTTTTTATGGCATTGACCAAAGTTGAATTGGAACTGGGCGGCCGCACGCTCATCATGGAAACCGGCCACCTGGCCAAGCAGGCCGACGGCGCCGTCGTGGTCCGCTACGCCGAGAGCGTGGTGCTGGGCACCGCCGTAGGCGCCCCGCCACGCGAGGGCATCGATTTCTTCCCCCTCACGGTGGACTATCGCGAGAAACTCAACGCCGCAGGCAAGTTCCCTGGCGGCTTCCGCAAACGTGAAGGCGCGCCCAACCAGAAAGAAATCCTGACCATGCGGAACATCGACCGGCCCCTGCGGCCGCTGTTCCCCAGGAACTACAAGGACGAAGTGCAGATCCAGTGCTGGGTGCTGGCCGCCGACGGGCAGAATGACCCCGATGTGCTGGCGGGCATCGCCGCCTCAGCCGCGCTTTCCCTCAGCTCGATCCCCTTCGAGGGCCCCACCGCCACCGTGCGCGTCGGCCGCATCGAAGGCCAGTTCATCCTCATGCCCACCCAGGCGCAACGCGAGTACAGCGATCTGGACCTGGTGCTCTGCGGCCACAAGGACGGCATTAACATGATCGAGGTGGGCGCCAACCAGCTCGAGGAATCGGTCGTCGCCGACGCCATCCGCTTCGGCTACGACGCGATCAAGCAGATCGTCGCCAAGATCACCGAACTGGCGGGCAAAGTCGGTAAGGAAAAGAAGTTCAGCCTCATCGAGCCGGCGGCGGACGTGGTGGAGCTGGTCAACAGCAAGCTGGCGGACAAGCTGCGTGCCGCCAAAACGACCGAGGGCAACAAGGCCGATCGCAGCAACGCGGTGGACAGGGCCAAGGAGAGCTTCCTGGCCGAATACTTCGCCGCCCCCGCCGAGACGGCGACCTATGCCCAAGTCCTGGCCTACAACCAGCGCGTCAAGGACGCCAAGCAGGCCATCGGCGACCTCGAAGAGCGGATCACGCGCCAAGTCATTCTCAGCGGCAAGCGGACCGACGGCCGATCGGCGGGCCAGCTTCGCGAGATCGAGTGCCTCGTCGCTGTGCTGCCCCGCGTGCACGGCTCGGCGGTCTTCACCCGTGGTGAGACCCAGGCCCTGGTCACCGTCACCCTGGGCACCGGCCGGGACGAGCAGATCGTCGACGGCCTGCACGAAGAGTACGCCGAGAAGTTCTACCTGCATTACAACTTCCCGCCGTTCTCGGTCGGCGAAGTCAAGCGCATCACCGGCCCGAGCCGGCGGGACATCGGCCATGGCAAGCTCGCCGAACGCGCCTTGGCGCCCGTCCTGCCCCCCATCGAGAAGTTCCCTTACACCGTCCGTGTCGTCAGCGACATTCTCGAGAGCAATGGCTCGTCGAGCATGGCGTCGGCCTGCGGCGGCACCTTGGCGCTCATGGATGCCGGCGTCCCCATCGCCGCACCCGTGGCGGGCATCTCCATCGGCCTGATCGCCGAGGACGGCAAGGAAATCTACCTCACCGACATTCAGGGTGAGGAGGATCACTTTGGCGACATGGACTTTAAGGTCTGCGGCACGCGCACGGGTATCACCGCCATCCAACTGGACCTCAAGATTCGCGGCCTGAACATCGCGCATGTCGAGAAGGCGTTTGAACTGGCAAAGGTCAACCGGCTCCAGATCCTGGACAAGATCGAGGCCGCCATCGCCCAGCCCCGGCCGGCGCTGTCGCCCCACGCCCCACGCATGCTCACCACCAGCATCCACCCCGAGAAGATCGGCCGACTCATCGGCCCCGGCGGCAAGACCATCCGCGCCATTCAGGAAGCCACCGGCGCCACCATCGAGGTCGAGGAAGACGGCACGGTGTTCGTCTCGGCAGTCGGCGCGGGCAAGGCCGAGAAGGCCATCGAGGAAATCGAGAAGCTCTGTGCCGAAGTGCAGGTGGGCAAGATCTACACCGGCAAGGTTTCGACCATCAAGGACTTTGGCGCGTTTGTCGAAGTCATCCCCGGCCAGGACGGCCTGTGCCACATCTCCGAGCTGACCGATGGCTACGTGCAGCGCGTCGGCGACGTGGTATCCGTGGGCGATCGCCTGCGGGTCAAGGTGTTGCTCATCGACGACCAGGGCCGCGTGAAGCTGTCGCGCAAGGCGGCGATTGCTGAGGAAGGCAAGGTCGATGACGACGCACGTGAGCCAGTCGCCTCCGAGGCCGGCGCCTCCGGCGGCGGCGACCGCGAGGGCGGCAGCGACCGCGGCGGCGAACGTCGCGGCGGCGGTGGCGGTGGCTACGGCGGCGGTGGCGGCGGCGGACGCGGCCGACGGTAAGCCGCCAACAGATGAACGAAATCAAGCACGAAACACGACGGCCTTGTGCCGCCGTGTTTTTCTTTTGCGCTTGCACGCAGGAGAGTCGGAGAAACGGGCTTTAAACTAATGCCCGATCGCTCTACAGCGGGCGAAGCTGCATGTCGCCTGGCCTTGTGCCGGCGACAAGGTTGGGCGTGCCGAACCAGCTCAGCACCAGGCAGGCAACGGCGAAGATCGACAGGAGGATGAAGCCCCAGGAATAGGAGCCGGTGGCCTGATAGACGGCGCCGACGACCAGAGGCGGGAAGAATCCGCCCAGGCCGCCGGCGGCGCCGACCAGGCCGGTGACGCTGCCCACGTCTTGCGGGAAGTATTCGGGGACGAGTTTGAAGACCGCGCCGTTGCCCAGGCCGATCGCCGCCGCCATGCCCAGGGCGCCGAGGGTGAAGGTGCTCATCAGCGGGCAGGCCATGAAGATGGCGGCGAGGGCGGTGACGGGGAAGACCATCAGAAGGATGGTGCGTCCGCCGACGCGGTCGGCCATCATGCCGCCGAGGGGTCGCATGATGGTCGCCAGGACGACGAAGCCGGCGGTGCGCAGGCCGGCGTCGGCAGGCTCAAGATTGAACATGTCGGTGAGAAACGTCGGCAGGTAGATGCTCATCGCCACGAAGCCGCCGAACGTGAGGAAATAGTACGTGCTCAGCAACCAGCTCTTGCCATGCGCCAGGGGTCTAAGCATTTGCCGCAGTGACTTGGGCGGCGGCGAGTTGGGCGAATTGCGCGCCAGCAACAGAAACAACACAAGCCATAGAGTGGTGAGCAAGCTGAACGCCCAGAATCCCCACGCATAGCCTGCCGCCGCGACGATCAACGGCGACCCGTAAGCAGCGAATGACTGGCCGATATTGCCCGCGCCGTAAATGCCCAGGGCCGCGCCCTGACGCTGAGGCGGATACCACCGGCTGACAAAGCCGACGCCCACGGCGAAGCTCGCCAGCGATACCCCGGCGAAAAAGCCGCACACCAGCAGCCCCGCATAGCTGTCCACCCAACCCAGCAGCGCCGCGGGCACGATCGACAACAGCATCGTCAACGAGAAAATCAGCCGGCCGCCAAACCGGTCCGTGAGCATGCCCAGCGGAATGCGGCCCAGGCTGCCCAGGATCACCGGCAGCGCGATGGCGATGCTCACCTGTACGGGCGACAAGCCCAAGTTCTTCTTGATGATCGGCATCATCGCCGAGATCGAGCCGAACACGGCAAAGCACACGGCAAAGCCGCCGGTGGCCAGCACCAGTTGCAGCGTGTTGCCGCGGGGTGCGGCCGGGGTGGGAACAGCAACAGCGCTCATGATCGCTCCATGGCGTAGAGGTACCAAAGCAGGCCGAGATTCAGGCACAGGCACACCAGGCTCGCCACCGCCGCGGGCCATATCACCGAACTGTCGCCGCCCAGGTGCGCTTCCATGGTGGCGGTCAGCAGCCACAGTTGCAGGATCACCAGCACCACCACAAAACACAGGATGCCGTAGACGATGGTCAAGCGCTGGCCGCGGGTGAAGGAAGGTTTGCGTCTCATGTGCGCAGCTCCACATCGGTGGCGTAGATTTGGCCGTGACGAACTTCCAGCAAGATTCGCGGCAGCGGGCGGCGCGGCGGACCGGCGGTGGGCTGACCCGTCATCATGTCAAAGTGCCCTTCGTGACACGGGCAGCGAAAGCTGCGCTCGCTCACGCGCGGCAACACGGCACAGGACAGGTGCGTGCACTTTTGCCCATACGCCAGATACGTTTGCTCATCCGTGCGCACCAGCACGCAGGGGTCGTGCGCCCCGGGATAGTTGAAGGACAGGGCGGCGCCCACCGGCACGTCGGCGACGGCGGCGATGCGCGTCATCGGCGGCTTGCCACGCCGTTGCCGCAGGCGGTTCTGCACCACGATCCAGAACTGCCCGATGGTGAATGCAAAGCTCGTGAGCACCAGGAACTTGACGAAATCACGGCGGGCGACGTACTCGTCCTGCGCCACGTCAACGGGAAAATCCTGCCGCCACTTGGGCTGCGCCTCGCGCGGCCGGCCGTCGGGCATTTTCGATTCTTCGTACTGGTCCAGCGGTAGCATGAAAATCTCCAAAACATGGAAAGAACAGGGATGATCACGGATGAACACGGATGGGGAAATAAACAGTGATGGACATGATTCACCGCCCGGTCAACCCGCTTGCGGCTTAGCCTCCGTTTTTCATGTCCATGATGCTCATCCCTGTTCCTTCCTCTGCTTTTTCTTATCCGTGTTCATTCGTGTTCATCCCTGTTACCTCTTGTTCACACGTTTTCGACGTGCATCGCGCTGGTCAGCACATCCAGGCTCAACGTCTTGCCGGTGGTCTCTTCGTTCATCGCCGCGGTAACGTCCAGGTACTGGGGCTGCCCACCTCCGGATCGCCGCGGCATCATGATGTTGACCTTGGTGGTGATCTCCTGATTGCCGAAGCGGAAGCGATTGTTGGGCGTGGTGCGTGGCCGCAGGGCCTCGATCTCCTGCCGGGTGCCGAAGAACAGCGCCTGGCTGGGGCACACGGTGGCGCACATCGGTTTCTTGCCCACACTGGTGCGGTCGTAGCACATGTCGCACTTCATCATCAGGTCGAACTCGGCCTTCATCTTGGGAATGCCGAAGGGACAGGCGATGACGCAGTTGTTGCACGCGATGCAGCGCGGCTTGCGAGCGGTCTGCACCACGCCGTCCTCGGTCTTCTTGATGGCGTCCGCCGGACACACCTCGGCGCACGTCGGCGAGTGACAGTGCATGCACACCACCGGCACCGTCTGCGTCGATTGCGAACGCTCCACATAATCAAGCTGAATCATCGACTGACCCTTGTGCGTATCGCACTCGGCACACGCCTGCACGCACGCCTGACAGCCGATGCAGCGGTTGGGGTCGATGAAGAACTCGTTTTGGACCGGTACAGGCATGAGACACTCGTTACTGCTGCGGTTCCAGTTTCGATGCGTACTGCGGTGCACTGTCGGCTTTACGGATTCGCACCGCACACACCTTGTACTCCGGGATTTTCGAGATGGGATCCTGCGCGGAGATCGTCAACTGGTTGGCGCTCTTGCGGCCGGCCCAGTGATAGGGAATGAAGATCGTGTCGGGGCGAATCGTCGCCACCACCATAGCGCGCAAAGTCGCATCGCCGCGGCGGCTTTCAGCGGTGACCCAGTCGCCGTCCTTGATCCCGTGTTTCTCCGCCAGTTGCGAATGCAGCTCGATGCGTGGCTCGGGGTACTGTTCGACCAGCGGGCCGATGCGGCGCGTCTGCGTGCCCGAGAGGAACTGGCTGACCACGCGCCCGGTCGTGAGCATCAGCGGGTAGTCGGCGTCCACATCCTCGGTCGGCGGCGTGTACGGCGCGACGTTGAACCGCGCCTTGCCGTCGGGGAAATAGAACGGCCCGGCACCTTTGGCGATCGGGTTCCATGTGCCGGGCTCGAACAGCCGCAGCGTGCCGGGGTGATCGATCGCGTTGCCTTGCGGGTCTTTGCTGGGGCACGGCCAGAACACGCCGTAGTTTCTTTCCACCTTTTCGTATGTGATGCCCGAGTAGTCGGCGATGCCGCCTTCGCTGGCGCGGCGAAGCTCCTCGAAGATGTCGGCGGGACTGGTGAATGTGAAGCCGCGAGCACGACCCATGGCGCCGGCGATGTCCTGGATGATCCGCCAATCCTGCTTCGCCTCGCCGGGACAGTCCACCGCCTTGTTGATCTTGATCACCCGGCCCTCGATCTGAGTCACCAGCCCTTCGTCCTCTTCGTGCAGCGATCCCGGCAGCACGATGTCGGCGTGCTGGGCCGTCTCGTTGAGGAAGAAGTCGATGGCGACGAAGAAATCCAGCTTCTCCAGACATCGCGTAATGAAGCTGTTGTCCGGCAGCGACACCTTGGGATTGAAGCAGATCGACAGCAGGCCCTTGATCTCGCCGCGGTCGATCTTGCGGAAGATTTCGTAGGCGTCCACACCTGGGCCGGGGATATCCTCCGGGGCGATGCCCCAGACCTTGGCCACGTGGGCGCGGTGCTCGGGATTGGTGATGTCGCGCGCCCCGGGGAGTTGATCGCACTTCTGGCCGTGCTCGCGGCCGCCCTGGCCGTTGGCCTGGCCGGTGATGGTGGCGTAACCGCAGCCCTCGCGGCCGATGCGGCCCGACGCCAGCACCATGTTGATCGCCCCCAGCACATTCTGCACGCCATGACTGTGATGCTCGATCCCGCGCGCGTGCAGCAGGAAACTCGTCGAGGCGGTTCCCCACAACTCCGCCGCCTGACGAATGGCCCGCTCGGCGATACCCGTCACCTGCGCCGTCTTTGTCGGCGTCCATGACTGAACATGCTCGGCCACCTGCGCAAAGCCCACCGTATGCTGTTGGATGAAATCATGATCGATCCAATCGTGCTCGATCATCAGGTGCAGGATGCCGTTGAACAGGGCGATGTCCCGGCCGGGCTTGACGGGCAGGAACAGATTGCACGTGCGGGCGATGGGCGTGATGCGCGGATCGACGACGATGATCTTCGCCCCGTTCTCGCGCGCCTGCCAGACGTAATCGGTGGTGATCGGAGCGCACTCGGCGATGTTGGCGCCGCTGATCCACACGACCTGGGCCTTGACGATATCCGACCAGGGATTGGCGGCACGGTCGATGCCGAAAGCCTTCTTATTGCCCGCCGCGGCGCTGACCATGCACAGCCGGCCGTTGTAATCGATGTTGGCGGTGCGCAGACATACGCGGGCGAATTTGCCCATCAGATAAGTCTTTTCCGTGGTCAGGCTCGCACCGCTGAGCAACGCAAAGGCATCCGGGCCATACTCGCTTTGAATGCGCCCGATCGCCTCGGCCACACGCCCAATGGCTTGCTCATAAGCCAGCGGTGAAAATCCCGATGACGCCGCTTGATCGCGCGCCAATGCCGTGAGCAAACGATCCGGATGCGAGCCCTGCAAGTAGCGCTTCACCCCTTTGGGGCAGAGCATGCCGCGGTTGAATGGGAACTCCTCCCACGGCTCAAAGCCGATGACCTGGTTGTCCTTGACCTTGAGCTGGATTCCGCACTGTTGCCCGCAGAAGCAGCAGTGCGTCTTGACCAGGCGGTCGGGCTCAACGCCCGGGTCTAGCGACATGCCGTGGGCATAGGACACGTGCGGCCCAAACGCGTCGATCATGTTCTGCGTGTCAACCGGCGCGGTGGCCATGAGTTGGCTCCTTCTGCACGTAATCCGACCATTCCGCCGCCGACTCGTACGCCCGGCCCTGCGCCAGCGCCAGCATCACTCGTCGGCACCGGGGGCAGATCCACTGGTAATGCTCCACTTTAGACTGCGGTGGCTGTGGCACCGCTTTGGTTTCTCGCGAAGCGATTCCGGCTCCGCCGCAAGCCAAAGCGGCGTCGTTGCCGCCGCACTCCATGGCCGGCATGTCGTAGCGATAGCCCAACTGCCGTTGCACGGTGATCAGATCCTCGACGTGCATGCGCGAGGCAAAGGCCTGGCCGCAACGCCGGCACTCGGCCTGCTCGCTGTGCTCTCCCACATCCTTATAGAACGACACGCCCAGTTGCGCCGGCCGCTGAATGATGTGGAAGAACTTGCCAAAGGGCAGCCACAGCAGCGTGAAGATGACGGTGATCGCATGCAGGATCGCCAGGAACTCATAGCCGTAGCCGTGCATCCATGCATAGCTGACCCACAACAGCAGACCGGTGACAGTGATGGCAAACAGGAGGAGCAGCGGCAGGATGTCTTCGCCGAAGCGCTGCACGGCCGCGGCGTCGTGTTGCCGCATGCGCCGCCGCATGGCCAGCATCACTCCCGGCAGGACCAACAGGGACGCCCAGATCAGGCCGTGAAAGGAGAGTTTGGCCTGCCAGCCGTCGGCGGCGATTGTCGAGACGGCAAAGCCAAAGACAAACACGCGGTAGTGTTCGAAATCGTTGGGCGGCGTCTCGAAATGCACCCAGCCAAAGACCAGCGGGAAGGTGATGGCGACCGCCAGCAGGCAGCCCCACATGATGAGCCAATGTGCGGCCCAGCGTGCTCGGCCGCGGCGCCAGATGAAGGTGTTGAGCACAAAGCCGGCGATGAAGCGCCGGAGCCAGACTAAGAGATTGCGGAGCAGGAAGGCGGGGCTGAAGAACGTCTGCCAGCCGCGTTTGAAATACATCCACGTCGGCGGCCGCTGGAGCCACATGGTGTAGCGGTAGGTCAGACCAAAGGCGGCAAAGAGCGTGGCGAAGGTGTAGGCCACCAGCGCCGCATCAAAGTGCTGAAGGTTGCGCGAGCCCACGACGATCATCACGCCCAGCCCCAGCATGGCAGCGACCCCGGCGACGGCGGCGATGACGATTTCACGCTTCATGCCATGGTTCCAGACATTGGCGAATGCTAGGCCGCAGATGAATGCGGAGAATGCGGACGTGAGCTCATCCCACAAGTGAACACGAAGGCAAATTGGGAAAACCAAGTCCCTGATTCATATGCCTTGCCTTCCTTCGTGTCGTCGTGTTTACGCGTTCAATATCCGGGTTCACTCGCGTTCATCCGCGGCTGCTTCCCTGCTTGGCCGCCCTGCCCCCGACCGTGGCTTCACACAAAGGATGGCTGTTTGTCGGCGTGCGCAGGACTTCGGCGACGCTCGTGGCGGCGAAGGCCTCTTCGATCGCGGCGGTGGCGTCGTCGAGTTTGCGGTGCAGTGGGCAGAGATTCTTGCCATGAGTCTTCAGGCCCAGCGGGCAGGTCGTGATGCGCTTGAGCGGATCGACGGCGTTGATCACCTGGAGAATGGTAATGGCCTCAGGCTCACGGGTGAGGGAGAAGCCGCCCCCCAGGCCGCGCTGGGACCGCACCAGATCGGCGCGTCCCAGGGCCTGGAGCACCTTGGAGAGGTAATCGGGCGGCACGTGCGTGGCGGCGGCGATCTGCTGCGTCGTCTGGGCGGCGCCGTCATGGTCCGCCAGCCACACAATGGCGCGAAGGGCATATTCGGCGGTTTGCGAGAAGATCACTTGAGCGTCCTCATTTGGGAGGAAAAGTGAATTGGAGCTTGACATCCAGTTTAGCCGCGTCTATCTTATCGGTCAAGTGGATGTTGATATCCACTATTCACCCCAGGAGCCACCCATGACCCTCGCCATCACCACCGCCCCCATCACCACCGAATCGCAAGTCGGCCAACTCGTCGCCGAGCGCCCGTCCCGTTCGCGCGTCTTCCAGGGCCTGGGCATCGATTTCTGCTGCGGGGGCAAGCTGAGCCTGGCCGCGGCGTGCCAGAAGAAGGGTTTGGATGCGCAGACCGTCGTGCGCATGCTCCAGGTCAATGAGGACCAGGCCGGCGGTTCCGCCGAGGTCGACGCCGCCGCCATGACCATGACCGAGCTGTGCAACCACATCGAAACAACGCATCACGCTTACCTGCGCAGCGAGCTGCCCCGCCTGCACCAGATGCTCAGCAAGATCGCGGCGGTGCACGGCGACCATTACCCCTGGACGCGCGAGGTCCTGGCGGCCTTTGACCCGATGATGCAGGAGATGGGCCAGCACATGATGAAGGAAGAGCAGATTCTCTTCCCGCTCATCCGCCAGCTCGACGCCGGCCAGGCGTGCGGCACCAGCCACTGCGGCAGCATCGCCAACCCCATCCGCATGATGGAATACGAGCACGACAACGCCGGCGCGGCCCTGGCCAAGTTTCGCCAACTCACCAGCGACTACACTCCGCCGGCCGACGCCTGCAACACCTTCCGCGCCGCCCTCGACGGCCTGGCGCAGCTCGAAGCCGACATGCACCAGCACGTGCACAAGGAAAACAACGTGCTGTTCCCGCGCGCCCTGGCGCGCGAAGTTCAGTAAGGCCCAGCCGCTTGCGGCTTAGCGCGAGGGCATCCAATCCGGTGAATACTTTCGGGCAGTCGCACGCCCATTCGCCTTTCATCCGGCCAAAATGGCCGGGCTATATTTCGCGCCACAATTGACACGCCGCCGCACCGCGCGCGACCATGGGGTCATGCCGTCGGCCACACTCGTAACCTGGGCGATCAGCCTGACCCTGGCCGCCGCCGGCTTCTGGCTGGCCTACGCCGGCCTGTGGCGCGACCGCTCGCGCGGCCGGCCACGATGCGGCCAGTGCTGGTACGACATGCGCGGCGCCTCGTCGCTAGCCTGCCCCGAATGCGGGCACACTGCCAAGACCCAACGCGGCCTGTACAAGGCTCGTCGCCACTGGCTCATCGCCATCCTCGGCACACTGCTGCTGTGGGCCTCGCTCTACACCCACGCAGTGCGCGGACGCCTGCACCACAGCGAAACTTGGCCTCAGGCGCTGACGCCTACATCTGTGATCATTCCACTGATGCCGTATGTGCCGGATGATTGGTACCAAGCATCACATCGCCGCCTGGTCAAGCGGTTCTACGGTGAGAACTCCGCTGGGTGGCCGCACAAACCAAAGCGAAGTTGGCGGCCGGACCACTGGTGGGAAGATCACCTGCTAGCTTGGGTCGCTTACCGCGCCGCCCTGCAACCCCCCACATCGCGCACCCTAACCTATTACCTGGATATTCTTGCGCACGTTGGCTCGGCTGCCGACAGCTACTTGCTGCGGTTGGCGAAAGATTCCGATCCAAAGGTTCGCTCGCAAGCTGTCTCCGGGTTAAGGACCGTGGCGACTCGTTCGGTAACAGCGAGTGAAGCACTGTTCTCGATGCGCGACGAAGCGGACGACGTCTTTCGCCGAAGTGTCTGGGAGGCACTGTGCAAGTGCGCGCTTCTCGCGGACCCGCGCATCAACGACGAACGACTGGTCGAGGCATTAGGTGACTCAGGCCACGGCGCTCTGGCCTTGGAATCGGACGCCATTCTGTTGGAGATGGTCCGACGCCGCACGCCGGTGCTGACCGAGGCATTGGAACATCTGGTGGTACGCGCGCCGCCTTGGATGTGGGTCCAGAATGAGGACCTGACCATCATCACGGCGTTGAATCGCGCTACAAACCATCCGGATCCGTTGGCGGTGAGAGTCGCCAACGATCTGCCTGTTCACGGCCAGTGGGGACAACTGCCCAAGCTCGACCTCCGCGTACGCAATGTCGATCACCGGGGCAGGACCCTCGAGTTTGTGCTGCCGGCCGGAATCAACTCGGCCACCACCGACTGGCGATGGCGACTGGTCGTGAGGAATCGCAAAGGGCCCTCGCTTCCGGACAAGGACACTCGAACACTAACCATCAAC
Organism: Phycisphaeraceae bacterium; assembly: GCA_040878035.1. GTDB lineage: Bacteria > Planctomycetota > Phycisphaerae > Phycisphaerales > Phycisphaeraceae > JBBDMX01. Next base: position 51,165 of record JBBDMX010000016.1, on the reverse strand, counting down.
AGTCACATGGAGTGGAAACAACTGGAGCCGGGGCAAGACTATGAAGCGACGTTGGCGATTGAGGATTACATCTGTCCTCTGAAACCTGGGAATTACTTGTGTGTGGTCGAGTATTGCCCGACGTTGGGCCCGGACTACACCCAGTCAGATGACGTACGATGGAACCAGCACATCGTCTTCCGCTCCGAGCCGTTTGAGCTGGAAATCCTGCCGACGTGAGGCGGGCGCGGTGCCGTCACTTCTGGAATACGCCGGCTGAAACTCGTGGCTCTCGGAGCCGCGCGGTGTAAGCTCGCAGATTCGGGGGTCCTGCGACGCGCGGTCCTGCGGGCTTACGCAGCGCGGCTCTGATGGCATCACCGCGCTCCACCGATCACGCCGTCACGCCACCGTTTCGGTATGATCGCCCCACCACACCATGCCTACGCGACCACCGAATATTCTCATCTTCATGACCGATCAGCAGCAGGGGCGAACGGTTGATCCGAGCCATCCCTGCCACATGCCCAATGCCCAGCGACTGGCCGAAGAGGGCGTGCGCTTCAGCCGCTGCTACTGCCCCACTGCTCACTGTTGTCCCAGCCGGGCGACATTTCAGACCGGACTGTATCCCAGCCGGCATGGCATCTGGAACAACGTCAGCACGCCCACGGCCCTCAATTACAGCCTGACGCCGGGCGTGACCACCTTCGGCCCGGCGCTGCGTGAGGCGGGCTACCAACTGGCGTTCGCCGGCAAGTGGCACGTGAGCGACACCGAAGGTCCAGCCGACCATGGCTGGGAGGAACTGGTCATCACCAGCGGGCCCGGTGAATCCGGCCGCGGCTCGCCGCGCCAGATGATCGAGCGTTTGCCGTCCCACGTGCCGGCCCCCGGCCAGCCGCGTGCGCGTGGCACGGTGAATCGGCCGGGCTGGGGACCGATCAACCTCTATCGCACCACGCCAGATGTCGGGCCGCGCGGCGACGGGGACGTGGGCGATCGCAAGGTCATCGACTCGGCCCTGGCCGCCCTGCCGCGCCTCGCGGCCGGCGCTTCCGGAGCCGCTTCTGGGGGCGCTTCCGGGTGCCAGCCCTGGTGCCTCTTCGTCGGCCCGCACAATCCGCACGACCCCTTCACCGCACCTAAGCGCTTCGTCGATCTCTACGATCCCAAGCGCATCGACCTGCCTGCGAGCTACGAAGATCGGCTCGCCGATCGGCCTGGCATCTATCGCCGCATGCGCCAGCAACTCTGGGACCAACTCGGCCCCGATGAAATCCGCGAGGCCCTCGCCCATTACTGGGCCAAGTGCAGCATGGCCGACGCCTGGCTGGGCGAAGTGCTCGACGCCCTGGACGCCACCGGCCAGGCGGACGACACGCTGGTCATCTTCATGTCCGACCACGGCGACTACGCCGGGGCGCACGGCCTGTTCCTCAAGGGCGTGCCGGCGTTTGACGAGGCCTACCACGTGCCATGCATCATGCGCTGGCCCGCGGGGATGGCCGCGCCCGGCCGGGTGTCCGATGCGATGTTGAACCTGGCGGACTTCGCCCCGACCTTCCTCGATCTGGCCGGGGTGAATCGACCCGCCACGGACTTCACCGGCCGCAGCCTCCTGCCGCTCCTGCACGATAGCGGTCCGGCCGAATCCTGGCGCCGCTACCGCTTCACGCAATTCTCCGGCGTCGAGCTCTACTACACCCAACGCAGCGTCGCCGACGATCGCTACAAGTACGTCTACAACGGCTTTGACACCGATGAACTCTACGACTTGGAGAGCGATCCGCACGAGATGACCAACCTCGCCGCCAACCCCGATTTTGACTCTGTCAAAGAGCGTCTGTGCAGCGCGATGTGGCGCTTCGCGGCCCGCGAGGACGACCGGCGCATCTTCAACCCCTACGGCACCGTCGCCCTGGCGCCGTTTGGTCCCGGCGTGGCGAAAGAGGCATCATTCGACGGGCAGTTCTGAATGCGTTTGGGCTCAGTTGCGATCCCATTTGCTGGGGTCAGTATTGCGAATGTCGCCCAGCAGGTCAGGATCTTCGTACATACCTTGCCACAGCCCTTTCACGCCCGGGATTCGGGGCGTCACAATCTTGCCGTGGCCGTCGGCCCATAGCACATTACAGCCGTCGCCATGGCGCGTGAAGGCCACCCCACCGCCGTCATCGGGGTGAGCATAGGCCACGAACCAACCCACGGGGTCTACGTTGTTCGTGCCGAGCTTGCTGTCGGTGAGCACGACGGTGTCCGACGGCTGCCCGATGGTGTCCTGCCGCGCCGGCTGGAGCAGGTCGGCGCCGCCCCAGCCGGGATAGAACTGCAAGCCAAAGCCCATGCCATTGGTCCAGTTCACCCCGCCCAGTCCGCCATGGTTGTAGCCGTAGCTGATGTTGCCGCCTGGGTTGGCTTTTTTGGTATTGGGGTCATTAGCGCACCACAGGGGCCAGGCCTTGGCCTGGCTGGCGTTCTTCTCCTGCATCACCGCGACGTACCACGGCGGCGTACTGCTCCAGTTGGTGTCGTTCATATCGGTGTAGCGAGCCGGATACACCGACTTGTTGTCGCTCAGATAGGCGCCGAACTGCACGCCCATCTGCCGCTGATTGCTGGCGCAGGTCGTGGTCTTGGCGACTTCCCTGGCCTGCCCCAACGCCGGCAGCAGCAACGCGATGAGCAAGGCAATGATCGATATCACCACCAATAGCTCGATCAGTGTGAACGCTCTCGTGACATAAAGGCGCTTCATCGCGGAACTCCTGTCATCGCCAGGCCCCACCTCACGGCCCGATCCCTCGGCAGCGTCTACTTCCCTGTCGTCGCCGCATCGGCGAATTCGATCTTGCCCGTCTTGGTTTCGCCCGTGAGCGGGATGCTCAGTGCCAGTTGCTTGAGCGGGAAGTGGATCTTGCCGTCGTTCTCGCCGTCCCAATGCTCCATCTTCTTGATCAGCGAGATCTTGATCGTCTCCCATTCGCCTGAGCCCTTGACGGTGGCTTTGGACTGATGGGTCTGGCCGGTGGCGTCCACCAGGCGCACGGTGACGCGCTGGGCATGCCCGGCCCGTGCTTTGAACTGCAACGTCCCGGCGGTTTCCGGGACACTGAGCTTGGTCATCGCCAGCACGTAAGGCACGTTCTTGGTCGTGGCCTTGGAGAAATCAAACGCCAGAATGCCGATGGGCTTGTCGCCGTCGGTGCCCAGGGTGAACGAGCCCTCACCGGTGTTCTTGAGGAACTCCCATTCCTGCCCCTTTTCGAACAGTTTCAGATCCGCATCGCCGCCGCCGGCCGCGGCCTGCCGCGCCGTGGGCGCCTGGGCCTGGGCTTGCGCCTGGGGCGCCGCTTGCGCCTGCGGGGCCTGCGCCGCCGCGCCGCCAGTGGTCACCACCGATACGTCGGCGAACTCCACCTTGCCCTTCTGATGCTCCTTGCTCGGCTCGGGCACGCTGAACACGATGCTCTTGATCGGGAAGTGAATCTTGCCATCGTTGGCGCCGCCCCAGTGCTCCAATTTTTTCGTCAGCGGGATCTTGATCGATTCCCACTGGCCATTCCCATCAAGCTTGGACTTGTATTGATGGGTCTGATCTGTGTCGTCCGTCAGCCGGAAGGTCAACGGCTGCTTCGTGTCGGAGCGGGCGTAGATGAGCACCTGGCTGGCGCCGTCTGCGATGTTAACCTTGCTCGTTGCCAGCACGTAGGGCTTGTTCTGCGTGGTGGACTTGGTGAAGTCGTAGTTCAGGACGCCGATGCGCTTGTCGCCGTCGGCGGCGGTGTCGAACGAGCCTTCGCCGGTGTTCTTGACGAACTCCCACTGGGCGTTGGCCTCAAAGAGCTTCAGGTCCATGGCGCCAGCGGGTGGCGGCGCGGCCTGGGTGATCGGAGCCTTATATGGCTCGACCGATTTGGCGGTGGTGATCGTCGCGCCCATGGGGATGCTCACGTATTGCGGGGCGCCGCTGACCTGCATGCGGAATCCATTGCCTTCCACCTGCACGGTCCCTTGCTGGCCCATCAGGTCTACCGCAGCCACCTTACCCGGGGCGCTCAAGCCGATCTGCGCCGCGTGCGGGAACGCCTTGTCCGGTGCGTCACCGGCCGGCGGCGCGGTCCAGGCCACCAGCTTCGCCTGCCCTTGCCCGTTCTCCCACAGCAGCACGTAGTCCAGGCCGTAGCCTGTGTCGATACGGCGCACCAGCTTGTAGCCGTTGAGTTGCTCAATCATGGTGCGCGCCGCGTGATAGGCGGGCAGCGGGCCGTCGGCATTGGTCAGGGCGAACCCTTCGTTCCCGCCCCACTCATACCAGATGGTGAGCCGCACGCCGTGCAACTGATCCATCATGTACTGCCGCACGAAGTTCCAGGCCTGGAAATCGCGGGCTCGTTCGATGGAGCCGCCCGACCAGCCTTCGGCCGTTTCCTTCAGGGAGAAGCCGCGCTCGGTATCCAGCATCGGCATGTCGGGGGCGCCGTACTGCTTGAGCAAATCGCGGGTAATCTTGTGGCCGATGGCGAACTCCTCGGGCGTCTTGACGCCATAGGGGTGCACCGACCAGCCGCGAATTCCGGTCTTGAGTATTCCCTTCTTGAAGCAGGCCTCGGTCCAGTTGTAGCTGGGCTGCCAGTAATTGGAGACCGAGCCGGCCATGACGAAGCAGTCCGGGTCGGCCTTGAGCATCGCCGGGGCGACTTCCTTGACCAGGGCGGTGTACTCATCGGCGAACTCGTCGGAGTTGTGCGTGCCGGTCTTGCGCCAGAAGGTGCGGACGTTGGGCTCGTTCCAGATCTCAAACAGGACGTTCTGGCCCTTGTAGTGCTCGGCGGCGGCGGCGGCGAAGGCGGCAAAACCCTTGCGGCCGGCCTCGGTCAGCACGCCGCCCGGGCTGTCCTCGTATAGCTTGTTGCCGGAGAACAAGCAGGCGATGACGGTGATCCCGAGCTTGCGGGCGTGCTGGATCTGCGGGTCGTAATCGGAGAACTTGTAAACGCCCTTCTCCTTTTCGACGCTGGTCCAGTACATGCCGCGGCGAACGATGCGGAAGCCCGCGGCATGCACCTTGTCCAGCGTTTCGATATTGAAGGTGTCGGTCTTGAGCTGGACGCCGCAAGACTGGGGAATTCCCATATCCGGAGGTGCCGCCGCATGCAGGAACTCACTACTCATCGCCCAGAGAGCCAAAGCCAGTGCCGGAAGCCAAATCTGATGGTAAGTCATTGGGAACTCCAAGTTGCCGCAGGAGCGGCGGTTAGTTGCTGACAAAAATGCCCGATTGGTCATACCAGTCGAGGATGCCCGCGCTGGATCCGTTCTTGTAGACAGCGTTGTCGACTTTGAGGAGGCCGTCCCCTTCCGTGGCGGCGGCGTGGCCGTCCATGAACAGGCCGGCGGTGGTGTCAAAATGCGCCAGCCAGACAGCGCCCAACTGCGGGGGGCTGCTTACTCCGTGCGAAAACTCCTCGTGACTGCTGCCAAAGACGGTGCCTTGAGTCTTGAACGTGCAGTTGAAGACCACCAGGCGGGGCGGCCGGGGAATGCGATCGACATGCATCCCCTGAAACTGACCGCTGAGCCATGGTGTCTGGATCCAGAACGCGCCGTCGCTGGTAAGACTTTCCTGATTGGCCTTATAGGCGCCATAGCAGCCGGCGAATGTGCCGTTGCGGGCGCCATTGGGGCAGAGGGTTGCCTTTTCTGATTCGAGATAGCGCGTCGAGGCGAAGCGCGTATCGGTGTCGGAAGTGAGAAAAAACATGTACCAGTGGCGGGTGCCGGAGCTGCCCGACCCCGTGCGTGCCCCGCCGCCAGGCACGATCTGGTCATAGTCCGCGGCATAGGAGGCCACGGCGATACCGATCTGCCGCTTGTTGCTCAGACACACCGACAGCTTCGCGGCCTCGCGTGCCTGCTTCAGCGCCGGCAGCAGCAGCGCGATCAGCAATGCAATGATGGTAATCACCACCAATAGTTCGATGAGGGTGAACCCGCGATGTTGTTGTGTGCGGAGCATGGGGTGCCTGCTTTGGGTTGGCGTGGCGAATCGTTACGCGCACGTCGTTCTCACGGCAAGACGCCGTGAGCGGGGGTTGAATTCCGGATATCCGGACACATGTCAGCCCCCCTCCCCTCCCCCCCGGGTGTCATCTTCTGATTTCTCCTTGTTCTTCCGGGGGTTAGCGAATGTCAGCCCCCATGTCAGTGGCGTGTCAGCCTGACATTCTGGACCAACGGCTCCAGCTTGGATATTCCATGCGCTTAACATGCGTTATGTCGCATTTCGCAAGTTTTTGACAATGTCAGGGGCTGCGGTTGCTGTGTCGGGTTGGCGGCAGGGCCTCGCAATCATTTTTATGAATCATCATGTTCGTCTTGTTCGTTCATTATTCATTATACGCCTCGTGGGATGCATGTCAACTACTCGTCATCGCCAGGCGGTTAATTGTTCAACAAGTCGCCCTCTTTGGAATAGCAGATCCAGATGCCGCTGGTCCCGGCGTTGTGCTGGCGGTTGACGGCGCCGATGAGCTGCTGGGGGCCGCAGGCCGTGGCGTGCCCGTCCACATACAGGCCGTTGCCCGTGTTACCGTGTGCCAGCCAGGGACCGACATTCTGGATGGTGTTGAAGCTGACCGGCCCGGACTGGTTGAAGAACCAGTTGCCCGAACCGCCGGGCGTGTTGCCCGAGGTCGTGTCGGCCAGGAGCAGGAACGTCGAGGGGTAGGCACACTGATCGAGCTTAAAGACCGACAGGCTGCCCCAGGTGACCACGGCTCCGTCCAGGCCCGGGTCGGGCCAGGCCTTGCCGATGTGCTGGGCCATGAAGGTGCAGTCCGCATGCAGGGCGTCCTGGGACGGGTGGTGGCTGCTGTACACGCCGTACCAGCCGGCCTTGTTGTTGACGCAACGAGTGGCGCGATCGCTGCCGATCTTCATCGAAAGGTAGGAGGCGTACTTGCCGTTGACAAAGTCATACCACGCGCGGCGGCCGGAGGAATTGCCGTTGGTATAGCTGTAGCCCCCCATCAGGGCGTCGCGGTAGTCCACCATGTAGGCGCGAAAGGCGATGCCCACCTGCCGCTGCTGGCCCAGGCACACCGCCTGCTTGGCAGCCTCGCGCGCCGCACCCAGCGCCGGCAGCAGCAGCGCCACCAGCAGGGCGATGATCGAGATCACCACCAGCAGTTCCACGAGCGTGAAAGCGCGACGGAATGGCTTCTGTGGCATCGGTGAATTCATGAAGCGCGCCTCTCGAGCAATCCGTCAGACGGTCACTTGGCGCCGTGTCGCCGCCGGCAGCCGATCATCAGGCCACCCAGCGCCAGCAGCGCCAGCGACGCGGGCTCGGGAACCAGGGTCGTGGTGCCGCTGATTGTTAAGTCGTCGAGTGCCCAGGCGCTGCCCGAGCTGCCACTCACAAGTGCACCGCCCCAAGTCCACAGCCGAAAGGTGACCGCCGTGGTCAGGTCCTGGAACTGCGCACCGGCCAAGCTGACCACCGGTGAACCCGAGGCGGCCTGAACGCCACCCACCGCATCGATCACCACGTCGTAGCCTTCGATGTTGGACGACAGGTAGTAAAAGAAGAACCGACTATTGAGGGTGTTTACGTCGAGCGTGAAGGAAGCAAGATCCATTTCGTAACCGGTATCCGGGGTAACGGTCCACTCCAAATAGTTTGTACCGGCGACATAGGCGCGCTCGTAGTCATTGAGGTAGTTGCCGTCGTCGCCCCCAGGCTCGTAATAGGTTGGCTGGCTCTTTCTGCGCAGGCGCCAGTCCGGATCAGTGTAGACTGTCGCGCTGGTGGGATTGGGCCACTGTGCTGTCGTGCCGGTTCCGTAACCTGAGCTGCGGGTCAGGTTGCCGGCCGTGGAGTTGGATTCGGTGTCGGCCGAAGAATAGTTGTCCGCGTCGAGACTATCGCCGGATGTGCCAAAGTCATACAGGGCGATGACATCTGCGTGCGCTTGCGACGTGCCGACGGCCAGAACAGCCAGGGCAACCAGTGCAGGCGCCAGGCATAGCGTTCGCGTGATGTGAATCGGGTTGATCGTCATGAGCAAAACCTCCTCTGCAAGTGATTGATGCGGTGATGTCCTCAAAACAAGAGCTTGGGGGCTCCAGTGCGATTACTGTCAATTGGCGGAACCCGATCACGGCTGCGGCGGACGCCGATGCAGAGCAGACCGGCCGCCAGCAGCGCCAGCGACGCGGGCTCGGGCACGACATTGAACACGACGCCCACCGTCGCCTGGCTCGTTCCAATGGTGTTGCCCACCTCATCCAGGAGCACGTTGCCCAAGCCGTCGATGTCCGCGGCCGTCAAGACCTGGTAGATGGAGCTATAAGGACTTGCGGGATCCTCGCTGTAGAAATCGGTCTGAAGCGTCGAGACCGTCTGGTAGTGATTGGCCGTATGATTTCCCGTCGTGCCGATCCCGACCGCGAGAAAGTCTCCGCTGTTGATTTCACCGGGAGTTTGCGGGGTGATCGTCTGATCCGCGGTCCCGCTGATGGTAGTCAGAAGCCCAGCAATGGGGTCCGACTCGTTGACATTCGACAGGCTGATCGCTCCGAATTGCCAGTCACCGGTGGTGGCATCGCCGGTGAATGCGTTTTGGTTGAAATTGAAATTCAGGCTGAACGCGCCGACATCGGGATTGGCGAGAAACCACACGCCTGCAAGCTGGTCGTTGCTGCGCTGTTGGAAGCCGGCGAGTGTCAGGGTGACGCCATTAAAAGTGACGCTGATAGTGGCCGCAGTGACTGTGGGAACAGAGTTGGCATTCGATGCTCCCGCCATCGTGACGACGAGGAATTCGCCGTTGTTGTCAAAAGAGAATGAGCCGCTCTCGTTGCCGGCATCCACTGAATCAAGGTTTCCCGATGTCCCGGTGTTGCCGACGATGATGGCGGCGTGGGCCACGTGGGTGCCAAATAGCAGTGAGGCCACGGCGAGCAGTGCAGGCGCCAGGTATAGCGTTCGCGTGATGTGATGGGGCTTGATAGTCATGAGCCAAACCTCCTCTGTAAGTGAATTGAGCGGGACTTCATCGACACGTTCCGACAAACAAAGTCAAGCGACGTCCGGGACAGCTATGACACGGCACCGGCCGTCTGTTGGTCGTCCTGGTTCACGATCGTCAGCGCGGGGTTGGTCGCCGCGCTGCCGCTGCGGATTCGCAGCACCGGCTCGACTGTCAGTCGTTTGGCCGTATGCTGGGCGGGCGCCAGCAGGCAGCCAAAGGCCACGTCCAGTTCGACTTCGGGCCGGGAGTCGACGGTGGTGATGGGCGGGTCGAAGAATGCCTCATCGTTGTTGCCCAGGCCGGTGGCGACCATGGTGAAGTCTTCGTCAAGCCGCCGGTCCAGTTCACGGGCCGCGCGGCCGCCGCCCTGGACGCCGCGAAACGACTCATAGATGGCGGCGGTGATCGTGCTCTCCGCCAGCAGTTCACGGGTCAACTCGTAGGCCGCCTCGCGGCTGTCATCCCAGGGCCGGGTCTCGGCGCTGGCGACGACCAGGTCGCGCTGCTTTCGGCCGGCTTCGCGCATGGCCTGACGCATGCCCCGCAACAGCAGGTTCTGCCGGTCCGACGCGATGGGTTCATGCTGGACAAACGCCAGCTTCTGGTGGCCGTTGTTGAGCAGATGCTGGGTCTTGAGGTAGCCGGCGCGATACCAGTCCACCGTGACCGACCAGACGCGCTGCCCCAGCGAGACGTAATCGCACGGCGCCAGCAGGATCACGGGCACGCCCAGTTGGTCGAACAAGGCGATTTCGGCGCGGCTGACCGAGCCGGGGATGGGAATGACGATCACCGCCGCCACGTCGCCGCGGGTCTCCACCAACTGGCGCAGGCCGTCGTAGCTGTTTCCCGGCGGGCCGGAGTTCATCTTGTATTCGAGCAGCGCCAGGCGGCGACGTACCGCCTGCTCCTCGGCGTGGTGCAGGCGTATCCAAGTGGCGTAGGAGAAGTAGTTGGGGTAGGCGAAGACGACGGTGCGCAGTTGGGACGTGCCGGTCTGCATGTCCTTCTGCACGGTGCGTTCACGTGACGCCAGGAAAGTGCCTTTTCGGGGCACGCGCTTGACGTAGCCTTCCCAGGCCAGTTCCTTCAGCACGCCGTTGACGGTGAGAAAAGCCACGTTGAGTTCTTCCGCCAGGGCCCGCACCGAGGGCAGTTGCGACTCCAACGGCTGATCGTGGAACCGCCGGATGAGCAGTTCTTTGATCGTGCGGTGGAGGTTGTTGCCGGGATCGCGCAAAGGATTCGCCTCTGACTGTAACACGGTCAGCAAATAGACGTGCTGTTATATAACAGCATACCGGCAAAACAGGTTCTGTCAAGACCTGTTGGCGAGATTTTGGGGACGCAACTCTGGTCAAACACCAGGACGCCAAGGACACCGGAAAGACCAGACAAAAGCGAGCTGAACATGAAGGAAGAATGCGAAAAGGCGTACGGCGGCGCCTGGCCGCACCCTGGGGATGTGCCATAGAAGCATCGCCACATACGGCAGTTCATCTCTTTATGCACGTTTTTATGCTGTTCATATTGACAGTACATGAATTATGCTTATGATTGTTCAAGACTACAACATTTTGATGCACTTATGGCCAAGTACGAACAAATCTCTGCGAAGCTTCAGGAACGAATCCAACAGGGCGACTATCGCCTGCGCGGATTTCCCTCGCACACCGGTCTGGTGGCAGAGTTAGGCGTCAACTCGCGCACCATCGCCAAGGCCCTTTCGAGCCTGATCAAGCGCGGCGTTCTGGTACGGGACGAGACGGGCCGGATTGATGTGCCAGCCCCCAACGGCACCCGCACGCTGCACATCGGCGTGCTTTCACCCGCCTGGCCCTCGACCAGCATCATGAACTGGCATCACCTGATCCATCAGGCCTGCGGCCACCGCCAATGGATGGCCAAGCCCCTGGTCTATTCCCACTGGCACGACATGGCCATCACCGAGGCCCTGCGCGGCATGGACGGCCTGTTCTTCCTCTCCATCGGTGATGACTTCCCCGAATCGGTGCTCCAGCAGCTCCAGCAGTCCGATACGCCGGTGGTCATTCTTGAACAGGACCTGTCGGCGCGCGGCCTGCCGAGCCTGCGTTACTGGAACCCCGCGCCGATCAACAAGCTCGTCGAGCATTTGCGTGACCGCGGCCACCAACGCGTGGCCTGTTTCAATACCCAGCCCGACAGCAACGTCATTCGCGAACGAATCGCCGCCTGGCAGCTCTGGTCCGCGGCGCATAACGTGCGCGGCCCGCTGATCAATCAGCCCGTGCCGCTCTTCGAGTCCGCGCCTGACCACGCTTACCGCCTGGTGCGCGCGATGATCGCCGACGACAAGCTCGACGCCACCGCCCTCTTGTGCACTACCGCCGACGTCGCCATCGGCGCGATGCGCGGCGTGGTGGACAGCGGCAACTCCCGCAACCCCAGAAGGCGTCTGGGTGCCGACATCGCCGTGTGCAGCGTGGCGGAATGGTCGGGCATGGCCCACCTGCTTTGCCCGTCGCTCACCTGCCTGCGTCCCCCGTCCATGGCGCCGCTGGTGCAGGTATGCCTGGACTATTTCGATCAGAACGACAAGCCCTGGATGGGCCCATTGCTGATTCAGCCGTCGTCGATGGAGTTGTTTGTGGGGGAATCGACAACGTCATCGCTGACGTACCAAGATTCTTCACCTCTGAACGATGGGGGAATCAACCATGGCCAACCCGAGACGGCACCTCCACCCCAGACGTCATCTGAACGGTGACGACGGATCACCGTTTCAATTCACTTCGCCCTTAACGGCAAGAGGAGTAAGCACCATGCGAGAACGACACCGAATCGAGGCATTGACTCCCAGAAAGAACGCGAAAGGAGTGGCAGGTGTGGCAATGCTGGCAGTTACTGCGGCCCTGCTGGGCTTGGTAACCCCGGCGCACGCCGGCTGGACACAAACCGGCGCCGGGCCGTTTGACTACAACGACACCGGCAACTGGGCCGGCGGCACCATTGACGGTCTGTGGGATTCTTCGCTGACACTCGCGGCAGGCCAGACGGCCACCTTCGGCGCCGACACCGTTCTGGGCACGGGTTGGACGTTCAACTATGCCGGCAATTTCGGCCTGACCCTGCGCGGCACCGGCGCGGATCGCACGGTCACCCTCGGCGGCAACGTCGGCCTGAACACGGGCGGCGGCACGTCCGCCAACGTCGCCATCGGCAGCACCACGGCCGGCCAGAGACTCCACGTGGACCTCGGCGGCGCGACGCGCACCTTCGACATCGCCGCCAGCCGCGCGCTCACGCTTTCCAACAACGTCGTGGGCACCGGCGGTGTGACCAAGACCGGCGCGGGCGAGTTGAAGCTGATTTCCGCTGCCAACACGTTCACCGGCGACATCTCGGTGACCGGCGGCACCCTGGCGCTGGGCAGCGATGCCAGCATGGCCGACAGCATCCTGGGCAACGCGGCCAACAATCTCTCCCTGACTAACGCCACGCTGCGGTTCGGTACGGCTAACAGCAGAAGCTTCGTTTTTAACCCGCGACGGACGATCAACATCTCCGGCAACGTCTCCTTCATCGGCCCCAGCGGCTATAGCAACAACTACGCCGATCTGAACGTCTCCGGCAGCATTGTGGGCTCGGGCAACCTGACGATCGGCAGCAGCGGCTCAACCCTCCTCAGCGGCAACAACACCGGCATTAACCTGATCACATTGAACACAATCCTGCGGGTCAGTTCCGAAGCGAACCTCGGCAACAACCCCAATTCCGCGTTCACGGGAACGGGGTTCTCCGCCAAGGGCTTCTCGATCATGGGCACGGCCCTGAACAACCTTTCGGGCCACACGTTCCCATGGGTGACCAACCAGGGCATTACCTGGGATATCCAGGATCCAAACAACACTTTCACCTGGGACAAGAACTTCAACATCGGGATGAACGCGGGAACTTCCCCGGGCACGTTTTTCAAGAACGGCTTGGGCACGCTCGTTGTGACGGCGGCCCAGACGTACAACAACATCCAGGCGGGAGCCCCCGACACTGTGATGAACGGCGGCGTCCTGAAGGTGGACTACACGGCCGGAGGAAACCTCCCAAGTGCCGCCGATGGCAATCAACTGGCCTTCGGCGGCGGCACGCTCTATCTGCTGGGCAAGAACGACGACGCGGTGAACCAGAACATGAAGAACGTCAAGCTGCTTGCCGGCGGCGGCTCGCTCGTTGTCGATAACCAGTCCGGTTCCAGCACCACGACGGCGAATCTCGGCGATTTCACCACCATCGCCGCCCCGGCCGCGGGCAGTTCACTCAATATCCGAACCATCAATCCCGGCAGCGGCGCGGCGGTTGTCACGTCCACCGCGACCAATGACGCCAGCGGCGTCCTGAGCGCCGGGCGCATCGTGTACAACGGCACCGACTGGGCCAGCATCGTCAGCGGGACCACCGTGGGCGCGTACTCCGGCTACACGGCCCTCCCCGCCGGCTTCTCGGGCGACGGCAGCGCGACCAACTACAGCGCGGCCGGTAACGCCACGGTCACGGACAATGGGGCCGTGAACACCCTCAAGTTGACGACCACGACCAGTGGTCAATCGCTGGCGATCACCGACACCAAGACCTTGACGTTTTCCAGTGGCGGCCTGCTGTTCGCAGGGGCCAATGACTACGCGATCACCGGCGGCACCCTCGCCGGTGGTCAGGCGACCGTTTCCGAGGTCCTCATCCAGCAGTATGGCGCGGGCGTGCTGACGATCGGGTCGGTCATCGCCAACGGCAACGGGGCCTCGGTCCTTACCATCGCCGGCACGGGCAAGGTGGTGCTCACCAGCGCGAATACCTATACCGGCGTGACCTATGTGGAGGGCGCCGTCCTCAGCATCAGCGTCAACAACCAGCTCAACAACGGCGCCAACACGGCGTTGAACCTCTACGCCGGCACGCTCCAAACGACGGAGACGATCACGACGGGACGCGCCGTGGGCCTTGGCGGCGGCGGCGGTACCTTCGACGTGGCTGACACCAAGACCTTGACGATCAACGGCAACGTCACTGGCGGCCGGCTGACGCTGGCCAACAGCGACGCCGGCAACGGCACGCTGGTACTGGGTGGTTCGGGCAACGCCTTCGCCAGCGGCGTCGTGATCAACGGCGGCATCCTGAGGCTGAACCACAATAACGCTTTGGGCACGATGGGCTTCAACACCCTCTCGTTCGGCTCGGCGACCACGGAGATGCTCCAGATCAACGGCGCCCGGACTATCACCGTCGCCGGACTTACCTCGGCCTCGGCCAACGCCGTGGTCGAGAACGGCGCTACCGGCGCGGCTGTGTTGAGGGTGTACAACGGCGGCGACAACACGTTCGCGGGGGTCCTGCGCGACGGCGCAGCCGGCACTCTGGCCTTCGAGAAGGGCGGCGGAGCGAAGCTAATCCTGACCGGCGCCAACACCTACACCGGTGACACGACGGTCAACAACGGCTCGCTGCTGGTCAACGGCTCGATCACCAACTCGGCCGTCACCGTCAATGCCGGCACGCTGGGCGGCACGGGGAGCATCGGCGGCGCCGTGGCGGTCAATGCCGGCGGCACCCTCGCCCCCGGCGCCTCGGCCGGCACCCTCACCATCGACAACAGCCTGACCTTGGCGGGCACGGCGCTGTTCGAACTGGACTCGGCCGCCAGCTATGACAAGGCGCTGGTCAACACCATCACGGACGCCGGCGTGACCCTGGGCTTCGGCGGCATGCTCACCGTCGTAGATAACGGCGTGAGTTTCGCCGGCGGACAGGTCTTCGACCTGTTCGACTGGGGCGGCAACACGACCATCGCCGGAACGTTTTCCACCATCACCCTGCCCACGCTGGCGGGCAACCTACAGTGGAAGGACTTCGGCGGGCCGAGCTTCGACTATGCCACCGGCCAGATCGTCGTCGAAGTGATCCCCGAACCGGCGACTCTAGTGCTCATGGGCTTGGGCGGCCTGCTGCTGCTGCCGCGACGCGGCAAGGCAACTCGATAACCTCCTCCTGGCGGAGGGTCGCCCAACAGCGATCCTCCGCTCATAGAATTGACTGGAGTCGCTGCGATGAACCCATGTCCTGATGACCGATGCCAGCGGCACTCCACGGGGTTTACCCTGGTGGAGCTCCTGGTGGTCATCAGCATCATCGCGCTGCTGGTGGCGCTGCTGTTGCCGGCGTTGCAGCAGGCTCGCGAGGCGGCTCGCTCAGCGGTATGCCTGAGCAACCTGCATCAGGTGGACGTGATGGTGCGGTCATACGCGGTTGAGAATCGCGGCGTGGCGCCGCAGGGCAATGGTCAAGGCAGGCTGCCCGACGGCACATACCAACAGAAAGTCTGGTATCAGCACTATACGGGGCCAGACTATGCCGCGGTTCTGAAACAGACGTTCCGTTGCCCCAAGAATCGCAGCGGCACCTACGCCTTGATCTGGAACACAGCCACCGCCTCGAGCGCCAAGCCCGGCGAGTTTCGCACCCTGCCATACGGCGTCTACGCCGACAACTACATTTTCTACGGTTTACGGCCGGAAGGCCTGCAACCCGCGGGTTACTACGCCGTGGCCGCCGACTCCGCCAGCCAAAACACCGGTTTGGGCGCGACGCTGCTCAATACGGTCAATCCCAGCGCCGGCCGCTTCTTTGTGACCACCCAGTTCTGGTCTGGTGGCCAGCGCGAGGGCGTTTGGATGGCGCACGGGGAGACGGCCAACGTGCTGTTCGGTGACGGACATGCTGCCCCGTGCAACAGTGGCGCCCTCCTGAGCGTGAGCAACTACAACAACGCGGCCGCCATCGCCAACCATGGGATTGACGCGTATTGGGACAGGCAAGGGGCAGCGGTCAATCCGTATTAGAAGGGTCTACACGAAACGGACTGCATCCACTTCTGGAAGGAAGAAGACGGCACGCAAGTCAGTAACTGAAAGAGGAGTGATCGTCGTGCGATCCGACTTGAGGCAACGTGGTTTTACTCTGATCGAGCTGCTGGTAGTCATCAGCATCATCGCGTTGCTGGTGGCACTGCTGTTGCCGGCCTTGCGGGCCGCGCGCGAGGCCGCCAAGGCGGCGGCATGCTTGAGCAATCAGCGGCAGTGCAGCATCGCCATGAACTCGTACGCCGCGGATTACCGTTACTACATCCCCGCCGCCACCAACTATCGGTTCAACCCGGGTCCCGGCCTACAGAACGCGCCGTGGGCGCTGTTTCTCCTGCGCCCAGCCGCCGGAGGGCCAGTTGGCAACCAATGGCAGGACTTGCCCGGCGGCTATGTGACCTCCCGCATGGTCCTGCTGTGCCCCTCGGCGGAGATCTTTGACACCATCCGCGCCCTGAACCCTTCCGACTGGACCTACCGCGACATGAACTACTCGTACGGCATGGTCGGCATGAGCCCCAACGTCTGGAAAATCGGTAATGATGAGACCAGCACTTTTGTCGAGACCATCCTCCCCAATCCCCTTGATCCGCCCAACACCTACAAGCACGTGACCTACCGCCTGGACAACGTCCCTAAGCCCTCGCAATGGGCGATGCTGGCGGACGCCTCCAAGGGCGGATCGCAACGGGGCGCCAGCAGCAGCGCCGTGTGGTATCCCCGGCGCATGACCGGCGACGAAGTCGCCGTGTGGATGGTGCACAGTGACAAAGCCCAGGTGGCGTTCGCTGACGGCCACGCTGCGGCGATCGGAGAGAACGACATGGGTAAACAGTCCAACAGTTGGGACAAGACCACCAACACCTCGGGCATCCGCAAGGCCCGATTGGCCGACGGCACACGCGTCGAGTTGCCCTAGGACGGGCTTGGCCGCCATCGGGCCGCCCCGGCTCGGTTCGCAAAGACCAAATAAGCACCCCGCCTCGCCGCGGACCACCCGCGGCAGCCGGTTCTGGAAAGAAGAAGACGCGGAAGTCTATAACTGAACGTGGAGTGCTCGTCATGCGATCCGACATGAGGCAACGCGGTTTTACGCTGATCGAGCTGCTGGTCGTCATCAGCATCATCGTGCTGTTGATAGCCCTGCTGCTGCCCGCCCTGCGCAACGCACGCGAGACCGCGCAGACGATCAGTTGCCTGAGCAACCTCAAGCAATGGAGTGTCTATATCGGCGCCTACACAACGAGCAACAAGACCAAGTATCCGCCTTCGGTCAACGTCCGATCCGACGGATCGAACTTCTACAGCTACAACGATCACATCTATGCCAAGCTCTGGTACGAGGTCGCGTCGGACACCTTCAAGCATGCCAACGCCCTGCCGGTCTGGTGTCCGGCCGACAAGTTTGCGACCAAGCGGGGACAGGAGATCCCCGACGGCAACATCAGCTACGGCTACAACGCTTCGCTGGCGGGCTGGCAGTACGAACCTTTTGGCCTGGGCATAGGGCCCGACGGCTTTTCGACCGGGCTGGGCGACGCTCGCTTCAACTGGTGGGCTGCGGGCAAGTCCGCCGCCAGCCCCGACTCGCTGGGTCGCCCGACCCAGACACTGGTGGTCAGCGATGCCGCCATCAACGGTAACAATACCCCTTGGTTTTCGTTCAACCGGCCGTATGCCGAGAAATGGAATGGGTATCCCGCCTCACGTCATACGGGGGATGTCAATAATGTCTTGTGGGCCGACGGGCACGCTCAAGCCAAAAACAAAACCGGCACTCCGATCGACGATTGGAGCGCCTGGTACCAACCGTACCCCGATGGCTATGGTCGTCCCTGGGTCAGTCCTGATCAGAACGTGTTTGACCGCCAATGAGACCGCGTACGCTATCTTGTACACCCACCATGCGCCTGCCTCGGACTATCCCGTAGGGATTTGCCCGCACCCAGCGATTCCAGCGTCAGCCCGAACCCCCTGGCGACGAATCCGCTTTCGGTTACATGAGCCGCTCGCACGGCTCTGCCCGCAAAACCGTCGAACCTTCTTCCCGGAGTACTACCGATGATGACGCGAGTAATGGCCACTGTGCTGCTGATCTGCCTAGGGGTCGCGCTGACGCGCGCCGCCGAGCCGGTGAAGCTCATCGAGCCCGATCGGGAGAATGGCGGCTGGGAGTTGGGCAATGGCCCGGAGTTTCCGGGGGCCAAAGGTGGCCTGTCGCTGGACCCGACGGTCAAGCACGACCAAGCCGTGTCGGTGAAGCTTCAGGGCGATTTTTCCGGCGGAGGCAACTACGTGCAGGCGGGGCGCACCGTGCCGGACGTCACGCCGAGCGTCCTGTCGTTCTGGCTGCGTTACCCCGGCGCCGAGCAACTGACAGTGCGCCTGATCGACTCGGGCGGCACCTGTCATCAGCTTCCCCTGAAGATTGCCAACACCGACCAGTGGCAGCAGGTGCAGTTCCCGGTCGCAGATTTTTTCAAGCACATGGGGACGCCTGGGGCGGTGGCGGGCGTGACCCGCTATGAAAAATGGGGCGGGCCCAGGAATGCGGGCTGGACGCCGCCGCTCAAGGCCATCTACATCCTGATGGGCAAGGGTCAGGTTGCCGGCAAGGCCGGCGCCCTGTGGCTGGCGGACATGCAGATCGTCCCCGTGTCAGAGTCTGGGCAAATCCAGGTCGCCCTGGCCCAGACGATCGCCCTGGACGAGTTGCTCCAGGCCGGCATCAACGACTGGGGTTTCGTGCGCGGCGAGGAATTCCCCGGTGCCAAGGGCGAGCTGAAACTGGTGAAGGACCAGCCCGAGGCGGGCAGGTACGCTCTGCACATCACGGGTGATTTCACCGGTGGCGGTGCTTATGTAGCGGCCACGAAGGACCTGACCCGATTGCAGGTGCAGGCCGTTTCCCGCATCACCATGCGGATCAAGTCGTCCAACGTCAAGCAACTGACCGTGCGCGTAGGCGACGCCACGGACCAGTGGCATCAGGCGCGCCTGGCCTCGGCGTCCGCTGATGGTCAATGGCATGAGTTCACCATCGACCCCAAGCAGGTGGCCGGCGGCGAGCACTGGGGCGGCGCCAACGATGGCAAGCTGCATTCACCGATACGCGCCGTGTCGATCGTGGTGGCCAAGGGCTCGGCCGGCGATGATCTCAAACCCGAGTTGTGGCTCACCGACGTCAAGGCGGAGGTGGTGCGGGCAGGGCAAGTCAAAACCGCGACTTTTCATGAGAGCTTTGAACAATCATCTTGGAAGGATACCTGGAGCACCAGGGGGCAGGTGAGCGCCAGCGGCGCCAAGGCGTTCAAGGGCGAGCGTGCCCTTCACCTGGAGCGATCGGAGGATGACATCAACAAGCCGACCGAGAGTGTGAGCAAAGCTTTTCCCGCGGCGCCGGGCCAATGGGAAATCAGCGGCGCAGCCCAGGGTCAACTCTATTCGCCTGACAACTCGTACCATGGCCGGGTCAACATCGAGTGGCTCGATGCGGGTGGCCGTGTGATCGAACGCACGACGGTGGATCTGACGACGCAGAAGGCCGCGTCATGGCAGCCGTTTCGCAAGATCGTCGAAACCCCGCAAGGCACAACCGCCGGTCGCATCGAAGTCTCGCTGCAGAAGACCTACGGCTGGTACGAGGTCGATGACCTTAAGGCGGCCCACGTCGCTGCGGCGTCCGCGATCGAAAAACGTATCGACACCATGCACGTCAAATCTGATGCCACCGGCAACCTGTTTCTGCCTGAGGCTCCCGTGGTGATGCATCTGTCGGTCCAGGCTTTCAAGCCTCTGCGCCAGGAAGAGCTGGAGGTCACCTACGTGGTCCGCGATTACTGGGGCGCCGAGCAGGCCCCGGCCGCGACCGTCACCCTGCAAGCCACGGGATACAACAAGGACCGTTTCGGCTACCGCACCGACATCGACCTTTCCAAACTGAACCTGACGATGGGTAAGTACTACGAACTCTACGCCACCGTGCAGGGGGAGGGCGGCGACGCGATCACGGAGTATCGCGGGTTGGCGCGGCTACCGCTGGCGGTGAGCAAGCAATACGAAGCCAGGCAGATCCCCTTTACCATCCGCAACTGGGACAGCCGCATCGGCGAATATTTCCACCTGGCGGACCGCCTGGGTATCCGCCAGATCGGCCTGTGGGGAGGCTGGAAGAGCGAGCCGCCCTACAACCCCTCGCTGCCCGGTCTGGACACGGTGGGCAAGCTCGGCGCGGTGGGCGTGGCCGGCCTGCCCGGCAGCGCCGTCGAACGCGGCAACGAGAAATACACCGATCAGGTGCTGCGCGACGGCATGAAGGAGTTCCTGGCCAAGTACGGCGGCGCGAACCTGGCCATGCTCTCCCTGGGCAACGAACCGCACGGCGGCGCCGAGCAGGTCCGCAAAAACGTCGCCGCCTATCGCGCGCTCTACGAGGCCGCCAAACAGGCCAACCCCGACATCTTCGTCATCGCCACCTCCGTCGAACCCAACGAGGAATACTTCCGGCAGGGCTACTACAAGTACCTGGACGCTTACGACTTTCATACCTACGAAGGCTATCAGGGCATTCGCCGCACGATCGAAGCGTACAAGGCGCTGATGACCAGGTACGACGCCGTCAAACCGATCTACTCCACCGAACTGGGCAGTAACAGCCAGGGCATGACGCGCTACGCGGTAGCGGTGGAGATGGTCAAGAAGCTCACCACCTTTTTCGCTGCCGACGGCCAGAGCGCATCGTGGTTCACCATCATGTACCCCGATCCGCAGGGCAAAGCGCGGGGCACCTTCGGCGATGCGCACTGCGTCTTTGACTGCCGTTACAGCGAGTACAACCCGCGCATCGACGCGATCACCTACTACAACATGGTCAACGGCATCTGCATCAAGAAGTTCCTGGAGGAAAAGGGCTACGACGGGGGTGTGAAAGCATTCCTGTTCACCGATGCCGATGGACAATGCCTACAGGTGATCTGGAACGAAGGCGACCGCCGGGACGTATTCGTACCGCTGGCGGGCGTGCAGGACGTACGACTGGTGCGGATCGATGGCAGTGATGTGATGCTCAAGGCCGTGAGCGGGGGCGTGACGATCGGCGCCTCGGTCGAGCCGGTGCTTCTGCACTATCAGCAGGCCCAGCCGAAGCTGGCCGAGGTGTTGGCGCCGGGGCGGATTCGCCTGGATTCGCCCATTCCTGCCGTGGTCAAGGGCGGCACCGTGGCGATGCAACTGGCCGGCGACAAGCTCAGCAGCAAGTCGCTGACGATGGTCGCGCCGCCTGGTTGGTCCGTTGCCTTGCGCGACGTGATTGAGGGCCAGGTTCAAGTGAGCATCACCGCGCCCGCTCAGACCCAAGCCCGCGAAGGCCGGCTCCTCATGCAGCAACTCGACGGCAAGGGCATCGTCGGCGAAATCATCGTCTCGATTCCCGTCACCGATCGACTGGCGGTGACCCTCCTGCCCGGCGCCGGGCAAGGCTCCAACGCCCAGACCATCAGGCTCGGCATCGCCAACCATCAAACTGCCGCGGTGGAAGTTGACTGGCAAGTGGATCTGCTCAAGCAATATCCGATGGCCGCGGGCAAGCTGGGATTGAGCGAGGGCCAAGAGCCCACAGCCAACTTGGCCCAGCCGGGTTCCGGCCATATCAAGCTTGAGCCGGGTCAGGCCACCGAATTGGCGATCCCACTGGCGAATGTGGATGCCCAGACCCTCTATCGTACCGGCGCTCGCGTCAGCGATGCCGGGGGGCGCACCATCGAAGTGGAGCGGCTCGTGGGTGGATTCCTCAGCGTGCCCAGGGCCACGCAGCCGGTGCAGATCGACGGCCAACTCGATGAAAAAGCGTGGGCCAACGCTCCCGTTGCGAACCTGAATGAGGCTCGCCAATGGTTCGCCTTTGGCAAGCTCGAATCCCCCTCCGACTGGACCGGGCCGGGCGATCTATCCGGCAAGCTGCGCTTCCTCTGGGACGACCAGTATCTCTACGTCGCCGTCGAAGTCACCGACGACATCTTCGCCGGCAAGCAGGTCGATAGCGCGATCTGGAACCAGGACGGCCTCCAGTTCCTGATCGATCCCGTGCGCCACTCATCGGAGAAGCCCGGCAAGTACGACTATTGTGCCGCCGTCGGCAGCAAAGGACCGCAGGTCTGGTGCAACGGCTCGGCGTCGCAATCCGTACCGGCCGGTGAAGTGACCAACGTGAAGCTGGCGGTAAAGCGCATGGACGGCGGCGCCGGCTCGATGGTGTATGAGATTGCCTTCCCATGGGCCAGTCTCGCGCCGTTCCAACCCGGCGTCGGCGCCAACCTGGGCCTGTGCCTGATCATCAACGAGGACGACGGCCCCGGCCGCAAAGGCTTCATCGGCTGGTTCGGCGGCGCGCATTCCAAGGAGTTGGACCACGTGGGCGACCTGATCCTGGGCCAATAGCCTGGCGCGTCAATGCCGATCTCAGAGCAGGTCGATTCTGCCCGTCCCGTCAGCAAGGGATCGTACCGCCGCTCTTCCTGCCCTCAGGATCTGCCCGGGCTGCGTGAGACTTCCTGGCGAGCATCCGGCGGTCATACGGCAGCGGTTCGATGCTCGAATCACTTAAGGCTCCGGGGCCTGGCATGGGCACGGTCGCCGCGGTTATGATCGGGTCGGCTGTCCCTGGAATCCGCGGGCAGACTCACGGAGACCCCGCCCCTCATGACCAAGCGGGCCCTTTTCATCGCTGCGCTGTTGATTCTGTTCATCTGCGGCTGCGGCCATTTCATCCAATTCATCGCCCTGTTGCCTGGCATCATCGGCGGGGCGTTGCCCATGGCCGTCTTTGGCGTGATGATCGCCCTGACCCTGCTGATCAACCCGCTCTTGACGCTGGTGAATCCCAACTGGGCGCTGCGGACGGGTGAGTTGGCCATGGTCGTGATCCTGGGTCTGAGCGTGTGCGCCTACACCGGTTCGTCGTTCTTGCGTTATTTCGGCAGCGCCGCGGTATTTCCGCTTCACTACCAGGCCACCAACACGCACTGGCAGAGCACGCAGGCGATGGCCTACGTGCCGGGGAACAGCAGCTTGGTGGCGCCCGGGCAGGTGCTGACGCCCCTGGCGCTGGCCCAGCGGGTCGTGGCGGACCAGGATGCCGACAACGCATGGGGCCGACTCTGGCACGCCGCCAAGGTCGGCGATCGCCAACTCTGGCGGGACCTCAGTGCTGGGCAGATCGCACCGGCACGGCAAGCCGACAAAGTGGCCGAGTTGCTCAATCGCGCCCTGACGAGTCCGGGGTTGGAGCTTGCGGGCGCGCCGGACGATTCCGAGTCCCGCCAGGTGATGGCCGGGCGCCGCTGGCTCGACCGCAATCTGTCGGGCTTTCTCGCGCCGACCCCGGCCGGGACTGGTGTGCTGCTTAATGATGGGCGACCCGATGATGGGCTCACCCGGGGACTGCTTTTCGGCACTCCCGGGGCCGATTGGCCGCTGCTGCGCGACGTGCCCTGGTCGGCCTGGTGGCCGGTCATCCAGACTTGGTGTGGCCTGTTCGTGCTGCTGGTTCTGGCGGCGATCTGCCTGGCCGTCATCGTCCGCCCGCAGTGGGGCCAGCATGAGCGCCTGGCGTTTCCCATCGTCACGTTCGCCCACATGATGATGCGACGTGAGCCAGGCCGCGCCTTGCCGAGCGTGGCTTACGCCCCATTCTTCTGGTGGGGGTTTGCGGCGATCCTGCTCCACCTGCTCAACGGATTTCACGCCTGGTTTCCCGATGCGCCGCACATTCCGCTCACCTACGATTTCACCCCCCTGCGCACCTTGGTGCCCAACTCCGACCGCCTCTGGCAGGCCACCCATCTGTTTCGGCCCACGCTGAATCTGACGGTGATTGCCTTCGCCTTCTTTCTGCCGCGACAGATTTCCCTGACTTTCGGGCTGGGCAACATCATCTACGTTTACCTGGCGCTGATGCTCTATGCGCGAGGGATCAGTCCCAACGACTCGGGCAGCCAGGCGTCGGCCAACAGCCTGCTGAATTTCGGGGCCATGCTGGGCATGGTGGCGGTATTCGGCTACACCGGTCGGCGCTACTACGGGCAGATCGCCATGGCCGCCATGCTGGGACGCGGCAGCGCCCAAACGCCGGCTCCCAGCGTCTGGGCCTGCCGGGCCTTGGTGCTGCTGGTGCCCCTGGCGGTCCTACAGGCCACGCGCAGCGGCCTGTCGCCCATGTTCGCCGGGCTGTGCGTCGGCGTCGTGCTCCTGCTCTGGCTGGTCAACGCCCGTATCGTCTGCGAGACCGGACTCTACCGTGTCGGGAGCAGCATCTTGCCCATCGGCGTGGCCGGGGCGCTGCTGGGCACTCAAGGCATGGGGCCGACGCAAGTCATCCTCATCGCCATGGTTTCCGTGCTTTTTGCCGTCGAACTGTGGGAGTCGCCCATGGTCTACGCGGTGACGGCCATGGAACTGGCCGACCGCACCAAGCTACCCGTCGCCCAGGTCCTTCGGCGTTATGTGTCGGCGGCGGCCATCGGCCTGGCGGTGGCGATCGTCGTGACCCTGATGGTGCAATATCACTTTGGCGTGCTGGGCCGAGACGAAGGCGTGGTGCACCAGCGGGCGATACTGTCGCTGACCCTGGCGGCCCGCAGCGCCGGCGAACTGGCGTCGGTGGGCGAGTTGTCGCCGGCTGTGATCGCCACCGATGTCGGCCGCTTACGCGATCTCTCGCCTGACGTGTCGAGGCTGGGCTGGATTGCCGCCGGACTGGGGCTTTTTGGCGCCTTTGCGGTCGCCCGCCTGCGCTGGACCTGGTGGCCCCTTCATCCGGTGCTCTTCGTCCTGCTGGGCAACTGGGGCCTGGCGACCTTTGGCGTCTCGTTTCTGGTGGGCTGGGCCATCAAGAGCGCCGTGGTGGGCATGGGCGGCGCGCAGGCCTATCACCGCGCCCTGCCCCTGATGTGCGGCATCATCGCCGCCGGCCTGGCGGGCGCCACCTTCTGGATGGTGGTTGGGGCGATCTATTTTCTCTGCACCGGCAAATCCCCCGAACGCTACGCGGCGTTCTGAACGCGACGACGTGAACGCCTCTCGCCAAGTTGCAGCACGACATATCCAGTGGCCAAGAGCGCGCCTGGCTGCGCTAATTCTGCTTAGCGGGTCCGCTCGATCAGGTCGGCCGTGCGCACCAGGGCCAGGTCCACGCGGTCGTGCACCGTCGTTGTGTAGCAGATGTACTGGTCATTGCAGCAAAACTGCGGGTGCGGATGCAGGTGGGCGCACTGCGTCAGGTGCGCCGCCAGGGGCGGACGGTTGACGATCTCCACCTCCTTGCCCGTATGCGTGTCGCGGAAGGCCACGTGGCAATCCGAGACGACCGGGTCGCTCATCATGTCGGCCACGAGGTAGCGGCCAGTGCGGTCGGAATAAGCGTGCGACAGGTGGCCCGGCCAGCGGTTCTCTTCCTCGCGGGTGGCAAGGTTCACCCTCTTGACGCCCACGCCGTAGTGCACGTACCAGATGTGTCGGCCGTCGGGGTCCCACCATTCGTGGCCGGAGTGGCTCACCGGTTCCTTAAGGATCGGCTGGGCCTGCTGCCCGCGGCGGATGAGCCAGAGGCGGTGATACGGGCGCTGCCCGTCGAAGTCCTTGTGGTCCTTCCAATACTCGTGGGCGAGCATCTGCACATCGGGATCGATGGGGCTGAACTGGCTGTGGTCGTAGAAGCCATCGAGGGTCTGCCAGAGGCGGAAGGGGCTGCCATCCAGCGGCAGGTCGCCGACATAGGTCTGCCCGTCGAAGCGTGCGTCGATGTTGACTGTGCCGCCGTCGGCCGACAGGGTCAAGTGCGACACGATGCGCTCGGGCCGGCGCCCGCGCGCCAGCTCCTTGGGCAGGCTGTTGAGGCGCACGAATCGATCCTCGGCCAACGGACCACGCTTCCACAGGTCCAACTCGTTGAACCAGTACGCGTCACCGGTCGTCAGGTGCACCATCGGCGTCGACCCAGCCTCGGCGAACGTGCCGCTCTTGCACTGCATCCGGTGATCGACGCGCATCTGGTCACGCGTAAAATCCACCACGCCCAGCACCGGCGTCGCATAGCGCCCCCCTTCCGGCGGATACAGGCACATCACCCAAAGATACTTCCCATCCTCAGTGAAGCTGCGATTGGTGAAATAGAAAGTCTTCTGCACCGGCGCCGGCCGCTCGGTGAGGATCAGACTTTCGATGCCGCTGGCGGGGCAGCGCCAAGGGGTGAAGAGCGAAGAGTCCTCCGGCCGAATGGTCATGGTCGTCGACTTGCCCTTCATGAAACGCCCTCAGGTCGTTGCCCATTTTGTGACAAGGGCGTTGGTGGATACTTCAGCGAAAGCACGCGACACATCGGTACGCTACGGCTTGGCACGCCAACCCTGCGGAAAGAAATTGTCCTCGATCAGGACGCCGGGCTTGTGCGGCAGAGCATGACCGTCAG
The DNA here is from genome assembly GCA_040878035.1 of Phycisphaeraceae bacterium. Taxonomy (GTDB): domain Bacteria; phylum Planctomycetota; class Phycisphaerae; order Phycisphaerales; family Phycisphaeraceae; genus JBBDMX01. The sequence continues at coordinate 24,796 of JBBDMX010000016.1, read as the reverse complement.
TGTAGACGACGTTGACAGTGTCGTTGGCCTGATGACGCCAGCGCACGTGAGCCAGCGGAGGTGTGGCCGTGCCATCGACGTTTGGGTTATTGGCGTCCAGCGGAACGATGCGATAGCGCTGAGCACTGCTCAAGCCGCCGGTAGCGAACCGGCCCCAGAAAGGACTGCCGGAGTCCATCATGAACGGCACCGCGCTGGCGTTGCCGGAGTTGGTATTCTGCGTGCCGTCCAGCGCCAGGACAATGGCGGATGGGCGCTTGATATCCTTGAGCGTCAGATACGGAATGGCCTTGCTTGCGTAGACCGCTTCACTCTTGCGTCCCATAGCGATCGGGTTCGATGAGTAATGGCTGTAACCCTTGGTGACGGGCGCCCCGGCACAGAGCAAGATCTTGCTGGTGGTCGGCGTGCCGGCTGCGATCCCGGCGGTTTCGGTGGTGTGGCCGATGCCGCCAAGATAGGGGTTAATCAGGGTATACCACCGCGCCGTGTCACTGACTGACGAAGCGGGCCAGGCGCCCCATTCGCCAGCGGGCAGACCTTCCTTGTTGTCGCCCATGTAGGTGTTGATGCCCAGGCCGATCTGCCGCAAGCTCGCCAGGCATTGCATCGAGCGCGCGGCTTCCCTGGCCGCGCCCAATGCGGGCAGCAGCAGCGAGATCAGCAGCGCGATGATGCTGATCACGACCAGTAGTTCCACCAGCGTGAAACCATGTTGTCTTGCGGGGTGCTTATTCATGGAGCGCCTATCGGAGACCCTCGAGCGTTGCCATCGCGGGTGACGACGTGGTCGCCGCCGTTGGGGCGTCTATCGGCCCGCGTTACATCCGTGCCAGTTGGAGGGAGCCGTGGGATTCGTCAAGCGCCAATGTCCCAGCCGCTACCAGGAAGCAAGTCCATATCCGTTACTGGGTGAAAATCCAGAGATAATCCGAGTTGAGGTTTCGCAGGTAAGTGACGTTGGAATTGAGGGGCATCACGTCCACCGACCCTGACGCGGCATGGCCATCCCAGAAGCTCAAATTAATCACCCTGCCGCTGCCGTGGCGCGGATTGAAGCGGTTGCCTGAACCGTTGAACCAGTTGGCGGGCGAACAGCCGTCGAAGAAAGCCACCATCCTGCTGGGCTTGATGATGGTATCGCGGCGTGGGTAGCGGTCCCAGGTGTTGGTGTCGTTGTCCGAAGCCACGCGCCACATGGGGAAGTTATACGAGCCGGTCGAGGCGTTGGTGCCGTACCACACATCCACCAGTTGGTTCTTGGGGACGCTGGTCCCGCGCCAGATGCCGCTGACATAGGGTCTGAAACCATCCGGGTCGGTTCTGTCGGCCGGGCTTCCCGTGGTGAAAGCGTCAGTCAGACCCGAGGGACAGCGTAATGGCGATGCGGCCGTACCCGGCTTGGTGTGCTGGGCGAGCGTCTGGTTGATCACCGGGGCCTCCAGGTAGCCTTTGCCCACCAAGCCTCCGGCCCAGGTCAGGTTGGGTGGGTTCCACGCGGTATTGCGGCGATCACTTGGCGTCAGACGCTCGGCGTGATCCTGCGCGTACAGGTCCTCGGCCAGACCAATCTGCCGCAGATTCGTCAGGCAATACACCGTCCGCCCCGCTTCACGCGCCTGCCCCAGCGCCGGCAACAAGAGGGCGATCAGCAGAGCGATGATGCTGATGACCACCAGCAGCTCCACCAGCGTGAATGCCGACCTGACTCGTGAGTGGGTAATCATGGTGCGAGTCCTTGCAGGTGAAAGCGGCGCATCGCCGTTGGACGATGCTCCGCCAGAAGGCGTCTTATCGACTGGCCTTGCCGCGTCGAGGCAGCAGCAGCAGGCCACCCAGGCCCAGCAGCGCCAGCGTCGCGGGCTCGGGAATGGCTGCGACGTTGAGCAGGACGCTGCCCAGGCTGCTCGTCGTGTCAATGCTGTAGCTGAAGCTCCCCGGCAGCGCCCCCAGTGCCAAGCCGTTATTGGTCAGCCCGCCGGTGTAGGTCACAAGCGTGTACTGCCCAATCTCCAGTCCACCCAGATCGGTCACGTTGAGGATGCCGTCGAGCGTCAAATCACCGGTGACTTCGATCAGGTCATTGACATCCGCGACGCCATCGAGTTGGATGTCCAGGATCGAGCCGTTACCCAAGATCATCGTGGCTGTGTGTAACGTGCCGGCGCTGGCGCCGGGGGCGAGGATGCCGCCGTCGGCGACAGTCATGTCACCTACCACGCTGCCCGTGCCTTTGAGAGTCTGACCATCGACGAGGATGAAGCCACCGACGACCAGACTGACATCGAAGGTCGCGCCGCCGACGACATCAATCACGGAGCTCTCCGCGATGGATCCCGTGGCACCCAGCGCCAAAGTGCCTGCGGTGACCGTCGTGACGCCCGTGTAAAGATTGGCGGCATTCAGGAGGACCTTGCCGGGGCCGGCCTTGGCCAAACTGTTGGCGGTGGTGCCGTTGGAAATGACACCGCCGATGGTGAGAAACAAGCTGCCGTTGCCGTTGGCCGTGATGGTGCGGGTCGTCCCCGCCGCCGTGCCCAGGGAGACGGCGCCGGTGCCCATGTTCAGGCTTTTACCGGCGAGATAGGTAAAGTCGGCGTTCCAAACCTGGCCGGAAATGTTGAGCGCGTGACCGGCGATGTTGCCGCCGCCGTTGATCTGCCCGCCGTTGATGGTCAACACGCCTGTTCCCAGATGATTGGCCAAGCCGGCGTTGCCGGAACTGCCCCAACTGACGCTGAGGGTTCCGGCATTGAGCGTGACGCCGCCGGTGAAGAAGTTGCTTGCCGGTCCGTTGCCGATACTGACGGTTCCAGCCGTATCAATCACCAGCGAGCCGCCCTCGCCGGAGAAGGCACCGGAGGTGAGGAAGGAGTAGGAAGACCCGACAGCGCCCGCAAGCGTCAACGTGTTGGCGCCCAGGTAGATTCCTCGGCCAAGGCCCGTGTCTCCGTCCACCCTCAAACCACTGGCAACCGTGGAATTGTTGGTCCAGGTCTGGCTGCCATTGAGAACGATGGGCGCATTTAGCTGTTGAATGCCCGATGTGCCTGCAACCGCGGTCACGCCACTGCTGCCAACCTTTAGCGATGAGGTAAGCGTGAGTTGGGCTCCGCTGGCGAGCGTGCCCCCCGACGTCGGCAGCGAGAGCGTGATGTCATTGCCGTTGATGGCAGTGACAAAGGTGCCCGTCTGGATTCTGGAGCCGGCAATGTGCTGTCCAACAAACGTTCCACTGGCATCCGCCAGCGTGATCACTGTGGAGCCGGTAGCGAAGCTGCCGTTAGCGACTTGGCCGACGTCCGCCGAGCCGGTGGAACTGATCGTCAGCGCCGCCGCCGAGGCGCCGCCGAGTTGCAGGCCCAGCACTGCCGGCACCGTGTCGGCATCCAGTTTTGGCTGGTTGGTGTACGCCGCGCTGTTAAAGATTGCGATGTCGGTGCTGTCGGGAACCGTGCCGCCCCAGTTGGCGCCGTCGCCCCAACTGCTGGATGTCGTACCATCCCAAGTCTCGTCGGCGTGCGCCACGGGGGAGTTGATGGCCAACAGTACGGCTGTGCAGGTCGCGACCGTCGTGATGATTGATGCCTTGCGCGTCATGTAGTTCTCCTTTGCTTGACGGGTGATGGGATGAATGATGACTGACTGTGAAGCCGCGCGATCAAGGTGACTCTGTCTGTCTGGAATGTTCATGGGTCCTCCATTTCTGAAAAGCTTCGTTCTTCGTTGGTGTGCTTCGTCCTTCTTCGTTGGTCCTTCTTCGTTCTTCGTTCTTCGCCCGCACCGCTGGTGCTTGGGCTAATTAGCGCATCTTCTTCAGCTCAAACTGCTTGCCCGCCAGGGCCTCCTTCACATACACGCCCCAGTAAGGCGTGGGGGTATAGTTCCAGTCGGTGATAATCATTGGGCCACACTTGGGATGGAAGCTAAAGCCGGTCCAGTGCAGCTTGTTCTGCTGGAGCATGGCCAGCACATCCTCCGCCCAGCCTTCCAGGGGGTAGCGCTGCTTCTCGCCGATGAAGGAAAAGTCGCTCCACTTCTCGATGGCGCCGATCTCGGTGATGATGACCGGATGCTTGTCGGCGGCGACGAGGATTTTCTCCTGCCAGCCCTTTTTCCAGGGGTAGATGTGCGAGACGTAGATGATGCCGCCGCCGGAAGCGCCGGCAGGGTCGTTTAAGGCGTAGCCGTTGGTGATACCGGTCAGGTCGTAGGCCCAGTCCAGGCCGCCGACGAGCACGGCGTTGTTCGCCCCGGTGCTGCGCACCGCATCAAGCAGCGCCTGCATGCCCACCGAATCTTCACCTGCCTGCTTCTCGGTATTCTCGGTGGGATTGACGTCGGTGTGCTTGTCCTCCTTGAGGTTCCCGCCGTCACGCCACACTTTCCACGAAATGCCGTGCGGCTCGTTGAACAGCTCGAACAGCACGGCGGGGTTGTTCTTGTAGCGTTGCGCCACATCCTGCCAGAACGCCACATCGCGCTGCATCGGCGCGCCAAAGCGGTGCAGGTCGATGATCAGGTACGCGCCGCGGGCGGCACAGAGCTGGGCCGCCTGATCCACCAACTGACGGTATTGCTCCTGTGCCCCCGCCCCCGGAGGCTGGCCCTTGCCGTGACCGAACCAGAACGTGTCCATCACCGCCAGGCGAATCACGTTGGCGTGCCACTCGTCGATCGCCACGTGGATCGACCAGAGAATATTCTCCCCCATCGACCACTGCATGCTGTCCACCGACAGCCCCTGGAGCCAGAGGGTCTTGCCGTCGGCGGCGGTGACGATCTGGTTACCTGAAACCTTCAGTTCTGGCGTGATGGGCGGCTGCGCCAGGATGTTATCGATGAGGGCGGCGCGCTGGGCCTTGAGTTTGGCGGCCGCGTCGATATCCGTCTTCATCTCCAGTGCATCGGCGTCGCTCATCGGCACGATGCGGATCTCCGCCAGGTCCACTGTGCCGGCCTTGGCGAACCACAGCCCCGGCATCAGCTCCAGCTTGGTCGCCCCCTCGGGCACCAGACAGCGCTGCGTCACTTGCGTCCACTCGCCGGTCCGGTTGCCAAAGGTCATCGCCCTGGGGCTGGGCGGAACCTGTGAGCCGTACTCCATGTGGCCATAGCGCGGCCCGCTCTTAAAGTGCATGATCGCGCGGGCGTCGCCGGGCATCTGCGTCCCCTTCTCCACGCCGGAGGTGCGATAGCGCATGCTGATCTCCAGGCCCTTGACCTCCCGGGGCAGGACCACCAGGCGATAGGCCATGGTGATCTTGCCGGTCTCCTGGGAAACGATGCGCAGGAAGTGGTCGCCGTTCTCTTCCATCCAGGTCAGGCTGCCGTCGTCCTTCTTCTGGCCCCAGGTGTCGGCGAAGTCACCTTGCTTGTTGGGCGTTTCGAAGTCGCCGTTGACCAGCAGGTTGCCGGTCTGGGCCAGTTGGGCAGCGAGCTTGTCATCCACTTTTTGCTCTGCCGCCGCTTCACGCTGGGCTTTCTGCCGCAGCGCTTCGGTCTCTTCTTCCACCAGTGCATTGGCCTGCGCGTCACTGAGCGGCGTCAACTTGAAATCATCGAAGTCCAGCGTACCTGTCGCCGCCTGGAAGAGCGTGGGCATGATCTCCAGCGTTTTGGCGCCCTGGGGCACCAGCATCTTCTGCGTCCTGGCCGTCCATTCCTTGTTCGTGCCGCGGAAGTTGGGATGTTTGGGCGCGGGCTTGACCACCTTCTTCTCCGCGTCCTTGAAGTTCATCATGATGCGGCCGTCGAACCACGCTTCCTTGCCGACCTTGATGTCCTCGTAGCGCACGCGGTAGGAGAGCTCCAGGGCCTTGGCGTCGGCGGGCAGATCGACCGAACGATAGACCAGGACGGTCTTGGCGGATTCCGGGGGCTCGGTGACCTTGAGGCGCAGGAAGTGGTTGCCGGCCTCCTCCTGCACGCTGATGTTGTCGGTGTTCTTGCCAAACCAACCAACCGGCGCGCCGTCCTTAAGCGTCTCAAAGTCGCCGTTGGAGAGCAGCGCCTTGGCATGGGGCGCAGCGTCGGGTTGGTCCTCGGCGCGCAGCGCGGGAGTGATCGCGAGGGTGAGGGCGAGCAGGATGAGCGGGGTCAGGTGCTTCATGGGATGGTTCATTGGGGGGCCGCTGTGTGTGCCGCTGAAGCGGCCACGCCGAGGGTGTGAAACGCGGGTTTATTGTGGGGGACGGACACGGCACGGGGCGCCGAATCACCTTGCGGTGCTGCGGTCGAGCCGCGGACCACCAGTTCCACGGGCATGACGCGCTGCTGCACCGCGGCGCCGGGCTTGTCGATCCGCTGGCAAAGCAATTCCATGGCGGCACGGCCCATCTGCTGGAACGGCTGGCGAACCGTTGTCAATCCCGGCATCAGCCACTGCGCCAGCGGGTCGTCGTCGAAGCCGATCACGCTCACATCACGGGGGACCGACAGGCCCAGATCCGCCAGGGCGCGATAGGCCGCACGGGCGATGGCGTCGCAACTGACAAAGAGGGCTGTGGGCGGATTGGGGCGGGCCATCAACTCCAGGGTGGCCGCCTCGATGCCGGTGGACCAGTCCGCCAGGCGGTCCTTGCCCACTTCCAGGTCGATGACCATGGATCGGTCAAAAGGCAGGCCGGCGTCGGCGACCGCGTCGCGGAAGCCGCTCAAGCGATCCTGCACGGTGGCGGCGACCATATCCCCCATGAAGGCAATGCGGCGATGGCCCAGCTTGAGCAGATGCCGACCCGCCTGCATGCCGCCGTCATAATTATCCGCAGTAACGGATGGTACTTCCATGTCGCGCATGCGCTGGTCCGCCAGCACAAAGGGGAAATCGGTGGTCTTGAGCCGGCAGACGGCGTCGATAAAGGCTGGGCTGTGCAGGGAGACGATGACGGCGCCGTGGGCCCGGCTCTGGGGAAGCTGGTCGAGCATGGCCAAGTCCAGTTCCATGTCGCCGTGGGCGTCGTAGAGTTGGACATGCAGGCCGTCGAGCCGCGCCGCCGCCTGCACGCCGCGAGAGATCTGAAGGGCCGGCTCCCAATGAAGGTTGCCGGCGACGACCTGGATCAGGCCGTGCGAATTGGTGTCGATCGTTTCGGGCCCGCGGACGTAGAGGCCCTTGCCCGGCCGGCGCTCGAGCAAGCCTTCCTTAATAAGGATCTCGCTGGCGCGGCGAACGGTGACGCGGCTGATGCTCTGATCGCGTGCCAAGCCATGCTCGGACCCGATCAACTGCCCGGCGCGATAGCCGCCATCGCGAATGGATCGCCGCAACCGTTCGGCGACGGCCTCGTACAATCGTGAACCGGTATCAATACTGGTGTTCTCCGGCATGCCCGGAGCATATCACAGTAAACGCACCAACTCAATAGCCTGAGCACAAAATAAGCAGAATTAGTTGAAATTTACGAAGTGGCGATTAACAACTGGGCAGTACTAGGGTAAAAAGACTGACAATACCTGTATTAGACCGGCCGGGGAATCCGGCGCTGACGCCCAGTGCGTCCAAGATCCGGCGAGGGGGCGAGCGGGCGATCCGGGCATCCGATCCGGCTACTCCAATCGGAAAACCGCCCGATTCCTTCCTCCTCTAACTAGCACGTCACATCCTTTCCTTCCTCCCCGAACACCGCCAGTCGTGCCGTCTGATCGACCCATTGGGCGTCGGCGGGGCAGTAGTGATATTGAAGCGCCCGGCGGCGCTGGTCGGTCGGGTTGGCGGGCGTGCCGTGCTGGAGCAGCCCGTCAAACAGCATCAACCCGCCGGCACGCAGCGGCACCGCGATCACTTGCTCCTTGGCCACCTCGGTATCGCAGATCTGCCAATCCCGCCGCTTGAAGTGGACGCGCGGCCCCTGCCGGTGCGACCCCGGGATCACATGCATGCAGCCGTTGGCGACCGTGGCGTCGTCCAGGGCGATCCACACGCCCACCACCGGCTCGCCCACCTTCAGATTGAAGTAGGCATGGTCCTGGTGCCAGGGCTTCTCGCGCCCGCCCGGCGGCTTGAGCAACGCCATCTCCTGGAAACATCGCGGCTCGCGATCACCCAGCAACGCGCGAACCATAGCCTGAAGCTGATCATCATGCATCAACGCATCGAGCCGCGCCTCGTGGGCACAGAACTTAAAAATCTTCCGCACCGCCAGCTCGCGCTCCTCCAGTGAAAGCTGATCCAGCCTGGCGGCGGCGGTGGCCTCGAACTGGATGTTATCGAAGCCCGGCACGCGCCCCATGATCAGGTCCGCCAAGCCCGCCTGCGCCGCTGCCACCTGCGGCGCGGCAAACGCGCCTTCGATCGCCAGGAACCCCGTCTGACGGTATTGCGCGATCTGCTGGGGCCCGAGCGATGCCCAGCCCTGTATCGCGCGATGCACCTCTCGTGCCGCGTAAAGGTCCGGGGCGTACTCCTGCTTCACACCCGCCATGTAGTCGATCTCTGCCATGATTGCTCCTGCGTCGTTCGGGAGTTGCGGTGCGTCCTTAGCGCGACAAGTCGCGGCGCTTCGTAGAAGCTGAGCTTTGCATGATTCCACTTGGCCACTGCCCCATTCTCCCGCCAAATCGCTTAGAATCCATACACATAATCGCCTTCGATTTGCACTCCTTTGATCTGGTGACCCCATGCGCTGGGACCGAATGACGATCGCGCCCGGCCCGGGGGGGCACGTGCGCTGCGAGCCGGGCTGGCGCCTGGATCAACGCTGGTCGGACCGCCTGGCCGACTACGACCTGTGGCTGGTCTGGGCCGGCCGCGGTGCGATGCAGATGCGCCATGGCACGGTCAATCTCCGCCCCGGCGTCATGCTCTGGATGCGCCCCGGCGGCCTGTACCTGGGCGCCCAGGATGAACGCGACCGGCTGGGCGTCACCTATCTCCACTTCGACCTCCTGCACACCCGGTCGCAGCGACGGCCTCCTGAATCGCAATTGCCCCCCGAAGTCTGCGAGGTCCTCGACCCCCAGGCCTACCAGGCGATCATGCGCCGCACCACCTACCTGCGCGAGCAGGCACGCCGCCATCCCCAGGCCGCGCCGGCGCTGTCCCAGGCGGCCGCGGCACTCCTGCGCGGCCTGCTCATCGACCTGTCTCTCTCACCCATCATCGCCCCGCCGACACGCGATCCCACGCAACACCTGCATCGCCGCATCATCCTGGAACTGGCGGGCGACCTGGCGACGAGCCCCAAGGAAGCGCCCTCCATCGCCGCGCTGGCGCTGCGGGCCGGCTACAGCGCCGCCCACTTCAGCCGCATCTTCCGCCAGGTCATGGGCGTGGGTCCGCAACGCTTCATCGTCGAGTGCCGCATCCGCCGCGCGTCGCAACTCCTGCGCGAGACCGACTGGTCGATCACCCACATCGCCCGCTCCATGGGCTACAGCGACGTCTTTTTCTTCAGCCGGCAGTTCAAGCAGATCACCGGCCACCCGCCCACGCAGCACCGCGGCGGCGACGCCCCGTGAACTCATACCCCTCGACTCGAAAGCCCAGCCGCTCCCCCGCCTGGGAGGTACGGCGTAGCGTCCACGTCCCATGCCCTGTCCAGCTCTACCCCTCTCGGAATCGCATTTCCCCTTGCGATGCAGTCGCCGCGGCGTATCCTGTCAGGCAGTTGGGTTGCGAACATCCGCCGTTGGGCCGCCCAATTGAGCCGTGGAGCCGTTCATCTGACGGACCGGTTGATGCAGCAAATGCCGCGTCGTTGGTGCGAGCCCGCACCGTTGGTGCCCTGGGCTAACAGTCTTCGCTCTTCACTCTTCGTTCCTCGTTCTTCGGCTGTCCTCCTACACCGGCAACGGCATCATCCAAGACTGACCGCCGGCGTGCACGGCGCACATGGTCTGGCCGGCACCATCGTCGGCGACCTGTAACGTGACCGAAGCGTCGGCGTCGCGGCTGAGCAGTGTCGCCATGGTCATGGCGTGGTGCAGGTCCTTGCTGCGCCAGCGGAGCATGGTGTAGGGCACATCCGGGCTGGTCGGCGCATCGATGGCCAGGTCCGCCTGGGCCGGAATGCTGGCGGCGAAGCGCACGTGCAGGATCTGGCGCTGGCCGGTGAGGGTGGCGGCGGCGCGCTGGAGCTTGACGGCGGCGGGCGTGTGCAGGCGCGTTTCAACGCGGCCGGCGTGCGGCACCACCACGTGATCCACGATCAGCACCGCGCGCGCGCTGAGCAGCACGAACAGGCGCGTGGCCACTTCGGCCACCGGGCCGTCGCGCATCTTGCCAAACGCGGCGGCGCCCTCGAGGCGCACCGCCGGGCAGCGGCCGACCGTCAGCGTCTGCGTCGTCACGCGGGCGGGCCGTTCGATGCCCACGCCGTTGATCAGCAGCGTGTTCTTGCTGTCGGGCCGTACCTCGTAGAGCGACCCGCGTCGCGAGCTGAAAGTGGTGTCCAGGTATTCAAGGTTGGGAACGTTGAGAAGCAGGAGCTCATCGCAGACGGCGCACTGGAAACTCAAGAGGTCGAGTTGGGCGTGGGGACCTTCGGTGGTTCCGCCGCGAATCGCCAGGTACATTTCCGGCCGGGGCCAGCGGTCCGCCAGAACGACCCAATCCTGGCCGCGATAGTGCCGCACGAAGGGCGCGACGGGGGCGGGCGCGGCGCCGGTGGTCATAAGATGGCGCGGATGCAGCAGCAGCAGTTCGGCCGCGTTGGGCCAGTGCTGATGGGCATAGTCGCCGCGCGGCAGTTCGTCCAGCAGGGGGATCAGCGCCGGCTCATCAAGGCGCATCGCCAGGGCGTAGTGGAACGGTAGCGGCTCAAAGCGATTAACATCGCCGAAGCTGCAAGGCCGGCCGTGGGGACAGAATTCCAGCGGGAAACGCAGAGTCTGCCTGATGCCCGGGCGTCCGAAGACGGGGTGGGCCTGGCCGGTGGCGGCCTCGTGGCTCAGCAGGTACATCAGGCCATAGCGCATGCCGTAGTTCCAGTAACCGATGCCTTCGGGCCAGGCGCCCTGGGTGTCGTCGAGCAAAGCGAAGTAGGGCGCGATCGACTGCTCGACGCGCTGGAGCATGAGGTCGGCCTCGGGCAGATGCTCGTGCATAGCCAGCGCGACCAATCCCGCGCCGCCGGCACAGACGGTGTTCCAGTTGGAGTCGGCCCTGGCGAACCACTGGGTCGCCGGGTGCTGTGGATCCGAGTGGTAAAGGAACACGGGGACGACCCATCGGCGGGCGATGGCCAGCAACTCGTCGCGCTGCGCGTCGGTCAGTTCCGCCGCCAGCCAGTCGAACGCCAGCGCCAGGGTGGCGGCGTTCTCGCCGTAGCTTAAGTCGAACTGGGCTTGGGGCTCATCCTGACCCTTGCGCCAGGCGATCCACGACCAGTGCGACCAGGCGCCCATGCGCGTCACATCCGCCAGCGCAGCGTCGCGATAACGACGATCGCCCGTCTGGCGGTACCGCACCAGCAGGGTCAGCACGCGCGTCTGGTTGATGCGGGCGCGGATGAGGTGGGCGTTGTGGCTGCCCGGCGCCACTTCGATGGTTGCATCGTCAAGAAACTGGTCCGCGAGGTTTACAACCGCCTGGCTGGCGGCGGCAAGAAGCGGGCCATCCACGAGTGTGCTCAGGCGGTCGATGTGCGAAGGGCGAAGGTAAAGGCGCGGGTGGGGCTGCATGAGCAGAGTATGAAATGCGTCCGCGCCGCTGTCCAACCGCCCTGGCGCGGGTATGCTGGTGTCATCCTCCCAAGGAGACGCAGAATGACTCAATTGCCGTCGGACCTGCCGACGCTTGCCCCCGCCGCGCCCTTAAGCACCGCACTGCCTAGGCTGGCGGTCAAGAGCCGGGCGTGGCTGTGGGTGACCTTGGGCGTGGGCGTGCCGATGGTGCTGTTTGGTCTCTGCGTGCTGACGGGCGTTCTGCTGGTCATGCTGGGCACTGACAAGCCGCTCCCCGTCACCAACGCCGATCGCGCGGTGGTGGTCAACGCCGAGTTGCTGGCCGAGTGGAGGGACGATTTCACGCCGGACGCGGCGCACGAAACCATCACCAGCAAACGCTGGCCCGACAAGGGTTACTCGGTCGAATACGAGTACGACGAACCTGCCAACGATGATTCACCCTACCTGAGTTGCATGGCCACATTTGACGTGACTGAGCGAATCGCCCGAACGACCAATGCCGACCAAAAGGACGGCGCGCTGCGTGGAGTCCAGAGCGTCGCGAACGTGGTGCTTCAGGAACGCAACGACATCTACCGCTGGGGCGATGAGTCGGCGTTCTACGTGATGATGGCGCACGGCAAGCCGACGGGTAACTGCTTCATGGCGCGAAAAGGGCCGCGCACTGTCATTCTCCGGCGTCTATTTCGATGAGACACAACACTTCGTCGAGTTCGTCGAACCGGTGCTGGAGCGCTTCGAGCAGCATCCGCTGCCGTAATGCCGCCGAAGGCGGCCTTGTCTCTCCGCACCCGGCAAGTCGGGGGAGGAAGGCAGGAAACGAGCCAGAATCGCCTGCGTTTGACATGTCATAAATGGTGTAGGTATGAGAAGTGGAAGGACATTGCCATGCTCTCGGGGCCATCGGGCCTGCGTCTGATGAGAGGATTCAATGACGAAGCGTTGTCGGGCAAGTGGCATGGCCACAGATCCTGCCGCCTCGGACTGAAGTACCGCGTCACCTATCGGTCGGTGCCGGCGCAGGAGTTGCTACAAGTGGTGTCGATCACTGCTCACGACTACAGGAGGCCATAAATGAACGCATTCCGTCCTGCGAAGAAACGCATTGAGGTTTCGGTAGGCGAATCTGTGCGTATTGTGCGCGAGTTGCAGGGCATGAGCCAGAATCAACTGGCGGCGTGCACGGGCATCCCGCAGTCCACCTTGTCCGCCATCGAGAATGATCGCGTCCGTCTGGGCATTGAGCGCGCCAAGGTGCTGGCGCGCGCCTTGCGGTGCCATCCCGCCGTGCTGGTGTTCCCTGGATGGGAAGACCATTTGCAGTCGGCGGCCTGACCGTCGGAGGACATCATTGCTGGCGCAGAGGCGACCTATCTCTCCGCGCCGGCCAGGTCAGGCAGGAGGCCCGGCAGTCCCGTGGCGGGCGTGGCCGCGGTCGAAGCCGCCTGGCCCGGCTGGTGCGTGTGCTCGCAGAAGGTCGGTGGCTCGTAGGTCCAGCCCTGCTTCAGGCGGGCATCCTCGCGCACGAGCTTGCTATACACGTACCGGCCCACCAGCGGCGCCGCCAGACGCGCCTTCCAGCCAAACTCGCGATAGAGTTCCTTGAGCAGGTTGTCGATGCGCTGCCGCAACGCGGGCTTGTCGGCAAACCACTTGCGTGCCGCCCACGTGGCGCCGGCATAGACCGTCGCCAATTCCGCCGTCTCCCAGCGGATGCGCGCCCGCACGCGCAGATCGGAACAATCACGATACCGTCGCCAACCCGCCAGCAGCGTCCGCGTCATGCGTACGACGCTGGGGCCGTTGACTTCAAAGTCGCGCGTGAAAGCCTTGATCAGGAACTGGGTCTCACTGCCCGGCGGCAGTTGCGCGTGACGATAGTTGAACCCAAGCTGCCCATGCGTGTCGCAGACGTTTGTGCACCCCGCATCGGTCAACTTGCCTTGCTTCTCCATTTCTGCCCACAGCGGCGTACCGGGGATCGGCGTGTAAAGCATGAACTGGTGAAACTCGGTGTCGTGGCTCACCGCGTAATCGATCGCCGTGTCAAGGTTCTCAGTCGTGTGCTCTTCCAAGCCAATGATCGTCGAGCCCAGCACGCGGATGCCGTGCGACTGGAGCATGCTCACCAGTTCACGTGTGTCAGCGCCGCGCAGCTTCACGTACTGACTGCTCTGGCCTTCCAGGCCCATCCACACCCAGGAAATGCCCAGGCCCACCAGTTGCTCGATGGTATACGAACGCAGCACGTTGGCGGAGGAGAACACATACAGCGCCCAGGCCTTGTTGTGTTCCTTCATCAGCTCCAGCAGGCGCAGAGCCCGCGGCCGATGCAGCAGGAAGTTCTCATCCATCACAAAGAACGAGCGCACCTTCAGGTGCTTCTCCAGGTCGAGCATCACGGCAAAGAGCTCGTCGCCAGTCTGATAGAAGTCGATGAACTTGCCCTTGCCGCCGAACATGGCGCTGGTGGAGCAGAAGTTGCACCCCATGGGGCAGCCGACCGAGGGGATGAGCGTGGCGGCGACTTCGCCGGGCTTGGTGCTCAGCGTGATGCCCAACGTGCGGGCGCCGATGCCCGAGAGGATGTGCGGGTGGCGGAAGGGCTGGTCGGTCCGCTGGCCCAGGAAATGCTGGAACCAGCGCACGCCTTCGCCGCGAACCACGTGGTCGGCGTCGATGCGCTTCTCCAGCGCCGGCAGGTTAGCGATGTGACCGCCGATGACGATCGTCGCCTGCGGCTGGTACTGGCGGATCAGCTCGCACATCTTCTTCACTTTGCCCAGGTTCGGAATGATGGCACTGATGCCGATGATGTCGTACTGCTTGGTGCTGATCTCTTGGACAAAGCGGTCGAGCACGGGGAAGTCCAGCAGCGTACAGGGCGCGGTGATGTTGGCCTGGATGAGCATCAGGCCCCAGGAGCGATGGAACATGCGCAAGGAGAACGGCCCCTGCACGCGCGTCACCTGGTTGTGATACAGCTCCATCGGGTTGATGAGCCGGCTGCCGAATTCATCGTCCTGGGCATAGGGGCCAAACACGCTGCACAGCAGGACGCGGGCCTTGTCGCCCAGGGGATGGACGACGCCCGAGACGAGGCGCTGAGGGGCGTGCTGAGCCTGCGAGGCGGAGGGGGCGGATCCGGGGGCGGATCCGGGGGTGGATCCGGGGGTGGATCCGAGGGTGGAGGCGGGAGTTGCACGGAGGGTGGTGGGACTGGGCAATAGAAGCTCGTTTCGTAGCTCGGGGTGTGGTACCGCGTCGCGTGTGCTGGTCTAGCCGAGCCGCTTGCGACCGGTGGCGGCGAAGCCGCAGTGGGTCCGTGGGTCGAGCGAGGCAATTGGGCCGATCATGTTTACCAATTACGATCCTTAAGTCTGATGATAGGCCAGTCGTCGAGCAAAAGCACTGTGGCACAAGCGGCAAGCCAAGATCATCGCGAATTAAGGTTCGGGCGGGGTCCGGGGTCCGGGGTCCGGGGTCCGGGGTCCGGGGGGCCGTATGTCCGGGGTTCCGGGTTTCGGGGTTCCGGG
Organism: Phycisphaeraceae bacterium; assembly: GCA_040878035.1. Lineage (GTDB taxonomy): Bacteria > Planctomycetota > Phycisphaerae > Phycisphaerales > Phycisphaeraceae > JBBDMX01. Next base: position 9,632 of record JBBDMX010000016.1, on the reverse strand, counting down.
GGCTCCACCATTGGAAAGAAACCGGCACCGCCCAGACCGGCGCGATCATCCATGTCGCGCCCCGACAGGCGGCCAGGCAGGATGTTACCACGGATCACGGCGTTCCGCCACAGATTTAAGACAATTTTGTCTGATAGGGACGCCGCTCAGCGTTTGCGGCACAAAGGCAACCAACGAAGTCGCCCAAGCGGCCCTGCGGGAGTATGCCAACGGCGCCGGCGATAACCACGCTCGCATTCTCCCTTCATCATTTGCCTGCTTACTTCGTGCCCTCGTGTTCAACCGAAAAAAATCGCCCCGGCAATGCCGAGGCGATGGGGTGGCAGGGGAAGTTAGCTTACGACCGTGGGTGACAATCGCGGATTGAGATCACTTGATCCCGTCGGCGCACGCCATGTGCACCAGCAGGTCGACCACGCGGTTGCTGTAGCCCCATTCGTTGTCGTACCAGCTCACCAGCTTGAAGAAGTTGCTGTTGAGTTCGATGCCGGCGCCGGCGTCGAAGATGGAGCTGCGCGGATCGGTGATGAAGTCGCTCGAGACGACCTCTTCCTCGGTGTAGCCCAGGTAACCCTTGAGCGGGCCAGACTCACTGGCGGCCTTCATCGCCGCGCAGATGGCCTTGTAATTGGTGGCCTTCTCGGTCTTGACCGTCAGGTCGACCACCGACACGTTGGCGGTGGGGATGCGGAACGCCATGCCGGTGAGGCGGCCTTTGAGTTCGGGCATGGCCAGGGCCACGGCCTTGGCCGCGCCGGTCGAGGCCGGGATGATGTTGAAGCCCGCGCTGCGCCCGCCACGCCAGTCCTTGCGGCTGGGGCCGTCCTGCGTCGGCTGCGTCGCCGTCACCGCGTGCACCGTCGTCATCAGTCCCTCGGCGATGCCGAAGTTGACGTGCAGCACCTTGGCGACCGGCGCCAGACAGTTGGTCGTGCAACTCGCGTTGCTCACCACGCTGTGTTTGCTCTTGTCAAACGTGCCTTCGTTGACACCCATGACCAGCGTGGGCACCTGGTCGGGGCTCTTGGTCGGGGCGCTGATGAGCACGCGCTTGCAGCCGGCCTTGAGGTGCTTGCTGGCGCCTTCATAGTCGGTGAACAGGCCGGTGGACTCGACGACGTAGTCGGCGCCGAGCTTGCCCCAGGGCAGTTCCTCGGGATTGCGCACGGAGCAGGTGGGGATCTCCCTGCCGTTGATCACCAGGGCGTTTTCGCCACGGGGCTCGACGCTGCCCTCGAACTTGCCGTGGGTCGAGTCGTACTTGAACAGGTACGCCAGGTTGTCCGCGGGAACCAGGTCGTTGATGCCGACGATCTGGATGTTGGGGTTGCCCGCGGCGGCCCGGCAAACCAGGCGGCCGATGCGACCGAATCCGTTGATACCGACTTTCAGTGCCATTACTGAATCTCCAAAAGCGATGCGGGTTGTGAGGGAATCCAAACGCGGGCTGCATGCCCACAGCCCCGAAGGCTCCCCGGTCAGCGGACAAGACAGTCGGGTTAGGATAGGGCCGCGCCGTCCGCTGTCAAGTCAGAGCGCATTGGTTGGGTCCTGGGCTCATGGATTGCTGGCGTGAACAGGCGTTAAGATGTCCCGCGCATGAACCGTGACAGTCACACGCTGCCTTCCGTTCTGGACGCCATCGGCCAGACGCCGCTGGTGGAACTCTCCCGGCTCACTCGCGGAATTCCCGGGCGCATTGTGGCCAAACTCGAGTTCCTCAATCCGGGCCTGTCGAAGAAAGATCGCATTGCCCGTCAGATCATTCTGGATGCACAAGCCGCCGGGGCGCTGCGGCCGGGGCAGATGGTTGTCGAACTGACCAGCGGCAACACGGGCACGGGCCTGGCCATCGTCTGCGCTGTCATGGGCTATCCCTTCGTGGCTGTGATGTCGGGGGGGAACTCGCCTGAGCGTGCGCGCATGATGCGCGCCCTGGGCGCGGAAGTCGTGCTGGTCGACCAGGCTGCTGGATCCAAAGCAGGCCAGGTTTCGGGTGACGATCTGGCCCTGGTCGAGCAGGCTGCGCAGCGCCTGGTGATCCAGCGTGGGGCTTTTCGTGCCGATCAGTTTCGCCTGCCTGCAAGTGTCCGGGCTCATCAACTGCACACGGGCCCGGAAATCCTCCGGCAGACGCGTGGTGCGATTCATGCCTTCTGTGATTTTGTGGGAACGGGCGGATCGTTTGCGGGCTGTGCCGCGGCCTTCAAGGCGCATGACCCGGGCATCAAGTGCTTGGTGATCGAGCCGGTCGGGGCCGCGGTGCTTGCCGGGGAGCGGGCCGTCCAGCCCGCGCACCGTATCCAGGGCGGCGGCTACACGATGGCCGAGCTTCCACTGCTGGATCGTGAGCTGATCGATGGCTTTCTCCAGGTCACCGACGCTCAGGCGATCGATACCACCCGGCGACTGGCGCGAGAAGAGGGCCTGTTTACCGGCTTCTCATCCGGCGCCAACGTCACCGGGGCACTGCAACTCCTGGCCGGACCGTGCGCCGGAAAGACGATCGTCGTGCTGCTGCCGGACTCTGGCCTGAAGTACCTGAGCACCGACTTGTGGGAATAGGGCGTGACAGCTTCGGTAAGATCATGGCCATGTCTATCCACCGTATTGGTAATGTCTTTATCGCCGACACTGCCCGCGTGCTGGGCGAGGTCACCCTGGGCGACGATGTGAACATCTGGTACGGCGTGTCCATCCGCGGCGACGTGGCGCCCATCATCCTGGGCTCGGCGACCAACGTGCAGGACAACGCCGTCATCCATTGCGACAAGGGCTATCCCAACGTCATCGGCGCCAACGTCACCATCGGCCACGGCGCCATCGTGCACGGCGAATCCGTCGGCGACGGCACGCTCATCGGCATGGGCGCCACCGTGCTGGGGCACACGAAAATCGGCAAGGGCTGCATCATCGCCGCCGGCGCGGTCGTAACGCCGGGCATGGTCGTGCCCGACGGCATGGTGGTGCTGGGCGTGCCGGGCAAGATCGTCCGCCCGACCAACGACACGGAAAAGCAATACCTGGCCGACATCCCGCCGCGCTACGTGGAGAACGCCAGGCGCCATGCCGAACAGCGCGACGACCCGCGCGTCAGACCATATCGGTGAAACGCAGAAAACGCAGAACACCCGGCCTCCGACTTGGGCCTTGTAACTTGTAACTTGCCCACCTGCGACTTGGCCTCTCCAGCCTGCACTCTCCACTCTCCACTCTCCACTCTCCACCCTCCACCCTATAGATAGGACGCACCATGTCGGCGGTCCGGTGCGCCCGGCCGTTTCGGCCGCAGTTCTCGGACCCCAAAAGGGAAGCCCAGCCGCTCCCCAAGCCCATCCCGCCGCCGCCCCGGGGCGTCTGGGCGCGGCGCGTGGAGTTCTACAGACGGCGCGTAGAGTTCTACAGGCGGCGCGTGGAGTTCTACAGGCGGCGCGTGGAGTTCTACAGGCGGCGCGTGGAGTTCTACAGGC